>JACRKZ010000018.1 GCA_016235455.1 Armatimonadota bacterium | reverse complement strand
ACGCCTTTGAGCAGACGTTGGCCAAGGTCACGGGTCGTGATGGCGAGGCCTGGCGCCAGTGGGCGGCCGACCGCGATCAGTGAGCCTTGACCGGCTCGGCGGCGGGCTCGTGAACCGCCTGGTCGGCGCCCGGATGAGCGGCCTTGGTCACGGCGTCGGGATCCGGCGCGGTCGCCAGGGGCTCCACCGGCACCGGCTGGCCGCCGAGCGGCATGGGGATATCGAACATTTTCGGCCCGAGCGGCTGGGTGATGTCGACTTCCTGGCTGGCCACCTGGTCGCGAGTCAGCGAGTCGTAGACCGCGGCCGGGTTGCGCGTGACGACGATCTCGATCCGTCGATTGTGGGCCCAGGCGTCCGGGGTGTCGCTGGGGTCGGCCGGTAGGGTGTCGGCGAATCCGCTGCACACGAACATGTGCGCGCCCAGGCCATGGGAGCCCACGAAGTAACGCACCACGCTGCCGGCCCGCGCCGCGCTCAACTCCCAGTTGCTCGGGTACGCCGGCGTACGGATCGGCCGCTTGTCTGTGTGGCCCTGCACCTCGACCTTGTTGGTCAGCCCGGCCAGGATGGGCGCCACGCTGTCGAGGAAGCCGCGGAACCCGGGTGTGAGTTCGGCGCTGCCGCTGGCGAAGGGCACCACGTTGGCCAGACCGGTGGCCGTCTCGGCGAAGCTGATGACGGTGCCGCGCGAGGTGACGGTGGCTTTGACCTGTGCCGACAAACCGGCGCTCTTGGCCACTTCCTGCACGCTCTTGGCCACTTCCTCCAAGCTCTTCTGCGGCCGGCTCGACTTGCTCTTGTCGCCCGGTCCCTTGGTCGGTGCCGGCTTGGTGCCGTTCGATGGTGCCACCCGGGCCACGCGCGAGGCGCCGCCGGGCACGAGGCTCTGCTCACCGCTGTTGCGCTTCTCGTCCTTGTTGGACATCTTGAAGCCGGAGGGCTTGGGGTCAAAGGCGGCATCCAGCGAGCCGACCAGGGCCTTGAGTTTGTTGATGTCGATCTGCGACATGGTGTACATGACGATGAAGAACGCCATGATCAGGGTCACCATGTCGGCGTAGCTGACCAGCCACGTGCCGCCGCCGCCGTGGTGAGCGCCGTCGTGGGCGCTCCGCCGTTGCCGATGTCGATCACGAAGGAACATGGCTGTCTCGGGCCTACTCGGCGGCGCCGGTGCCGGCTGCGGCACGCTTGCTGATGGGCAGGAATGCCTTCAGTCGGTCTTCCAGGTGGCGCGGGTTCTCGCCGGCCTGGATGCCGAGCAGACCTTCCACCATGATCTCGTTGATGAGCAGCTCCTGCTCGCTCTTGTACTCCAGGTTGCGGCTGGCGGGGATGAACACCGCATTGGACACACCCACGCCGTACAGCGTACAGATCAGAGCCAGGGCCATCTTGGAGCCGACGGTGGCCGGGTCGAGTTCGGAGAGCATGGACACCAGACCGACGAGCGTGCCGATCAGGGCGTAGCCCGGCGCCACACCGCCGCACAGGTCCATGATGGCGCGTGCCTGGTGGTGGCGGTGCTTCTTCTGCTCCAGGTCCAGGTGCAGGATCTCCTTGGTCAGTTCGGGCTCCATGCCGTCCACAACAAACTGCACGCCCTTGGCCAGGAACGGGTCCTCAACTCGACGGACAATCTGGTCGAGCGCCAGCAGGCCGTCTCGGCGCACGAGGGTGCACATCTCGACCAGGGTGTTGATGGTGCCGACCACATCCACCTTGGGCATGAACAGCAGCTGCTTGGCCATGCCGACCGAGCCGAGAATGACGGGCAGCGGGTAGGCCACCATCAGGGCGCACGTCAGGCCGCCACCCACCGTCATCAAGGCCGGGATATTGAAGAAGGCAACGGGGTTGCCGCCTTCGATCATGATGGCCGCGAGGATCAGGATCAGGGTCCCTACCAGGCCAAGCGGAGTTGCGATGTCCATGACTCTACACCACCTGCCGCGGAGGTCGGCCCGCGGCTATCAGGTCAGCCCAAGCCTGTCGCCGGGGCATATGACCTAGAACCCTATCGGCCGCCGCGGGTCTGCCTTAAGTGGCCAGCATGGGCCGAAAGTGATATCGTCCTGTATCCGGCGCCGCTCACAGAGCCGACTGAGACCGCCAATGCGCTACCTGATCTGCCCCGATTCCTACAAGGACTGCCTGCCCGCGGCCGCCGTGGCCGAGGCCCTGGCCCGTGGTGTGCGCGCGGCGGACTCGGCCGCGACCTGCGACCTGGTGCCGCTGGCCGATGGCGGCGAGGGCACCGTCGCCGCACTGGTCGCGGCCAACGGCGGGCAGATGCGGTGCACCACGGTCACCGGCCCGCTGGGTGAGCCGGTGGATGCGAGCTGGGGCCTGCTCGACCAGGGCCAGGCGGCGATCGAGATGGCGTCGGCGTCGGGTCTGGAGCTGGTGCCTGCCGCGCGGCGAGACGCCCGCCTGGCCACGACGCGGGGCACCGGCGAGCTGCTGCGGGCGGCACTCGATGCCGGCGCCGAGCGCATCCTTCTGGGTATCGGCGGCAGCGCCACCAACGACGCCGGCGCCGGGCTGGCGCAAGCGCTGGGAGTGCGGTTGCTCGACGAGCACGGCGCCGACCTGCCGCCCGGTGGTGCGGCGCTGGCGCGTCTGGCGCGTGTCGACGCGACCGGGCTGGATGCGCGCCTGGCGAGTATCGACCTGCGCGTGGCCTGCGACGTGGACAACCCGCTCTGCGGTCCGCGCGGGGCGAGTGCGGTCTACGGTCCGCAAAAGGGCGCCGATCCCGCGGCGGTCGCCGAGCTCGATGCTGCCCTGGCGCACTGGGCCGAGGTCGTCCGCCGTGATCTGGGCCTGGATGTGGCGCAGGTGCCGGGCGCTGGCGCGGCCGGTGGGCTGGGCGCAGGGCTGCTGGCCTTCTGCGGGGCCCGGTTGGTGTCAGGCATCGACCTGGTGCTCGATGCGGTCGGCTTTGAGGAGCGTGCCGAGGCGGCGGATTTGGTCATCACCGGCGAGGGCCGCCTCGATGGCCAGACGCTCAACGGCAAGACCGTGGCGGGTGTGGCCGAGCGCGCGCGGCGCATCGGCGTGCCCGTGGTTGCCGTGGGCGGCGCGGTAGCGCTCACGCCAGAACAGATCACGGCCGCCGGCCTGCTGGCCGCCTGGCCCTTGCCCAACCGGCCGATGAGCCTGGCCGAGGCGCTGGCCGAGGCCAAACCACTGCTCGAACAGGCCGGGTTCGCAATCGCGCGGCTCTACGGGCGCGGCCCGATCTCGTAGACGGTGATCGGCCGCCGCGCATCCTCATAGGCCACGTGCAGCCGTCCCTGGCGCACGCCTTGCGTGAGCAGCGCCACATCGTCGTTGCCCTCGGTGTGATCGAGGCGCAGTACTTCGCCATTGATCAGGATGTGGCTGACGCCGAGGCGCTGGCTCAGGAAGTCCAGATAGGTGTCGCCGTCGGTGCGGGCGCTGTCGGGGATGAGCGTGTGGTGGTTGCGTTCGCCCCACAGGTAGTCCACATCGAGCCAGTACCCGCGCGGCTCGCCGTACAAGGCCACCTTGCCGCTGGGCCGGTGTGCGTTGAGCCACTGCATGGCATCGTAAGCGTGCACCGAGGCGGCGGCGTAGCGGTCGCGATCGAGACTGCCCAGGGCCACGCGCAATGGGTAGTAGCCGCTGGTCAGGCTGTAGGCCACGCCGCCGGCCACCTGCATGGTCAGCACCAGCACGACCGCCACCGCCGAGAGGCGCAGCCGCAGCAGGTTGTCCGCCGCCCAGGCGGCCAGCAGGCCATACACGGCCAGCATCGGCGCCAGATAGCGCAAGTACTGCATGGTGGCGAACCAGAACAGGCCGTTGACCAGCGCGATGGCCAGCAGCAGGCCCAGGGCCCGGGCCGTGTCAACGGTAGTTGTTTCCACGATGGCCGTCGGCCTCGCCATTGCCACGTCGCGTCCGAACTCGGGGCTGTAGCGCTCCTCGACGGTCTCCTCGCGCTCCTCGCTGACGCCGGGCAGGCCGATGCCGCGCCGCCGTCGGCCCAGAAGCAGCACCCACAGCGCCAGGAACGGCAGGCCCAGCGCCAGGTAAGCCGGACCCAGCCGCGCCTTGCCGTCGAAGTTCAGGCCCACATCGAAGAACCATGTCGGGTGGAACGTGGCGTTCCAGGGCGCGGTCAGCAGGCGAGCCAGGCTGCGCTGGCTGCCGGCGGGCTCGATGGGCGTCAGCGCGCGCTCATCCAACGCGCGGCCGAACTCCTTCTGGGCGGTGTCGTAGGCCTGAGCGCGGTCGATCGACCATTGCGGGCTGGGGAAGGCACCGTGCGCGAAGGGGAAGATGGGATTGCCAGTGGCCAGATACGAGCGGATCGGCCACGGCGCGGCGACCAGTGCGCACACGCTCAGCAGCACCAGCGCGTGGCGTAGCGTGCGCAGCCCATCGCGTCGGCCCAGCACGAGCACGGCGCCGGCCAGCACCACGACCAACAGTGCCGCGGTGACCTTGACCCCACAGCACAGCCCCGCGAAGACACCGGTGAGCACCAGCCACCGCGGCTGCCGGGCGGCGGCGCGCAGGCCCTGACCCGCGGTGCTCACGGCATCGCCCGACAGGTTCAGGTACTGGCCGCAGCTCAGCAGCGCGAGCAGCGTCCAGAACATGAGCCCGAACTCGGTGTAGGCCAGCGGCGCGTGGGTGATGACCAATGGCGTGAAGGCCACGATGACCAGCGCCAGCCGGCCCACGCGACGGCCGAACCACTCACGCGCCACCACGTTGAGCGCGACCAGGCTCAGCACCGCCAGCGTCAGCCCGATGAGCTTGGCCGCGGCCGCGTTGCCGATGAGCAGCGCCAAGGTGTAGAGCATCTGCAGCGTGAAGGCGAAGGCCGTGTGATGGTCATAGGGCAGGATCGTCACCCAGCCCGTGCGCGCGAAGATCTTCGGCGCCGCCAGATGGTAGGTCAACTCGTCGTAACCGGCCGGCGGCGCCAGCGCGGTCAGCAGCGCGAACAGCGCCACGATGGCCAGCGCCGCGCCGATCAGCCAGTCGGCCAGGCGCGGCCACGTGTCGTCGCCGTCGACTGCGCCGGGATGGTGCACGATGAGTGTCATGGCGACGGGGTCGGGCTGCGCCGGCCGCGCGCGCCGCAGCGCTGGCAGCCCCGCGGCCAGCGCGAGGCCGACCAGCAGCCAGCCCACCACCGGGCTCAGGCCGCCGACCAGGCCGATGGCCAGGACGACATAGGCCAGCGCGCCCAGCCCGACGCCGCAGCGCAGTACCAGCCGCCGGTCGGGCGCACCGAGCGCGACGCCTGGCGCTGCGGCCAGCAGCGCGGCGCCCAGGTTGTGCGCGGCCATCGTGATGAGCGCGGCGATGGCGACACCCGTCAAGCAGAGTCTCCGTCGTAGGCCGCGCGCACCTCGGCCACGTTGAGCCGTATCTGGTTCATCATCGCGGCCATGGCACGGCCAGAGCGCTCCGCGTCGTCGCCCATCGTTAGCTCGAGCATGCCCGGTGGCACGATCTGCCAGGTCACGCCGAGTTTGTCGGTGACCCAGCCGCAAGACAAGGTCTTGCCCTCCGCCGCCAGTGCGTCGAACAGCCGGTCTGACTCCTCCTGGGAGTCGCATTCGACAAACAGCGACAGCGCCGGAGAGAAGCTGAAATGCGACCCGCCGTTGAGCGCGACAAACGGCTGGTCGCACAGCCGGAACTGCGCCACCACCACCGCGCCATCGGGATGCGGGCCGCCCGGCCCGTTGCGCTTAATGCTGGTCAACGAGGCGCGCGGGAAGATGGAGAGGTAGTATTCGACGGCCTCTTCGACCTGGCCATCAAACCACAGGAACGGGGTTATGCGCGACATGCTTGCCCTTTCACGACAGCATCAACCAGCCAGCCGCGCCATGGCCAGGGCCCATGCGTCCAGCAGGTGCCGGCCGAGATAGGCCGTGGCCACCACCAGCAGCCAACCGGCCGCCAACAGGTCGGGCAGCAGGCGTCGGGGCGAGAGCCAGGCGGGTTGTCCCATCAGTATGTGGCCTCCTCGTGCACAACGTCGTAGGCGGCCAGCACATCGTCGATGGGCGTGCCAGGCTGGACCATGTGGCTGGTGCAGAAGATGGCGCCGCCGCCCTGCTTGACCAGCCGCATGACGCGCCGCACCTCGTCCGCCACGCCGCCGCGGTCCAGCCGACCGAGCGTGGCCTGCACATCCAGGCCGCCGTACATGGTCAGGCGGTCACCGTAGTCGGCCTTGACCCGCGCGATGTCGACTCCGGCCGACTCCTGGAGCGGGTGGCAGACGTCGAAGCCCAGCTCGATGATGTTCGGTAGCAGCGACGAGATATCACCGTCCGAATGAAGGCTCACCCACAGCCCGTGCGCCTTGGCGGCGTCGACGATACGCTTGGTGGCGGGCCTGATGTGCTGGTGCCAGATCTCGGGCCGGAACAGCAGCCCGTTCTGCATGCCCCAGTCGTCGGAGATGTGGATGCAGTCGACACCCAACTCGGCGCAGTGGTCGACATAGGCGCACGACCAGTCGGCGATGCGCTGGTAGAACCGGCCCACGAGTTCCGGGGTCAGCGCCAGCGCCATGAGCTGGTTCTGCAGGCCCAGCCAGCCGTTGGCGGCCTCGAACACGCCCGGTGTCTGCACCCACACAGCCCGGCCCTTGCGGCCCTTGTCCACCTCCACCGCGCGCTTCAGCGGCGCGTAGATGCTCTCGGCATGCACCTCGCCAAAGCGCACTTCCAGCGCATCCTCGATGTCGAGCACGTTGCCGAAGGTCGGGTCGCTCTGCACCTTGTCCTGTGGGAAGTAGCTGCCGTTGCACGGCCCGCCGGCGGGGAAGGCCTGGATCATGTCCAGGTCGAGATGGTCGGCGAAGGCCTCGAACGAGCCGAACCGCTCGTTGATCTCCTCGGACACGCCCGGTTGCCCGAAGACCCACAGGTAGATGGGGCAACGGTCGCCCTGGCGATGGTTGACAGCGCAGGTGATACGGTCCAGACCGGTCATGCTCAGCTCACTCTCGGCTTAGTGTCGCCGGGAGGGTTGGACGTGACAGGTGGAAGTCCTTCGATCGGCGCGCTATGTAACAGCAGGGAACGGCGGGGCGGCGCCGAATGCCGTGGCGCAACGACGTTGGCTACGGGGGAACCGACATGCTCTCTGACCAAGAGGCGATCAAGAGACTCCGCGCGGCGGCGGATCCTCGCCGACCGCAGGCCGTCGCCGCGGCAGCCCGGCGGTTGCCTGGGCCGGCGCACGACGTCTGCCGGCGGCTCTACGCGGCAGCCGGCCTGTCGGTGGCGCAGCGGGTCGCGGTTGGGCCGGCCAACGTGGCGGCGCTGGCGGCGCTGGACGGGGAGCTGCGGCGCCGGCTATTCGCGACGCTCTTCCCGGACCTGCACCCGGCCGTCGAGCAAGCTTACCAGATGATCGGCCAAGGCGTGTACGAGGTGAGCGGCTACCGCGGCTCGTTCCGCGCGCCGGGCCGACCCGAGCTGTTCGAAGAGGCCCGGTGGAACTGGTTGGCCGCAGTGGCCCTGCGGCTGGGCCCGTTCGACGCCGACGCTCCCTGGCTGGCCACCTGGGCGGTATGGTTGGGCGACGAGTACGCGCTGGGCACACTGTTGGCGGCTTGCATCGATGTCGGCGGCGAGGACGGCGAGCAGGTGCTGCGCACCCTCGCGGAGTGTGCTGCCGGCGCTCATCCCATCGGCGGCATGGGCCTGCATGTGGTGCGGGCGCTGTCTGTCTGCGCGCGGCCCGAAGCCTGGCAGATCGTGGCCCATGCGCTGCTGGCCTGCCAGCGCGACGAGGTGCACCGCGGCGACATCCTGGACCGGGTCGACGAAGGCCACCCGTTGGCTTTCGCACATGTGCTGCGTACGGTCATCGATCACGGCCTGTGTCGGTTCAAGCCGGTGCGGCAGCGCGTGGACCGCTGGTTGCACTACGGGCACGATGCCTTCACCCAGCGCGAGGCCGAGAGCGCACTGGAGCGCCTGTGGCGCTACTTGACTGATGCCGGTGCGCGCGAGGCGGCGCTGGTCGGCGAGGACGCGGTCGAGCTGGACCTGGCCCTGTGGGTGGAGGCCTATCTGGACGCGCCCGAGGGCATCCGGCGGGCGGTGGCCCTCCTCTCGGCGCCGCGGCCAGAGCAACGGCTGGCGGCGGTGATGACCCTGCGCCTGGCCAGCCTGCCTGAGTGCGTGCGGCTGCTGGTGCCGGCGCTGGCCGATGGCGACGTGCATGTGGCCATGGCCGCGGCGCACTTCGTGACGCACCACGCCGACGGCACGATTCGTGAGTTCTTCAGCCGGCTCAACGGACAACGCCGCGTCGACCTGGCCGGACCGGAGCTGTTTGAGCGCGTGGCGGCGCTGCTGCCGCGCGTGCCGCGCAGCAAGACCACGCTGCCGGCGCTGCTCTACCCTTGGTGGACCATCGACGTGAGCGCCGGCGACCTCACGCCAGCGCTGTTCGCCGCTCGCGGCGACCGGCCCATCGAGCGGCTCATCGCCAGCTACGAGTGCATGGACACCGGGGCGCGACGCCGGTTGATCGGCGCGCTCACCAGCGACGAGGCGCAGCGCCCCGCGGTGCGCGCCTGGCTGTTCGAGCGGCTGCGCGACCGGTCGTCGTCGGTGCGCATCGGGGCGGTGAATGCTCTGGGGGCCCTGCTGGCGCCGAGTGAAGCCCCGGCGGTTGAGGCGCTGCTGGCTCAGCGCGACGCCCACCTGCGGAGCGCGGCGCTGCGGGTGCTGCTTGGGCAGGATGACGGTCTGGCGCTGGCCAGCGCGCGACGTCTGCTGGCCGGCGACGAGCCACTGCAACGGCTGGCCGGTCTGGAACTGCTGCGCGAACTGGCTGCGTCGGGCCGCGAGGAAGAGGCCTGCCGCGCAGCCGCCAGGGCCTACGGGACCGCTCAGGCCGAATCGAGCACCGACGAGCAGGCCCACCTGGCCTGGTTCGGCGCGACTCCGGAGCCGGACTACGGGGCTGACAACAACTATGGTCTGTACACAGCCGGCGACCTGGTCAAGCCGCTCGCGCCGCGGCGCCGGGAGCTCAACATCGCCAGTCCGGCGGCATCGGCGCTCCTCGCAAGCCTGCGGTCGCTGCTGGTCGAGCACGCCGGCACCCTCGTCACCTTCGAGGCATCCGGGCAGAAGCAGACTATGCCCCTGAGTGAGGCCTTCCCCTACGGACAAGCGTTGGTCACGGTGCCGCGCGACCGGCGTTCGCCCGAGTGCTTCCCGTTGATGTCGATGTGGCTCGACTGGTACGACCGACGCCCCGCGGCCATGCGTGATACCGACGGTCTGGAACTGGCTCGTGCCGTCTGGCTGTGGCGCGTGCCCGCACACCGCCGCGATGTGCCGGACCTCCCTGAGTTGCTGTCGTGGTGGTGCCACCAGATCCTCGGCTGGCTGTTGGCCCTTGTGCCGCCGCCGCCCGAGTCCGCTGCCGAGTTGCTGCTGGCGGCCAGCGAAGCAGCGCTGGCCGTCCTGCCACGGTCCGCTCGCGGCCTGCCGATGCAGGTGTGTGCACTGCACTACGAGTTGTGCCCCGGTGGATGGGACGCCGAGCGCCTGGGCCGGGCCTACCGGCTTAGTCTGTGGGCGTTGGAGCCGACGTCGACTCCAGTCGAGCCCACCGGCCTGTTGAGTCGGCTGCTGCGCGGCCGCGGCGGCCACGCCGCGCTTACCGCCACTGAGCCTGCGAGGGACGACGCCTGGCGCTACAACGCGCCGCTGAACCTGCTCCTCGGCGCCATGGCCACCGGTGCCGTGGGCGATGCGGATCTCGTGGCGCGGCTGCTGCACTATGACCCGCGTGGCGCATCGACCTGGACCGCTCTCGGCGCGGACTTCGAGTCGCCCTATCTGGCGAAGGAGGCGGTGTACCAGGCAGCCGAGCAGCGTCTTGCCGAGCGCCTGCTGACCGTTGAACTGGCCCGCGGTGACAGGCCGACCCCGGTTTCGGCCCGGTTGCATGCCATGGACGTCATCGTCGGCGTGGGCAACGCCCTGCGTCTCCTGGCCGGGCTGGGCAAGGAGGGCCCGCGGGGCCTGACTGACTACGGCGCCACGCGCGGCGGGGCGCTGACCAGCCTGTTGCGCAAGACACGCCCTGCGGCCGCCGAGACGCCGGCCGCGTGCGCCGAGCGCATCCGCGCCGCCGGCCTGGCCGAAGGCGTCCTGTGCCAGGCGGCGCTCGTGGCGCCGCAGTGGTCCGAGCACATCGCCGCGGCGCTCGACTGGCCGGGCTTCGTGTCCGGCGTGGCCTGGCTCCTGGGGCACGCGGGCCAGTGGGGCCCCTGCCGCGTGCCCGAGGCCGTCGAGGCCTGGGCCGACACGCCGTCTCGCCACACCGAGCTCTCGGCCGACGAGCGCCAGGATGGCGCAGTGGACGTTGCCTGGTTCGCCGAGATGCACCAGACGCTGGGCGCCAAGCGCTTCGATCTCCTCTACAAGGCTGCCAAGCCCTGCCCCAGAGCGCGGTTGTTCGCCGACGCCATCCTGGGCCGCGTCGGCCTGGCCGAGCTCTCGGCGCGCGTGGCTGACAGGCGCAGCCAGGACGCGCTACGCGCGTTCGGCCTGGCGCCGCTGCCTGACGGCCAGGACCGCTCGGCGGAGCTGCTCGCGCGCTACCAGACGATCATCGCGTTTGAGCGTACGGCGCGGCAGTTCGGCCCCCAGCGCCGCGACAGCGAGCGACTGGCCGCTGCCGTGGCGCTGGGCAATCTGGCGCGGACCGCCGGCTACAGCGATGCCGTGCGACTGCGTTGGGCCATGGAAGACCACGCCGTGGCCGACCTCCAGGCGGGACCCGTGGTCGTGTCTGTGGGCGACGTCACCGTGACGCTGAGCCTCACCGACGACGCTCAGCCCGAGCTTGGCGCGGCCAAGGCCGGCAAGGCGTTGGCCAGCATCCCGGCCCGGCTGGGCAAGGAGCCCGCGGTGGTGGCGCTGCGCGCGCGGCGGGCCGAGTTGCTGGCCACCGCGGAGCGGATGCGCACCTCGCTCGAGGCAGCCATGTGCCGCGGCGATGGCTTCACCGGCGGCGAACTGGGCGAGTTACTGGGGAATCCCATGCTGGCGCCGGCGCTCAGCCGGCTGGTGTGGCGCGGCGACGACGCGATGGGCTACCTCGCCGAGGGTGCCCGCGTGCTCCGCGACCACGGTGGTGGCCTGCAGGCGTTGGGACACGAGGAGGTCGTGCGGATCGCGCATCCGGCCGATCTGCTGGCTGCGGGTGACTGGCACCTGTGGCAGCGCGAGTGCTTCGCGGCGCAGCGCGTGCAGCCGTTCCGGCAGGTCTTCCGCGAGCTCTACACGCTCACCGCGGGCGAGCGCGAGGACGGTGAGGTTTCGCGCCGTTACGCGGGCCACGAGTTGCAGCCCAGGCAGGCCGTAGCGCTGCTGGTGGGACGGGGCTGGGCGCGCGATCCCGACGGTGGATACCGCCGCACCTGGCACGACGTGCTGCTGTCGGCCGTGGTGACGTTTGAGCAGCCGTTCTTCTCGCCGGCGGAACTCGACGGCCTAACTCTGGCCGGCGTGCACTTTGCTCGGCGCGGCGACTGGCGCCAGGTGCCGCTGGCCGACGCCCCGCCGCGCGTCTTCAGCGAAGCCATGCGCGACCTGGATCTCGTGGTCAGCGTGGCGCACCGCGGTCCGGCCAATCCCGACGCGACGCTGTCCACCATGGCCATGCGCGCCGCGCTGGTGCGCGAGACCAGCGCGCTCATGGGCTTGGCCAATGTGCGCGTCGAGGGCGCCCTTGTGCTTGTCGATGGGCAGCTTGGGTCCTACACGGTGCACCTGGGCAGTGCCCACGCCCATCGCCGCGACGGCGGCATGTTGCCCATCGTGCCGGCCGCGCAGGGGCGTCGGGGCACGCCCTGGCTGCCGTTTGCCGACGATGATCCGCGGACCGCCGAGGTGCTGTCCAAGGTGATCCTGCTGGCCAGGGACCAGGACATTTGTGACCCAGCGCTCCTGGCCATGCTACGCGGCCCGACGTCGCTCGAGCTTTAGGGGCCCGTGCTGTGGTACCAGAAGTTCCACAGCCCCTGGTACGTGCTCCACTTGACGTGCCCGTCGCAGAAGGCGACGTTCACCCCTCCCAAGTGGCGGTCGACGCAGATGCGGCCCATCGGCGTGTTGACTCCGTTGACCGTCCAGCCCGCGGGTGGGAACGCCTCGGCCACCGGGTCGGGCCAACTGTCGACCCAGATGCCGTCACCGAACAAGAAGGTGCGCGACGGCTCCTGCTTGTTGGCCAGCGAGGCATCAGGGATGCCGTTGAGGTTGTTGGCGCCGTAGAAATTGCCGTTCCACACGTAGCTGCCCAACATGCCGCCGAAGTTGTACTGCTGCTTGGCCGAGCCGATGGCGCCCACGGTGGGCTGGTTGATGGTCGACGGGCAGATGAACACCTGGCGGTTCTTCAGGTAGGGCTCGATGTAGACCGACCACAGCTGGTTGCCGAAGTAGTAGTAGGCCCAGTAGTTCTCATCGTAGTCCTGCGTGTACATGGTCACGCCGGTGGAGATCTGCCGCAGATTGGACAGGCAACTGGCCGAGCGGCCCTTCTCACGGGCCTTGGCGAAGACAGGGAACAGGATGGCGGCCAGGATCGCGATGATGGCGATCACGACCAGCAGTTCGATGAGCGTGAAACCCGCGCGTCTGCGCATTGTATGGCTCCCTCTGACCGGGCTCCTTGGTCCGGTGCCCGGTTCCACTTTGAGGCCAGTCTGCCTCGTCCAAGGCCGGCGTGCCACTGTGTTTTGCGCCGGCTCGCCGGGCCCTCTGGGCACGGCGCGATACAGTGGCGAACGTTGCGCGGTGCGGGCTACAATGGTTGGCGACAGGTGACGCCATGGCCACCGTATCGGCTAAGCTGCCGGGCGCCCGGCGGGCGCTGGTCCCCGACTTCGATGTGCCGCTGCCGCCCGAGTTCTGGCGCGGCGACGGCGCCGTGCGCCTACGCGACCTCATCGCCGTCATCGTGCGCTGGGAGGTCATCGCCTTCCAGACTCGCGCCGAGGCGCGTCGGCTGCATCGCGCGCTGACCGCCCAGCAGATCGCCGAGGGCGCGGAACGTGGCAAGGTGGACTCCGGCGGCCGCGACCTGGAGCAGTGCGTCACCGAGGAACAGGCGGTTGGCACGGCCTGGCAGTGCTTCGAGGATGGGATCTACCTGGTCTTCATCGACGGTGCGCAGCAGCACCGGCTCGATGATCAAGTGTTTGTACGCGCGGACAGCACCATTCTGTTCGTGCGCCTCGTCATGCTCGCGGGAGCGTAGCCATGTTGACGCCCGAAGAAGCCAAGACACGACTGGAGCAGTTCAAGCGGTCCGCATGGGTCAAGGAGCGTGCCACGCTGGCCAAGAAGCTGCCGGGCGGCGCGCGCGACATTGCCGACGCGCTGGGCGGCCAGGACCGAGCGCTGCTGGCGATGTTCGGCAGCGGGAAGAAGCGCGAGGCGGCGCTGAAGGCGCTGACCGAGTTGTCCGACGGCGACCGGCGGGCCTTGTTCACCGCGCTGTGGCCCCAGATGGTGCCCGCCGTCGAGCAGGCCTGGCAGCTCATCGGCCGGGGCGTCTACGAGACGGGCTGGATCAGGCGCAGTTTCCGTGCGCCCACCGCGCCAACGCTCTACGCCAATGCGCGGTTCCGCTGGCTGTTCATGCTGGCCTCAGCCACTGAGGAGTACAACGTCGGCGCACCCTGGCTGGCCGCCTGGGGTCCGCACCTGGCCAGCGGGCAGGTGCTCGACCAGACAGTGGGCCTCGTCCTGGCGGGCGCCATCGATGCCGGCGGTGCCGAAGGCGAGGAGGTCCTGCGCATCCTCATCGAATCGGCCAACGGCGAGCACGAGATCGGTGTCATGGGCGAGCATGTCATCCGCGCGCTGATCACCTGCTCGCGTCCCGAGGGCTGGGAGTGTGTAGAAAGACTGCTGCTCGCCGCGCAACGCGAGGAAGGCCTGCGGCAATCGATCCTCGAACGCATCGACGAAGCGCATCCCGAGTGCTTCCGGCGCCTGTTGCGGTTGATCTTGGACCACGGCCTGGCGCGCTTCTCGGCGACCATCCGCGCGGCCGATGTGTGGTTCGGCTTTGGCTACGAGGCGCTGGCCCAGCGGGAGGTGGAGCAGGCCATCGGGCGCACGCTGGCCTTCCAGGAAGATGATTCCGCTCGCGAGGCCGCCTTGGCCGGCGACGACCCTGGCGACTTCCATCTGGCGCTGTGGACGCTTGCCTTCAGCGATGCCGTGGCAGCCATCGAGCGCGCCAAGACATACCTGGTCGACGACCACGTGGAGAAGCGGTTTGTCGCCGCCAAGCTGCTGCAGACGCTGGGCATCAACGTGGCCAACCGGTCGCTCATCCCCGCGCTGAGCGACGAGGATCTGCGTGTTGCCGTTTCGGCGGCGCAGGCGCTCATGCACGACACCGAAGGGCTGGAGACCACCGACCTGTTCGAGCGGCTGGAAGCGCTGGTGCCGCGCCTGCCGGCCAAGAAGACGACGCTGCCGGCGCTGGTCTACCCCTGGTGGGAGGTGGAGGCCATCTCCACGTATGCGGCCTATCCCCTCATCGAGTGCCGCGGCAAACGACCGATCGAACGCATCATCCCGCTGGCCACGCAGTTCGACCCATCCATGCGGCGGCACCTGGTGGATGACGTGAAGAAGGGCGAGACATCGCGGCCGAAGGTGCGCGCCTTCCTGCTGGACATGTTGGGTGACGCCTCCGCCGATGTACGTTCGAAGGCCTTGGACAAGCTCAAGGGCGCCAGGATCGAGCCGTCGGAGGCTCAGCAGATCGAGGCACTGCTGACCCGCAAGGCGACGGACCTGCGGCGCGCCTGCCTGCAATTGCTGCTCAACCAGGCCGATGCCGCCGCCTTGGCCAGCGCCGAGCGGCTGACTGGCGCGAAGGATGCGCTGCAACGGCTGGCGGGGCTCGAACTGCTACGCGAACTGGCCACCGCCCAGCGTGAGGCCGACCGCTGCCGCGCTGTGGCGACGGCGTACCGGGAGAGCCGCGACACGCTGACCGCCGATGAGCAGGCTCACATCGATCACCTGGCGGGCGCCAGTGCCGTGGTGCTGGGGCCGGAGAACGGGTTCGGGCTGTACGACCCGGCGACGCTGACACCGGGCGTCGAGCCGCGACGGGTGCTGGCGACGCTGGCCACGCCGGCGGCCCATGCGCTGATCAAGGGCCTTCTGGCCAAGCTGGCCGAACATGCCGAGACACCTGTGACTTTCGACTCCTGGGAAGGGCCGCGCACCGAGCCGCTGGCGTCCGCTTATCCCAGCCATGGCGATCCGGTCGCGTTGCCCGCGGCCGAGCGGACCGCCGACAAGCTGCCGCTGATGGACGTGTGGCTGGACTGGTATGCGCGGCGACCCGCGGCCATGCGCGACGCCGACGGCCTGGAACTGGCGCGTGCCTGGTGGATTGCCGGGCTCGGCGCGGAGCTGGCCTATGTGGATGGGCCGTCCTGGAAGCCGTTGAAGTCCTGGCTGGCTGGCCTCATCGGTGAGCGACCGCCACGTGACAACGACTGGATCCGGTGGCTGGTGCCGGTCCTCAACTGGCTCATGGCGCTCGCGCCGCCGCCTGCGGCGGCAACGTCACAGTGGTTGCTGGACGCGGCCGAGACAGCCATGCACACCGTCCCTGATGACGCCAGACGGCCGCACCGCGAGTTCTGGGGCTGGGGTCAGCCGGCCATTCGCATGCTCAAGCGGCCGCTCGTCGGGCCTTGTGGCGCGCACCGGCGACTGGACCAGGCGGCCTGGAGCCCCGAGCAGCGCTTGCGCCTGTTCCAGCTGCAGGTGTGGCTGGGCCAGCCCATCGCCGCCGGCGGCCACGGCGCCGCCGCCCGGCTCACGGGCAAGGTGAGCCGCCTGCTGGCCAAGGTGGCCCGCGTCGCGAGCGACGACGATGACGATGACCCGACGGCGGAGGTCCCCCGCGACCGCCCGGAGTTCGCCGACGCCCTGGCGGCGTTTGACGCCGGCGCCATCGGCGAAGCTGACATCCTTGACTACCTCGTCGGCCCGGCCCAGGGCCATGCGCAGTGGCTCCACGCCTGCACCCAGCGCAACCTGACCCTGGACCTGGCCGGGTCGCCGGGTCTGAGGCCGCTGGTGGAACGCGCGTGTGCGCGCCTGCTCGACATCGAGTTGGCGCGGGGTGACCGGCCCACGCCGGCGACGGCCTACGTGAAGTCGATCAGCACGGTCCGCGGCGCGGCCACGCTACTGCGTATCCTGACCAGCCTGGGCAAGGATGGCTTCCGGCGGGCTGCCTGGGGCGATGAGAGCAAGGGCGGTGTGCTCAGCGGCGTGCTGCGCGGCTGCTTCCCAGCCGAGACCGATACCGTCGACGCCACCGCTGACGCACTGCGCACCGCCAGGCTGCCCGACCAACTCCTGTGCGACGCGGCACTGCTGGCGCCCCAGTGGGCCGCGCATGTGGGCGCTGCGCTTGGCTGGGAGGGGTTCGAGTCCGGCGTGTGGTGGCTCTATGCCCATACCAAGGACAATCGCTGGGAGATGGCCGAGGACATCCGCTCGGCCTGGGCGGCCAAGGTCACCGAGCACACACCCCTGACCAGCCAGGACCTGCTCGACGGCGCCGTGGATGTGGCCTGGTTCGGCAAGGTCCACGCCACGCTGGGCGAGCAGCGCTTCCGCCACCTCTACGACGCGGCCAAGTTTGGCTCGTCGGGCACCGGACATGCGCGGGCCAAGCTGTATGCCGACGCCATGCTCGGTCGGGCCGCCGCGGACGACCTGCGCGCGCGCGTCACCGACAAGCGCAACCAGGACTCGCTGCGGGCGCTGGGCCTGGTGCCTTTGCCCGAGGGCGACGCGCGTGAGCCCGAGGTCCTGGCCCGCTATGAGATCATCGCCGAGTTCCAGCGCACGGCCCGGCAGTTCGGGGCGCAACGCCAGGAGAGCGAGAAGCGTGCTTGCGCCGTGGCACTGGACAACCTCGCCCGCACCGCCGGCTACCCCGACCCGCTACGTCTGCAGTGGGCCATGGAGGCCCGCGCCGTGGCCGACCTCAAGGCCGGGCCGGTGACGGTCACCGTCGGCGAGACTAGCGTGGCGCTGAGCATAAGCGCCGACGGCCGGCCGGAGCTGACCGCCACCAAAGCCGGCAAGGCACTCAAGTCGATCCCCGGCCCGGTGGGCAAAGACCCGGCCGTGGCAGAGCTGAAGGCGCGCAAGACGAGCCTGGACCGCGCCGCCTCGCGCATGAAGGGCGCGCTGGAGCAGTCGATGTGTCGCGGCGACGTCTTCCGAGGCCGCGAGCTTGGCGACCTGCTGGAACACCCGCTGCTCGCGCCGTCGCTGACGGGCCTCCTGTGGCTGGGCGAGGGTATTGCCGGCTATCCCGCGGAGGGCGGTCGGGCCCTGCGCGACCATGCCGGCGCGCTGCATCCGCTGGGCCACGACGAGCCGGTGCGGCTGGCCCATCCGGTGGACCTGCTGGCCGGCGGCGAGTGGCACCAGTGGCAGCACGAGTGCTTCGCCGCCCAGCGCGTGCAGCCGTTCAAACAGATCTTCCGCGAGCTCTACCCACTGACCCAGACCGAACGCGAGGAGAGCGGCGGCACGCGGCGCTACGCGGGGCATCAGGTGCAGCCGCGCCAGGCACTGGCACTGCTCGGCGGGCGGGGGTGGGTGCATGACCCCGAAGGCGGTGTGCGCCGCACCTGGCACGAGGCAGGGCTGTCGGCGTGGATCGAGTTCGCCGAGCCGTTCTGGACGCCCGCCGAGGTGGAGGGCCTGACGCTGGAGTCGGTCCACTTCGCCAAACGTGGCGAATGGCAGCCCGTGCCGCTGGCCGAGGTGCCGCCGATCATCTTCTCAGAGGCCATGCGCGATCTCGACCTGGTGGTCAGCGTAGCCCATCGCGGCGGGGTCGACCCCGAAGCCACGGCCAGCACCGTGGAACTGCGTGCCATGCTGCTGCGCGAGCTGTGCGCGCTGATGGGCATCGAGAACGTGCGCGCCGAGGACCGGCATGTCTACATCGACGGCCACTTCGGCAAGTACTCGGTGCATCTGGGCAGCGCCGTGACGCACAAGATGCCCGGCGGGATGCTGTTCATCGTGCCAGTGCACAGCCAGCATCGCGGGCGGCTGTTCCTGCCGTTTGCCGACGATGATCCGAAGACGGCTGAGGTGCTCTCCAAGGTGTTGATGCTGGCGCGCGACGAGCAGATCAAGGACCCGAGCATTCTGTCGGCGATTCGCGGCTGAGCAGGGCGGCGTGATAGGCGAGGACACGACGACAACCTGCGGCCATTGCGGCGCGTCGATGGACGGCGGAGCCACGGTGTGCGGCCACTGTGGCACCCGTCGCAGGCCCGAGTTCGTCGGCCGGCGCGACGAGATCGGCTGCGCGTCGGTGGCTGTCGTCTGGTTGCTGGGTGGCGGCTGGTGCGCCATCCACCGGCCCGCGCCGACGCCCATCCGCGGGGAGCTGGTTATCCTGGACGCATGGGGCTGGATGACCGCCGATGTCGGCTTGCTCAGCCTGGTGCCAGCGACGCTGCTGCTGGTGTGGGCGCTCCGCCGGCTCCGGCGCCGTCGCGCGGCAGGTCGATAGCGCGGTCGACTCCGCCGCCCACCACGGAACCTCGAACGCCGTTCGGTGTCCAATCCGAAGGTACGCGGAGGTCTCGATGTTCCAGTTGTTGCGCGACGGCGGGGTGTCCATTTGGCCCCTGGTTCTCTGCTCTATCGCCGCCGTGGCGGTCATCATCGACCGCGCGGTGTACTTCGCGTCCGCGCGCTGCAACCGCGAGGCGTTGCTGGACGATGTGACCGCGGCGCTGCGGCGGGGTGGGCTGGAAGAGGCGACGACAGCCACAGGTGCCTACCGCGGACCCGTGGTACGAGTCGTGCGCCACGCGCTGATGACCGTCGAGCACAGCACGCCCGCCGAACTCCATGCCTCGCTGGACCGCATGAAGGCCTTGCAGTCGGCGTTGCTGGAGAAGCGGTTGTACGTGCTCGGCACGATCAGCGCCACCGCGCCGTTCATCGGTCTGTTCGGCACGGTCATCGGCATCCAGAAGGCCTTCCAGGCCATCGGCCTGCAGAACAACGCCGGCATCGGCGTGGTCGGCAAGGGCGTCTCCGAGGCGCTGGTGGCCACCGCCGTCGGCCTCGGTCTGGCCATTGTCTCGGTCATCGCCTACAACGTGCTCAACAATGCCGTGGACCACTTCTCGCTGGAGATGGACCTGGCCGGCGACGAGGTCTGCTCGCTACTGGAAGCGCCCAAGAGGAGCTGAACCATGGCCATCGGAGGCACCAGATCCCGCCGTGGCGGCCGGCGACGGTCGTCGCGCTACGGCAACTTCACCGAGATCAACATCACGCCGCTGACCGACGTGATGCTCGTGTTGCTCATCATCTTCATGGTCACCGCGCAGTTCATCAACCGCCAGGACCAGGGCATGAACCTCAACCTGCCCTCGGCCTCCAACGTCGAGGACCTCAACGCCCTGGGCGGTATCCGCGTGGCCATCTCGCGCGAGGGCCAGTTCTCGGTGGACGGACAGAACGTGGCGCCCGCGCAGCTCAGCGCCCAGCTCAAGTCCGTGGCCAAGAGCCCGCAGCAGTTGGTCATCATCGAAATGGACAAAGAGACCACCGGCCAGTACCTGGTGTCGGCGATGGATGCCGCGCTCAGCGCGGGCATGCCGAATACCTGCCTGGCCACGGCGGCCGCCCCGTCGGCGGCGCCGGCTCCTGCCGCGCCAGCACCGCCGCAGCCGGCGGCGCCGGCGACCGCCCCGTAGGGGCGACCCTCTGTGGTCGCCCGACAACGCGGTCGGTCGGCTGGTCCGCCGCGACGGCGCCAACGGGTACAGGCTCGATCTACGACGGCCGGCGTGTCCTCCGTCCGTCCGTAGTCGACCCAGTACCCGTTGGCTCCTGGTGACCGCGTATGGCGGAGGCAGGAGCGGAGAGGTGTTGGACGAACGTTGGATGCGGAGACCGCTCTTGCGCCGAATGCTCCTTCTGCTGCTCTCGCTGGCCCTGCTCTGCACCGGCTGTGCAGCCCAGGCTCCGCTGACGACCGAGTTGGACATCGTCTACGGGCGCGCCGGCGATACCGATCTGTTGCTGGACAGCTTTCGACCGAACGACGAGCGAGTGTTGCCGGCGGTCATCTTCATCCATGGCGGCGGCTGGGCAGCGGGCAGCCGGGCCGATTACCGCGACATGGCCAAGGGTCTGGCCGCGCAAGGCTACGTCTGCTTCAGCATTGACTATCGGCTGGTCAAGCCGGCCGAGGCCGGCCGGCCCGTGACCAACCCCTGGCCCGCGCCGTTTGACGACTGCCAGCGCGCCGTGCGCTGGGTGCGTGCCCATGCCGATCGGTTCAAGCTCGATGCCAAGCATGTCGGTGTGCTCGGCGGGTCGGCCGGCGGGCATCTGGTGGCCTGTCTCGGCACGATGGATACGCGCGACAACAGCGATGCCGACCTGGCCGGGTTCAGCAGCCGACCCGAGGCCGTGGTGGACATCTCGGGGCCGACCGACTTCGCGGTGGATATCGCGCCCGAGGGCAGCAAGGACGCCGGCTGGGTCAAGGTGGTCACGCAGAACCTGCTGCAGGGCAAGCCGCGCGACCAGGCTGCGGAGCTGATTCGCGAGGCGTCGCCGATCTACCACATCGACGCCAAGACCTCGCCCATGCTCATCTTCCACGGCAAGGCGGACACCATCGTCAACGTCGATCAGGCGGTGCGGTTCGATGCTGCCTTGCGCCAGGCCGGCCGGGATGTGAAGCTGTACGCCTTCGACGGCGAAGGCCACGGCTTTGGCCAGAAGGCCAATGTCGAGACCTTCATCCGGGAGACGGTCGCCTTCTTTGGCCGGCTGCTCAAGGCTGCGCCTGCGGCGCAGTAGGGTCAGGGCGCGAACCGATAGACCAGGTTCTTGCCGCGCCAGTCTTCTTCCACGAGCACCAGGTAGCTGCCATCGGCTCGGCGCAGGGCCCGCAGACCGTGGGTCTGGTCGATCCAGCCGCTGTTGTCGCCGACCTCGGGGCCGGGCGCCATCGTGCCGTAGACGGTACCGTCGGTCGTGCGCAGCACCGTGACCAGCGCCGACCGGCCGTTGGTCGGCTTGACCTGCACGGTGAACACGAAGTCACCGGCCACGTCCAGGCATTTGGGGTGGAGTTGCTCGTCGTCGGTGGGCAGATCGACGGTCCAGCGTGCCGCGCGGCCACCGGCTGTGAACCGGTCGTAGCGCCGCAGCACGCTGCCAATCAGGCCCCACGACTTGCGGCGGCGCTCGGGTGTGTAGCCCGCTACGTACAGCGTGTCGGCATCGGGCACGTAGACTACCCGTCCGACCTCGTCGAAACCCTCCGGCTGAGGCCAACTCTCGGGCTCGGCGAAGCGGGGTCTGCCATCGGTCTGCCAGCCGGCGAAGCGGTAGCGAAGGATGCTCTTGCCCGGCGCATCGCCGCACCAGACATCGCCGCGCGCGTCGACGTCCCAGGCCCAGCCGCCGTCGCGCTTCGGTCCGAGCCGCGCGACATGGTAGCTGACATCGCTGGGCGGCGGTTCGAAGGCGTAGACATCGACGCCGCCAGCCATCTGGCCGATGACATACAGCAAGCGCCGACCCTCGACCCAGCGCAGGATGCCCGTCGAGCCGCGCACTCCGGTGACGCCGGGATCGTCCGGGTATCGGCTTGGGTCGAGCGTCAGCGAGCGTAGCTTCCATCCGGCGCCGGGCTTGGCGGCGGGGTCGTAGTCGATGATCTCCTCGGTGCCGTAGATCGTCCTGCCGTCCGACTTCGGGTCGAAGTCGAAGCAGTCGACAAAGGCGAGCGACTGCACCTCCCAGCGCAACCGGCCGGCCGCGGTGTAGCTGCGCAGCGTGGTGCCACCGCCTTGGTGCCTCTGGCAGAGGGCCAGATAGACGTTGCCCTCTGCGTCGACGCCGGCGCCGCGCAGGCCCCATAGCTTAGTCGGTGTGACGCGGCCGGGCGTGCCGGCGCGCAGGCCGCCTTCATCGCCGAATGCGCCGACCAGGCGGACCTTGGGGGTCAGGTAGTAGATGAGCAGCTGCTGACGCGGCCCATCGTCGCAGACCAACAGCCGGCCCGACGGGCAGAAGGCCAGGTGCGAAGGTTGCTGAGGCTCGTCGACGCCGCTGGCCAAGACTTCGCCACGGAGCCCGCGGTGCACGACCTTGGTGCCGACGATGAGCCACAGCGTGTTGTCCGGAGCGATGGCCACATGTCTGGCTCCAGGCAAGCTGAAGCGGCTCGTCTCGACGCTGTCGGCCGTTCGGCGTAGTTGCACCATGCCGTCCACGCCCAGTACGACCAGCAGCTCACCGCGCGCGGCCAATGCGGCGGCCTTGCCCACCGTGGCCTGGTCGACGTAGGTCGCTGACTCGGGGTCGCCGGGCTTCCAGCTGAAGCGCAGCAACTCGCCCTCGGTGTTGGCCAGCCAGATGCGATCGCCCAGGACGGCGACGGCAGTACCCGCGGTGCCCCAGCCCCAGGCCTTGTGGCCGCCCTTGCCGTTGTACTGCTGAAGCAGCCGGTGGTTGGCGTGGCCGTCGCGATAGAGGCCGGTGCAGCGCCCGGCTTCATCCCACTCCGAGGCGGCAATGGCCGTGCCGTCCGGGCTGACGCAGAAGCCCTGCACCATGTTCTGCACCCACTCGCCTTGGCCATTGGGGCCGAGGCCAGGGAACGTGTTGCCGATCCAGTCGGTGACATACCCGTGCGGCATATCGGCCAGCGCTGGGGCGCCGCAGAGCAACAGGCACAGCCAGAGGCGCATGGTCATTCCTCGTCGCGTTGGGTGCTCCCGCGCACGACCAGATCGGGGCGAAGCCCGACCTGGAGGGCCGTCGGCTGTCCGTCGAGTTGGGCCAGCAGCAGGCGCGATGCCTCCTCGCCGAGCTGGTCGGCCGGCGGCCGCAGCGTGGTCAGGCCGAGCCGGCGCGAGTCCACATCGTCGTCAAAGCCGACCAGGCCGAAGTCGCGGCCCGCGCGCAGGCCGAGCGCTTGGGCGGCCGCCAGTACGCCATAGGCGCAGGCATCGTTGGGCGCGATGAGGCCCCAGCGGCCGGGTTCGGCGCGGACCGTCTCGGCCAGGAACGCGGTAGCCAAATGCTCGCCGAGCCGCTGGTCGGCGCGGTGGCCAACGTAGGCCACGGGCTCGTCTGGGACCAGTCGCAGCACCAGCTCGCGCCGTGCGGCAGCGCTCTGGGCGCCGGCCAGGCGCACCTGGAGCCAGTCGGCGGTGTACGGCGCCAGGAACGCCAGCCGGTGGTAGCCCTGCGCGACCAGATGCTCCGCGGCGAGGTGCCCGCCGGTCCAGCCGTCGAAGAACACATGCGCCAGCGGCCCGTCCATGCGGCCGTGGGTGATCATGACCAGTGGCAGGGCGCGGTCGGGCAGGGCGCCGGCGATGGCCTCGGCCAGGCCGATCTCGTTGTTGATGGCCACCACGGCCACGGCGTCGGCGCCGCTGGCCAGCGCGTCACGCACGGCCGCGGGCACGGCGACGAACAGGTCGCCACCGTGGGTCCAGCCGTGGACCGAGGTGACGCCGCCAGCGCGGCTCACGGCGCGCTCGATGCTCTCCACCACCCGCGGCGCCCAGGTGGTCACCACCGAGCGCGGGCTGGGCTGCTGGCCGGCCTCCGCCACGATGCCCAGCCGTGCCGTGCGGGGCCGCGCCGTGGGCGCGGCCGTCGCCACGAATGTGCCTCGGCCGTCCTCGGCGCGCAATGTGCCGTCGGCCAGCAGGCCGGCTAGCGCCCGCTGGAGCGTGGCCAGCGCGACGCCATACTCGCGGCACAAGGCCTGTCGGCTGGGCAGCATCTGGCCGGGTGCCCAGCGGCGCGCGGCGACCGCGGCGCGCAGGTCGGATTCGATGCGGCGGTAGATAGGCTCGGCGGTCATGTCAGACCTGCCTGTGGCCCGTCGGCCAGCAGCCCCCACCCCGACCCTCCCCGCGAGCGGGGAGGGAGTGCCTTGTGCCGCAGCGACGGGCGCCAAGCACGTCCCCCCGCTCGCGGGGGGACTACAGGGGGGGCTGGGCTCGCAGCGCGCCTCATTTGCCGAACCCGAACTCGACCTCGTTGGCCCAGTGTTCGGCCCAGTCAACATGGAACGAGCCATTGCGCTTGGCCACGCTGCGGCGGCGCGCCAACTCCATGCAGCCACCACCGGCGTTGTCGTTCACGCGGAAGCTGAACTTGACGAACTGGCCGCCATCGACCGCCGCCTTGACCGCGGGGATCTCGGTCCAGGGCAGGCTGCACTCGACCAGCCGCGTGTTGCCGTCGCGACGGATGACCAGTTTGCCGCCCTTGGCGGGGCCGTCCAGCGGTGAGGCGCCCTGGCGCGGGTAGAAGTGCTTGGCCGGCATGCCGGGGTAGCGCAGCCGCCAGATCTCCGTGCCGCCGCCATAGCGCTCGGCCACGGGGTTCAGCGCATACTCGTAGTCGGTGTCGTAGTAGCCGATGTAGCCGGGCATGGTGCCTGCCGGATGCGAGTACCATGGCTTGCTCTCGGACGGCAGCACATTGAACCCCAGTTGGATGTTGTCGTGGTTCGGCGCGTTGCCCGCGGGCAGCTCAGGATCCTTGCGATACGAATAGCGCCGCACGCCGGCCGGCCAGCGGTACTCCTTCAGCGCCATCCGCGGCTTGCCGAAGTCCGGCGCGTTGGGATTGCCCGAGAAGGTCGGGTAGTCGACCACCGCATCCACGCGGCGACTGGCGCTGTTCTTCAGGTCGTTGCCGCGGAAGAACTCGACATCCAGCCCCGGCATATCGGTCGCGGTGCGCAGCTGCTCGGTGGGGATGATCTGCTTGTCGAGGCCCGGTCCCTCCCACGACAGGCTGAGTGTGCAGCCACCGCCGCCCTGGAAGTACTCCAGTTTGAGGTCGTAGCTGGTGTCGGCCGCCAGCTTGAGCGTGTCCTTGTCGTCGGTCGGGCCATGCCCGGTCCAGTTGTCGACCAGCAGCTTGCCGTCAACCCACAGCCGCACGCCGTCGTCGCTGCGCGTGGTGAACGTATAGTCGCCGGCGCCCTTGGTGCGTACTTTGCCCGTCCAGCGTGCCGAGAAGTCGCTGGCCTCGCCGCCGGCCGCCTCCTTGGAGTAGCTGACCTCGGGGTAGAAGTACTCGTCGGGGTTCAGCGTCTCGAACCGCGGCATGCCCTCGTCAGGCGTGCTGTCGGCCACCTTCGCCGCGAAATACAGGTTGTGGTCGTCGTAGGCCAGCCAACCGGTGGCGAAGCCGCCTTTGAGGCTGGTGTCGAAGTTGCGGAACGGGAACCACGCAGCCTCGGTCAAGGTTGGCTGCCGGTTGTTGTCCGGCGCGATGGTCTGCGGCAAGGCCTGGTCCCAGTCGTCGAGCTGGCCATCGACCGCGATCACCGCGCGCGACACGTGGTTGACGTGGAGCACCTCGTCATGCTCGGCGACCGCGCCGTCGTCCGCGCGGAAGCGCAGGCTCAGCGGGTAGCTGTTGGCCGCGTTGGCGCTGCCGCCGGTGACTTTGACCGGCACGTACAGCGTCTCGTGCCGGCCGAAAGCCAGCTGCGCCGGGTAATCCAGGGCCAAGCCCGCGACGGTCAGCTCCAGCTTGCCGCGCAGTGGCCGGTTCAGCACATTGGTCAGCTCCAGGCGGAGTGTCGGCCGGCTGACGATGGGCTCGGTCAGGTCGTGGCAGACCGTGGCCAGCGCCTCGATGCCGTCGGTGCGGCCGAGCTTGATGGCCGTCAGCAGGGCCTCGAACGAGCCCGGCTTGCCGTCGGCGCGCAGGTAGAAGCCGCGATGGTCGAGCGGCACGGTGATGCGGCCGTTCGTCGCCGGCACGGGGTTGCCGTAGAAGTCGTACAGGCGGAACCGGCCGCCGCCGTCGGCGATGCTCAGGCTGCCGCCGGTCAGCGGCTCGTCCTTGGCCAGCGCGGTCTCAAGTTCGGCGCGCTCCTTGGCCGCGTCGGCCGGCAGTTCGGCCAGTCTGGTCCGTAGCTCGGCCTTGTGCTTCAGCTCGGCCAGCCCGCGCGCCGTGCGGAACATGACGCTGTCGCTGCCGAACTCCTCGCCAATGTCCCCAACCACGACAACCGTGCCGTCCTCCGGATTGGCGGCGCCGCCCTTGGGCAAGCCGTGGAAGGCCATGACCCAAGGCAGCCCGTTCTTGAACAACAGGCCCTTGAACCGCCGCTCGCCGATGAAATGGTTGGCCGCGCCCACCGACGCCGCGACGGACCAGGCGTGGACGACATCGATGCGCTGCCGCTTGCCGCCCTCGGCCAGGATCTCCGCGCCGGTGGAGTGCCACTCGGTGGCGATGTTGCCGCCGTAGATGCCCACGGCGCGGTCATGGCCGGTGGACAGGTTGGTGGCGATCACCGCCGCCACGCGGTCGTCGACGTTGGCCACCCAGCTCTCGGTGTCCCACACCTTCACGCGCCCGTTGGGGCCCTTGCGGTCGGCCCAGGCCTTGACGGTCGACGGCGGGAACATGCCCTGGTAATGGATGCTGACGAAGTCCAGGTACTTGAGGAAGTCGTCGCTGCCGTCGCCAAACAGCTTGTCGAACGTGTTCGACGAGCTGTCGCAACCGCCGATGAGCACGTTGAGCTTCTCGCGCTTGCGCGCGGCGTCGGTGGCCTCGCAGAGCGCGCCGAAGATCTCACGGTAGCGCGGCAGGTCGGCGCCCCAGCCGGAGATGGAGATGCCTTCCCACGGCTCATTCCACAGCTTGATGCCGTTCATCGGCCCGCGTGGCCAGCCATACGCGCTGACCAGCTTGTCGACGAAGGCGCGGAAGTCGTTGTCGTAGCTCGGCAGCCAGGCCAGGTCGAACTTGGTGTCCAGCATGACGCCCTTGTCGTCGAGCCACGGACGCGGCCGGCCCATGGGCTGCTCGGGCGCATTGAAGGCGCCCCCGCCGATCTCCACGGTGACCGGCAGCTTGGCCTGGCGATAGCCCTCGAGCGGCTTGACCACCGAGCGCTGCCACCACTCGTCGAAGTCCTTGTCGGTCGTTGGCTTGTAGCCGATACCGACGCGGTTGGGGTAGGCGCCCAGGCGGGTTAGGACATCGGTGTCGGACACGTCGAGACACAGTTGCGGGAACTCCACCGGCGCGGTCTCGGCGCGGAAGGTGCGCACGCACGAGGTGACGAAGCGGCGCCCGTGGCCCGGCAGGTCGAGCACCATGGCGTAGGCGCCCAGCCGCTCGGGTACCGGCACGGCCAGCGTCAGATTGACGAACGCGCCGGGCGCCAGGTCGACGGCGCAAGGCACCTTGGTGGCCACGCCCAGGCCAATGACGCGCGGCACCCAGATGTCGCCCGACTGGCCCTTGGTGCCATAGGGAATGCACTGCAGGCTGCCCTTGGCGGCCACCGGCTCGCGCCCGGCGTTGACCACCTGGAAGGTCACCGCATAGCGGTCGCCCGGCCACAGCACGTTGCCCGGTGCACTGGCCCGAATGAACTGCGCCGTGACGTCGCGCGCGATCTGCTCGCGCGTCAGGCCCAGAGCCTCACCGTAGCCCGGCATGCCCGAGCCGGTGACCATCTGGCCCCACACGCCACCACATGCCACCACGCCCAGCAGCACCAACCATCGCCGCATCTTCCACTCCGTCGGTCTCGTCGCCGAGCCTTCTAGAATGGTCATATCACACGGTGGGTCGTGGCGTCAAGCCGATGGCGCTGTGGCGAGCGTGAGTCGGCCGGGCGATCGCTAGCCGCGCGGCTTGCGCGAGACGATGGTCACCGCGCGCGGGCCGAGTTCCAGGCTCAGCAGGTCCTGGGCGCCGCGCACCGTGGGTTTGATCTCCTGGCCGGTCAGCTCGTCACGATAGACGACGCCCGCGCGGTGCTCAACGGCCAGCAGCGTCCCGCGTGCGGTGCGGTAGGCGGTGTTGTAGACCGTCCAGCAACTCACCCCGCCGCCGCCGGCCCGGTCGTCGAAGCGGTTGGCGTAGACCTCGCCCGAGAGTGTCGGCACCAGCGGTGTCGGCCAGTCGCCGGCGAAGCAGGCGGCCTCGCGCCGCAGTACGGCGTGGTAGCGGGCGATCTCGGCGCGCGTCTCGGGCGAGAACCAGCGGCTCGCGATGCCTTCCAGCCAGATGCCTTCACCGTTGAAGGCGATGCGGCGCACGGCCTCCAGATTGCTGCCCAGGGGCTGGTCGCAGACAATGATCTCGAACGTCTTGAAGGTCGGGAAGGCAAAGCGGTATAGGTTGAGGTGCGTAGGCGACCATTCGTCGTTGACCGAGCTGATGGCGTAGGTGAAGCTGCCGTCCTGCAGGGCGTTGTTGATGTCGACCGGGCTCTCCTCGGTGTAGAGCGCGGCGTCGGGGCCAACTGCGGCGCGGATCTTGGTCAGCATGGCCTGCTCGCCGAGCGTCGGCCAGGCGCCGGCGGGGTGGTTGTGCGCTGGGCTGTAGCAGGCGTGGTCGGCGCCGGCGAAGCCATACTCATCCACGTAGAAGCCGCGGGCACCGGTCTCCTTGGCCACACGACCGTAGGTGGCGGCCAGCGTGTCCTGCCAGGCGGGAACGTGCGGGCACATGTTGAAGCTTGGCGCGAAGAACCCGTACGGCTTGCCCTCGGGGCCGAGCAACTGCCACTCCTTGCCGTGCTGCGCACCGAGTTGTGACTCCGGGTCGACCAGGATGCCTTCGATGTACAGCCCGACGGGCGTGCCGGCGTCCTGCACTGCCTTGACCTGCTGGGCGAACGGCGCGGCGCCGCCCAGCAGGTCCCACGGTAGATAGTCGCCACAGCGGCCACGCTTGGGATCCCAGCCCCAGTCGAACAGGTGCAGGTAGTCGCAGCCGCCGAATGCCTTGGCATCCGCGGCCAGCACCTCGGCCAGGTGGAGTTGCTTGGTGGCGGCGTCGAACATGCCGCTGGGCTCAGGCAGGGCAAAGTGCATGAACTGCTGGCGGAACGAGAAGACCTGCCTGAACCACGCCTTGCGCGGTGCAGCCGGCTTGTTCCAGCGCTCAGCCCAGGCTCGGTACCGCGCGAATGGCACATGCCAGTCGCCCGAGTGGCCACCGATGAGCGTACGCGGCACAGAGCCGCGCACGCCTTCCCAGGCCACGCCCAGGCGCACGCCAGCACCGTCCTTG
This sequence comes from Armatimonadota bacterium, assembly GCA_016235455.1. Classification (GTDB taxonomy): domain Bacteria; phylum Armatimonadota; class UBA10988; order UBA10988; family UBA10988; genus UBA10988. The sequence continues at coordinate 101,319 of JACRKZ010000018.1, read as the reverse complement.
GCCACCTGGTAGCGGCGCTTGGCGCCGGACCGGTCGTCGGTCTGCACGAACAGGCCGGCCGCCGCGGCGGGGTCGAAGGCGCCGATGATCTGCATCGGCATCGCGCCCGAATAAGCCTCCTCCAGGCTGATCGGCGAATGGTTCACCACCGCGCCGCGCCGCGGCATCCAGTACCAGGTCTCGCCGCCGAAGCCGATCCCGCTCAGTTCGGGCAGCACCAACCGCGCCGGCTCGGGCGCGTCGACCTCGGCGCTCACGCCGACCGCGTCGGGCGTGCGCATGTCGAAGACCAGCCGCACCACGGTGCGCTCATGCACCAGTTCCAGCCGCAGGCTGTCGCGCGGCTGCTCGATGCGCCGGGTGACGAACCCCTCAGACCCGACCGGCTCCGCGGCACCGACGGCGATGCGGAAGAGCGGCCCGGGCGCCAGTTGCAGCGGCACCTTGGGCGTCAGCGGCAGCCGGCCGCCGACCACGGTCAGGCCGGGCACGGTCTCCAGAGTCAGCTCCAGGCTGCCCGAGCCGATGACGACGCGCGTGCCGGTACGACGAAATGACGGCCGCGGCGCCGCGGCCGGCTTGACCGCGGGCACCAGCACCGGCGGCACCGGCGCTGGTTGGCCGGGCACGGCCTGGGCCGAGAGCGAGGCGCCGAGCAAGGCGAACGAGCCGCGCGGGTAGCGGTCGCGCAGCACCAGGCGCTTGAGTTGCCGTGCCGGGTCCAGGTCGAGCGCGCCGACCGACAGGCCCTGGCCAACCTGGTAGCGCTGCGCGGTGACCGACCACGGCATCTGCTCGTCGGCCAGGCCGTCGGCATACTCGATGCGCGCCACGAAGCGCTCCACCTGGCGCACTACGCCACTGCCCGCGGAGCGCAGCGACGGCTCCTCGCTCTCGGCCAGGTGCGTGTTCATCAACAGATACAGCGTTCGCCCGCTGCCCGACACGGGCTGATCGATGTCGCCCAACGCGCGCACGCCCGTCCCGGGCGGGTTGAGGGCCACGGTGAACGGCACGCCGCAGGCCGTCTGCCGCTTGGTCGGCGTGCCGGCCATGGGCGAGATGGGCAGCGAGGTCGCCTTGACCGTCGCCGCTTCCCAGCCGTCGGACGGCTCGATGCCCTCAACGCCGGTGGGCTTGGGCCGGCGCTCGCTGAAGGCGATGCTGGCCACTTCCAGCCACGCGCCAGGCTGCGCGGCCTGTACTTGCAGGGCCACCATGCGGATGTCGGCCACGGTCACGGGTGCGATGGCTGTATGCCATCCGCCATCACACACCAGCGCGCCGCGCGTTATTGCATCCTGCTCGTCCAGCGCCTTGCCGGAGCCGCTGGACGAGACGTGCAGGGCATAGTCACCACCGGCCGCGATGCCCGAGGCGCGGTAACGCAGGGCCACGAACCGCGCGCGAGTGATGGGTTGGGGCAACAGGTGCCGCCACTTGCCGCCGCGGGCTGCCGTGGGCACGCTCAGCCGCAGCCGGTCGCCGGCCGCCTCGATGCGCGCGGCGTCGTCGGGATTGGCCAGCCAGCCGGGCTGCATCGCCCAACCGTCCACCGGCGCCAGGGCCAATGGCCAGCTCTGGCCGGGCCCGGCGTCGGCGGGCCGGCGCTCGGCACCCGCGGGAGGTGCCTCGAGTTGGGCCAGGCCAGCAACGCGCACGGACGCGGCGCGCGCCGGGTCGGCGCTCATGCCCAGCGCCAGCCGCGTGATCGGCTCGCGCAGGCCCAGGTCGGCCAGGTTGAAGGCCAGCGTGTGCGCCCGACCGTCGGCGACGATATCGGCGCCGCGCAGCAGCCGCACGCCATCACCGCCGCCGTCGCCGGCAGCCCACAGCAGGTAGTCGGTGGTCGGGCTGACGCCGGTCGCCGTGTAGGTGAAGACGAGGTAGGGGAACAGCTCGAGGTCTAGCAGTTCGGCGCCGCTGTAGACCCACTTCATGGCCCGGCCGGGCTCGGGGACCCGGAACGTCAGGCCATCGGCGGCGCCTTGGGCGGTGGCGGCGGCGGATGGGTTGGCCTGCCAGCCGGGCTGAGGCTGCCACGCATTGGCCGCCAGGAGATCGGCGTGCCAGGCCTCCTCGGCCCTGGCGGCCGACAGTACCATCAACGCCGCCGCCAGCCACCGCCAGTCCATGGTTCTAGCCTACCTCTACCGGACCGCCACGCTCCAGCGTGGCATCGGGTCGAAGGCCCGACGTTCCCAACGGCGTCGCCATCCGGTCGGTCAGAGGCGAAGCCGACCGCGACGCTAGAAGTCGAACTGGTCGACGTTGTCCTTGTTGAACACGAACGGCTTGCCCAGCAACACCTGGTCGCCGGCGATCTCGATCTTGCCCAGGCGGCCCGCTTCCATGGTGGTCGAGCCGGCCTTGATGTCGCCCTGGGCCAGGGCGCGCGCGGCATGGACCGTCAGGTAGCCCAGGTCCACCGTGTTCCACAGCACGATGCAATCCACCACACCCTTGTGGATGAACTCGCGGCACAGGCTGGGCAGCGACAGGCCGATGACCTTGACGTCCTTGCGGCCCGACTGCACCACGGCCTCGGCGGCGCCCGGCACGGCCGGCGCGGCGATGCCCATGACCAGCTTCACGTCGGGGTTGGCCTTGAGCAGCGCCGAGGTACGCGTCATGGCCACGTCGCGCTTGCCTTCGCTGGGCTCGATGGTGGCCAGCTTGATGTCGGGGTACTTGGCCGCCAGGCGCTTCTTGATGTACTCGATCCACTCGTTCTGGTTGGCGGCGGTGAGTGAGGCGGTGACGATGGCGAAGGTGCCCTTGTTGCCCATGACGCGCGCCGCCTCGTCCATGAGCGCGGTGCCGATGCCTTCGGGCGTGGCCTGCTGGACCATGAAGTCACGCGCGTCGGCCACGGCGTCGGCGTCCCAGCAGATGACCTTGATGCCCTTGGCGCGGGCCTTCTTGAGCACCGTGGAGATGGCTTCCTTGTTCTCCACACTGGCGGCGATGACGTCCACGCCGCGGGTGATCCAGGCGTCGATGACCTCATTCTGCTTGCTGGGATCGGGGTTGGCCGGGCCGTCCCACAGGAACTCGACCTGGCCGCCGAGCGCTGCCACGGCTTCGTCGGCGCCCTTCTTGCAGCTCAGGAAGTAGGGCTCGCCCTTGTTCTTGGGCATCAGGGCGATGGTCAGCTTCTTGGCCGGCGGCGGCGGTGGTGGCGCGCCCGCCCGCTGCGTCGCCGCGACGGGCGGCGCGGCGCTCAGCAGGCTCATCTGCTCGGCCACCTTCTTGTTGCTGCCCGCCACGATGAGCGCGCTCAGCAGCATGGCCACGCTCAAGATGGCCACCTGGTAGTTCTTCATCTCAAACTCCTCGCACGAATCCCGTGAAGTACTTGCGACGGCGCCCGCGCGGCCACCCGTGCCGAAACGGTGGCCCAGAATGGCGACCAGCAGCAGCACGCCGATCATCACCTGCGACGCCTCGGCCTGCTGACCGGCCAGGCGCAAGCCGTTCTCCAACATGACGATGGCGGCCAGACCCAGCATGGTGCCTAGGATGGTGCCCTTGCCGCCGTCGATGGACGTGCCGCCCAGCACCACCGCGGTGATGGCCATCAGCTCGAAGCCCGTGCCCGCGTCCGCCTTGGCCTGGCCCAGCCGCGCGGCATAGACCACGGCCGCCAGCGCCGCCAGCAGGCCGCTGAGCACGTATGTCGTCACCACACGGCGGCCGACGGGCACGCCGGCATGCAGCGCGCCTTCCTTGCTGCAGCCCAGCGCATAGAGCTGTCGGCCAAAGACGCTGCGGTGCAGCAACAGCCACACGCCGACCGCCACCAGCAGGAACAGCGGCAACTGACGCGGCACGCAGCCCAGCCAATAGCCGTTGCCCAGCGCCTTGAAGGCGTCGGAGAAGCTGCTGTAGTTGATGATGCCCTTGGTCAGCCCTTCGGCCAGCCCGCGGAACAGCGAGTACGTGCCCAGCGTGACGATCAGCGGCGGCACGCCAAGCCGCGCGATGAGCGCGCCATTCATCCAGCCGCCCAGCGCGCCCATGGCCAGGGCGACGGCGATGGCCGGCACGATGGGCACCCCGGCGACGTTGTTCAGCCAGCCCAGCGTGATCGCCGCCATGCCCATCATCGAGCCCACGGACAGGTCGATGCCGCCGGTGATGATGACCAGCGTCATACCCAGCGCCAGCAGGCCGACCTCGCAGCCGCTGCGCACCAGCTCAAAGGCGTTGGTGACGGTCAGGAAGTTGCGCCCGGTGGCCGAGAACAGAGCCACCTCCACGGCCAGCAGGATGAGCAGCACCCACTCGTGGTTGGGGAACCAGCGGCGCAGCGTCGACTGATGCGTGCTGAGGCGGGTGGGTTCGGTCATGGCCTCACCACCTTCCCAGGCACGCGGCCGGCCACCGGTCGCTCCGCCGGCAGGCGGTCGACGCTGTGTGAGCGCGCGCCCAGCATGGCGACGAGGATGATGGCGCCTTGGATGGCCTTCTCCCAGGCCGGGTTGACATGCAGGAAGATGAGCGTGGTGGCGATGACGCCAAGCAGTGCCACGCCCAGCAGCGTGCCGGTCAGGCCGCCGCGGCCACCGAGAATGGACGTGCCGCCAACCACCACGCAGGCGATGACCTGCAACTCCATGCCCGTGCCCGCGCTGGGTTGAATGGAGGTGAAGCGCGCCGACGACAGCAGTGCCGCCAGGCCGGCCAGGGCACCGAGCGAGACGAAGGCGCCGCTGACCACCGCCTTGGGCCGTATGCCGACCAGCCTCGCCGCGTCGGCATCGGCGCCGACGGCGTACAGCGCGCGCCCGGCGGCCACCTGCCCGAACATCCAGCTCAAGGCCAGCCAGAGCGCCGCGGCCACGAGAACCAACAACGCCTGGCCGGCGGCCTGGCCGAGGCCGAACCACTGGAAGCCGGCGGGCAGGTCATTGACCCAGGCGCCCTGGGTGAACCACTGGAGCGCGCCGCGAATGCCGACCATGGTGGCCAGCGTGGCGATCATGGACGGCACGCCCAAGCCGACCACGAGCCCTGCGTTGAGTGCGCCAAAGGCCGCGCCGAGCAGCGGGATGAGCAGCAGCAGTGCCGGCATGGGGAAGCCGGCCTGGGCCAGTCCGCCCGCCACCACACAACACACACCGAAGATCGAACCGACGGACAGGTCGATCTCGTGGCACAGGATGACCGCGGTCATGCCCAGTGCCGGCAGCAGTACCAGCGAGTTGTCGACGATCAGGTCGCGCAGATTACCCAGTTGGAAAAAGCCGGGCGCCGCCACGGCCAGGCCGAGCAGCAGGACTCCCAGCACGCCCGCAACGGTCAGCACTCGTCGGTCGGCAGACTTCATCCGACCACCTCCGCCCCGCCCAGCGCCAGCGCCAGAATGCGCTCCTGGGTGGCTTCGCCGCGCGCCAGCGTACCGACCACGGTGCCTTCGCGCATGACTGCCACGCGATCGCTGACGGCCAGCACTTCAGGCATGTCGGACGACACCACCAGCACCGCCTTGCCCGCCGCGGCCAGGTCGCCCAGTATGCGGTGGATCTCGCTCTTGGCGCCGACATCGATGCCCTGGGTCGGCTCATCGACGATGAACAGCTCCGGCTCGGCGGCCAGCCAGCGCGCCAGCGCCACCTTCTGCTGATTGCCGCCCGACAGAGTGCCCACGGTGGTGTGGATGGAGGCCGCGCGCAGGTCCAGCCGCTGGCCCAGGTCCACGGCCAGATCCTCCTCGCGCCGGGCATCGACCAGGCCGCCCTTGGCCAGCCGGTCGAGCACGGTCAGTGCCGTGTTGGCCGTCACCGACAACGGGCCCACCACGCCATGGCGGCGGCGGTCCTCCGGCACGTAGGCGATGCCTTGGGCCATGGCTTGCGCTGGGGTCTCGAGCCGCACCGGCTGGCCGTCCCAGGCCATCGTGCCGGCATCGGCGGGCGTCAGGCCGAAGAGGATGCGCGCCAACTCCGTGCGGCCCGAGCCGACCAGGCCGGCCAGCCCAAGGATCTCGCCGCGGCGGATGGTCAGATCGACATCATGGACGCCGTTGACCGCGCAGCCCAGGCCGCTGAGCTGCAGCAGCGGCGCGCCCGCGGGCCGCGCCGGCGCGTTGGACTCGCCGCTCAGCTCGCGCCCGACCATGAGCCGGATGAGCTCGGGCTTGTCCACCTGGCTCATGGCCCGCGTCGTGACATACTGACCGTCGCGCAACACTGTGACGCGGTCGGCCAACTGGGCCAGCTCGTCGAGGCGGTGGGAAATGTAGATGAGCCCCACGCCGGCCGCCTTGAGCTCGGCCAGTAGGGCAAAGAGGCGCTCCACCTCGCCCTCGGGCAGGCAGGCGGTAGGCTCGTCGAGGATGAGCACGCGGGCCTTGGCGCCCAGGGCGCGGGCGATCTCGACCAACTGCTGCTCGGGCATCGAGAGTGAGCCGGCCAGCGCGTCGGGATCGATGCGCGCGCCGACGCGGTCCAGCAACTCCTGCGCGCGGCGGCGTCGCTCGCGCCAGTCGACGCGGCGCCACAGGCCCGCACCCTCCAACCCCAACGCGAGGTTCTCGGCCACGGTGAGCGTGCCGAACAGGGCGGGCTGCTGGTAGATGGCGGCGATACCGCGTGCCTTGGCGGTCTGTGGGTTGTGGTCGACCAGAAGCTCGCCATCGAGCGACAGCGTGCCGGCATCGGGCGTGACCGCGCCGGTGATGATTTTGATCAGCGTCGACTTGCCTGCACCGTTCTCGCCGATCAGCGCGTGGACTTCACCCGCTTCGACCTCAAACGTTACGCCAGCCAGCGCGCGCACCCCCGGGTAGTGCTTCTCAATGTCGGCGGCCCGCAACAGGGGCATCGAGTCGACTCCTCTCGGCCGGGTCGGTTCGGCGTGGCTGAGCGGTCTCCTTCCGAAGGGAGGAATCCCATGCGCCGAATCGTATGGCGCGGGGCAGGAGGCCGTCATGGGCGATGTCATCAAGGTGTTCCTGCTGTTGGTGATTGGGCTCGTCGCGCTGGTCGTCCTGGGGCTGCTGTTCCTGCGCTGGAAGCTGCTCAAAGCGCTCGGCGGGCTGGCCGAGGGGCTGGAGGAGCTGGGTCAGGGCATGAACCCGGCTGAGATCCACCTCGCTGCGGAGCCCGAGCCCGAGTGGTCGGAGCCACAGACCGTGGCTCGGCAGATCGAGGCCCTGCAGGCCGCTGGCCACGAGCCGATTGGCGCCTATACCGTCGATGCCATGCCAGGCCTGACCATCGAGGCGCTGGTCAACCCCGGCGAATCCAGCTGGTCGGTGGTCTATGACTATCCCGGCATGGGCGTGTGGGTGGATGTGGTCACGCGCTACGCCGACGGCGGCGGGCTGACCGCCACCAACTCGCCGCATGTGGACAAACTGGACCCCATGCCGGGCAAGGACCGGGCCATCGAAGTTGGCGCCGATGTGCCGCGCATCGTGGAACTGTGGGCCGAGGCCGTGCGGCCGGATGGCCGCAAACCCGCGGTGGCCGAGAACTTCGTCGCGGAGTTTGAGCAAGCCTACGCCGAGGAGATGGCCTGGCGCGACAAGCGCGGCGGGCCGACCGAAGAAGAGGTGCGGCGCATCGCCGTGGAGATGAACGACGAGGTCTCTGAGGATGCCATCCAAGCCACCGTCGATGTTCAGGCCGCGCAGGCGGCACTGCGTGAGGCGGAACGCGCGGCGAAGACCGAACCGTGGGAGGTGTGATGTCTGACCGAATGGCCGACCTGCTGACCGCGCTGGCTGCCGACTTCCGGTGGCTCGGCCGTCAGTTCTCGCTGGAGTGCTCACCCGAGCAGGCGCTGCGCGGGCAACGCCTGCTATCCAGCTGGCGGCAGCGGCTCGACGCGCTGCCCGCGGTCGACCTCGCGCGCGACGACCAGCTCGACCGCCTCTTGGCGCTCAACTGGCTCGACTTGCACGCCCATCGCCTGGAGCGTGACTTGACCCGACAGCGCGAGATCGCCCCGCTGGCGCCGTTCCTGATGCCGCTGGCGCAGCTCGACGACCAGCGCCGCCGCATGGACGATCTCGACCCCCGCGCCGCGGCGGAGGTGCTGGCCCGGGCCGCCGGCCAGGCGGAGGCGTGCCTCAAGAGCGCGGAGCCGGGCGAGGTCAGCGCCGTGCTGCGTAGCCGCGCGGTCAAGGCGGTAGAGCGGGTGAAGACGGCCCTGGCCGACTTCGACACGTTCTATGCCGGCTACGACCCGCTCTACAGCTGGTGGTGCGCCGCGCCGATGGCCGCCCTGGTCAAGGCGCTGGGCTCCTTCATCGACGAGCAGAAGCGGCTGGCCGGGCTTGATGACGAGGCGGTCATCGTCGGCGATCCCATCGGCCGGCATGGCCTGGTCGAGGAGTTGGCCGCCACCTGGGTGCCCTATGAGCCTGAGGAACTGGTGGCCGTGGGCCGCGCGCAGATGGACTTCTGCCTGGGCGAACTGCGCGCCGCGGCGGCTGAGATGGGGCTGGGCGACGACTGGCGCGCGGCGCTGGAGCGCGTCAAGAACGACCATGTGCCGCCGGGCCAGCAGCCGGCGCTGGTGCGCGATCTGGCGGTGGAGGCCATCGGCTACCTGGAGGGCAACGACCTGCTGACCGTGCCCGACACGGCGCGCGATGGTTGGCGAATGAGCATGATGAGCGCCGAGCGCCAGAAGGTGAACCCGTTCTTCCTCGGCGGCGAGCAGATCATCATCTCATTCCCGACCAGCGAGATGCCGCACGAGGCCAAGCTGATGAGCCTGCGCGGCAACAACCGGCACTTCTGCCGCGCCACGGTGCAGCACGAGCTGATCCCCGGCCACTTCATGCAATCGTACTGGGGCGACCGGCTCAACACCCACCGCCGGCTGTTCTACAACCCGTTCTGGGTGGAAGGGTGGCCGCTGCACTGGGAGATGCTGCTGTACGAACGCGGCTACCCCCAAAGCCCGGAGAATCGTGTCGGTATGCTGTTCTGGCGGCTGCATCGCGCCGCGCGTATCGTCTTCTCGATCGAGTTCCACCTGGGCCTGCGCAGCGCCGAGCAGTGCGTCGAAATGCTCATCCACGAGGTCGGCCATGAGCCAGACAACGCGCGCGGCGAGGTGCGGCGCTCGCTCGGCGGCGACTACGACGCGCTGTACCAGGCGGCCTACCTGCTGGGCGGGCTGCAAGTGAGGCGTGCCTACCGCGAAGCGCTGGCCCAGGGCCAGACCCCGCGGCAGTTCCACGACGGGTTCATCCGCGCGGGTTGCATGCCCATCGCCGCGGCCCGCGCGCTGCTGCTCGGCCTGCCCTTCGACGAGGCGACGCTGCGGGGCTGGCGGTTCCTGGATGAGGCCTGAGACAGGCCAAGGAGAGCTCCGATGGCTGAACGTGACCGTGCACGCCTGGCATTCATTGGCTGCGGCGGCTTTGCCTCTACGTCCATCATGCCCTGCGTGCCGTCGATCCCGGAGATCGACCTGGCGGCTGTATGCGATGTGGTCGGCGAACGCGCCGAGCGTGCCGGGCGGAACTTTGGCGCCCGGCGCTGCTACCAGAACGCCGAGGAGATGCTCGACCGCGAGGAACTGGATGGTGTCTTCGTTATCGGCCCGGCGCCGCAGCAGTACGAGTTGGCGCCCATGGTGCTCGAGCGCGGACTGCCGGTCTACACGGAGAAGCCCTCGGCCGTGACCAGCGCACAGGCTCGCGAGTTGGCCGAACTGGCCGCGGCGCGCGGTGTCTGGGGCCAGTGCGGGTTCATGAAACGCTTCGCGCATGTCTACCGCGTGACCCAGGAGATCCAGGCGCGGCCGGATTTCGGGCCGACGCACCTGGTGTCCATCAAGTTCGGCCAGGGGCCCTATCCCGAGCTGTGGGGCATCGACAGCTACCACCGGGCGTTCCTGATCGGCCAGTGCGTGCACATCTTCGATCTGGCCCGCTGGGTCGGCGGCGAGGTGGCCGAGGTCAGCGCGATCTTCCACGAGGCCGGCGAAGGCCGCTGCGCCTACCTGATCCACCTGCGCTACCGCAGCGGCGCCGTGGGCCAGATCAACCTGAACTGCTACGAGAACACCCAGGGCTTCCGCGACATCCAGGAGCGGCTGGAGGTGTACGGCGCGGGCCAGTGTGTGCAGGTCGAGGACATGCGCACCGTGCGCTGGCTGCCGGCGACCGACTGGTCAACCGCCGTGCCCGGCACTGGCCCATTCAGCCTCGACTATCGCCCGAGTTGGACTGGCGTGAACAACAGTCGCGAGCAGTATGGCTACCTGGGCGAGACCCGCCACTTCGCGCTACGCTGCCTGGGCCGCGAGCACAGCGGGCCGGACCTGTGGGACAGCTACGAGGCGCTACGCATCGGCGAGGCCGTCTACGACAGCGCCCACGGTGGCCGTCCGGTGACGATCGCGGCCCGCGCCTGAGATCACAGCGCCTGACGCTCGGCCAACACAGCGCGCACGTCGACCTCGGCGCCGATGGCCAGGGATCGCTTGCCGGCTTCGAGCACGGCGATGACCTCGTGCATCTCGTCGATCGACACGGGCGGCTGGCCGCCGCGCACGAGGTCCAGGAAGCGTTCGAGCAGGAAGTAATACAGGTCGGTCAGGTCGGGTTGCACCGTCCGCCAGCCCGACCGGCCGAACACGCTCAGCTGGTAGCTGGCCTGCATGTACTCGCCTTCGGCCACCATCAGCACCAGGTCCAGCCCGCTGGCATAGCGCACACGGCAGATGTTCCGACCGTCCTGGCCGACATTGAGCACCGACCGCGCCTGCCCGCGCATGGCGTCGCCCAGCACCTCGTAGGCCATCTCCAGCGCGTGGATTCCGTAGTAGACCAATTCGTTGCCGCAGATGGTGGTGGCCATCGAGACGTTGCCCAGTGCGCCGGCCTCGGCCCGCAGCGCCTGGATGTCGGGCACGTAGCGCAGCGACGAGGCCGACATGACCGGCGCCTGGTGCGCGGCGGCGAAGTCGAGCACCGCCCGCGCCTCGGCGGCGCGTACGGCCAGCGGCTTGTCGATGAACACCGGCAGACCCTTGGCCAAGGCCGGCAGGGCCAGCCTCCACTGCTCGCGCGAGCCGTCGTCGACGACGATGAGCGCGTCGACACCCTCCGCGGCGGCTTCGGGTGAGTCGACCACCTGGTCGATGTGGCAGGAGCGGGCCAGCCGTTCGGCGGCGTCGCGGTCAGGATCCCAGACCTTTACCACGCGCGCGCCCTCCAGTCGTCGGCCAGCGCGCACGAAGGTGCCGCCAAACGACTGCGCGGCCGCTTCGTCCCAGCCATTGAAGGCGGTCGAGAAGGCGGTGCCGTGGAACGAGCCGATGGTGCGCTCGTGTTGTCCGTACGTCGCGGCGGAGACGAGGGAGATACGCAGCATATCAGTGCTCCGCCGCGACGGTTCGGCGGCCGGTCGGCGGGTCCTGCCCGGCTCACGGTTCGCGGAGAATCCTGCGCTGCCAAGGAGGAGTCTCAAGAGTAACGGCGTATCCTGAAGATAGGGTGCCTGACGTTATTCACGACTCGAATGGAGAAGATGATGCAGCAGTGCCCACTCACTCCCGGAAACATCCCTCCGGTAGTTCCCGCGAAGGTGAACGGCAGGTGGTACTACCCGTACACCAGGGTGGCGGTGATGTCGATGGACATCGAGTCCTCGGTCAGCGCCGCCTACGCGGTCTACATCGGCAAGGTCAGCGCTGCCGTGGCGCGCTACACCTTGGAGATCTCATCGACGCATCCGGTGATCTTCACCGACGTCACGCAGCAGGACTATGCGTGTGGGCGGTGGCTGATCGCCGGCATTGCCACGCAGGACGGCCATGGCAGCATCGGTGCGGCTGTGGCCAGTGCGCAGGTAGCGGGCAAGGGCAACCAGGTGCTGACCGACGCTCGCGGCCTGCCCAACGACGCCACCTTGGCGGTGCAGGCCGCGGGGAACTCGCAGCTCAACGCCAGCAGCGTGCGGCCGTTCGCCGAAGCGTTCAGCACGGCCACCAAATGGTGCGTCGAGAATGCCGCCAACGCGACGCCGGCCGCTCAGCCCGGAGCCGTGTTCGAGCTGTCGCCCACGGAGTACGACCCGCTAGAGACCGCTTGCTGGGCGCTCAACAGCCTGGCAAAGGGCTGGAGCGCCGAGGAGGCCACGGCCTCGCCGGGGTTGCCGTGGGATGCCGTGCGCCGTTGCCCGTTGACGGTCGACGCGCTGTCCGTGGCAGCCATCTACCACCGGTTGGGCGTCCGCCCGGACCGTAAGCCTACCACCCTACAGAAGCAGCGCGCCACGGAGATCCTGGGTGGCACCAAGCCAATGCCCGATGCTCGGGATCAGCTGGTGCCGTGGATGGTCGATGTGCCGCCCTATGTGCGGGAGAACGGAGTCGTTCCTGCCCTGGAGCGCCTGACCGCCAACCCAGACCGCATCCGCATCGGCGCCTGGCCCGCGGTGCTGGTGGGTCCGCCGAACCACAGGACCTACTTCAGCGAGGTGAGCGCCAGCCTGGCTTTGGCGGCCGGCGCGGCGGGGCTGGTGGATGTCTCCTCCAAGTCCAGCGCGCGCTACTGCCGTTACGGCTTTCTCCAGGAATACGGCTGCCCCGGCCAGGCCAACAGCCTGATCTTGAATGAGCGCTACGCGCGAGGATTCCAGACGTTCATCCGCTTCGTCTCCTCGGAGAACTCGGTCGACGCGCTGGTGATCGCGGCTAAGGCGACAGTCGAGAACGCGCGCACATCGATGGAGATCCAGATCCTAGGGGTCGACCTGGGCGCTGTGAGCACGCTGGCCGGCTTGTTCCCCGCGGCCATCAACGGGTTCGACATCTCGACGGTGAGCGCGATGGGCGCGGTCGATGCCCAGATTTCGGCGGTCGGGGAGGGCACGCCCAGTTTTGTGCCCTGCCTGTCCGGCGTCGAAGTCAACCTGGGCGCACCGGAGGTGCAGGCGTTGGCGGCGCCGGCCGCCGAATACCGTGCCGGGCTCATCGCCGTGCGCAGCCTGACGAAGCGGTCGGTCGCCACGGTAGCCAATGGTCAGCCCAGGCCGGACGTGGCGTTCGTCTACGACCGCCTTGGCGTGGGCGAGCAGCCGACCAAGCCGCAGAAGGACGCTGCCGCGCGCCTGCTGAACGCAGGTCTGTAGCCGCCGAGACCGCGGCTGGCCGGCGGCGGCCACGTTCAAGGGGCCCTTGCGCAGCGGCGTGGGGGTCCCTTGAGCCGGTTGACCGCGCCCGGCCGCCGGCGTGCCTGGTCTCAGTCCAGCACGTCGCGGATCTTCTCCGCCAGTTCGCCGCGCGTGAACGGCTTATGCAAGTGCGGCCGCGCGGCGAAGGCCTCGGCGTCCTGGAAGGCCTGGTCGCCGATGTAGCCGGTGATCAGCAGCAGCTTGGTGTCGGGCCGCTTCTCGGCCAGCGCGTTGGCCAGGGCCAGGCCGTTCATCTCGGGCATGACCATGTCGGAGATGAGCAGATGGATGGGCCCCTCGTAGCGGCTCGCCAGATCGAGCGCCTCCATGCCGGAAGCGGCCTCGATGACCGTGTAGCCGAGACCCTGCAGGAGCCGGCTGGCGATGGTGCGGACCGATTGCTCGTCCTCCACCATCAGCACGGTCTCCGTCCCGCGACTGGGCTCGACATCATCGCCTTGGGCTTCGGCCGTGGCGCCGTTGGCCAGTGGCAGCCGGATGGTGAAGGTGGTGCCGCGGCCGATCTCGCTGTCGCAGGTGATCTCGCCGCCGGCCTGCTGCACGATACCGTAGCAGGTGGCCAGGCCCAGGCCGGTGCCTTGGCCCTCGGGCTTGGTGGTGAAGAACGGGTCGAAGATGCGTGGCAGGACGTGCGCGGGGATGCCGGTTCCGGTATCGGTCACGCTGAGCCGGGCGCTGTCGCCATCACGGCTGGCGCGCACCACCAGGCTGCCGCCGTTGGGCATGGCATCGCGCGCGTTCACCGTCAGGTTCACCAGCACCTGCTCCATCTGCCCGGCATCGGCCAGCACGGGCAGCTCATCCGGGGATGCGGCCACACGCAGGTCGATGTCCTCGCCAATGAGCCGGCGCAGCATGTTGGACAGGCCGCTGGCCATGCCGCCCAGATCGAAGACCACGGGCTGCACCACCTGTCGGCGCGCGAAGGCCAGCAGCTGGCGCGTGAGACTGGCCGCACGCTGGCTGGCGGCGAGCACGCCGGCGATCTCCTCGCGGGCTGGGTGCCGTGCGCCGAGCATCTCGTCCGCCGATTCCGCATGGCCGATCATCGCCGTGAGGATGTTGTTGAAGTCGTGCGCAATGCCCCCCGCCAGCCGGCCGATGCTCTCCATCTTCTGCGCCTGGCGGTAGTGCTCCTCGCGCTCGAGTTCGTCGGTCATGTCGCGCTTGACCGCGATGTAGTTGATGATGGCTCCGGTCTCGTCCCGCACCGGGGCGATCACCGCGCTCTCGGTGAAGGTGTTGCCGTCGCGCTTGCGGTTGATCAGTCGGCCTTCCCACACCCGTCCGGCGGTGATGGTCTGCCACAGATGCTGGTAGTGTGACTCATCGTGCAGCCCGCTCTTGAGGATGCGCGTGGAGCGGCCGATGACCTCGGCCGCGCCGTAGCCCGTGATGGTCTCGAAGGACGGATTCACGTACTGGATGTAGCCCTGCGGGTCGGTGACCACGATGCTGTCGGGGGTCTGCTCGATGGCCACGGCGAGGTGGCGGCGCGAGGCGGTCAGTCGGCTGCGCGCCAGCGCCGAGGCGAGTTGCTGAGCGACGCCCCAGGCCAACGCCATGTCGTCGTCGGGCAGCTCGCGCGGCGCGATGTCGAGGAGGAACAGGCAGCCCACGGCCTCGCCTTCGACCATGAGCGGCAGCGCGACACAGCATTCGGCGCTACGCAGCGCCAGCACGGCCGGGTCCATGGTGGCCGCCATCTGCCCAGCGTTCCAGGCGCACAGGGGCTCGCCGCGCGACCATGCCGCAGCCAGGGTCGGTATGTCCGCCAGCGGCAGGAGGCGGCGGACGAGCGAGGGCTCGCCCGCGGGTCGGCAGTCGGCGAGGAACTGCAGGTTCAGCTCGCGCTCATCGACAATGGCGGCCGCCGCGTAAGGCATGTCGAGGACGTCGGCGAGTTCCTCACAGGCCAGGCGCAGCACGGCCGACGGGTCCATCTCCGCGCTCGAGGTGGAGATGATCCGGTTGAGCAGGTTGACCTCACGGTTGCGGCGGTACAGCTTGGCCTGGATCAGGTCGCGCTCGGAGGTCTCGTGGAACATGACCGCCACGTGCCGCGGCTCGGTCTGATAGGCGTAGCACTGGTAGCTGCCGGCCACGTTGCCGTGCGCGTAGGGCACTTGCGGGTCGACCCAGGTGCCACCTTCGCTGGCCAGGCGCCGCCCGATCGCCGGAATGTCGGTGGCCGCCAGTGGCGGGAAGGCCTCCTCCAGGGTCAGACCGCGCATCGCTGACAGGTCGGCACCCAGGATCTGCGACGCCGCGCGGCTGTAGCCAACCACGCGCAGGTTGTCGTCGCCATCGAGTTCGAACACGATCGCGCCGAACGGCGACATGTCCAGCGTGGCCCGCACGCGCTCGGCGTTGGCGCGCACCTCGGCTTCGGCCTGTCGCAGCGCGGTCATGTCGAAGCCGACCGAGACGAACTCGATGATGTCGCCGTCCTCGTCGTAGACCGCCACGTTGCTCCAGGCGACCCAGACACGCGTGCCGTCGCGGCGCATGTTCTCGTTCTGGTTGGTGGCGTAGCGCTCGGGGTCGACGGCGATGGCGTCGAGCATGCGCTCCAGGTCAGTGCCGGCCTCATCGACGGGCGGGATGATCGTGCCGATCAGCGGCTGCCCGAGCAGTTCCTCTGCCTCGTAGCCGAAGAAGCGCAGGGCGAAGTTGTTGGCGAACGTCAACCGGCCGTCCGGCACCCAGCGGACGATGATGGCGCTGGCTTGCTCCACCAGGTCGTGGTACAGCTGCTGGCTGGCCCGCAGCGCGCGCTCGGCGCGCAGTTGCTGCATCTCCGCGGCCACGCGCGAGGCGAATATGCCGAGCAGGGCGACCATGTGGCCGGTGAGCGGCGGCAGCGGCGCCGTGTGCATGATGGTGAGCACGCCCAACGGCTGGCTGCTATCGCCCAGGATCGGCACGCCGATGAAGGAGTCAACGCCGAGCTCTGCCAGCAACGGCGCGGCCGCGAAGGTCTCCCGCACACCGGTGGGGTAGACGCATAGGCCATTGGCGAGCACCTGCTCGCAGGGCGTGTTGGCCAGCGTATAGGTCGCGGCTGGCGCCGCTCCTCCCTTGGCCCAGGCCGCCGCCGTGCGCAGCGTTCGGCCGTCCGGCTGCAGCTCGCTAACCACGACATAGTCGGCGCCGAAGCAGGAGGCGGTGTGCTGGGTCAGGGCCCACAGGTAGTCCTCACCCACCGTGCCGCCCTGTCCGACCAACTGGTTCTCGTAGAACCAGCGCAGTTCAGCGTCCTGGCGTTCGATCCGCGCCGAGGCCCACAGCCGGTGACCCAGAAGAAGCATCATAGCCGCGCTCAGCGCTGCGGCGGGCCACGACAGATTGACGCCGCCGGGCGACCAATGCAGGTGCGCCGCCGCGACCATGTTCAGGAAGATCGCCGAGCCGAAGACTGCCCAGATGCCCCACCTACGCTGCGACCGAGTCATGCCGTCTGTTCTCGCTCTGGCGTCTGGAACTGGTGACCATGTGACCTGTCAGCCAGTATCAGCGCGCTCAGCAAACGTGTCATCGGCCAAGTTGAGCGTTTGGTTCATCTGGGCGTAACGGATGGCCGCGTTCGGCCGGCGGGAGCGCGACGCGACGTTCGGTGAGCGCGGCGCGATAGACGGCGGCGACCATTTCCACGGCTCGGGCGCCGGCCGCGCCGGAGCAGGCCGGCTCGCGGTTCTGGTCGATGGCGGCCAGCCAATCATCGACCACGCGCGCATTGGCCCGTGCGAAGGCACCAGCGTCGGCCGGCTCGTCGGTGGTGCCCGGTGGCAGCTGCCACTGGTCCACGCGCGGTGTCGCCTGCCAGCCGGTGGTGGACAGCACGCGCACGCGCGGTGGGATGTCGGCCAGGATGCGCGCGCGTCCCCGGCTACCGACCAGCTCGAGGCCCCACCAGCCGGACTGGTCACGCAGCCTGGCCCGGCTGGTGAACGTGCCCCACACGCCGCCGGCGAAGGCGAACTGCGCCTCGACCTCATCACCCGCGACCAGGCCGACGTCGTCCTTGGTGAGCCGCGCATCACGCTGTGTGATGGCCCGGCCGCCAGCCAGCACGCTGGCCGTGCACCACAGCGGGTCGCCGGCGAACAGTCGCATCAGGTCGAAGACATGCACGCCCAGCACCATCAGGTCCTCGCCGCCGGCCCGTTGGTCCTGCTTGCCCCAGCCCGTGAGGGTCACGAGCTCGCCGAACTCGCCGCGCGCGAACGCGGCGTGCAGGGCCGTTACCGCTGGGTGCACGCGCATCTGGTGGGCGACCGCGATGCGCCGCTGCCGCGCTCGGGCGGCGGCCAGGACGGCATCGGCCTCGTCGGGCGAACGCACCAGGGGCTTCTCGCAGAACACATGAGCACCGGCCTCCAGCGCGGCCAGCAACATCGCGGCGTGCTGGTCGGCGCAGCGCGGCGCCACGCACACCAGGTCGGGCCGTTCGGCGCGCAGCATCTCGCGGTAGTCGGCATAGGCGCGTTCGGCCCCGGTGCGCTGGCGAGCGCGCTCGCGGCCGGCCGGGTCGGCGTCGGCCACCGCACAGAGCCGCAGCCCAGCGCGGCCCTCAAAGATGCGGTCCAGGCCGTGGCCCCAGTCGCCGCGACCGGTGTGGCCGATGATGACCGCCCGGCGTGGCGCGTCCACCGTCTGCGCCCGCGCCGCCAGGGGGACAGCGGCGATGCCCGCGACGAAGTCTCGGCGGTCAGGATGATGCGGCATGGGGTGTGCCTCCAACCGCGAGCGTACCATGTCGCCCGTGGGGCGCCTCGGCCGCCGCGGTTGCTTCGACTCGGCTCGGGCCTGGAGTCACTCCTTGCCCTTCTCGCGGATCTGTGTCATATGTCACGGCGTTGTGCCGGCCACCCGCCGGGCCTGTGGCGAACGAGCGTGCCACGCGCCCAATGGGTCGAGGCCGGACCACAGCCGAAGCAGGCGCGGTCGGCCATGTGACGCAGGTGTCACAGGACGACCAAACGGCCCATTCACAGAGCGCCCGCCGATGCTATGCTGGCCAAGTGAACTGACCCACGAATCGAGATCAGTGGATGATTTCCTCTATCGACCTTAACGGTGCATGGCATCTTCGCTTCGATGACGGAGAGCGCGGTGGTCCGGTCAGCCGCATGTTTGCCGCCGACGCCGACCTTCGTTGCGCCTTGCCGGCCATGGTGCCGGGCGAGGTGCATCTGGACCTGATGAACGCCGGCTTGCTGGCCGAGCCCAATGAGGGCCTGAACGTGCTCGGCGCGCGGTGGGTGGAGGAGACGCGCTGGCACTATCGCCGCGCGTTCGAGGCGCCCGCTCTGGCCGCTGGGCAGCGGGCCGTGCTGCGCTTCGGCGGGCTCGATCTGGCGGCGGTCATCTACCTCAACGGGCGCGAGGTCGGGCGCCACGCCAACGCCTTCTATCCGTGTGTGTGCGATGTTACCAGCGTGTTGGTCGAGGGCGTCAACGTGCTGGTGGTCGAGATTGAGTCGGGCCTGCAGCATGTGGGCGACAAGCCGTCGGACGGCTACGGCATCGGCCGGGCCGTGCGGCTGCACAAGCGGCACTGGCTGCGCAAGACCCAGAGCGAAGCCGCTTGGGACTGGTCACCGCGCCTGCTCAATGTGGGGATCCATGGCGACGTGTCGCTGGAGATCTGGGGCCCGGTGCGAGTCGATCAGTTTGCGGTGCTGACCGACCTGACGCCCGACCTGAGCGAGGCCTGGGTCACCGGCCGCGTGGCCGTCGACGCGCCCGCGGGCACGGACCATCAGGTGCGCGTCGAGGTGGAGATGCCCGAGCTGAATGTCTCGGCCAGCCGCGAGACCAGGCTGCAGGGCGGCCAGGCTCGCCTACAGGCGCGGCTCGACGTGTTCGAGCCCGAGCTGTGGTGGCCGATCGGCCAGGGCGAGCAGCGGCGCTACGCCGTGCGGACCTCGGTCTACGTGGACGACGAGTTAGTGGCCAGCGACGAGCGCCTGGTCGGCTTTCGGCGCGTGGTCGTCAATCAGGACGAGGATCCCGAAGGCGGCCGGTTCTTCACCCTCGAGGTCAATGGTCGGCGCATCTTCGCCAAGGGCGGCAACTTCGTGCCGGCCGACCTGATTCCCGCGCGCCTCGACCGCGAACGTTACGCCACCCTGGTCGACCGCGCCATCGAGTCCAACTTTAACTTCCTGCGCATCTGGGGCGGCGGGCTCTATGAGCACGACGACTTCTACGATATCTGCGACGAGCGCGGCATCCTTGTCTGGCAGGAGTTCATCTTCGCTTGCGGCAAGTACCCGGCCAACGATGAGGCCTTCCTGGCTGACATCAAGCGCGAGGCGGTCTACCAGATCCGCCGGCTGGCCCGGCACCCGAGCCTGGTGGTGTGGTGCGGCAACAACGAGATGGAGTGGGGCAACTGGGGCTGGGGCTACGAGCAGGGCGTCAGCTACCCCGACTATGCGCTGTTCCACCTGGTCCTCCCGCGGTTGCTGGCCGACGAGGATGGCACCCGCTACTATCAGCCGAGTTCGCCCTATTCGCCCGATCTGCAGGACCCCAACGCCGATCTGGTGGGTGACCAACACCCGTGGAGCGTCGGCTTCGCGGACACCGACTTCCGCAAGTACCGCGAGATGGCCTGCCGCTTCCCCAACGAGGGCGGCATTCTGGGGCCGACGGCGCTGCCGACGCTGCGCGCCTGCCTGCCCGCGGGCGCCGAGCGGCATGGCTCGTTCGCCTGGGAGCAGCATGACAACTCGGTGGCCTACTGGGGACCCAACAGCTATCCCGACGAGATGATCAAGCAGTGGGTGGGCAAAGACCCGACCGCGCTCAGCTTGGAGGAGTACTGCTACTGGGCCGGGCTGGTGCAGGGCGAAGGCCTGCGCGAGTACATCGAGAACTTCCACCGCCGCATGCCGCACACTTCCAGCGCCATCTTCTGGATGTACAACGACGTCTGGCCAGCGGTGCGCTCGTGGACCACGGTGGACTACTACTTGCGCCGCACGCCGGCCTTCTGGTCGGTGCGACGCGCCATGGCGCCCGTCGCCACGGTGGTGGCCATCGACGGGTCCACGCTGCACGTCTACGGCGTCAATGAGACGGCCGAGCCCATTGAGGCCGATCTGCGCTTCGGCATCATGGGCCTGGACGGCGGGCGCATCGTCGATCGCACCCGCTCAGTGGATCTGGAGCCGCTCTGCTCGACGCGCATCGCCACGGTGCAGTTGGCCGACTGGCTGTTTGGCGATCCCGACCAGGACGGCTCGATGGCCTTCGCCCAGCTCAGCGTGGGCGGTGAGTTGGTCAGCCGCAGCCGGCTGCTGATGCCCTACTTCAAGGACATCCGCTGGCCGCAGCCGGGTCTGACTGTCAAGGTCGAGGACGGCTTCGCGGTCTTCGAGAGCGACACCTTCGTGTGGGGCGTGTGCCTGGACTTGAACGGCGAGACCCCGCTGGCGGACAACTTCTTCGACGTCTGGCCGGGCATCGCCTATCGCCTGCCGTGGACCGCCGACGAGCCGCCGCAGGTGCTGTTCACCGGTAATCTCGTCTAGCTCGCGCCGGCGCGCTCAATGGCCGCGCCGGCCAGGTCGGCAAAGCCTTGCAGCAGTCGACGTTGCGACGGCGATAGCGGTCGACCGGCGTTGACGCGCGTGGCCAGCACGCCCAGCGACCGGTCTCCGACCAGCAGCGGCAGGCAGTACCAGGCGACACCGGTCAAGGTGCCGGAGCCCTGGCCAGCCGGCTCGCGGTGCTGCCAAGCGTAGCTTGCCGCGGCCAGTTCGGCGTCGGTCAGGCTGGTGCCGGCGGGCCAACTGGCGTCTGGCCGTAGGCCCGCGCCGTCGGGCAGCAGCAGCGCCACCGGCGAGCCGAAGCAGTCGGCGGCCTCGCGCGCCACGGCGTCGGCCACCTCGGCCCGCGTGCCCGCGGCGGCCACTCGGCGACTGAGCGCCAACAGGGCGGACGTCTGCGATTCGCGGCGCGCGGCGATCTCGGCCTGGTCGCGGGTCTTGGCGGTGAGCCGGCTAGCGAACACTGCCACGAGCAGATAGATGCACAGCGCCAGCACATCCTGCGGGTTGGCGACGGTGAAGCGGTAGAACGGCTCGACAAAGAAGAAGTCGTACACCAGGAGGCTGAGCACGGCGGCGCAGATGGCGGGCCACAGGCCCCACGTGGTGGCGCTGTAGAGCACCGCCACCAGGAACAGCATCG
The DNA here is from genome assembly GCA_016235455.1 of Armatimonadota bacterium. GTDB lineage: Bacteria > Armatimonadota > UBA10988 > UBA10988 > UBA10988 > UBA10988. The sequence goes on along the minus strand of JACRKZ010000018.1, from coordinate 79,945 downwards.
ACAGGTTGGGCAGGGCCAGTGAGCGGCCCAGCGCGGCGCCCACCAGCCCAGCCACGGCCACCGCCGCGATGCTGGCCCACCAAGCTCGGGCTGGCGCGCCCGGCGGCGAGGCCGACCGCGCGGCGGGCACGCGGCCCCCCGTCGGCGTGTCGCTGTTCACCACATAGATGTCGATCGTGCCAATAGCGCGGATCAGGTCGTTGATGATCGACCCGCCCATCAGCTCCGCCCAACGGCCGCGCAGTGACTTGCCCACGACGATCTCGGTGACGTTGTGCCGCGCCGCGTAGTCGGCCACCGCATCGGCGACATTCTCGCCGGCGATGCTGACCGCGTCGCCGCCCAGTTCCTCCGCCAACCGCAGCGTCTGCGCCACGCGGTCGCGATCGGCTTCGGTCAGGTGCAGGTGGCGCGAGCCCTTGACATAGACCGCGATCCACGGGCAACGGCGCGCGCCGGCCAGGCGGCAGGTGGTGCGCACCAGGCGCGGCGACAGCGGGCTGGGGCTGACACAGACCAGCAGTAGCTCGCGTGTGGGCCATGGCCCGTCGATGGCGTGGGCCTGCATGTACGAGCGCATCTGGTCGCCCACGCGGTCGGCGGCCTGGCGCAGCGCCAGTTCGCGCAGCGCGGTCAGGTTGCCCGGCCGGAAGAACCGCCGCGCGGCCAGCGCGGCGGTGTCGGGCAGGTAGACCTTGCCCTCTTCCAGACGGCGCAGCAGGTCGTCGGTGGGCAGGTCGATGACCTCCAGTTCGTCGGCCTGGGCGAAGAACCGGTCCGGCACGGTCTCCTGCACTCGCACGCCGGTGATCTGCGCCACGGCGTCGTTCAGGCTTTCAACGTGTTGCACGTTGACCGTGGTGATGACGTCGATGCCGGCGGCCAGCAGTTCCTCTACGTCCAGGTAGCGCTTGAGGTGACGGCAGCCGGGCGCATTGGTGTGGGCCAGTTCGTCGACCAGCGCCACGCGCGGCGCGCGAGCCAGCACCGCGTTCAGGTCCATCTCGGACAGGCGCGCGCCGTGGTAGTCGACCGCCGCGCGCGGCAGCACCTCCAGCCCGCCGAGGAGCGCCTGCGTTTCGGCGCGCCCGTGCGTTTCCACCACGGCGGCCACCACATCCACGCCCTGCTCGGTCAGCTCGTGGGCGGCCTGGAGCATGGCGAACGTCTTGCCCACGCCGGGCGCGGCGCCGAGCAGGATCTTCAGTCGGCCGCGGCCGGCGGTGCAGAGCGCCGCCAGCAAGGCGTCGGGATCGGGCCGATGGTCTGCGCGCATGGGCTCTACCTCACCGCGGGCGCGTCCAGGTCAAGGTTGAGGCGCAACACGTTGACGCGCGGCTCGCCGAGGAAGCCGAGTTGCCGCGGCTGCGTATGGCGCGCGACGAGCCGGCCCACCTGTTCGACGCTGAGCCCCCGTTCCCTGGCCACGCGCGCGACTTGCAAGTAGGCGTTGGCCGGCGAGATGTGCGGGTCAAGGCCCGAGGCCGAAGCGGTCACGGCGTCGGCGGGCACGGGCTGGGTCGCTGCCAGGCCGTTGAGCTGCCGGTAAGCCGCCACGCGCTCGGCCATGGCGTCGGCCAGCTTGCGTGAGGTGGGGCCGAGGTTGCTGCCGGCCGACGCGGCGGCATCGTAGCCGTCGCCCGCCGCCGAGGGCCGCGGCTGGAAGTAGCGCGGGGAGCCAAAGCGCTGGCCCAGCAGCGCCGAGCCGACGACACGGCCGCGGGCGTCGCGCAGCAGGGAGCCGTTGGCCGAATAGGGGAAGGCCAGTCGCGCGGCGGCGGTGATGGCCAAGGGGTAGACCACGCCGGTCAGGAGTGCCAGCACGATGGTCAGCCGAAACGCGGGCAGCAGATGCGTCTTCACGGGTGGGATCCTTTCAGGCGTTGGGCGCCAGGTGCAGCAGCACCAGCAGTCGGTCGATGAGCCAGATGCCGGGGAACGGCGCCAACACGCCGCCGAGGCCGTAGACCAGCAGGTTGCGCCGAAGAAGCTGGGCGGCGGCCATGGGCCGGTAGGTCACGCCGCGCAGGGCCAGCGGGATGAGCGCCACGATGATCAGCGCATTGAAGATGACCGCGGCCAGGATGGCGGACTCGGGCGAGTGCAGGCCCATGATGTTCAGCGCCCACAGCGGGCCGTGACCCGCGCGGGCCAGCGCATACAGCCCGCCGAACAGCGCCGGCAGGATGGCGAAGTACTTGGCCACATCGTTGGCGATGGAGAATGTGGTGAGCGCGCCGCGGGTCATCAGCAACTGCTTGCCGATCTCCACGACCTCAATCAGCTTGGTCGGGTTGGAGTCGAGGTCGACCATGTTGCCGGCCTCTTTGGCGGCCTGAGTGCCGGTGTTCATGGCCACGCCGACATCGGCGGCGGCCAGGGCCGGGGCGTCGTTGGTGCCGTCGCCGGTCATGGCTACCATGCGCCCGCCGGCCTGTTCACGGCGGATGAGCTGCATCTTGGCCTCGGGCGTGGCTTCGGCCAGGAAGTCGTCGACCCCGGCCTCGCCGGCGATCGCCGCGGCGGTCAGCGGGTTGTCGCCGGTGATCATGATCGTCCGGATGCCCATGGCGCGGAGCTGGTCGAAGCGCTCTCGCATGCCGCCCTTGACGATGTCCTTGAGGTAGATGACGCCCAACGCGCCGCTGGTGTTGTCGGCCACCACCAGCGGCGTGCCACCAACCTGGGCCACGCTGGTTGCGCTTGCTTCCAGGTCGTGTGGTATCGCCATGCCCTGCTCGCGCAGCCAGCGGTAGACGGCCTCGGCGGCACCTTTGCGGATGCGCCGCTGGCCCCAGTCGACGCCGCTCATGCGCGTCTGCGCGGTGAACTCGACGAACCGCGCCTCGTGGCTGGCCAGCTCCCGCTCGCGCAGCCCGTACTCCTTGGCCAACACCACGATCGAGCGGCCCTCAGGCGTCTCGTCGGCCAGCGAGCTGAGCTGCGCGGCGTCGGCCAGCGTCGCCTCGTCCACGCCTGCCACGGGCCGGAACTCGACCGCCTGGCGGTTGCCCAAGGTGATCGTGCCGGTCTTGTCGAGCAGCAGCGTGTCGACATCGCCAGCGGCCTCGACGGCTCGGCCGCTGGTGGCCAGGACGTTGTGCTGCATGACGCGGTCGATACCGGCGATGCCGATGGCCGAGAGCAGGCCGCCAATGGTGGTCGGGATGAGGCACACCAGCAGCGCCACGAGGATGGGCACCGTCGGCGGCGCGGAGCCGCCACCGGCCTGCACGGCATACAGGCTGTAGGGCAACAGCGTCACCGTGGCCAGCAGGAAGACGATGGTCAGGCCGGCCAGCAGGATGTTGAGCGCGATCTCATTGGGCGTCTTCTGTCGTTCGGCGCCCTCGACAAGCGCGATCATGCGGTCGACGAAGGTCTCGCCGGGATTGGCGGTGATACGGATGCGCAGCCAGTCGGAGAGCACCGTGGTGCCACCGGTGACGGCGCTGCGGTCGCCGCCGCTCTCGCGGATGACCGGCGCGGATTCGCCGGTGATGGCCGCCTCGTTGACCGTGGCCACGCCCTCGATGGCGTCGCCGTCGCCAGGGATCATCTCGCCGGCCTCGATGCGCACGATGTCGCCCTTCCGCAGAGCGGTGGCGGAGACCGTCTCCAGGCCGCCGCCGGGCAACTCGCGGCGCGCGCTGGTCTCCTGTCGCGTGCGGCGCAGGCTGTCGGCCTGCGCTTTGCCCCGGCCCTCGGCCATGGCCTCGGCGAAGTTGGCGAAGAGCACGGTGAACCACAGCCAGAGGGTGACCTGGCCCTCGAACAACACCACCCGCGCCCCGGCGCCGCCGATGGCGTCACGCAGCAACAGGCCGGTGGTGAGCACGCTGCCCACGGCCACGACGAACATGACCGGGTTGCGCGCCAGCAGTCGCGGATGGAGCTTGCGCAGCGCGTCGCCCGCGGCGCGGCGCACCATCGGCGCATCGAAGTTGGCGGCTCGGCGCCGCGAAGTGGATCGGGAAGCGCTCATGGGGGCCTCCTAGAAGAGCCGGCCGGCGTGCATCAGCCCGTGCTCGAGGATCGGGCCGAGGCTGAGCGCCGGGAAGAAAGTCAGCGCGGCCACAATGACGATGACGCCAACTAGCAACGCGACGAACAGGCCTGTGGTGGTGGGGAAGGTGCCGGCCGACGGCGGCGTGTACTTCTTGGCCGCCAGTGACCCGGCCAGCGCCAGCGCCGGCAGCATCATCAGGAACCGGCCGACCAGCATGGCCAGGCCTAGCGCCACGTTGTAGAACGGCGTGTTGGCCGTGATGCCGGCCAGAGCCGAGCCGTTGTTGCCGGTGGCCGACGAGAACGCGTAGAGCATCTCGCCAAAGCCGCGCGGGCCGCCATTGAGCACGCCCGACGACGGGCCCGGCAACGACACCGCCAGCGCCGTGAGGCACAGGATCGACGCCGAGGAGACCAGCACAAACAGCATGGCCAGCTTCACCTCGCGCGCCTCGATGCGCTTGCCCAGGTATTCGGGCGTGCGGCCCACCATGAGCCCCGCGATGAAGACCGTCAGCACGGCGTAGATGAGCAGGCCATACAATCCCGCGCCCACGCCGCCGAAGATGACCTCGTCGGTCTGCATGTTAACCAGCGGCACCAGCGTGGCCAGCGGCGTGAGCGAGTCGTGCATGGCACAGACCGCGCCACACGACGCGGCGGTGGTCACCGTGGTGAACAGCGCGCTCTGGGCCTGCCCGAAGCGCTGCTCCTTGCCCTCCATGTTGCCTTGGCCCGCGGCCACGCCGTGCCTGACAGCCAGCGGGCTGCCCGCGGTCTCCGCGGCGTAGACCGTCGTCACGCCGACCAGGAACATGACGGCGGACGCCGCCCACAGCGCCCAGCCCTGGCGTTCGTCACCGACCATGGCGCCGAACATGCCGAACAGCGCGGCGGGTAGCAGGAAGATGCTCAGCATGGACAGCATGTTGGTCAGCGGTGTCGGGTTCTCGAACGGATGTGCCGAGTTGGCGTTGAAGAAGCCGCCGCCGTTGGTGCCCAGCATCTTGATGGCCTCCTGGCTGGCCACGGGGCCCATGGCGATCGTCTGGCGCCCGCCGTCGAGCGTGCTGACGGTCGGGTAGGGCGCCAGATTCTGCGCCACGCCTTGGGACACCAGAACCAGGCTGAACACCACGCAGAGGGGCAACAGCACGTACAGCGTGGCGCGCACCAGGTCGAACCAGAAGTTGCCGATCGTCGCGGCACCGCGGCGCGCGAAGCCGCGGACAAGCGCCACGGCCACCGCCATTCCGGCGGCCGCCGACACCCAGTTGTGGTAAGCCAAGGCCAGCATCTGCGACAGATAGGACAGCGTCGATTCGCCGCCATAGGCCTGCCAGTTGGTGTTCGTGGCGAACGAGACGGCCGTGTTGAAGGCCAGGTCGGGTGTCATGGCCGTCGCGCCCCGCGGCGCCGTGGCCGTCGAGAAGCCCATGGGATTGAGCGGCAGCCAGCCCTGACAGCGCAGGAGGACGTAGGTCAGCAGCGTGCCGACCAGAGAGAAGGCCAGCAGCGCCAGAGCGTAGGCCGTCGGGTGCATCTCCACGTGGGGGTCGATGCCCGCCAGTCGGTAGATGAGTCGCTCAAGCGGACCGAGCACGCGGTCCAGGGCGTTGCGCTCACCGGCAAACACGCGCGCCAGGTACCGGCCGAGCGGCCGTGTGGCCAGGTACAGGAGCGCCAGGAACAGGGCGATCTGCGCCCATCCGAGGAGCGTCATGGCCGGTCTCCTCAGAACCGCTCGGGGTGGATGAGCGCGTAGAGCAGGTAGCAGCAGAGCGCGGTCGAGAGCACGCCGCCGAGCCAGTAATCAGGTGACATGGTCGGCTCCCTACAAGGCCTCGGCCCACAACACGTAGCGTGAGCCGAGCCAGTAGAAACCAACCAGTAGCAGCAGTAGGATCGCATCCATCGCCTGCCTCCTCTTCTGGAGGCAGTATCGAAGCGTGCCGGTCAAGGGCGGGTCAAGGGTGCCCGTCTTGATGTCAGCAATGCGTCAAGATCGCACGGCGGGTCACTTGGCGGCGCCGGCGCGCACCTCGGTGTGACGGATGTCATAGCCGGTCTGGGCCACGTAGCCGGAGACCATGACCGAGACGAAGCCCAGCACGATGGCCACCTTGGTCAGCGTCGCGCTGAGCCGCGGCTTCTTGGCGGTGGTGCGCAGGGCGACGAGGGCGACAGTGCCGAACACCAACAGGCACAACAGTCCACCGAGCGCCGCCTTGGCGTGGGTGACCATGTAGGGATCCCCGTCGGGGCCCAGCGCGCGCACCAGTTGCACCGCCGGTGGCCCGGTCAGGAAGGCCGGCACCGCCGCCAGCGCCGAGACCAGCGCCAGCACGAGGCCGACCCGCGTCGCCGAGGCGTCGTCCCGATGGCGGTTGGCCGCCAGTACCACAAAGGCGATCAGGCAGCCGACGACCGGCAGATGGCTCAGCAGCAGATGCAGCAACGCTCCGTTCATCACCACGCTCCTCGGCCCTGGGTCGGCCGCCAACATTGTTGCCGGCCTGCGCGGATCTGTCCAGTCACCGCCCGCCAGCTCGCGTCGCGAGGCAATGTCGCCTCGAATCGGTTCGGTTATGACAACGATATCTTACATTGCGCGAGAGGCTTGACTCGGGTTCGGCGATCTGCGATTCTGACGCACCCTCCGCCGCTCTGGCGGGGTGTGGGAGAACCTCATGAAGCGACGTGCGTTCACGTTGATCGAGCTGTTGGTGGTCATCGCCATCATCGCCATCCTGGCGGCCATTCTGTTCCCCGTCTTCGCCAAGGCGCGCGAGAAGGCGCGTACGTCGAGTTGCCTCAACAACGAGAAGCAGATCGGCATCGCCACGATGCAGTACGTGCAGGACTACGATGAGACCTATCCCGGTGGCGCCGGCATGGGCACGAATGGCGCCTGGAACCCGGCTTGGTGGGAAGTCATCGCGCCGTACCTGAAGAGCACCCAGGTCTACAAGTGCCCGTCGGCCTCGGGCGCACCCAACGCCGCTGGCGTGGCTTATCCCGTGACCTACGGCTGCAACGCCAACATCATCCGTTGGAGCAGCGGCTTGGCGATGGCCGCCATCGACGCGCCGGCCTCGCGCATTGTCTACGGTGAGAAGATCAGCGGCGATTGGCCGGCCTATCCCTCGAACACCGTGATTGGTTCTCAGCCGTGGATCACGACGCAGTCGATTCCCCAGCACTACCACACGGACGGCGACAACTACATCTACTGCGACGGCCACGCCAAGTGGCAGAAGTCGGGCGCCGACGTGGCGCCGGTCAACCAGTGGTAGGGCGGTCTCGGCGCCTCGGCGCCAGCCGGCTTCGAGACTGAGCATCAAACGGCCAGCCTGCGCCAGACGCGCGGGCTGGCCGTTCTGCTCGTCGAGGCCTGGCCAAGCATCGCGGGGCCGCCTGGCCGGCGCAGGAGCAGGGCGGCGCGCCGCGAACAGCCGGGCGGAGCCCTGCCATGCCGCCTGTCCTGTTGCTCCTGCTCACCATCTCCGCGCCGCCGCCGTTGGCCCGCGTCGGCGTCATCTCGGTACATGAGGGCACCATCCCGCCCAGGGCCATCCGCGATGCGCTGCACCTGGGCTACGCGCTCAATTGGCGCCCGGTGGCCGAGCAGCAGGCGCTGGCCGGCGAGGGCTGCTTGTCCATGCACTTCGAGCCACGTCCACCGGCCGAGGTGCTGCAAGCGGGCCTCGGCCTGACGCGCGACGATCTCGATCAGGATCCCGACGGCCATCTGGCCGCCGAGGGCTATCAGATGGCCACGTTCGACGCGCGTGTCATCGATCGCTACGCGCAGGGCCTGGCGCGTGCCATGAGCGGTCGGGCCGACCTGGCGCACGTGGCCGCGGTGTCGGTGCCGTCGCCCATCAGCCGCTACGGCGAGGCGCATTACGCGGTGTCCGACCAGGGCGGCTATCTGGCCTACAGCCGGCCCGCCAAGGCGGCCTTCCGGCGCTGGCTGGCCGAGCGCTATGCCACGCCCGCGGCGTTGTCGCGGGCCTGGGGTGAGATGCTGGACACGTTCGACGCAGTGCAACCGCCGCGCGGTCCACAGCCCGGCCCCGACGGCCTCGACACACGGCGCGCCTGGTCGGATTGGCTGCACTGGTACAACGCCTGGCTGCTGGAAGTGACCGACCGCACCTTTGGCGCGTTGCGCGGCGTCACCGACCGGCCGCTGTGCCTGACGCTGGGCGGCATGAAGGCCGGCTACGCGCAGGGCGTCTTCGCGGGCAATGTCGGCCCCACGGTGAAGGGCATGGCCGCGCACGGACCGGCGCTGCTGGACGACACCGACGCGCAGACTCTGTTCAGCCTGCGCTATACGTCCACCGCCTGTGCCCAGTACGGCGTGGCGCTGATGTGCGAGCCGGTTGGTCCGCCGCACCTCAGTGAGTACGCCCAGCTCAACACGCTGATCAACGGGCTATCGGCAGGCAGCAGCAGTGTCATCCTGCCCCACATGGGCGAGTTGTGCCGTGCCGACCACTGGTTCACCCGCATCTGGGGCCAACTCGCACCGGTCTTCGACCGCTACGAGACGCACTATCGACCGTCGCCGGCCGCCGTGCTCCACTCCTATGTGACGTCCTGGTACCGCGCCGACCGCCAGAACATGGACGCCGTGCGGCTGTACGACGCCACCAACACCAACTGGTCGCCCGACCCGGCGGCACCGTCCTGGGGCCGGGCGCTCGGCTCGCCCGATGTGGTCGACGACCTGATGGTGGCCGATGGTGTCCTTGCCGGCCGGCGGCTGCTGGTCGTGCCCAACAGCGGTGTGACCGTGACCACGCGCGCGGCGCTGGAGCGGATCGTCGCCTGGGTGCGTGGCGGGGGCACGCTCGTGGCGTTCGGTCCGGGTGCGTTGGCCTACGCCGTGGAGGCCGACCGTCACCTGGCGCCCACGCCGGGCCTTGGCGGCCTGGTCGGCGAGCTGACGGGCGAACGACTGGACCAGACGGTGGGCCGCGGCCGCGTGGTGTGGTACCGACAGGCGGCGCACGCCGAGGCCAACCGCGCCTTCTGCCTCAAGGTGCAGCCGGCGCTGGCGGCGCTGGCCCGGCAGGCCGGCGTGACGCCGGTGTGTCGGGTCGTCGCGGGCAGCGCCAACGTGCTGGACTGTGGCGTCGACCGGCGGAGCGGGCGCCATCTGTTCGCGGCCGACCTGCTGGCCTCGGTAGGCCCGCCTGTGACGTTCGCGCGCGGGCCGGTGGACCTTGCCTTCGATCCGGCGTTGCGCGGACCCGCCGAACTCGTGGCAGTCACGGACCGCTTCGTCAGCTGCCAACGCGGACAGGCGAAGTACGACTCGGCGACACGGGTGTTGACCGTGCGCTTCGACCTGCCGGGTCCGGTGCGGCTGGATCTATGACCTCACCGGTGTAGGGCCGTTGGCCCTCGGCCAAGTCCGCGTCGATTGCAGGAGGACCCGGGCCGTCGATCCGTAATCCGTGCGCGAACGGACAGCGGAGACGACAGGTGGGCAACGGAATCTGGGTGGTCCTGCTCCTCGCGACGTGTCTGGCCGCCGGCTGCCTGGCCGACGAACTGGCACCGACAGCGTCGGAACGCGGCTGGATGCGCGGTTGGTATGAGGCCGCCTTCCGCGGCCTGGCTGCGGAGCCCGCGCCGGCGCCGATCGGCATCGAGGTGCGCCGGCAGGACTACAGCACGCTCCATCGTCGGCAGTCGGTGATGAACACACCGCTCTGCATCGGCACCAAGCCGTTCGACCGCGGTCTGGGCACGCACTCGGTCAGCGAACTGGCGGTGCGGTTGCCGTCCGCCGCCAAGCGGTTCACCGCGCAGGTGGGGATTGACAACAACTACGATACAGCCGGTACGCGCGGCAGCGTCACCTTCGCCGTCGATGCCGGTGGGCGGGAACTGTGGCATTCGGACCTCTGCCGCGGCGGCGGCGAGCCGGTCGCCGTGGCGGTGGACCTGACCGGCGCGCGCGAGTTCACGCTACGCGTGGGCGACGGCGGCGACGGGCCGGGCTGGGACCAGTCGGACTGGTGCGACGCCCAGGTCGAGTTGGCCGATGGCCGCCTGCTGTGGCTCGACGACCTGCCCATCGTGCAGGCGCCGCCGACTTTCGCCGTTGCGCCGCCGTGCAGCCTGAGCCTCGACGGCCAGCCGGCCGTGGTGCGCGAATGGACACGCACCGTCGCCGAGCCGGCGCCGGGCCGGCTTCAGGTGACCTGGCGCGATGCCGGCAGCCATCTGGCCATCGAATGCTCGGCCCTGTGGCACGAGGCGACCGCCGCGGTGGAATGGCAGACCACACTGCGCAATGAGGGCAACGCCGACAGCCCGCTCATTGAGCTGCCGCGCTCGCTCGATCTGGCACTGGGCCTGCCGGCCGCCAACGACGTCTGGCTGCATCGCTCCAACGGCAGCACCTGCACCGAGACGGATTTCCTCCCGGTCGATACGGAGCTCAAGCCGGCCACCGACGTTGTGGTGGCACCTGGTGGCGGCCGCTCCTCCAACGGCGCGCTGCCCTTCTTCAACCTGAGCTGGCCCGGCGGCGGCCTGATCGGCGCGATCGGCTGGTCGGGCCAATGGGAACTGAAGGTGGCGCGCGACGACGGCCGCGGGCTGCGCATGTCGCTCGGCCAACAGACCTCGCGCTACCGGCTCCACGCGGGCGAGAGCGTGCGGCTGCCGAGCGTGCTGCTGGCCGGCTGGCAGGGCGATGACCCGCAGCGCGGTCACAACCGGCTGCGTCGCACGATGCTGAGCGCCATCGTGCCTCGCGATCGGGAAGGCAAGCCCGCGCTGCCGCCGTTGAGCGAGAACACCTGGTTCGCCTTCAACCAGGGCAACGAGGTCACCGAGGCCAACCAACTCGCCGCGATCGACGCCATGGCGCAGGTCGGCGTCGAGGGCTTCTGGCTCGACGCCGGCTGGTTTGTCGGCGGCTGGCCGACGGGCGTCGGTTCCTGGACGCCCAAGCCCGACGCCTTTCCCCGCGGGCTCAAGCCGTTGGGTGATGCGGCCCGGGCCAACCGCATGGGCTTCGTCTTGTGGTTCGAGCCCGAACGCGTACATTCGCAGAGCGCTATCGGTCGCGAGCATCCTGAGTTCGTGCTGCGCGCGGGCGGCGGCGATGGGCTGTACAACCTGGGTGACCCCGCGGCCCGGGCCTGGCTGCGCGACCACCTCAACCGCTGTATCGCCGACTGGGGCATCACGGTGTACCGCAACGACTTCAACATCGACCCGCTGGGCTTCTGGCAGGCGGCAGACAAGCCGGAGCGGCAGGGCATCACCGAGATCCGCTACATCGAGGGGCTGTACACGCTGTGGGACGAGCTGCGCGCGGCGCATCCAGGCTTGCAGATCGACAACTGCGCCAGCGGTGGTCGGCGCATCGACCTTGAAACGTGCCGGCGCAGCTACCCGCTGTGGCGCAGCGACACCCAGTGCGGCGGGAAGGCCATGCCGGCCTGGGACCAGGCGCAGACGGCGGGCCTGAGCCGCTGGGTGCCCCTCCATGCGGCCGGGGTGTGGGGCTGGGATGCCTACACCTGGCGCAGCGTGGCCACCACGGGCGCGAGCGTCTGCCGGCCGCCACTGGCCGCGGAACTGCCCTTGGTGCAGCGCCGCATCGGCGAGACCAAGGCGCTGCGTCCGCTGTGGCTGGGCGATCACTACAACCTGCTGCCGGTCAATGTCGAGCCCGACAAATGGTGCGCCTGGCAGCTCGATCGGCCCGACCTGGGCGAGGGCGCGGTCTTCTGTTTCCGCCGCGCGGCGAGCCCGCATCCGTCGGTGGAGGTCGCGCTGCACAGCCTGGACCCGGCGGCAACCTATGAGCTGAGCTACGTGGACACCGGCCGCCGCCAGGAGGCGTCGGGCGAGGCGCTGGCTCGGCTGGTGCTGGACGTGCCCGACAAGCCGGGCATGGCCCTGGTCACGTACCGGCGCAAGGCGCCGGCCAATCCCGAGAAGTAAGGAGCTGAGCATGTCGGACCCCGGCCTTCATTCGCATCTGGGCAACATCAGTCGCCTCTCGGCGGCCAAGACCCGGTCGATCACCGCAGAGAACGTCTACGGCGAGCCCGGCTGTGGCGGCATGGCCGAACTCAGCGCGGACCCGCAGCCCGCCGTGCGCCAGATTGGCCAGCAGTGGGACGGACCCAACGCCTGTGCGCGCGACCTGGGCGTGAAGTGGAAAGTGCGCCCGTGCATCACGCTGCCCGCCGGCAGCACCACCACGCTGATGGATGTCAGCGGGCCCGGCGTCATCCAACACATCTGAATCACGGTCGAGGAGAAGCGCTACCGCGACCTCATCCTGCGCATGTATTGGGACGATGAAGACGAGCCCAGCGTCGAGGTGCCCATCGGCGACCTGTTCTGCTGCGGGTTCGCCAAGCGCGCCAAAGTGTTGAGCATGCCGATCAACGTCAACCCCAGCGGCGGCATGAACTGCTACTTCCCCATGCCGTTCCGGCGGCACGCCCGCATCACCGTCGAGAACCGCGCACCGGAGGCCCAAGGCGGGTTCTTCTACACCATCAACTATGCGCTGGTCGAGGTGCCGCACGACGAGGCCTACTTCCACGCCCAGTTCCGGCGCTCCAACCCGCTGGCCTACGGCGAGGACTACGTCATTCTCGACGGCGTGAAGGGCCAGGGCCAGTATGTCGGCGTGTACATGGCCTGGCAGCAGAACAGCGAAGGTTGGTGGGGCGAAGGCGAGTTCAAGGTCTTCCTCGACGGCGACGACGAGTATCCGACCATCTGCGGAACGGGCACCGAGGACTACTTCGGCGGTGCGTGGGGCTTTGGCGAGAACTACACGGCACCCTTCCTGGGCTATCCGTGGGGCAAGACCGACTTCAAGGTGGGCAATCGCCACGGGCTGTATCGCTTCCACATCATGGACCCGATCCGCTTCGGCAGCGACATTCGCATCACCATGCAGGCCATCGGCTGGCGCTCCGAAGGGCGATACCTGCCGCTACAGGACGATATCGCCTCGGTGGCGTACTGGTACCAGGCCGAGCCGCATGCGCCATTTCCCGCGCTCGGCAACCGCGACGACCTGGAAGTGGTCTAATCGCAGACGTACAATCTGCGAATCGGGTGGCGGTCCCGCGATGGTCGCGGGCCGCCGCCGCCTCGATGGAACTTGGCGGCTACGATGATGCTGTCGGGTGTGACTGCCGGAGCTCTGCTGGCGGCCTCGGTGCAAGCCGATGCCTACCCACTGATGCGGGCGACATTCGAGCAGGATCCCACCGAGTACGGCTGGCGCATCGTCGCGCGCGACGGCGCGGCCACCGGCGCTGAGTGGCGCAAGCGCTCGTTGTTCACCACCGGGCCGATGTGGCAGAGTCCACGCTGCCCGGTGGAGGCGCTGGTGCACTACCGCGTCCGCTTCCGCGTGCGCACGAACGGCCCGGCACTGTGGGCGGCGGTGTTCGTCGACCGCGCCGGCACCGAGATGGCAGCCGACTTCTACAACGGCATCGACGACAACGGCGGCGGCTCGGTGGACGCCTGCTTCCAGGCCCACGTCGACGCGGTCGCCGTATCGCTGCGTTTCCATCCACGCTCGCCGGGCACGGCCATGGAGATCGAGGATGTGCGCCTGTCGCGGGCCTCGCGCGGTGAGGTCTGCGCCTGGTCGGACTCCATCGTGCGGCTCATCCCGCCGGTTACCTGGCAGCCGCCGGCTGGCCGTGCCGAGCGCCTGCCGCAGACCTTCGAGGCACTGGCGCGAGGCCAGCGCCTGACCGTGGTGATGCTCGGCGACAGCATCGTCATGGACACCGCCAACGCGCCCTGGGCCGTGCTCACCGAGCGCGTGCGACCGAGGGCACGCATCGACGTCGTCGCCGCGGTCAGGAGCGGCACGGGCTGCTGGTACTACCGTGAGGACGACCGCGTGGAGCAGTATGTCCTGCGTCACCATCCGGGGCTGCTGATCATCGGCGGCATCTCACACAACTGCGACCTGGACGCCATCCGCTCGGTGGTGCGCCAGGCTCGTGCTGGTGACGTGCCCGAAGTCCTGCTGATGACCGACCCCGTGGGTACCGACGGCGACCCGCGTGGCTGGCCGGCTGGCCTGAGCGGCGACGACGGCCCTGCCTTTGCCGAGCGGCTGGCCAACATGGCGGCCTATCGCTCCGGCCTCCGCGCCCTGGCCGCGGAGGAGCAGGCGGCGTTCTTCGACATCGGCCTGGCCTGGAATGAGTACATGGCCCACTGCGGCCGATCGTACGGCTGGTTCATGCGCGATGCCGTCCACGCCAACGACCGCGGTCGCGAGGTGCTCGGCCGGCTCATGCTCGCCTGGTTTGGCGGCTAACCGCCGCGCCCCTGACCCCGCCCAGCGTCGCGCCGTGAACGCGTTGGCGCGTGTCGCCGAAGACCTGCGTGCCGCCCTGGCCACAGCGCTTCGCGGCCGTGACTTCGCCGTCATCTGAGGTCCATTGGCCGCCAGAGGGGATGTGGTATGAGAGGAGCGTGTCGGCCAAGAGCCCAACGCGCCAAGCCACGCTGGCCAGAGATGACGCCTCCAACGCCGGCGAGCGTGTAGCTATAATTGGCCAAACACGGCGGTGACCGTGGTGCACATCCACGGCCGCCGGTATGATGTGTCCCGGCGAGGGTTATGTCGTTAACTGGTCTGACTTCAGGAGCATTGCTTGCGGCATCGGTTGGTGCCGACTCCTATCCACTCATGCGCGCCACCTTTGAGCACGATCCCACCGAATACGGCTGGAGCATCGTGGCCCGGGTCGGCGCGGAGAGCGGCGCCGAGTGGCGCAAACGCGCGCTTTTCACCACCGGGCCCACCTGGCAGAGCCCCAAGTGCCCCGTCGAGCCGCTGACGCATTACCGCGTGCGCTTTCGTGTGCGCACCACCGGCCCGGCCATGTGGGTGGCCGTGTTCGTCGACCGCTCCGGCGCCGAGTTGCCAGCCGACTTCTACAGCGGCATCGACGACAACGGCGGCGGCGTGGTGGACGCCTGCTTCCTGGCGCACGCCGACTCGGTTGGCGTGTTCCTGCGGTTCCATCCACGGTCGCCCGGCACGGTCATGGAGATCGAGGACGTGCGCCTGTCGCGGGCCTCGCGCGGCGAGGTCTGCGCGTGGTCCGATGGCACCGAACGCCGCATCCCGCCAGTCAACTGGCAGCCGCCGGCCGACCGCGTCGAGCGCCTGCCGCAGACCTTCGACGCGCTGGCCAGGCGCGGTCGCCGGCGCGTGGTGATGCTGGGCGACAGCATTGTCAACGACACGGCCAATGCACCGTGGGCGGTGCTCACCGAGCGCGCATGGCCCAGATCGCAGATCGATGTCATCGCCTCGGTGCGCAGCAGCACGGGCTGCTGGTACTACCGCGAGGAGGACCGTGTGCAGCGGTACGTCCTGCGGCATCGCCCAGGCTTGCTCATGATCGGCGGTATCTCGCACAACTACGACCTCGACGCTATCCGCTCGGTGGTCCGCCAGGCCCGCGCCGGTGGGGTGACCGAGATCCTGCTGATGACCGACCCGGTGGGTATCGACGGCGACCCCCGCCTGTGGCCAGCCGGCCTGAGCGGCGCCGAAGGTCCCGCCTTCGCCGAACGGCTGACCAGGATGGCAGCCTACCGCACTGGCTTGCGCGCCCTGGCAGAGGAAGAGCAAACCGCCTTCCTCGATGTCGGTTTGGCCTGGAACGAGTACATGGCGCACTGCGGTCGGTCGTACAGCTGGTTCATGCGCGATGCAGTCCACGCCAACGACCGCGGCCGAGAGGTGCTGGCGCGGATGATGTTGGCCTACTTCAGTACCTAGCCAGCAACCCTCTGCCAGCCGAGTTGCCAGCGACGGGTCGGCGTGCCCATCCTGGGCCGCCTCGTGGTCGTGCTACATGTCAGCCCTCGCCGTGAGGTACACTGGCAGGCATGGCTGGCCATGCTGACAGCGAGGTGACCTTTCTGTTCACCGACATCCAGGGCTCCACGCGGCTCTGGGAGTCGCACGCTCAGGCCATGGCCGCCGCCCTGCCCGAGCATGAGGCCCGTTTGCGCCAGGCCGTGGAGGCGGCTGGTGGCATTGTCTTCAAGACGCTGGGCGACGGGCTCTGCGCCGCGTTCACGGAGCCGGCCGATGCGCTTCGCGCCGCGCTCGACGGACAGCGCGCGCTCCGCGCCGTGGTCTGGCCCGACGGCCTGGAACTACCCACGCGCATGGCGCTGAGCCGCGGCCCGGCGGAACTGCGCGACGGCGACTACTTCGGCAGCCCGCTCAACCGGGCCGCTCGCTTGCTGGCCGTGGCTCAAGGTGACCAGGTGCTGCTGGCGGAGCTGGCGGTGCCCGCCGTGCCACCCGATGGTGTGACCTTGCGTGATCTGGGTCGGCACCGGCTGCGCGACTTCCGCCTGCCCGAGCGCATCTTTCAGCTCGTCCACGCGGACCTGCCGGACGATCGTCGGCGCCCGCTGTCACTCGACGAGGTGCCCAACAACCTGCCTGTCCCAGCCGACGATCTGGTGGGCCGCCAGCGCGAACTGAACGAGGTGGCGTCGCTGCTGCGCGCCGGCCGGCTGGTCACGCTGACCGGCGTCGGCGGCACGGGTAAGACGCGGCTGGCACTGGCGGTGGCCGCCGAGCAACTGGTGGCCGACGGTGATGGCATCTGGCTGACCGAGCTGGCGGCGGTGGCCGATCCCGACCTGGTGGCCGGCGCGGTCGCGACCAGCCTCGGCCTCAAGGAGGAGCCCGGCCGCGATGCCCTGGCGGCCGTGACCGCGCATCTGGCCGGCCAGAGCGCGCTGCTGGTGCTGGACAACTGCGAGCATGTCATTCATGCGGCGGCCCTGCTGGCCGAGGCGCTGCTGCGCGGCTGCCCGGCGCTCAGGGTCCTCGTGACCAGTCGCGAGGCATTGGGCATCGCGGGCGAAGTGACCTATCCGGTGCCGTCGCTGGGGCTCGATGAGGCGGTCGAGCTGCTGGCGCGGCGCGCCGCCGCCGTCTCGCCGGGCTTTGTGCTGAGCGAGGCCAACCGTGAGGCGGCGGCGGAGGTCTGCCGTCGGCTCGACGGCATCCCGCTGGCGCTGGAGCTCGCCGCGGCGCGCGTGCGCTCGATGACGCTGCCGCAACTCGCGCAGCGGCTCGACCAACGCTTCCGCCTGCTGACCGGCGGCAGCCGCACGGCCTTGCCGCGCCAACGCACGCTGCAGGCGCTCATCGACTGGAGCTACGACCTGCTCGACGCCGACGAGCGGCAACTGCTGGCGCGGCTCAGCGTCTTCGCCGGCGGCTGGCCGCTCGAAGCGGTGGCGGCGGTGTGCGGCGACGGCGACGAGGACTGGGAACTTCTGGACCGGCTGGCCGGCCTGGTTGACAAGTCGTTGGTGGTGCATGACGACGAGACCGGCCGCGACCGCTTGCTGGAGACCGTGCGGCAGTATGCCGCCGAGCGCCTGCTGGAGCAGGGCGGCGTCGAGCAAGTGCGCGACCGGCACCTGGGCTGGTGCCTGGAGCTGGCGCGCCGGGCTGAGCCGCCGATGGGCGGCGACGAGGGCCTGCGCCGCCTGGACGACGAGCAGGACAACCTGCGAGCGGCACTGGCCTGGTGCGACGTGGCCTCCGCCGGCGCCGCGCTGGGCCTGGCGCTGGCCGGCCTGCTGGGTTGGTACTGGGCGGCGCGCGGCATGCTGGCCGAGGGCCGGCAGCAACTGGAGCAGGCCTTGGCGCGTGACGGCGGCGCGCCGCTCGACCGGGCTCGTGCCCGCAACGAGCTGGGCATTCTGTGCCGTCTGCTGGGCGATGCGCCAGCGGCGCGCGGCCAGCAGCTGGAAGCGTTGGCCTGTTACCGCGACTTGGGCGACCGGCGGGGGGAGGTGGTGGCGCTGGCGAACCTGGGCATCCTGGCCATCGACCAGCGTGAGCTGGCCGAGGCCCGCGGATACCTGGAAGAGACGCAGCGGCTATCGGCCGAGGTGGGCGACCGGCATGTCCAGTGCGCGCTGCTCAACAACCTGGCCAGCGTGCTCTATGACACCGGCGACCTGGCCAGCGCCGAGCACTTGCTGGGTGAGAGCGTGGCCATCGCCGAGCAGGAAGGTGACCAGGGCACCCTGGCTGCCGGTCTGGCCAACTTGGGTCTGCTCGCGCTGCGGCGTGGCGACACCGAGGCGGCGACGACACTGTACCGACGCAGCCTCGCCCTGCGCGTGGCCTTGGGCCACCGCGCCGGCTACCCCGAAGTGCTTGAGGGGCTGGCCATGATCGCCGCGGATAGTGCGCCTGAGCGCGCGGCACGGCTGGTCGGCGCGGCCACGGCGCTGCGACGCGAGTTGGCCATGCCGCTGCCTGAGCGCTGGCAACGCGACCTGGATGAGGCACTCGCGCCGGCGCGCGCGGTGCTGGGTGAGCGCTGGGTCGCGCACGTGGCCGAGGGCGGGGGCCTCGCGGCTGACGAGGCCCTGGACCTGGCCGTCAGCTAGCGGCCCGGCAGCGTGAGGTCGATGCTCGCCGCACAGACGCTGGCCGGATCGCCATACTCGTCCATCGTCTGCGCGATGACCACGATGCTGCGCGGCGCGTAGGCGGTCTGGAGCACCTTCTCGCCGAACCGCACCGTCACTGGGCGGTTCAGGTTGACCATGGCGTCACTCAGTCGCACGGTCAAGCGGTCGACCGACGATGACTCGATGGTCACAGTGTTGGCGGCCTTGTCGTAGCTGGCCACCACATCCGCGCCGGCTTTCGCGTGTTCACCATCGACCGCGAGCCAGTAGAAGCGCCGGTGCGTGGTGCCCGACTGGTGCCAGACGACGCGCGTGGGGAAGGGACTGCGGGTCGCCTTGGCCATCCACGGCACGGCCATGGCGTCGTCGCGGTCCATCCCGTGGTGCTTGCCTTCGCGCAGGATGGTCTCGTGCACGTAGCCAGCTGGGTCGGCCTTCTGCAAGTCGTCGAGCTTCTTGCCCCACTCGGCAGCCACCTTGTTGCGGTTGTAGCCGTCGTCCAGCGCGCCCACCTGGATAATGAACGGCAGGTTGCGCAGGCCCAGCGGCGAGGCATCGTTGGGATGCCCGGCCATCATGGCCGCCGCCGCGAAGCGGTCGGCCATGCGCGGCGCGAGCTGATAGACGCCGTCACCACCGGCCGAGTAGCCCATGAGGTAGACGCGGTTGGGGTTCACGTCCTCCAGGACGATCAGATTCTGGATGAGCCGGTCGAAGAGGCGGTCGATATGCGCCTCGTGCCACAGGTTCCAGGTGTCGGTTGGCGCACGCGGCGCGAGGTAGACGCCTTCCTCCGGGGCGTAGAGCGCCTTCTGGTTCTCGTACTGCTGGTCATTGACCGCCTTGGGCGCGCCGCCGCCGCCGTGCATGGAGACGAACAGACTGCGCCCGCCGGCCGGCTTCTTGCCGTGCAGGCTGTAGAAGAAGGGCATGACCAGGTCGCCCTCGCGGAGTGCGCGCGCGGTCACCTCGGCGGCTCGGTCGCGGCGGAAGGTGGCCACATGGTCGGCCCACAGCAGTGCCTGAGCGGCGTCGGCCTGGGTCTTGGTCAACGGCGCTCCGGCGAAGGCCTGGTCGCCAAGCGGCGCGCGGCTGGCGGCGGGCTTGGCCAGCCAGGCCTTGAGCTCGGTCACGGCGTCGGCGCCCAGGCACGCGGTCGCCGCGGCCAACACCAGGAAGAGCACGGAGTGACGCATCGGCAGTCTCACTTTCCCACCATTGTAAGTCACGCGCTGGCCACGGCGGCTGGATCGCCCACCGCCTTGGCATGGTCGCGCAGCCGCCGGGTCAGGTCCGACACGACGGGTGCACGGGCGGGGTCATCGAACAGGTTGGTTGTCTCGTCGGGGTCGCGCGCGAGGTCGTAGAGCTCGCCTCGCCCGCGGCCCAGCAGGCACAGCTTCCAGTCGCGCGTGCGCACCATGCGCGCGGCGTTGGGCGATCGCGGCTCGTTGCGCTCGGCGAAGATGGTGTCCTGGCCCGGCTCGCGGCCGTCCACCACGCCGCGCAGGTCATGGCCATGGCAGCCGGGCAGCGGCGGCGCGCCCAGGTAGCCCAGGAGCGTGGGCGGCAGATCGACCAGCGAGACCGCGCCATCGCGCACCGCGCCGGCGGGAATGGCGCCCGGCAACCGCATGATCAGCGGCACGCGCACCAGGTCGTCGTAGAAGGTGCCCACGGTCTTGTCCATCATCGCGTGCTGGCCCATGAGGTTGCCATGGTCGCTGGTATAGACCACAAGCGTGCGCTCCGCGAGGCCCAGCGCGTCGAGTTGGTCCAACAGCCGGCCGAGCAGCGCATCCATGAAGGTGATCTGGGCGGCGTAGCAGCGCAGGTACTCGCGCAGGCCGGCCTCGCCATAGGTGCGGCCCATGATCGCCGCGGCCGAGTTGCGCCACGCCTCTGGCGGCTGGCGCCAGGTGGCTGGCAGCTCGAAGGCGGCCGGGTCGTATTGGTCGTAATAGGGCGATGGCGCGGTCCACAGCGCATGCGGCGGGCTGACCGACCAGGTGATGGCGAACGGCTCGGTCCGGTGCGCCTTCATCAACTCCAGGCAGCGGTCGGTGATGGCCTGCTCGGGCTGGTACTCGGGCCGCAGTCGGGAGCGGCCGATGGCGCCCACGTCTTGGGCGGGATGCGTGGGCTGTTCGAGGAATCGTCGGTGGGCCTCGGCCACCGGCTGGCGCAACCACACATCGCCGGCCAGCTCGCTCTCGCCGGGCCGAGGACCATCGTCGAAGGCCTTGTCGCCGGCCGCGCGGCGGGCGTCGCGACCAGCGTTGGTGATAGCCTGTGCGTCCGGCGTCGGGTAGCAGGTCAGCTCGGTCGGGTCGCCCAGATGCCACTTGCCGAGCTGGTGGCAGTGGTAGCCGCGATCGGCGAGTTGGTGGGCATAGGTGCGCGTGGGCTCGCGCAGTCGCAGCGCGTCCTGGTTCTCAGTCAGGTTGCGGCCCAGGCCCAGGCTGCTGGGATAGCGGCCGGTCATCAGTGCCAGGCGCGTGGGTGAGCAGTAGGGTACGGGCGCGAAGGCGTTGCCAAAGCGCGTGCCCTGTCGAGCCAGGCGGTCCATGTTCGGCGTCTTGACCAGCGGATGCCCAGCGCAGCCCAGCCAACCGGCATGGTGCTGGTCGGTCATCAGGAACAGCAGGTTCAGCGGCTGCTTGGGCTGGGCTCTGAGCGCCGACGCCGCCAAAGCGGCACCAGCGCCGGCGAGCAAGCCGCGTCGCGAGACCATGGGCAGAACTCCTGACGACCGGTTGGCCACGCCGGCAAGGACTCCTGTCGGCGCTGGCCAAAGCGCCGCGTCGTGGAGCGCCGTACCGTGGGACGGCGCCGCTGGAACGCCATGCTCGCCTGCCTCACGCTGCTGCTATCCCTCGCCGCCGGGCTCGAGACGCCCACGGTCATCCGCCCCGGCACGCCCGAGGAGAACGCCTACCTGGTCGACGACCACTCAGCCCTGCGCGAGATCGGCTACGACCCGCTCTGTCCGTTCACCCGCATCGCCGACGGGACGAGCATGGCCTACACCTACCGTTTCGAGCCCGGCCGCGGGCGCCGCGCCTGGCTGCTGATCGGCGTGGGCTCGCAGTTCCTCATCACCGCGCGCGCCGAAGGCCAGACCGACTGGCAACGCGTGGCCGACATGGACCAGGCCTCATATGTGGGGACACGCGTCCTGGTCGACCTGACGCCGTTCGCTGCCGAGGCTGACGCCGTGTTGGTGCGCTTCGAGGACAAACACAAGGACGACGGCTGGGGTGCCCTGACCTCGGAGATCCTCTACTACCACGACGACCAGCCTGGTCCGCTGTGGCTCGACGTACCCATCGGCGGCCGCGTGATAGTGCCGGCCTCGTGGGCTGGCCAGCAGCTCGCGGTGTACCTGCCGCGCGCCGCCAGCAGCGCCCGTCTCAACGGCCGGGCGCTCGACCTGTCGCACACCTACGACGGCGGCTGGTGGGCCGACGTGACTCACCTGCTCCCGCCGGGCGTCCAAACGATCGAGGCGAACGTTGCCGCGCGCGTGGGCCTGCGGCTACCGGCCTGCGCGGTGCCGCCATCAGCCCGGCCCAACCGTGCCTTCGCGCCCTATCGGCCCGAGGCGATGGACGCCCTGGCCGGCAACTACCTGCAGTGCCTGCTCGACGACCGCTACAACCTGTCGGCGTTCACCGCTGCCGAGCGCCAGCCGATCCACTTCGTGCACGACACACTACGCGCGCTGTCGGCGCTGGCCGTGGAGGCGGAGCGCACCGGCGTGTGCCGGCCCGAGCTGGCCAGCCGCCTGTACCGCGGCTGCCGCGCCGCCATCCTGCCCGGCGGCGAGGACCTGCTGGCCTTCAAGCACGACGAGCGGCCGCTGGACATACGACCGCTGGCCGATTCGACCGATCTGACCCTCGTGCACAAACTCGACACCGCGCGGACGGTGGCGGCGGTGGGCGCGATCGGTGCCACGGTCCGCACCACGGTGCCACCAGGCGACTCCGACCGGCCGCCGCGCTTCGAGTTCGTGCCCGCCGGGCCGACGACAGTGCGCGTCGGCCGTCTGGCCGCCAACGGCATGTGGTTCCAGCCAGGCTCGTGGGGACCGGAGGCGCTCATGCTGCCCGACGGCAGCGTGCAGTGGGCGCACGAGGCCGAACCAAAGGCCGATCCGGCAGCGCCGTACCTGCTGCTGCGCGGTGGCAACACCGGCCAGCAGACCTTCTGTCGCGCCTTGCTGGTGGCTTGGGACCGGGCGCCCGAACGCATCCGCTTCACGCTCAAGCCGGGCGGTCGGCACGGCCGGCTGATCGACCAGGTCCTGCTCGACTACACGGGCACGCAGCCGGTCGGGCTGGTGGTCTATCCCTTTGCCGGCCAGACCGAGCGGCTGGCCACAGCGCGCGCCATCGCTGAGAACATCGGCCGCACGGGCCGGCTGGGCAGCGGCATCTACGATCCCGTGGAGACGACGAACGGCTGCGGGCTGGGCGTCGAAGGCATCGCCGCGGCCGCCTGGCTGATGCGTCGGCATCAGCGGCCCGAGGCAGCCGAGGCCGAGGCCCTGGCGCAGCGGCTCATGAAGTCGACCACCGACCAGGACCTGGCGGGCACCCACAGCGCCGAGCTGTACAACCTGATCGAGGCGCCGCGCTACCTGGCCGAACTGGGGCATCGCGAGTGGCTGCCCTGGCTGACGGTCTGGGGCGAGCGCATTCTGGCGATGCAGCAGCCCGACGGCTCGTACCCCTGGCTTGATCAGCAGCTGCGCATGATGTCGGCACTGCTCAAGCTGGCCGACAGCACCGGCGAGCCGCGCTACCGCGCGGCCTATGACCGCGCCCTGGCCACGGTGGGCTACCGCGAGGGCCGGCTGGTGTGGAAGGGCGTGCCGCAAGAGGCCGGCGACTTCGTCGGCGCGCTGACCACCGCCATCTACGGCCGGACGGGCCGGCTCGACCGGGTGCGCGAGGCCTTGGCCGCGCGCTCAGCCTACATCGACGACCGGGGCTACCAGGCCTGCTCCGACCTCAATCCGTACATGCTCGGCTTCGCGGCCGGCCTGTCGAAGCCGGCCGCGAAGCCGTTGGTGCTCGACCTGACGCACTTCGCGGGGCCCGGCGCCGATGGACCGCACGAAGTCGACTGGCCGACGGCGTACGTCGTCAACCCGCACCATCCGTTCGCCGCGGCGGTGCGCTTCGAGTTGCCGGGCGCGCGGTGAGCGGAATCAGGCCATCAGGTCGAGCCGCTCAATGGGATAGCGCCAGGTGACCGGCTGGCCCGCCAGGTGCTGGTCCAGGCTCTCCATGACGATGTCGCCGACCATCAGTGCGCCATAGCGGCCGGTGCCGGCGACATGCGGCGTGAGCCACACGTTGGGCAGTGCGCGCAGGGCGTGATCGGCCGGCAGCGGCTCGGGCTCGGTGACGTCGAGCGCGATGGTGAAGCGCTGCTCCTGGGCCGCGGCCAGCAGGGCCTCGGGGTCGAGCGCGCGCGGTCGCGCGGTATTGATGAACACCGCGCCGTCGCGGATAAGCTTGAACTGCGCCGCGCCGATCATGCGGTCGGTCTCTGGCGTCTGCGGATGGTGCATGGAGATGATGTCGCTCTCGGCCAGCAGACGCTCCAGGCTGACCTTCTCCACGCCCAGTTCGGCCGCCTTGTCATCGGGCAGGTAGGGGTCGAAGACCAGCACCCGGCAGCGGAACGGCTTGATCATCTCAATAACCAGCCGGCCGATGACGCTGGCGGCCACCAGGCCGACCGTGGCGCCGAGCAGGCCTTGCGGCTCGAACGGCACTTCGGGCACGCGCCAGGCGCCCTCGTCGCGCAGCTTGCGCCACAGCAGCGGGAACTGGCGGGCGAGGGTGACCATGCAGGCCACGGTCATCTCGGCCACGTTGATGCCCAGCCCGAACTGGCCGGAGACGACGGTGATGCCGTGGTCGAGCAAGTACTGCGGCGTGGCGTCGGGGAAGAAGTGCTTCACGCTGCCGGCCATGTGGCCGAAGAAGCGGCACTCGGGATGCGCCTGCCAGAAGGCGGTCGGGAAGGCTGGTGCGCCCCACACGGTGATCACCGCGTCGATCTGTCGACCGTCGGCCAGGGCCAGCATGTCCGCGGCGGAGGGATTGCTCTCGGGCCAGATCACGTCGAAGTCGCGGATCAGGCGCTCCTGCTCCTCGGCCCGAAACGTGCGTGAGTACGCACTTCGCGGCATGGCCATCAGTACCGTCTTCCGACTCATCGCGCCACTATCCTTTCAGGGTCGCCAGCGCGGCCCGCTCTGCCTCGTCCAACCGGCGCGCCAGGCCCGGGATCTGCCAGGCTCGGCCCCACGGCTCATACTGCTCCAGAATCCTGAACGTGACCGCCGGCAGGTGCTCGGCCATCCAGGCAGCCACCGGCCGCGCGCAGCACTCGATGTGGCCGGGCAGCGCCACATGCCGCACCAGCAGGTCGACATTCAGCGTGGCCCACAGCGCCAGCGACGCGGTGGCGTGCTGCCAGTAGTCGCTCACGCCGGCCAACTCGCTCGCGCAGCGGCCCGGCCCGAACTTCAGGTCGGCCACGATGGCGTCGGCTACGCCCTCGAGCAGCGCGGCGCCCTCGGGTGTCACGTAGGCGTGGGTATTCCAGACCACCGGCCTGGGATCCTGCCGGGCAGCCAGCATCTCGATGACAAACGGCAGGCTCTCGTCGGGATTGCCGCCGAGCAGGTGCAGGTGGACCGCGGCATCCAGCCCCCCCTGTCGTCCCCCCGTGCACGGGGCGACGGACTTCTCACTCCCTCCCTGCTCGCGGCGAGGGCTGGGGTGGGGGTTGTTGGTCGAGTCGAGCCACTCGGGCCGATAGCAGAACGCGCAACGCAGCCCGCAGCCCAGCGGCGCCAGCGCCAGGCCGGGCCGGCCCAACTCGGGCTCCTCGCCCCACAGCAGTGTCTCGGGTGCCCAGCTCACCTCGGCGCCCAGCCCGCAGAACCCGCGCTCGCCACGCCGCCGATCCACCGCGCAACGGCGTGCGCAGAGCAGGCAGGTAGGCCCCAGCAGTTCCCGTGCTTGCACCGCGCGCGCGGCGAGGTCGGCGCGCTGGTGGCGGCCGAGTTGCCACGGCAGGGGGCCGATATCGGACAGACCTTGCAGCCCATCGGCCAGGTCAGGCACAACGACGGTGCCGTCGGGCCAGATGACGATGGTCTGCTGGCCTGGCTCAGGCATCGCCGGGCGCCGGTTCGGCCTCGGGCAGGTTGTGCGGCAGACGGCCGGCTCGTTCCACGTCGACCATGGCCATGGTGCCGCCAACAACGGCGATGGGCAGAGTCAGCAACTGCGCCAGCGGCACCATCGCGAGCAGGGCAGCGCCCGTGCCCACGCCCAGCACCACGCCGAAATGCCGTCGCATGACACGCCAGCGCTTGCGGCCGCGCCAGCCGCGGCGCACCAGCGGGCTGCACACGATGCCGGTGCCAGTGAACCACGCCGCGGCGGTCCAGGCCAGCACGGGTTGCAGCCAGCCGAACGGTGTGAAGTGCAGGAGCAGGAGGAGCGCCTGGATGACCACCAGCCAGAACATGTCGACCGCGACGTCGACCACCACCAGCCATCCCTCGCGCACCACGGCCCGCACGCCGCCGCCGCCCGCGGTGACCGGCAAGCTCTCGAGTTCAGCCTCGGTGGCCGCGCTCAGCGGGTCCATGAACGGCTGGCTGATGAGCATGGAGGCATAGAACGCCGCCACCACAGCTCCGAGCAGCAGCACGACAGTGCTGGCCACGGTGCCCAAGGTGGCCCAGATGCCGTCGGCGGGAAGCTTGGCCGTGATGTACGCCTGCCCGTAATGCAGGAACAGGTAGCTCAGCAGCACCAGCGTCACCAGCGACAGCGCCACGGGCATGACCGCCAGTCGCTTGAGCCGGCGGCTGCCCGCCAGCATCTTCGCGCCGCGGAGCACCGCGGTGAACCCGCTTATCAGTCCTCTCATGCAGACCCTCCACCCATCACTATCGCCCACGCGTCGTGGGCTGTTCCCGAGTCTACTTCACCAAGCGGCTAATGGCCTTGAACTCCGGGCTGCCGGCGGCACCCAGCAGCCCGAACAGCAGCGTCTCGGTGGGCGCGATCACCACGCCGGCCGCCGCCAACTCGGCCAGTGCCGCCTGACGGTTGGCCACGGCTCGCGACGTCACGGCATCCGCGGCCACGAACACCCGCTTGCCGCGCGCGAGGCCGCCGAGCGCGGTCTGCAGCACGCAGACATGCGCCTCTATGCCACACAGGATCAACTCGTCATGCGCCTCGGCGGCCTGGGCGAACGGCTCGCAGCCGAAGCAGGAGAAGGCGGTCTTGGCCGGGTACGGGCCCGGCACGAGCCGCGCCACGCTGGGCACCGTCGGCCCCAGTCCTCGTGGATACTGCTCGGTGACCAGGATGGGCAAAGCCAAGGCCTTGGCGCCGCGCGTCAGCCGGCGGATGTTGACCAAGGTCGGGCCAAACTCGGCCATGGCGGGCACCAGCCGGGCCTGGACGTCGATGATAGCCAGGACGGCGTGGTCGCGGCGGGGCAGGTTGCTGTCAGCCATGGCGAGCGTGCTTCCTGTGGCCATGCTAGGCGAGCGACGACTCTGGTGTCAAGTCTAGACGGCTTGGCCGTTTGGAGTCATCTTGGATAGAGGTCTCTCGCGGGCCATTGGAGGATGCCATGCCGTATGTGATCGCCGAACCCTGCATTGACGTGATGGACAAGGCCTGTGTCGACGTCTGTCCGGTCGACTGCATCTACGAGGCGCCGGACCTGCGCATGCTCGTCATTCATCCCGACGAGTGCATTGACTGCGGCGCCTGCCAGCCGGAGTGTCCCGTCGACGCCATCTTCGAGGACGCCGACATCCCCGAGGAATGGGCGAAGTTCACCGAGATCAACGCCTCCTGGTTCAACAAGTAACCCGGAAAAGCCCCTGGCGGGGCAGGTCGGTCGGGACGAGTTCCTGCCCCGTCAACGCCTCGGCCGCGCGGTAACCGCTGCGCGCCGCGCCTTCCATCGTGGCCGGCCAGCCGGTGTTGGTCCACACGCCCGCCAGGGCCAGGCCAGGAACAGTCGTGGCCGCCCCCGGCCGCCGCGCATCGAGCCCGGGCGCCGGCACAAAGGTCGCTTGTGCCTCGCGGCAGGCGGCATGGGCGGACGGCTCCGGCAGCCGCGGATCGACGGCGCGCAACGCCGCAACGGCACGCTGCGCCGCCGCGGCGGGCGACAGGCCCTGCCAACTACGCGCCGCGCTGGTCACCACGCTCAGCCGCCGGCCGCCGTCGAGCGCGAACACCCAGTCCACGTCGTGCCGCATCAGCCCCAGGACAGGCGGCCAGTCCACCGGCTGGTCGAACCACAGGTGCACGCCGACAATGCTCTCCGCGGTCATCGTCGCGGGCAGGTCGCCCACCAACTCCGTCGCCAGCTCGGCGTCCACCACGCGCGCCACCTGCTCCGGCCGTACCGCCAGCACCACGGCATCGAACCGCTCGGTGGCCTCGCCCAGTCGCGCCGCGAAGCCGCCCGTGTCGGGGCGCACGGTGGCCAGCGTGCGTGTGCACACCCGGTGGCCGCGGCTGGACAGCCAGGCGATGGGCGCGTCGTGGTGCAGCACCGACAGTGGCACGCGCGGCACGCCGAGGTGGTAGGCCTGGCGGTGGCGCATCAGCCCGTCCAGGAAGAAGAGCAGCGCGTAGCGGGCTGACACCTGGTCGGCCTCGGCGTTGAGCACGCTGGTCAGCATCAGCCGCCAGAAGCCGCGGTCGAGGTGGGTCGTGGTGCAACGGCCGAGCCACTGGGCAAAGGTGCGGTCGTCGGGCCGGTGGCGGTCGGCCAGGATCATGCGGCCAAAGGCCAGGCCCAGCATGAGCCGGTCGCGCACCGACAGGCCCGGCAGCGCCAGCATGGCGGGCGCCAGATTGAGCGGCGGCGGCAGCGCCGACCAGGCCCGGAAGGCGCCACGCGTACCGTCCTCGGCCAGCAACGGCAGGCTGTCGTGCCAGTCGATCAGGTCGGCCGTGCCCAGCGTCTCGTAGAGTGCCAGCAGGCTGGTGCAACAGCGCAGCAGTACATGCTGGCTGTTGTCGACCAGCTGGCTGCGGCCCGGAGGCACGAACGACGACGCCTTGCCGCCCAGCGTCGGGCGTTGCTCACAGAGCGTGACCTGGCGGCCGGCCTGGGCCAGCGCCACGGCGGCGGTGACACCCGCCACGCCGCCGCCGACGACCAGGCAACGCGGTCGACTCAGCGCCGCCACGTCGGCATCCAGGGTGAGGCCAGCACCGAGGCCAGCACGCCCAGCTTGCCGGTGCCGCTGAGGCTGGCGCGGCCCTTCTCGCGGAAGCCCTCACGACGCAGTTGGCCGAGCAGTTCGCGATAGCGCAGCGTCATGGCCACAATCGGCGGCCGGTGGCGCGCCGCCAGGAGCGGGAAGAGCGGTTCGGCGTCGTGGTAGAGCGACTCGGCGCGCTCGGCGGCTTCGGTCAGCGCGGCCACGAGGCTGGCCGGGCGGTCCTCGGCGGCCAGGTCATCGTGGCTCACCCCATGCCGGTCGAGCAGGTCGGTGGGCAGGTAGATGCGGTCGCGCGTCAGATCCTCGTCGATGTCGCGGATGATGTTGGTCAGCTGCACGGCGCGCGCATTGAGCTTCGACAGCCCCAGCACTTGGTCGTCGCTGTCGCCCAGGATGCGCAGGCAGGCCTCGCCGACGGTGCCGGCCACGCCGTCGCAGTAGCGGTCCACGGCGGCCCAGTCGGCCAGCCGCACGGAGCCCAGGTCCTCGGCGCAGGCGTCGAGGCAGTCGGTGAAGATGGCAGCGGGCAGCTCGAAGCGCCGGACCGCGTCGAGCACAGCGGGCAGGCAGTCGTGGTTGGGCTCGGCGCCCCCCAGCGCGGCGCGCACATCCTCCTGCCAGACGCCGAATTCGGCCGCGCGCATCGACTCCTCGCCGTCATCAACGAGGTCGTCGCTGATGCGGAAGAAGGCGTACAGCGCGTAGACCGCGTCGCGGCGGTCGGCGGGGAAGAGCTTCATGCCGGCCTCGAAGCTGCTGCCGGCGGCAGCCACCACGCGGCGGCACACGTCATAGCTGTCGACCAGGCTCAGCGCCACGGTTGACCTCCCAGCAGCACACGCAGCATGAGCATCACCTTGCCGGCCTTGCCCAGCGTGGGGCGGCTGCTCAACGTGTCGTAGCCGGCGGCCTCGATGCGCCGCAGGATGGCCACGCCGCCCGCGGTGAACAGCGCCACGTCGCGCCGCACATGACCGTCGATCATGTCCAGCAGCCGGGCGCCCTGGTCGAACAGCGACTTGGCCCGCGCGCACTCGAAGGCCAACAGGTCCCGGTACTCGGCGGTGAATCGTCGTTGCGCGATCTGCTCTTCGGTCACGCCGAAGCGGCGCATGTCCTCGAGCGGCAGATACACACGGCCTTTGTCCCAGTCACGGGCCACGTCCTGCCAGAAGTTGGTCAGTTGCAGCGCCGTGCAGGTGTGGTCGCTCAGCGCAAATCGCTCGGCATCACGGTAGCCGCCGAGATACAGCACGAGTTGCCCGACGGGATTGGCGCTGTTGACGCAGTAGCCCAGCAGGTCGTCGTAGGTCTCATAGCGCGGCTGACGCTGGTCCTGCACGAAAGCATCGAGCAGGTGGTCGAAGGGGTCGGCCGGGATGTCGAACTGGGCCACCGTGTCGGCCAGAGCCGTGAACACCCAGTGGTCGGGTCGGCCGGCATACATGGCGTGCAGTCCGGTACGCCAGCGGTCGAGGAGGTCCAGCGAGGTAGCGGTGTCGCCTACCTCATCGGCCAGATCGTCGCTTACGCGGCAGTAGGCGTAGACATTGTAGAAGTGCTGTCGGAGCGGTTTGGGTAGCATCCACGAGACGACGGTGAAGTTCTCATACTGGCTGGTGGCCAACTGCTCAGCCAGCCGACGAGCCTCATCGAGCCCGATCGGCCGATCCTCGTCCAGACGATACTTCTCGGCCACCGAACACGCCACGCGCCATACTCCAGGGGCTCATTATACACGCGCGCGTACGAAGTTCTGCCTTCAGGCGGTCGCGACGCGCTGGGCGAGCTGCGACCGCCTGAAGGCAGAACCACAAACCAAGACGACGCCTACTCCAGATTGCGCTCCGGCTCATCGTCGCCGGCGGGCGCCTCATCGATGGGCGTGTCATCGGCCACGGCTTCGGCGATCTCGGCCTCGGTGGTGGCCTTCTGGACCTGCTCCAGGTCGGCCTTGGCCTCGGCGATCTCGTCAGCCAGCGACTCCAGGGCGTCGAAGGCGTTGCCCAGGTTGTCCTTGGTCAACGTGTCGGCGCAATGCAGGTCCCAGACCTGCTTGCCGAGGGTGAGCAGCGCGGCTTTCATGCGCTGTTCGAGGCTGATTAGGCGGATGCGGATCTTGGCCAGCGCGGCCTGGCGCTTGGTCTCGCGCACCCCGCGGTCCCACAAACCCTCAGCTTGTTCCTTCATCTTGTCCAGATCCGTGAATCGGTCAAACCAGTTGCTCATCGTGTCATCCCTTCAGACGGTAGCCACACCCTCGGCAGAAGCGGTCGCCCTCGACGACCTTCTGCCCACAGTCGGGACAGGCGCCACTGGCGGCCGCGTTGGGCTCTCGGCCGGCCATGGCCTCGATCTCGGCTTCACGCTCGCGCAGTTCGCGTTGCATGGCCTGGATCTCGGCAAACAACTCGTCGAGCTCAAAGTGATGCAGCTCGTTGCGCCGGTGCAACTCCAGCGAGCGGGTGCCCAGGTCGTAGATCTTGTCACCCAGCTCCGCCTCGAGCCCGCGGACCTGAGAGCGCAGCTTGGCCATCTTGCCGAACTTGCTGCCCTCGTCCACGATCGACTGCGCGCCGCGCTTGAGTTCGTCCCACAGGTCCATGTCGCTCCAGCTCTCTTACTTCGGCTCGAAAACCGCATAGGCCACGCGCCGGTGCCGGCCTTGCACCCAGTGGTCGGGCTCCAGCGCGCCGAGCCACGGGTCGTTGCCGCGGCCCTTGACCACCACTGCCCGGCGCGCCAGTCGGCGGGCGCGCTCGATGATCTCGGGCGTCAGCCGGTCGTAGCAGGCCAGCCGCCGCACGCCGTCCAACCCGTTCGAGCCCTCGACGGTGTGCTCGAACATCGGGTCGAAGAAGATCGTGGCCCAGCCGTCGCCGACCAGTTCGGGATCGTCCAGCAGCGCCTCGTAGTTCCCGCAAACCACGCGAATCCTTCGCATGCACGCGTTGAGTTTGTGCTGATACGTGGCCAGGCCGTTACGGACCAGCCCCGCGATGACCGGCGAGA
This sequence comes from Armatimonadota bacterium, assembly GCA_016235455.1. GTDB lineage: Bacteria > Armatimonadota > UBA10988 > UBA10988 > UBA10988 > UBA10988. The sequence continues at coordinate 48,108 of JACRKZ010000018.1, read as the reverse complement.
CCTCGATGCCGATGACCACCCCCGTCTCGCCGACGTGCGCACTGGCCACGATGGCGTCGGCGCCCAGGCCTAGCGTGGCATCCAGGACGCGATCGCCCGGCTCCAGCCTGCCGGCTCGGGCGATGGGGTCGGGCAGGCCGCAGCGAGCCGCCGAACGGATACGCACCAGAGCCATGTTCGGGTGCCAGAAGAACCGGCCGCCCGCGCCGTCAACCCACTGCACATCCTCATCGTTGACCACGATGAGGCCGTCGAGGCCCTCCTCGGCGAGGATGCGCTCAACGCCACGATTGCGGCGCTCCAAGAAGGGGATGCCCATCTCCAGGGCCAGTTGCTCGGCGACCGGGCGCTGGCCGAACCGCTCGATGCGTGCCGTGGTCGCTGCCAACCGCATGGCTCAGCCCTTGGGCGGCGCGACCAGCTCTGGTCGGCTGAGCATATGCTCCGCGAGCCGGGGTACGAGGCTGTCGTCGCGCGGGTCGTGCTGGTGCTCGACAATGAGGATCACGTTCTCTTCGGGGCAGTGCCACACCCAGGCGCTCAGCGCCACGGGCAGTTTGCGACCGAGGAAGGCGTAGATGCGCTGGCGCAGCCGTTCGCGCCAGCTCTTCTTGAGCCCACTGAAGTGGACGCAAGACCAACTGCCGAAATTGGCCAGCTCGCGCTTGAGGTCATAGGTGTACCAGGCCTTGAAGCGCTGCTGATAGGCCCAGTCACCCAGGTCGCCGACGCGCTCGAGCGCGATGGCAGCCAGACCGTAGCGCGCGCAGGCTAGCCTTTCGCCCTGTTTGCCGCGCACGAAGTCGAGTTCGGTGCGACCGGTCTCCATGTGCTGTTCGGCCAGCGTGAAGTCGTGCGGCACCGAGCAGGTCAGGTCGTAGGCGGTCCACAGGTCGAGTTCGCCCTGGGGTGCGTCGCTCAGCGAGTTGAGCACCCGCTTGGCCAGTGCCTTGAGGTCGCTCTCGCCGGTCTTGCCGTTGACCTGGCTGAGCGTGACGCGCAGGCTCTTCGGGCTGTACCAGATGGCGCCGTAAGCCTCAATCTCCGAGGTCCAGTGGAAACCCTCAAGGCTGGACACGTCGGCCTGGCCGCCCTTGAAGAAGCGCAGGTCGCGCTCGGCCTGCCAGGACAGCTTGCGCTTCTTGGCCGCGCGCTCGATGCTGGCCAGATAGGCGGTCAGGGTGCCCTTGGGGTTGACCTTCTTCTCCCTGGCGGCGTCGTTCCACTTGACCTGCAGGCGCGGCAAGTCGGCGTCGGACAGCCACAGCTCACCCGAGGCGCGCTCGGTGGAGATCTTGGTCAGGTACCAGTCAGCCGGCGCCATGAAGGTCATCTGCTGCCAGCCAAAGCGTCGCCATTCGCTGCTCATGGGGGAAGAGGCCACTCCAACCTGTGCTATTCTAACACGGTGGAGGAAGACCCATCGAAGCCGTTCTGCTAGGCACCGGCACCTCGGCCGGCGTGCCGTTCCTGGGTTGCGAATGCCCGGTGTGCACGTCACCCGACCCGCGCAATCGGCGGCTGCGATCCTCGGTCTGGCTGCACGATGACGAGCGTAGCATCATCCTCGACTGCGGCCCCGACTTCCGTGCACAGGCGCTCCGCGCGGGCATCATGCGCGTCGATGCCGTGGTGCTTACGCACGAGCATTTCGACCACATCTTCGGCCTCGACGATCTGCGCCTGTACATCCTCCGCGCCAAACGCCCCATGCCCATCCTGGGCGATGCGGTGACTCTCGCGTGCGTCCGCCGGGTCTTCGCCTACGCTTTTGACGGCGTCGACAACGGCTCGTTCAAGCCGCGCCTCGATCTGCAGCTGGTACCCGACTTCGACCAGGCGGTCGAGGTGGCCGGCGTGCGCCTGGAGCCGCTGCCCGTGGAGCACGGCGACCTCACCGTGCTGGGCCTGCGCGTGGGTGACTTCGCCTATGTGCCGGACTGCAAGCGCGTGCCCGAGGCCACGCTGGCCCGCATGGCCGGGCTCGACACGCTGGTCATCGACGGCCTGCGCCACACGCCGCACAACACGCACATGGGCCGGGACGAGGCCCTGGCGGTGATTGAACAAGTGAGGCCGAGGCAGGCGTGGCTGACGCACCTGACCCACGAGTACGACCACGAGCGTGACGACGCGCTGCTGCCGGCCGGCGTGCGGCTGGCTTACGACGGACTGGCGCTGCCCGTCACCGGTAACTGGAGCTCGGCCTCGGCCAACTGCGCGCCATCCGAGGCGTAGAGCCGCGCGCGGAACATGCCCTGGCCGACGGCGGCGTTGTGCGGCAGGCGGTATGCCGGCCGCGCGTCGAGCATGGCCTGATCGAGTTGGCCGCCGGCCGGCACATCCGCGAGGATCAGTTCCCACGACAGCAGCACGCCCTTCTCGATCTCGAGCGTGAGCTCGGCGCTCAGCCCGTGCAGGGGCTGGCCGGTGGAATTGACGACGGCTACCGCCACCGGCAGCGGATCGTCGGGCGTGACGCGGTCGGCGGTGGCAACTAGGCGGAGGCTGGGTCCTGGCATGCGACGACTCTCTCGGGAACGCTCCATGATACCGCAACGGCGACCAGTGTGAGCGCCACACCCACGGCGAACGGCGCGGTGGGCGACAGATCGTAGAGCCAGCCACCGCACAGCGGCCCACCAATGCGGCCGATGCTGCCCAGGGAAGAGGACAGGCCAAGGATCTCGCCGCGCCGCTCTGGCGGGCTGTGCAGCGTGAGCAGCGCCGGCAGCAGCGCGTTGCACAGGGCGCTGCCCACGGCCAGCGGGAAGCACCACAGCAACAGCCAGCCCAGCGAGCCCCCGATGGGCAGCAGCGCCAGACCCACCGTCTGGAGAATGAGCCCCATCCGCAGAAGCCGCTCTTCGCCCAGCCGGTGCGCCACGGCGTGGACACCGCCTTGAGCGAGGAAACTGACGATGCCGATCCAGCCAAAGACCCAGCCCGTGGCGCGCTGAGCCGACTTCACCCCCTCAGCCGAGCGCACGACGATGTGCAACTGGTCGATGAGGAAGTAGCTGAGGATGGCGTGCAGCACGGCGAAACCGGCCACGCTGATCAGGTTGACCAGAAGCAGATTGCGCACCTCCGGCAGCGCCCAGGCGCTGCGCAGACTGGCCAGGTCGACGAAGCGCAGCGGGCCTCGCGCGCCGTGACGCTGCTCGGGCGCTAGCGATTCGGGCAACCACACGATGGTCATGACCATCGTGGCCAGCGAGCAGGCCGCCGCCACCGAGCCGATGGCCAGGTTGCCGCCGTAAGCACCCCAGTGGTGCGTGCCCCAGGGGGCCAGCACCGCTCCCACCACCGGACCCAGGATGAACCCCATGCCGAAGGACATGCCGACCGCTGCCATGGCCTTGGAGCGCCGCTCGGGTGGCGTCACGTCGCTCAGGTAGGCCTGCGCCGTGGCGACGTTGGCCCCGCCCAGGCCGTCGATAAGCCGCGCGGCGAAGAGCAGCGGCAGGCTGTGCGCCAGCGCGAACAGTACGTGGCCGGCCAGCGAGGTGAGCAGACTGACCACCAGTACCGGCCGACGCCCGATGCGGTCCGACCAACGACCGAGCAGCGGCGCGAACAGGAACTGCATGGCCGAGTAGCAGCCGACCAGCAGGCCCTGGGTCAGCGCGTCGGCGCCGAAGTGCTTGGCATAGATGCCCAGTTGCGGCACCACAATACCAAAGGCCAGCAGGTCGAGGAAGATGATGGCGTAGATGATCGCGGCACGTCGGTTGGTTCGCATGGCACTCCCAGGATCAGCATACGACCGGGATAGGCCGGCGACAAGGACGCACTTGCAGACCTGGGGGTCAGGAAATGGGTCCTGACGAGGCACGGGCGTGGCCGCAGGCTGAGCCAAAGGGAGTCTCAGCGGACATGGCCACACTTTCCGCGTCGGATCTGGCGTGCTTTGCCCAAGATGGGTATGTCATCGTGCGTGGTCTCTACGCGCGCGAGGAGATCGAAGCGCTGCGCACCATCGCCAAGGCCGATCGGGCGCTGGCCGCCGGCGCCAATGACCGCCTCGATTCCGGCGGCAACGCCTCGCGCCTGGCGCTGCGCTACGAGCTCGGCGACGACGTATACAGCGCGCTGATCAGCGGCCGTCGCATGGTCAGCGGCATGGAGCAGGTGCTCGGCGGGCCGGTGGGCTACTTCCACCACAAGATGATGATGAAGGAAGCTCATGGCGGCGGCGCCTGGGAATGGCACCAGGACTACGGCTACTGGTACGACCGCGAGCAGTTTCTCTATCCTGACTTGGCCAGTTGCATGGTGGCCGTCGATCCATGCACCATCGACAACGGGTGCCTCCAGGTCATCCGCGGCAGCCATCTGCTCGGCCGCCTCGACCATGGTCCCATCGGTGAACAGCACGGCGCCGACCCCGCGCGGGTGGCGCAGGCGCTGACCGTGTTGCCGCTGGCCTACGCCACCATGGAGCCGGGCGACGCGCTGTTCTTCCATAGCAACACGCTGCACCGCTCGGATGCCAACGAGAGCGACTACCCGCGCTGGGTGCTGATCGGCTGCTTCTATCGCCAGGGCAACCCGGCGGCCCAGTACGCCAAGACGACAACCACGGACGCGGTGGCCGCGGTCGAGGACGATTTGCTGTTGTACACTGCGCGCCGTGAGCTCGCCGAGCGAGCCACGGAGCCCGCGACCCATGGCCTTTGACGCCGATCTGCACCAACGCTGCCACGCGCATTACGCGGGACGCGCCGGATTCGTCGAGAAGCGCATGTTCGGCGGGCTCGGCTGGCTGCGCGATGGCAACATGGCCGCGGGCCTGCTGGGAGCCGAACTGATTGTGCGCGTCGGCCCGGCAGATGGCGAACTGGCCCTCATGGAGCCCGGCACGCGACCCTTCGACATCACCGGTCGGCCCATGAAGGGCTGGGTGGTGGTGGCTGCCGACGTCCTGGCCGACGAGGTGGTGCTGGCCGACTGGCTGGACCGTGGCTGGACGTTTGCTGGCAGCCTGCCGCCCAAGTAGCGCTCGAACCGTGCTAAACTCCCGCCGATGGCTGGGGTAGGCTGGATGCCCGCGGTCGGTACCGCGCGCAGCGGCCTCACAAAGGAGTGCACGGTGGACAAGTTGCGCATTGGCATGATCGGCGTGGCCGGTCGTGGTGGACTGTGGCGGCACTGGCATCAGCCCGACAAGCGGTCGGTGGTCGTGGGTGGCGCCGACCCCAATGAGGGCTTCCGCAAGTCGTTCTCGGAGGCGCTCGACGGTCAGGCGTTCGTCACGGACGACTATCGGCGACTGCTGGAGCGCGACGACATCGATGCCATCGCGGTCACCTCGCCCGATTTCTGCCACGAGGAGCACGCCATTGCCGCGCTGTCGGCGGGCAAGCATGTCTTCTGCGAGAAGCCGCTGGCCATCACCATCGACGGCTGCGACCGCATGCTCAAGGCCTATGCCGACTCCGGTCTGCGCCTCATGTGCGGCTTCAACATGCGCTACATGAACATCTTCCGGGTCATGAAGGAAGTCATCGACTCGGGCGTCATCGGTGAAGTCAAGGCGGCCTGGGTGCGCCACTTCGTGGGCTACGGCGGGCACTTCTACTATCACGATTGGCATGCCACCCGGCGCAACGCCACATCGCTGCTGCTGCAAAAGGGCGCGCACGATATCGACATGATCCACTGGCTGACCGGGCGCTACACCCAGCGCGTGGCGGCCTTCGGCGGGCTCGACTACTACGGCGGCGACAAGCCCAACGACCTCATATGCCCCGAGTGTGACGAGAAGCGCACCTGCCCCGACTGCCAGAGCGCCTGGCCGGGCCACGAGCTGTGCGCCTTCCGCGAAGAGATCGACGTTGAGGACAACCAGACGATGATCATGATGCTTGAAGGCGGCATCAAGGCGTCGTACCTGCAGTGCCACTTCACGCCCGACTACCACCGCAACTACACCATCATCGGCACCGAGGGCCGCGTGGAGAACTCAGAGCCGGAGAACAAGGTGTGGGTGAAGCTGCGTCGCCGCTTCGGTTACAAGTCGCTCTCCGACCGCGAGTACACGGTGAAGCCCGCCGAAGGCGGACACGGCGGTGCCGACCCGGTCATCTGCGAGGACTTCCTGGACATGGTGCTGGACGGCAAGGCGCCGATCGCCACCGCGCTGGCCGGCCGTATGAGCGTGGCCACCGGCTGCCAGGGCGCCGCATCGCTGCGCCAGGGCGGGATGCCGCTGGATGTGCCGGCCGCGCCGGACTACGCGCCGACCACCTAATCCGATGAGGGCCGAAGGCCCGGTGTCATACCAGCGTGAGGCGACGCCTCACGCGCGTACCCAGGCCGTTGCCCTGGGCTGGTATGGCGCCGGGCCTTCGGCCCTCATCCGGTTTCAGAATGGCCAGATGCGGCGATAGGGCTGCGTGCCCAGCGCGTCGAGCTCGTCGAGCAGCACGAACATGCCCCCTGCGCGGATGCCGCCGCCCGCGGCGAGGCGGTCGAGTACGGCGCGGCGCAGACTGGTGTCGCGCGGCAGGTTGGGCGGGTCGATGGGCGCCTCGCCGAACACGAAGTACAGGCCATCGCGGCCGCTCGAGGGGTAGGGGAACAGATACAACTCCCGTTCCCACTGTGCCATGTTGGTCTCGGGGCCGTACCAGACCGGGATCTCGGGGTCGAGGATCCAGGAGAAGGTGCCGAACCCGCGGAACGGCTGATCGGCGAAGTGCCGCCGGAAGAACGGCGGCGCCTGACGCATAGAGTCCAGCGCGCGGTCGAGGGTCATCTGCCCGCCGGCGGGGATGTGGACTTCCAGGATCGGCTCGCCCGGCGCCAGGGCCAGGTCCCACTCCGCCTTGGCCAGCGACACCGGGTCCGGCAGCGCATGCCCCGCGGGATGCAGCGGCGTGCCGGTCCAGGCGGACTCGGTCTCCTGGTAGACGCTCTGCCAGCCCGAGGTGGCCCCAGCGTCCAGGTAACCGTGTGCGTTGAACCACTGTCCGCCGCGGTCCAATGCCACCACGGCGCCATCCGCGCGTCGTCGGAAGACACGCGCGCGATCGGTGAAGGGCCGCACCATGTATTCGAACCGACCGAGCGTGATGAGCCGGCCGGCGAGATGGTTGCGCAGCCAGAACAGCACTCGGGGCGACACGCCGAGCGCGCCGCCCCGAGTCAGGCCGTACAGCCGCAGGGATTCGCGGAAGTGGGTGCAGCAGGCGCGCGAGACTGACTCGGGGATGCCGCGTTCGCGATGCCGCTCGACCATGCGCGGCAGCACCTCGAAACAGAGGATCAGGTAGTACAGTCCGGCCTGGTCGCCCAGCACATGCTCGAACGTCGGCCAGCCACCGCAGGCGTCGGTCGGGTGGTCCAGGTGATCATACAGCAGGCGGCTCTGATGCCAGATCAGCCCGCGCAGACCGGCATGGCCGGCAATGGCCCGCGCTGTCTCGGTCAACGGTGCGTCCAGCTCCGCTGGCAGGCCGGCGAACTCGCGCGCCCAGAGCACGAACTCGGGCGCGAGGAAGCGCGGCAGGTCCGGCAAGCAGGCCAGTGACTCCGCGAGGTGCGGCTGTAGCGCGGCGCGGTGGCGCGAGACCACCTCGGCGCTGTCCAGCAACTGCTCTTCGGTCACGGCTTGGGCGCCTCCGTGGTCATGACCACCACCGGTCGGCTCTCGGAATCGAAGCCATGGTCAACCGGGCCGTGCATCACAAAGGACTTGACCTTGGTGTCCTTTTCGACCTGGAAGACCAGGCGCGCGGTCAGCTCGGCACCAGCCTTGACTTCGAGTTCCACGATCTTGGGGCGCGTTGCCGAGACGAGCAGCGGATTCTCAACCTTGGCGTCGTCCTCGGTCACGAGCGACGCCCAGTTGCTGGCATCGACGCCGTAATCGATCCTCGATTGGTTCTTGAGCGTGACGGTCACGGCGAAGTAGTAGTAGCCATCGGCCAGGTCGCTGTCGGGGATGGTGCCGGTCAGCGTCTCCCACTTGTCCACGCGCAGGTCGAACGGACCCATGGGCGTCAGCTCGCCGGCCTTGGCGGGCAGCGATTCGAGTGGCGTCAGGCCGGTCTTGTCGGCGGGATCGGCGTACTTGGCGGGCAGCGGCTTGATCTTGCCGTCGAGGCTATAGCGGATGACGTTGTCGTTCTCGGTGCGCATGGCGATGAGCTTGGGCACGACATCCTTGTCGGGCACCGGGATCACCGAGAAGCACTCGATACGCTGGGCCGGCTTCAGGTTGTCGGGCAGGTACTGGTTGGTGCCCTCGACGCCAGGCCAGACCTGCATCTCGCGGTTCTCCTTCTCGGCCGTGACCGCGGTGAAGGTGACCAGCGAGCCGGTTTGCATGTCGTCCCTGGTGGCGTTCTGCGCTGAGTAGTGGATGATCATCAGCCGGCTGGCCTTGTCCGAGGCGTAGCATGTGTCGCCCACGTTGGCGCGGCTGACGGAGTACTCGACGCTCTTGAGCGTGAACTCGATACCATTGTCAGCGGAGCCCAGGTGGTACGACTTGCCGAACTCGCCATTGATGCCCGGGCGCTGGTCCACCTGCGCCGAGCCCATCGCCGCCGCCAAGACCGCTACGAGCAACCACCGTGCACACTTCATCAAGCGTCTCCTCGCCTAAGCAGTACCGCAAGCCACCTGCCGGAAGCGCGTCGGACTGGACCCGTGGGTCATCTCGGCGCGCTGGCCAGGTTGGCCCTTACCGCAGTTGTTGATGCCCCAAGGTTCCCAGGCGCGTGGCCCGGCGATGGCGTCACAGCTGCCCCAGAACTCGGTCGTCAGCCCGTGGTAGACGGGGTTGCGCAACATCCGGCCCAGCTTGCCGTCGCGGATCTCCCAGGCGATCTCGCAGCCGAACTGGAAGTTGACGCGGCGCTGGTCGATGCTCCACGAGCGGTTCGTGCTCATGTAGATGCCGTGCTTGGTGTCGGCGATCAGGTCATCGAGCAGCAGGTCCTCGCGGCCGGGCTCCAGGTTGATGTTGACCATGCGCACGATCGGCGCGTTGTGCCAGCCGTCGGCCCGCATGGCGCCGCGGCTGCGCGCCTCGCCGATGGCGCCTGCATACTCGCGCGAGGTCAGATAACCGGCCAGAACGCCGTCCGCCACCAGCGGCCAGCGCTGCGCCGCCACGCCTTCATCATCGAAGCCGAACGTGGCCACGCCGCGGGGCAAGGTGGCGTCGGCGGTCAGGTTGACCAGCGGGCTGCCGTACTGCAGGTGGCCCAACTTCTCGGGTGTGGCGAAGCTGGTACCCGCGTAGTTGGCCTCGCCGCCCAGCACGCGGTCGAGCTCCAGCGGGTGGCCCACGCTCTCATGGATCTGCAGCGTGAGCTGCCGCGGGTCCAGAATGAGGTCGAAGCGGCCGCTGGGACAGACGTCGGCCTCTTGCAGCGCGGCGGCCTCGGCGGCCAGTCGAGCGCAGTGACTCGGCAGGTCGCTCTCGTCGACCAGTTCATAGCCGCCCGAAATGTACTGTCCCCAGGAATTGGGGTAGCTGCGCCGCTGCACACCGCCTGGCCCGACCGAGGTGGCGCCCATGCCCACGCCGGCGAAGCGAATGGTCTGCGTCAGGTCGCTGCCCTCGCTGGTGAGCTGCCTCTGGCGCTCGGTGCGGAATTCCATGGAGGCATCGGCCACGGCCACGCCAGGATGCTCCTCCATGCGCCGCACCACCTCAACCAGCAGGTCGAGCTTCTCCGTCAGCGGCACGCTGGTCGGATCGCGTTGGTACGGCGTCTCGTAGCTGGCCGTGAGCGCGGGCTCGGGCGCGAGTTCCACCGGCGCCAGTCGCAGCCGCGCGGTGTCGCGGGCGTTGGCCACGGCGAACGCCGCAGCGCGCGCCACGCCGTCGCTGCTCAGGTCGGCGGTGGAGCCGAAACCCCAAGCGCCATCGACCAGCACGCGCACCGACAGGCCGGTCTCCTCTTCGCGATGCACCGCGGCCACCTGGCCACGCCGCGCGGCCAGGTATTCGGTATCCACGGTGAGCAGGCGTGCGTCGGCATACGACGCACCGGAGGTCAGCGCGGCTTCGAGCCCGCGGGTGAGTTGGTCGCCCATGGAGACTCCTCGGGTCAGTCGAGCGGACGGACGATGAAGCGGAAGCCGCCGATCGACGGCTGGGCCTTGCGGTAAGCCGCGACCCGCACGAACGGCGACAGCGCCAGGGTCACGCAGTTGGCCAGATGACCCGCCGCCCCGGCGGAGCCGGTGGCCGGCATGGCTGCCGTCATGGCCATCGCGGCCAGCATCAGGCCCATCAGTGGGACATTGCACCAGAACAGGGTGCTGGCCGTGGGCTGCCAGGACACGTCGGTCGCCTCGATCTCGGCGCCGCGCGGCGTGAAAGCAGCCTCGATGCCACCGGTGTAGGTGGCCACCAGGTTGTAGATGAGCCCGCCAATCAGGCCCAGGACATAGAGGATGATGGCCGAGATGGGCAGGGCGAAGACAACGCCGATCACGGCACCCAGCAGTACACCCGTCGTGGTCACGGCCGCACGGGAGGCCGTGGAGGCCGCCGACGCGAAGTACGGGACCATGGCCACCATCACGAGGCACATCAGGATCAGCGACGGCACCGACCACCAGAGCATGGCGCGGCCGGCGCTCATCGGGTCGATCTCGACCAGGCGCTGCTTGCCGGCGACCTGCTCCAGCCTCATCCGCGGCGCGGTGAAACGTTGGGCGAAGAACGTATAGGTCTTGGCGCACGCGGCGCCCAGGAGGCCCGCCAAGATCGGTTGCAGCAGCACGACGAACGCCGCGGTGCCCAGCGCCAGCTGGAGGCTGGTCACGCGGAAGCCGCCCGCGGCCGCGGCGGCGAACGAGTCGATGGCGGAGACGACGCCGACCGCGACGGCCAGCACGGGCATCATGCGCAGCACCGCGCGGCCATCGAGGGCCGGCATCTCCACCCAGCCAGCCAGCGGGCCCAACCCCTCGGGCCGCGTCGGCCGGATGACTTGGTCGGGCTGGGCCGGCTCGCCCAGGTTGGCCGGCTCCACGCTGGCCAGCGCCTCGCGGGCCCGCTGGTTGGACGGGTCGAGTGCCAGACAGCGCCGCAGCTGATCGCGTGCCGCATCGAAGTCGCCTGAGCGCTGCGCCAGCCGGCCCAGGTTGTAGAGCACGCGCGCATCGTTGGGCGCCAGCTCACCGGCGTGCTCCAGTGCGGCGCGTGCCTCGTCGACGCTGTCCAACATGCCGTGCGCCACGCCGAGGAACAACCAGGCGTCGGGCTGCTCGGGGGCCAATTGCGTGCATTCGGTCAACGGCGCAACGGCTTCCGCCGCGCGCTGCGCGCGTAGCGCGGCCAAACCGGCATCGTAGAGCTCTTGGTAAGTCATGGCGTTCACCCCAGACAGGCCGGCGGCGGGCTCCACTGCCGACCGATCCTAAGTGTACATCATCGGGACTGCGCGGTGTCCAGCCAAGATCGCCAACGACCTGCGCCAGCGCGCATGCCGCGGGCGGTACGCAGTCGCTTCGACTGACCGCGGCGAGCCACGGCGACAGCCCCCAGGCGGACGGCAAAGGCACCAGCCCGCCCAGCAACGCCGCCTGTGCCTTGTGGCGCCGCCACGCAACCAGGCACCCGTGGCCTCGGCCGCCGCCCACAAGGGCCGCCCCATCCAGAGACCGAAGCAAACAGCGGAGCCGCCGCCGAGGCCGTTGGCCTCGACTACGGCGTGCTCCCCTGGGTCTGCCATGCCGACGACTCCGTGGCGCGACCCCCAAACGCGCGGCGACTCGACCATGGTTCCCAAGCGCCAGAAGGAGTCCTGGGCAAACCGGTGAATATGGTGAACGACGCGAGCCCAAAGCCATGGCCCGCGGGGTGCCAATCCCGCCTGACAAGCGGGCCCGAGGAGGTTTGGAGCGTGGTTGACGCGGCGTTTGATTTCTGCTACAGTCGCGCCGTTCGTCAGAGCCCCTTCCTCGGCGGCCACCCTTGCGTGGCTCCAGCTTGCTCTGTGAACAGGGAAATGGCCCCATGACGGTGACGCTCCGTTGGCCCCGCTACCGGGTGGTGCTGGTCGGGTTGTGTGCAATCCTCGTTGCGCTGTCGCACGCCGAGCAGGCGAGCGCGCAGGTTGCCGCGGTGACCGCGGGCGACCGTGCACGTTTCACGCGCCTGGCCGGCGGGCTCGATGAGCAGCGCCTGCGCGGCTACGTCGAGGAGCTGGTCAAGCTTGGCTCGCGGGTCAGCGGCTACCCCGGCTGTGACCAGGCCGCCATCTATCTGCGCGAGCAGCTTGAGCAGATCGGTGTGCAGGACGTCCGCTACGAGGACTTCTCGGTCACCGTGCCGGTCGACGCCGGCGCCAGCCTGGACGTGCTGGACGCGCAAGGCCGGCCCGTGGGCAAGCCCTTGCCGTTGCACTCGATGTGGCCCAACCTGGTGCGCACCAGCCAGTTGCCGCCTACCGGACTGACCTCGCAGTTGGTCTACGGCGGCATGAGCAAGCTGCGCGACTACGACGGCACGGCCATCGAGAACGGCATCGCGCTGATCGAGTTCAACTGCGGCAGCGATTGGCTCAACGCACCACGACTGGGCGCGCAGGCCATCATCTTCGTCGAGCCGGCCGACACCATTCGTGGTGAGGTCGAGGCCAAGTTCTCGTCCATCCCCATCGACATGCCGCGCTTCTACATTGCCCGGCGTGATGCCGACCTGCTGCAGACCCGCTTGGAGCACCAGCCTGGCCTGCGCGTGCGGCTGCGCTCCGAGATGCCGTGGATGCGCCGGCCGGTGCGCAACATCGTGGCCAACATCCCCGGCTCGAGCCCCCAGCTCGCCGGGCAGACGGTGGTCATCGAGGCCTTCTACGACTCCATCTCCGTGGTGCCCAGCCTGGCGCCCGGCGCGGAGTCGGCGCTCGGCGCCGCGGTGCTGTTGGAACTGGCGCGCGAATTCGTGGCCCGGCCGCCCGCGCGGAGCGTGAGGCTGCTGCTCACCGCCGGCCACTTCCAGGCGCTGGCGGGTACCAGACAGTATCTGGACCAGCACTTCCAGTCCATCTCCGACGGTAGCGATCCGATCTCCTTGTACTCGAGTCTGGATATCGCCTCGAAGACCAAGGGCGTCGGCCTGTTCTACAAGGGTCACTTCTTCGACCAGCGCGACGATGTGCGCCAGCGCTTCGCCGATCTGGGCCGGGTCTGCCGCGAACGCGCGCAGAACGTGGCCGAGGCGCTCGGCGAGAACCCCGACGAGTCGTTCGCCGACGGCATCAACCCCGTGCAGGGCAAGACCTGGGCCAACTTCATCCCAGGTAAGGTGGCCTTCGGCAGTGAGCTGTTCACCAGCGCCAACGGCCTCGGCGTCGCCTTCTGCACCATCGACGACTCGCGGCCGCTGGTCGACACGCCCTTCGACACCGTGGACCGCGTCGACTTCGACAACGTCTTCAAACAGGCGCGCTTCCTCAAGTGCATGTACGACATCGTGCTCAACGAGGAGCAGGTGCCGGTGCCCGACCGCAGCGATCTGCAGCGCATCCACGGCCAGGGCGGCTTCGCCACCATTGGCGGCCGCGTGGCGCTGTTCGACCCGCGCGAGAGCTTCATTCCGGACAAGGCCGTGCCCAACGCGCTGGCCGTGCTGCGCACACCGTCCAAGTCCTATATGGGTGTGCGCGGCAACATGGTGGAGATGGTCGAGGGCAGCGAGTCGCTGTTCAAGTTCGTCGGCGTCAAGCCCGCATCGGCCGGCGGCGAGAAGATCGGCCTGCTCGAGGCCTATGCGCTTGACCCGCAGAGCGGTCAGATCCGCTATGCCCCCGACAAAGGCACCAACGGCGCGGCTGCCTACCCAACCGAGGTGACCGTCGACATCGCGCGGCGCGACGCTACCGTGGTGGTCTTCCAGTGTGTCTCCACCGCGCTGTTCGAACTCGTCGACCCCCAGACCATGGAGGCGCTCAAGACGCTCAGCGTCTACGACGGGCGCACCGACAGCGAGCCGCAGCAGTACGGATTCTGCCTGGTCAAACCTGAACCAGGTCAGTCGCACGTGGAGACGACCGCCGTCGTGTTCTCCCGGCCGGGCAGCCGCTTCAAAGTGGTGATGGGTTCTGGCCTGGCCAGCAAGCGGTTCATCCTGATCAACAGCTACGCCAAGAAGGGCCAGGTGCCCAACCAGCCCGACCGCTTCCCCAAGGTGGCCAACGACCGCGACGCGGCCGAGGGCTTCGGCTACGAAGTGCTCGGCGCGGGCACGGGCGTGTTCCTGCCCAAGGACAAGATCGGTACCACCGAGGATCGCATCTCGCGCGCCGTCTACTACACGCCATACATGACCGCGACGGACATGTGGAATCTCGACGAGTTCCGCATCAGCCAGTTGCGGCGCTTCCGCATCGTCAACCAGCAGATCGACGACCTGCACAAGCAGGCCGCCGACCGACTGAAGGTGGCCCGCACCGCGCTCGCGGAGCGGCGTTTCCAGGACTTCGAGGCCTCGGCGCGCGCCGCGCACGGCTTTGAGGCGCGCGCCTATCCGGACGTGCAGAAGACCGCCGACGATGTGGTCAAGGGTGTCATCTTCTACCTGGCGCTGCTCCTGCCGTTCGCCTTCTTCGCCGAGCGTCTGCTCTTTGCGCGGCCGCAGATCAACCGGCAGATCCGCGAGATGGTGCTCATCTTCGCGTTCGTGTTCCTCGTCTTCAGCCGGGTCCATCCGGCCTTCAAGATCACCATGAACCCGGTGATCATCCTGCTGGCCTTCATCATGCTCGCGCTGAGCCTGTTGGTGATCTTCATCATTGCGGGCAAGTTCGAGGAGCAACTCAAGGAACTCCAGCGGCAGATGGGCGGCACGCATAGCGCCGACATCGGCCGGCTGGGCGTGACTACCGCGGCCTTCAACCTGGGCATCAGCAACATGCGGCGTCGCCCGCTGCGCACCGCGCTGACCTGCTCCACGCTGGTGCTGCTGACCTTCACCGTGCTGTCGTTCACCTCCGTGGTGCAGCAGTTGCGGTTCAACACTGTCAGGGCGCCCGGCAAGCCGGGCTACCAGGGCATCATGGTCCGCAGCGCCACCTGGCGACCGCTCGAGGAGCAGGGCTACACGCTGCTCAAGGACGAGTTTGGCCAGGACCACGCTGTCGCCGGCCGCTCGTGGTTCTACACCTCCGAGCTGGGCGAGCAGAGCTTCGTGTCCATCACGTCCAACAAGTCGAACGCCGGCTACGACGCCAAGGCGCTGTGTGGTTTGACCCCCGAGGAGTCCAAGGTCACGCAGATCGACAAGGCACTCAAGCATGGGCGCTGGTTCACCAAGGCGGACGTCTACTCGTGCGTGCTGCCCGAAGGCATCGCTGATGCGTTCAACCTCGATGAGAAGGACATTGGCACCACCAAGATCCGCATCAACGGCGTTGAGTTCCAGTTGGTGGGCATCTTCGACAACGCGCGCCTGAAGCAGATCGACGACCTCGACGGCGAGATGATCACGCCGGTCGACTTCATCATGATGCAGCAGATGCAGGGCCAGCAGGGCGCCGGCGGCGGCGGTGGCAGCGGTGAGGGCGAGCAGGGCTTCCAGGAGTACCTGCACCTGACGCCGGACGCCACAGTCTTCGTGCCGTTCGACACACTGATCAACATGGGTGGCTCGCTGCGCTCCATCACGACCGACTTCAGCAACGTGGAGAGTGTGAAGAAGCGCCTGGCGGAGCTGATGCCGCGCCTGGGCTTTAACCTCTACGCGGGTCGCGGCGACGAGATTGTGCGCTACAGCTCGGTGTCCTCGACCTCGGTGTCGGGTCTGGCGGACCTGCTGGTGCCCATCGCCATCGCCGCGCTCATCGTGCTCAACACCATGCTTGGAGCGGTCTACGAACGGTTCTCCGAGATCGGCATCTTCTCGTCGATTGGCCTCGCGCCGTCGCACGTGGCCATCCTGTTCCTCGCGGAGGCGCTGGTCTACTCGATCATCGGCGCCATCCTGGGGTACCTGATGGGGCAGGTGCTGTCCTTCCTCTTAGGCCAGTTCAACCTCCTGCAGGGCCTGTCGTTGAACTACTCATCGCTGGCCGCCATCTGGTCGACCTTCGTGGTCATCGGTGTGGTCTTCCTGTCCACGCTGTATCCGGCCAAGAAGGCTGGTGAGGTGGCCACGCCGGGCGTGGAGCGGCGGTGGCGCGTGCCGGATCCCGATGGCGACGAGTGGACCATTCCGCTGCCGTTCTCGGTCACGGGCAAGCAGGCCGTGGCGATGAACAAGTTCCTGGCCGAGTGGTTCAATGCCTACGAGGAGTACTCGATCGGCGACTTCGTCACCGAGAGCACGCGGCTCAACGCGGTGCAGGGCGTCTACGGCGAGGGCTACGAGGTCTCGCTCATGGCCTGGTTGGCACCATTCGACCTGGGTGTGAGCCAGCATGTCACGCTGCGGACGCGGCTCACTGACATGAAGGACGTCTACGAGATCGATATCGTGCTGGTGCGCGAGAGCGGCGACGTAAGCAGTTGGATGCGCGTCAACCGCCGCTTCCTGAACACGCTGCGCAAGCAGTTCCTCATCTGGCGCACGATCCCCGCCGAGGAGAAGGAACTGTACCTGCTCGACGAGGAAGAGCGCGTGGAAGAGCGGCGCAAGCTGATGAGCCAGATTCGGACGGCAGCGCAGGAAGCCTTGGAGGCCTCGGAGGCCACCAAGGCCGAGGCGGACGACGCCGAGAAGGCTGCTGGCGATGACCAAGTGTGACCGGCGTCGGGCCAAGGTCCGACTTACGGCGAGGAGTAGGCAAGGGTGAGACTCGACCCTGAACTCCAGATCTACCGCGACTTGATGGAGAGGCCGACCGAGTTCGAGGACGGCTTCGACATCAAGACGATCATCGGTATGCTGTTCCTGGCCTTCTGCATCCTGCCGGGCTCCATCTACTTGGGCTTGGTCATGGGCGCGGACCTGGGTTCGGCGGCCGAATGGACGACGATCATCCTGTTCGCCGAGTTGGCCAGGCGGTCGTTCACCAAGCTCTCGCGGCAAGAGATCTACATTCTCTACTACGTCGCGAGCCACTTGGTGCGGGCCAATGGCTCGCTGTCCATCGCCGGCGGCTACTTTGGCTGGATGATCTACAACCAGTACTTTGCCTATTCGCAGGCGGCCAAGGGCTTTGGCATCTCCGGGCAGATCCCTCGTTGGGTGGTCCCGCCCGAGGACAGCATGGCGCTTATCCAGCGCACGTTCCTGCATCGGGACTGGCTGGTGCCCATCCTGCTGGCCGTCAGCACGAGTTTCGTCGAGCGCCTGTCGTGGTACGGGTTCGGCTACACGCTGTTCCGCGTCACCTCGGACAAGGAGAACCTGCCGTTCCCGATGGCGCCGATCGCGGCGCAGGGCGTGACGGCGCTGGCCGAAATCACCAGCAAGTCCGAGACCTGGCGCTGGAAGCTGTTCAGTGTCGGCGCCATGGTCGGCGTGGCCTTCGGCGTGGTCTATGTCGGCATTCCCGCGGTATCGGGCGTGTTCCTCTCCAAACCGATCCAGCTCATCCCGATCCCGTTCCTTGACCTGACCCAGAAGACCGAGGCCTTCCTGCCGGCAACGGCCACGGGCATCACGCTCAACCTGGGCTCGGTCATCGTGGGTACGGTCATCCCGTTCTGGGCGGTGGTCGGCTCGTTCGCGGCCGCGGCCGGCACCTTCGTGCTCAACCCGACGCTCTACAAGGCGGGCATGTTGACCACGTGGCGCTACGGTATGGACGCCATCCAGACCAACTTCGCCAACAGTGTCGACTTCTATCTGTCCTGGGGCCTGGGCATCGCCCTGGCCGTCGCCCTGGTCAGCTTCGTGGACATCGGCATCGACGCGGTTCGCGAGAGCCGCGCGCGCCGGTCGACATCGTCGGTCAAGAGCACGGTGTGGATGCCGCCGCCGCCGCCTGGGCGCGGAGACATCCCGATTGCCGTGGCGCTGGGCCTGTGGGCCTTCGCAGCGACCTTCTACATCATCTTGTGCCGCATCCTGATCCCGAACTTCCCGTGGGCCTACTTCGTGTTCTTCGGGTTCATCTGGACCCCGATGCAGAGCTACGTCTCGGCCCGGGTGCGTGGTATCGCCGGTCAGTACATCGGCATCCCGTTCGAGCGCGAGGCGGCGTTCATCCTGTCCGGGTACAAGGGTGTCGACATCTGGTTCGCGCCGATCCCATTGAACAACTACGCCGGCCTCGCAGAGCAGTTCCGCGTGGTCGAGTTGACGGGTACCAAGTTCACCTCGATCATCAAGGCCGAGCTCTGCATGTTCCCGATCATCCTGTTTGCCAGCTTCTTCTACTGGCAGTTCCTGTGGAAGATCGCGGAGATCCCGAGCGTGCAGTATCCCTACGCGCAGAAGTTCTGGCAGCTGCAGGCGCTGAACCAGTCGCTGTGGTACACCGCCACGGCGGAAGGCAACAGCTACCTGCTGAAGGCCCTGAAACCGAGCATCATCGGTACAGCGTTCGGCAGCGCGGTCGTCGCCTACTGGCTGTTCTCGCTGTTCCGCTTGCCCATCACGGCGATCTTCGGCTTCATCCGGGGTCTGGGCTACCTGCCCATGAGCATCTTGCCGGAAATCATCGGCGCCGGTGCGGCGCAGTTCTACCTCATCCCGCGCTTCGGCGCTCGGCAGTGGAAACTTTACGCGACGGTGCTCATGGCGGGCTTCTCCTGCGGCATGGGTCTGATCGGCATGGCCTGCGTGGCCATCGCCATGATCCAACGGAGCGTCACACAGCTACCGTTCTGATCGTCGTGGTGTCCAGGACGCGGCATCGGCCCAGGGAGGCGGGTGCCGCGTCTTGCGTTTGGGGCGGCTATGCGCAGTCCGTTGACCGATAGTTACGAGGGCCACTCGCTGGCACTGTACAGTTCCTGGCTGGTGTGTCGGCCGTTCCATTTCATGGTCGATTGCGGCGAGGGCTGCGCCACCGCGCTACGCAACCGCGTGTTCGGCCTGCGCACGGTCGCGCTGACCCACGGGCATCTCGACCATATCTCGGGTTTGCCGTCGCTGCTCAACGCGCGCCACGCCGGTATGGGCGATGTCGACGCGCCGCTCACCATCGTGTACCCGGCCGGCGACCCGCTGCTCGCGCCGATGCGCTCGTACCTGGCGGCCAGCCAGCCGGCCATGGAAGACAAGGTGTCGTGGCGGGCGATGGAGCCGGGCGAGCGCGTGCCGCTGGATGACCAGCGCAGCCTCGAGGCGTTCGCCACTCGCCATGCGGCCTTCCTCACCCTTGGTTACCGGCTCATCGAGCATCGCACGCGGCTCCGCGGCGAGTTCCATGGCCTTAGCGGCTCGGCTATCCGCGACCTGGCGGCGGCGCGCGGGCGCGAGGCAATCAGCGAGGGCTACGACCATCCCCTGGCGGTATTTGGCGGCGATGGCCTGGCGCCCGATCCGGCCATGGTGGCTGGTGCCGATGTGGCCTGGCTGGAGGCAACGTTCCTGGACGAGGCGGACCGTGGGCCGCTGGTGCATGCCACGATGGCCGAGGCCGTGGCTGTGGCTGCCCAGGCGAGTGTGCGAGATCTGGTGTTGACTCACGTCTCTGGCCGCTACCAGCGTGCCGACGCCAAGGCGTTGGCCCGGCGGTTGGCCATCGAGCATGGGCTGGCTGGGCGGCTGCACCTGATGTGGCGGGAGCACATCGAACTGCTGTCGGAGGGCGTGGCGGCTGCCGACGCTTGACGATCTGCCGGGGCGAGGCCTATTATTCAGGCCTGCACATGCGCCTGTAGCTCAGGGGATAGAGCAGCGGCCTTCTAAGCCGAATGTCGCAGGTTCGATTCCTGCCAGGCGCGTCTCTCACTTCGTCCCGCCGAACCCCATCAGCAAGCACCCGCCCGGCGTGCCGCCGGCCGGACGCGGCGTCACCTCATAGGTCACCGGCACTTCGTGCTCCTCATCGGCCGTGCGCACCATCAGCGACGTGCGGTAGTGGCCGGGCTCCTGGCGAGGCGGCACACGCAGCACCAACGGCAGCACGATGTCGGTGCCACGCAAGGCTGGCGGCAAGATGCGCAGGCATGGGTCTTCGCTGATGGCCTCGCCCTCCGGTTGGCGGCCAGCACGCTTGTCATGGATGGTCACCGTCAGGTCGCGGATCTGCCCCGCGCGCAGTTGCCCCGCATCGATGCTGGGTGGCCGCAGCTCCAGCCAGCAGGTCCAACTCGGGTTCAGCGCCAGCGCCGGGGGATGGCGCAGACCGTCCAGGAAGGCATCCACCGACGACGGCCGGTCGGACGGGTCTGGCCGGGTGGCCCGCAGCAGGAGCGCCGCCTGGTAGGGCTCGAGATCGCTGAGGGAGTCGAGCAGGTTCAGGGCACGCAGTCTGGCCAACTCGTCAGGCCGCGTCGGGTCAAGCCCGGTCAGCGCGCGCAACAGAGTCATGCCGAGCGCGTGCAGGTCGCTGAGCGCTGTTGGCTCTTCCTGCTCCATGGGATCGGGCGGCGCGTAACCGCGTGTCCCGAACCGCCCGCTAGTGCTGATCGGCTGCGTGCCGTAGCCGGGCACCACGCGTGCCTCGCGCGTCAGTCCCAGATCGATGAGCATGGCTCGGTCGCCGGCGCTGTTGATGATGATGTTGGCGGGCTTGACGTCGCGATGTACGAGCCCGCGGGCATGCAGGTAGCTCAGCGCGCCGCCGATCTGCTGCGCCCAGGCGAGCACCGTGGCGGGCGCCAGGGGCCGCTCGGTGCTGCCAGCGATCTCGCACAGCTCCTCCATGGACACGCCATCCAGCGCGTCCATAACGAGGTAATGGCGGCTTCGCACACTCAGTGTGTCTTCCGCCCCCTCGTCGGCGGCGGCGCCGGTCGCGGCATCGATGGTGAACGGACCGTCAACTGTCAACGCCTCGCCGTGGGGCAGGTGCGGGTGGTCGAGTGTGGCCACCAGCGCCGCCTCGGCCCGGAAATGCTCAAGCGCCATGGCGGCCTCGTCGGCCGGCGCGGCGACGTGCATCTCCTTGATGACGCGCAGCTCGCCAGAAGTCGGGTCGACGCACCGGTAGACCGAGCCGAAGGCACCGCGGCCGAGCAGGCCGCGGACCATGTGGTGTCCGATGAGATCACCCGTTGCGTGCGTGAGTCGAACCGCCATCTATGCCTCTGTGACGCGCAGAAGGACTTTGCCGAAGCGGACCGTGTCGCCGATGTTCACCGGGTGCGGCAGGTGATCGGCGATAGGCCGGTTGTTCACATAGGTCCGGTTGTGGCCACCGAGGTGGGTGACGAACAGGAAGGTGCCCTCGAAGGTCAGCAGGGCATGGCGCCGATGCACGTAGCCTTCGTCGAGCCCGCTGAGGTCAATCTCGGGGAAGATGCGGTCGGCGGCGTCTTCGCGGCCGACAAGGCTCTGCTCCTCGCTGAGCAGGAACTGCTTGCCCAACACCATGCCCTGTTCAACCACCAGCTTGACCTTGCCGCGCTGGGGTCCGGTGGCCAACTGGCCGGACACCAAGCTGGGTGCGGCCGGTGGCGCCGGCGCAGGCTGAGCGGCGGCAGTCTCCAGTCGGCGAGCGGGGGCTTCGTCCGCGGCCACCACGGCAATGCGGGTCAAGGCGCGCCCACAGGCTTCGCAGATGACGAACCGCGGGTCATTGCCGTGCCCACAGTGCGCGCAGACCAGCGCGCCAGTCGGGACGCTGCCGTCGGCGGCTTCCGAGCCGCCGCCCAGACCCGTCGTCTGTGCGGCTGGCTCTGCCGGCGAGGCGGGCTCGGCGATCGCGGGCGCCGGTGTCGGCAAGGCGACTACCTGCGTGTCGAGGTCGGCGCCGCAGACCTCGCAGAAGAGGCTCCCGGCGACGTTGGCATGTTGGCATTCAGGACAGCGCATCGGGTTACCCTAGACGTTGGGTCGGCTTGGTGTGCTGGCTCGAACGAGCCAGTGCATCTTGCGAGATCGGCTGGCCCGCGGCCAGTGCATCTTCCATCTCTTCGAGCACCTGGGTGGCTTCCACCTTGCCCAGGCGGGCGGTCAGTTGCTTCTTGCGGGCCAGCACGCTGGTCTGTTTGGCGACGCTGCCTGTGGACACCGCGTCTTCGAGTTCCTCCTCCAACAAGGCATCCAGGCACTCGGCGGCCAGGCGTACCACTTCCTGGTTGCGTTGGGCCAGGGCTCGCGCGTCGTCGGTCCATTCCAGGACCACGGGCGCCGTGGCGCGATTGGTGCGGCCCTCACCGAACCACTCGGCGTCCACCTCGAGCAGGCGTTCGCGGCACGTTGGCCGCGCCGAGGTGACGATGTCCAGCAGGAAGGCCTGCGGCTGCTCGTCCTGCAGCGAGCCGATGGGCACGCTGAAGGCGCCATCGACGACTTGCGGCGTATCGAACAGCTTCTTGTCGGGAAACACGCGCCACAGGCGGCGCAACGTGCCATCCAGGTGGCGCACGGAGAGCTGGACGTCGCCCAGCACGGTGCGCTGGATGCGGCCGATCTCGCGCGAGAAGTCCTGGGCTAGCGCGGTGGGCGATTGACAGTAGTAGAACTGTCCGTTGCCCTTGTCGGACAGGCGGCGCAGGAAGGCCTGGTCGTAGTTGGCGGCATCGCCCAGCCCGATGGTGCTGAGGGAGATGCCGCGATCGCGCATCTCCCGGTCCACGCGCACCAGATACGGCTCCTGCACGGCATCGATGTAGCCCTGGTTGGTGGTAGGGAAGCCATCTGAGAGCAGGACGAGGAACGAGCTGCGGTCGGGCCCTGCGTTGCGGCGTAGTTCGGCGTTGGCCGTCTCCAGCCCGCGGAGGAGCTGGGTGACGCCTTCGGCGCGCAGGCCCATGAGGGCACCGCGGGCGCGTTCATGCGTCTCCGGCCCGGCCTGCTGGGCCCGTAGATGCGTCTCGGGCCGTGAGGCGAAGCTGACCAGCGTCACCAGGTCATCCGGCTGCAGGCGGGCCAGCATGCCGATGACCGCCTCGCGTGCCTGGTCTAGTTTGTCGCCTTGCATGGACTCGCTGGTATCGATCAGCAGGCCGAGGTTGAGTGGCAGCCGCCGCAGCCGGCGCGCGGGCGCCACCTCCACCAACACCGTGGTCAGGAAATCACCGTCCAGTGGACGGCACGGCTTGTCGGTGGCGGTTCGCAGACGCAGCGGATCGGCCATGGACCATGCTCTCCTAGCTCAAGTCTTGCACGATGGCGGTCACGTTGTCACGACTGCCGGCGGTGAGCGCCGCGGTCACCACCCGCTCGGCGACATCAGCGGCGGGCCGCGGGTCGGCCAGCAGCGCGGCCAAGGCCGCGTCGTCGAGCGACTCCGTGATCCCGTCACTACAGAAGAGCAGGCGATCGCCGGGCCACAGCAACCGCAGTCCGACCATCGGGTTGATGGCCACCGGCTGGCCGAGCGCTTGCGTCAGCACGTGGCCCGACGGATGGCTGCGGGCCTCAGCCGCGGTCAGGTCGCCACCGTCGACCAGGCCCTGCACGAGCGTGTCGTCGCGCGTCAGCTGTTCGAGCCGGCCGTCGCGCGCCAGGTAAGCACGGCTGTCGCCGACATGCACCAGGAAGAACCGTCGGTCGACCAACAGGCCGGCAGTCAGGGTACAGCCAGGCGCACGTTCCTCGCCGGTGTCGGCCAGACCGGCCACGGCGCGGTGCGCTTCATCGACCGCGGCCAGCAGCAGGGCCACCACGCTGCCGTTGTCGTCCCAGCGCGGCGAGTGGCCTTCCATGGCGGCGTTGGCACCTTGCCAGGCCAGCGAGGTGGCCAGCGTGTGTAGCGCCAACTGCGATGCCTGGCGGCCGCCGCGATGACCGCCCATGCCATCGGCCAACGCGACCAACGACCACTCCACGGCGCCGAGGCCGGTGAGTGACTGCTCCGCGAGGCGCAGGGCAGCATCCTCATTCTGTCGGCGGATGCGGCCGGCGTCGGACACCAGCCCGACCTGCGCGGTGAGCTCGCCCGGCTCACAGAGCGCGGCGAGATGGGTGAGCACATCGCTGAAGCTGCCCAGCCGTCCGTGTCGCCAGTGCTCGATGAAGGCGCGCAGGTCGCTGCTCCAGGTGCCCGGCTGAGCCAGCAGGTCGTCACGCAGGCGGGCCAACGCAGCAGGCAGGTCGGTCGCGGCGCCGGCCACCACCGGGCCGACGTAGCGCAGACCGGGCTCGCCGGGCACGAGCACCAGGCGGGCCAGCGTCACCTGGTCGAGGTCGGCGCCGGCGCGCGCCAAATCGCTGAGCAACTGGGTCAGTACCAGCAGCACGTGGGCCAGCCACGGGTCATTGGCTGACGGCGACGGGTCGGCCAGTGTGAGGCCACCATTGGCCCCCAGCACGAGTACCTGCTGGCCATCGACCTCCAATGAGTCGACCAGCGGCGCGCACAGCGAGCCGGCGCTGGCAAGATCCGCGGCCTGCCGCAGATCCGGCGCGGAGTTGGCCGGTCGGGTGAGGAGGACGCGCAACTCCGGCCGCGGCCCGCCGTCGTCCACCGCGACGAGCAGCCGTGCTTCGGAGTCGCTGGCCAGCGTGCGCCGGATCTGGTAGCGGCCCGCAATGATGGCGCCCTCGCGCAGGGAGTCAGCCAATGGCGACATCACAGATACCCCTCCTCGAGCACCGGCGTCGGATCGAGCACCGGTCGGATGATCACCGTCGCGACCAGGTCGCCGAGTTCCAGACGGCTACCCGCCTTGAGCTCAACCGGCGTGTCGGGTGCCAACGGCTGCCCGTCCACGCGCGTGCTGTTTGTGGTGGGTGCGGCCACCACCGACAGCGAGCCGGCGTCGCGTCGCAGCCGGGCATGGCGTCGTGAGACATGGCGGGCCGGGTCGCAGGCGCTCAGATCCACCTCTGGGTACCAGCCACGGTCGGGATCGTTGCGGCCCAGCACGGCTTCGCGCCGGTCGAGGTAGACCGTGGTGGCTGGCCGGTGGCGGGGCACGATGCGCAGCATGGCCACCTGGTACACGCTGCCATCGACGCCGCAGAACACAGCGGAGTCGCTACCGGGCTCGCGGCCGCATGTCGGGCAGAAACAGGCGATGGGCGGGTGCAGGTTGCGCGGCGGCACGGTCAACGGCGAGTCGTCGTTGACCGCCAGCGCCCCCAGCGCAGCGCCGAACTCGCCCGCGTCGGCGAAGCGGCGGGCGGGATCCTGCTGCAGGGCGCGCGTCAGGGCGGCCGACAGTTCGGCCGGCAACGGCTCGACAACCGCGGAGAAGTCGGTGGGTGTGGTGCGGTCAGGCGGCGGCGTGCCGGTGAGCAGTTCGTAGAGCACGGCGCCGAGCGTGTAGACATCGGCCGGCGGGCCGAGCTCGCCCTGACCATACAGCTCGGGCGGCGCGTAGCCGGCGGTGCCCAGCCCTTGCGTGGCGCGGCTGCCGTCGGCGTTGAAGCGGGCCGTGCCGAAGTCGATCAGCTTGAGTCGTTGCGCCACCGCGTCCCACATGATGTTGGCGGGCTTGAGATCGCGGTAGATGATACGGCCGGGCAGCCCGTGCAGCCAGTGCAGCGCGGCGGCCAACTGCCGGCCGATGGCTACCACGCGCGGCCAGGCCCAGGGCTGGCCGTTGTCCAGCCGGTGGCGGTCGAACAGGGCGCGTAGCGTCTGCCCCTGGACATGCTCCATGACCAGGAAGCGGTCGTCGTCGGCATGGATCAGCTCATAGCCATAGACGATCAGCGGGGAGTGGAAGCGGGTGAGGATATCGGCTTCGCGGTCGAAGCACAGGCGTTGGTACTCCAGATCGCTGCGTGACAGCTCCTCGGTAGGCAGGAACTGCTTGATCACCCGCCACGCGCCGTCGGACGTGCGCGCGAGATGCGCGCAGCCGTAGGCTCCGCGGCTCATGGTGGAGCTGACGGCGTAGGTGTCCAGCCGCCCCTCGAGCAGATCTCCCGGTCTCAGCAGCAACGACGTCGCCTTTCCCACCCTCGTGCGGATAGCTCATGGTTCGTCGCGCCGGTGGCGACTCCTTCCCCGTCTCGATCACTCCTTGTCGCGGTGTCAGGCCCATGCTATACTGCGTGGCGTCTTCGGGGCGTGGCGCAGTTTGGTAGCGCGCTTGACTGGGGGTCAAGAGGTCGCTGGTTCAAGTCCAGTCGCCCCGACTGCCACGGGAAAGGCCGATCCGCGCAGGGTCGGCCTTTCGCTATTTGGGCCGCCTGGCGGCCCGCGGGCCTGGTGGAAACCAACGGCAAAGGGCCGGCCCTGGGGGCCGGCCCTTTGCCTGCGTTCAGTCGAGTGCCGGGACTACAGACGGTAGCCGACCTCGTTGTGCAGCACCATGTCCATGCCGTCGCTCTGCTCCTCGGCGGACAGCTTCAGAGGCGTGAGCGCGCCGATGACCTTGAGGAGGATGAAGGTCACCACGGCGGCGTAGACCGCGGTCACTACCACCGAGACCGCCTGCGTGACCAGCAGACCGGCGTTGCCCGCCAGCAGGCCATCCTGGCCGGCCGCGTTGACCGCCTTGAGGGCGAACACGCCGGTCAGCATGGCGCCGGTCGCGCCGCCCACGCCGTGCACGCCAAAGGCGTCCAGGCTATCGTCGTAGCCCAGCCTGCCCTTGAGCTCGATGGCGGTGAAGCACACCAGGGTGACCAGCGCGCCGATGGCGATGGCCGCCATGGGCGTCACGAAGCCAGCCGCCGGCGTGATGGCGACCAGGCCGGCCACCGCACCCGACACGCCGCCCAGCACCGTGGCGCGACCGTGCCGCAGATACTCCACCAGGCACCACATCAGCATGGCCGTGGCCGCGGCGGTGTTGGTGTTGACGAAGGCCGTGGCGGCCAGGTTGTTGGCGCCCAGGGCGCTGCCGGCATTGAAGCCGAACCAGCCGAACCACAGGATGCCGGCGCCCAGCACTGTCATGCCCAGGTTGTGCGGCGCGGGGATATCTTCCGTGTCCTTGGACCGCGCGCCCAGCACGAGACAGGCCACGAGGGCCGAAACACCCGAACTCACGTGCACCACGTTGCCGCCAGCGAAGTCCAGCGCGCCCATCTTGAGCAGGAAGCCATCCGCGCCCCACACCCAGTGTGCCACCGGACAGTAGACCAGCAGCGACCACAGGCCGATGAACAGCACATAGGCTCCAAAGCGCATGCGCTCGGCAACCGCGCCGGAGATCAGCGCCGGTGTGATGACCGCGAACATGGCCTGGTAGATCATGAAGGCCATGGGCGGAATGCTGGTACCCGTCCAAACCGGGTCAGCCATGTTGCCCATGCCCAGGTACTTGAGGCCGCCCACGAACGGCGAACCCTCGGCGAAGGCGAGGCTGAAACCAATCACCACCCATAGCACGCTCATCAGTGCCATGGCGATGAAACTGTGCAGTAACGTTCCCAGCACATTCTTGCGACGAACCATGCCCGCATAGAACAGGGCCAGGCCTGGGGTCATGAACAGCACCAGTGCCGCGCTGGCCAGAACCCAGGCCGTGTCGCCGGTGTTGGGTTGGGCCGGAGCCGCTGCGCCAGGTGCCTGAGCCAGCGCTGGGAGAGCGCTAAGCGCTGTCAGCCAGCAGAGTCCGCTCGTCACTCCTCGTCTCATGTCTCGGTCCTCCTCGGTCGCACCGGCCCGGCTCACTGGCCCGGTCCACCTCTGTGCGTAACCGTATTGTGCCCCGGAGAGATGTCGGGGAGATGTCGTGACGGTGAAACTTAGGACGAAACATGAACCGAACACAAATCGGCGACGAATCGCCGCGAGAGCGCTCTACAAGCGGCTTCGCGGGTCGTCCGCCGGCTGGCGAACGACCCGCGAAGTGTTTCGGTGCCGGCTGTGCGGCCGTCTACATGCGGTAGCCGACCTCGTTGTGCAGCACCAGGTCCATGCCGTCGCGCTGCTCCTCGTCGGTGAGCGTCAGCGGTGTCATGGCGCCGATGACCCGCAGCAGGAGGTAGGTCATCGCGCAGGAGTAGACGATGACCACGGCCACGGCCATGATCTGGGTCAGCAGCAGGTCGGCGTGGCCGGCGAGCAGGCCGTCGGCGCCGGCGGGGTTGATGGCCTTGAGGGCGAACACACCGGTGGCCAACATGCCGCACACGCCACCGATGCCATGCACGCCGAAGGCGTCGAGGCTGTCGTCGTAGCCGAATCTACCCTTGAGCTCCACGGCGGCGAAGCAGACGATGGCCACCACGGCGCCGATGAGCATGGCCACCAGCGGCGAGACGAAGCCGGCCGCTGGCGTCACGGCGGCCAGGCCGGCCACTGCACCCGACACGGCGCCGAGCACGGTGGCATGGCCGTGGCGCATGTACTCGACGATGGCCCAGACGAGTAGCGCCGAGGCGCCGGCGGTGTTGGTATTGACGAAGGCGGTGGCGGCGATGTTGTTGGCCCCCAGCGCGCTGCCGGCATTGAAGCCGAACCAGCCGAACCACAGGATGCCCGCGCCCAGCACGGTCATGGTCAGGTTGTGCGGCGCCGCGATGTCCTCCACATCCTGCGTGCGGCTACCCAGCACGAGGCAGGCCACCAGCGCCGAGAAGCCGGAACTGACATGGACCACGTTGCCCCCGGCGAAGTCGAGCGCGCCCTTCTTGAGCAGCCACCCGTCGGCGGCCCACATCCAGTGCGCCACGGGGCAGTAGACCAGCAGCGACCACAAGGCGATGAAGCCCAGATAGGCGGCGAGGCGCATGCGCTCAGCCACGGCGCCGGCGATGAGCGCCGGAGTGATCACGGCGAACATGGCCTGGTAGATCATGAAGGCCAACGGCGGAATGGTGGTGTTCGGCCAGACCGCATCGGTCATGCCCAAAAGACCAACGTGTTGCAGACCACCGATCAGCGGACTGCCCGTTGCGAAGGCCAGGCTGAAACCTCCTAACACCCAGAGCACGCTGATCAGGGCAATGGCAATGAAACTGTGCAGCAGCGTGCCCAATACGTTCTTGCGTCGGACCATGCCGCCATAGAACATGGCCAGGCCCGGCGTCATGAACAGCACGAGCGCCGCGCAGGCCAGTACCCAGGCTGTGTCGGCGCCGTTGGCGCTCGTTGAAGTGGCGCTGTCGGCCAGCGCCGGAGCCGCGCACAGCGCGACCAGGAACCCGATTGCTCGGGCGTTGCGACGTGTCATTGTTCGGTCCTCCATTGTCCGCCGCGGCCCGGCCATCGCGCCCTGGGTCACACGCGTGCGCGCGCGTACTATAGAATAGTAAGATGTCGTGGATGTTGCGTGACCGTGACTCTTGGATGTCCCGAGGAGATCGACTAGAAACATCCGGTACTGGCCAAGATGTCGCACTCGGGTCACCCGAGAGCGAGAAAGCGCCGTGGCGGAGTGCGTCGAGCGTGTTGCGAAGGGCCGGTAGGGGGGCGCCAAGTCGCGTTGACAGGCGGGGTTGCGGGTTGGTATGCTATCGGGGCATTAGAGGGAGTCGACCGTGGCCAACCAGCGCAAGAAGTCCGATGCCGAGGTGACCCTGGGCACCATTTTGGAGGGCGCCGCCGAGTGGGGCGCGCGCATCGGCCTGATCGTGGGCGGGGCGACGTTGGGCATCATGGCCTACCAGACGGCCGGCGGCTCGCTCTACAAGGCCAATGTGCCCAATGCCGTGGCCGTGGTGGACAAGATCAGCAGTTGGCACTTGTACATGGCGCTGATGGTGGCGTTCATCTGGGGCATTCGGCGCACCGAGCAGAGCGAGGAGCGCGTCGGCTACGTGGGCATCTACGGTGTGGCCATGTGGTTCGGCTTCTCGTATCTGGTGCGCATCATGGGCAACAAGTACGCCCAAGGCCAATGGCAGAACAGCGAGGCGGTGAAGGTCCTGCTGACCAACGTGCTGCACGCCGGTCAGTGGACGCTGCTGACGCTGCTTATTCCGGGTCTGCGCGCCGGTTGGGGCAAGGTGGTGGCGCGGGCCGAGATGAAGCAGACGCGCGCCTACAAGGCGGCCGCCAAGCTCAAGCGCGAGTCGCCCAAGTCGGGCGGCAAGCCCAACGTCCTCAGCCCGTGCTGGCGGTTGCCCTACTGCCGTGACTATCTGCTCAGCGTGTGCCCGGCCTACAAGGCGCGCCGCCGTTGCTGGAAGCTCAAGCGCGGCTGCTTCTGCGACAACTCCATGCTGGAGAATCTGATCACCGGCGTGAAGGGCAGTACGGCCACGCAGCAGGCCTACATGCGCTCGGAGATCGACGCGCGCAACTCCGTGGCGGCGCAGCGCGGCGCCGCGCCGCCGTGCCGCCGCTGCTTCATCTACCTGGAGCACCAGGAACTGAAGTACTCGGTCATGGCCCCGCTGGTCTATCCGGTCGTTGGTGCGGTGTGCTATTTCGGCTACAAGCCGCTGGTGGTGCCGGCCTGGGACTGGGTGCAGAAGTTCCTGGCGGACATCTGGTCCAAGATCGCGCTGACCACCACGGTCAACCAGGGCATGGAGGATGTCTTCGGCAACAAGGTCATCAGCACATTGTTCGCCGTCATCCTCTACTTCGTCGTGGTCCTGGTCCTGCTGCGGCTGGTGGAGTTGTGGTGCTACAAGTGGAAGCTGTAGCGCTCCAGCCGGCGTCGGGTCGCAAGGCCGAGTCGAGCCCGCTGCGCAGTTCGTACCAGCGGGCATAGAGCCACAGCAGGTCGGACAGGCGGTTGAGGTAGGGCACCAGGTCCGGCTGGTCCTCGTCCCCCGTCTCCACCAGCGTCACCACGCGCCGCTCAGCGCGGCGGCACACGGTGCGGGCCACGTCCAGCAGCGCGCCGAGCCGGCTGGCTCCGGGCAGCGCCCAGCCATCCAGCAGGCCCGGCAAGGCCTCCAGTTCGGCCACCTGCGCATCCAGTCCGGCCAGATGCGCCGTGGTCAGCCGCTCTCGGAGACGGTGCCGCTGGTCGGGCTGGGTGCCCAGTTCGGCGCCCACCACGAACAGCTCGCGCTGTAGCGCCTCGATGCGCGGCGCCAGTTCGTCGCTGGCGGCCTCGGCGCGGCACAGGCCGAGGTGTGCCCCCAGCTCATCGACCGCACCGCTGGCCTCCAGCCGAGGCGACGCCTTGGACACGCGCGGGCCGTAGAGGATCTGCCCGGCGCCGCCGTCGCCCCGGCGGGTGGAGATGCTGCTAGCCATCGTCGCCTCCCAGCGCCATCGGCTCGCCGAGCGGGCCGTTGCAAGACAGTAACAGGATACCAGTACACGGCCGTCAACAACACAGCCAGCGGCCAAGTAGGTGCAGTGTGCAAGGAGTGACGACCATGGTGCGAGGAATCGGCGGACTGTTGCTGGCGGCCTTGGCGACGGCGCCCATCGCGGCGCAGGACCAGGCGCCCGACCCCAAGCCCGCCGCGACGGCGGTGAACGCGTTGGGCTGGGACCTCTACCGCCAGCAGCCGGCGGACAAGAACGTGTTCTACTCGCCATACAGCATCAACCAGGCGCTGGGCATGCTGTACCTCGGGGCGCGGGGTGAGACCAAGACGCAGATGGGTCGCGTACTGCACCTGGACCTGCCCGACGAGCGCTGGCACGCGGCCAACCAGGCTTTGGCCCAGGCACTCGTGCCCAAGCCTGCCGACAAAGGCACGCCGTTCGCGCTGACCTCGGCCAACGCGGTGTTCGGCCAGAAGGGCTTCCGCTTCCTGCCCGAGTACCTGGGCAGCGTCAAGGCCGCCTACACCGGGGCCGATGCGCGGGAACTCGACTTCGCGGGCGACACCGAGGGCGCGCGGGCGGCCATCAACGGCTGGGTCTCCGACCAGACCGCCAAAGCCATTCCCGACCTGATCCCGCCCAACGTGCTGACCGCCCTGACGCGGCTGGTGCTGGCCAACGCCGTCTACTTCAAGGCGTCGTGGGCGGTGCCGTTCAATGCGCGCAACACGTCGGACGGTGACTTCCACCTGCTCGACGGGAGCACGGCGAGCGTGCCGATGATGACCCAGTCCGAGCGGCTGCCCTATGCCGAGAGCAAGGGTTGGCAGGCGGTGGCGCTGCCGTATGTGGGCGGGCAGGTGTCGGCGCTGGTGCTGCTGCCGCCCGAAGTGACCACCGCTGTGGTCGGCCAGGAGCTCGACCCCGCCGACCTGACGACCTTGATGACCACGGCCGGCTCACGACAGGTGCGGCTGACCTGGCCCAGGTTCACCGTTCGGCCCAGCCTGCCCCTGAAGCAGAATCTCATCTCGCTGGGCATGACCGACGCCTTCGACCAGGTCAAGGCGGACCTGTCGGGGCTGGACGGTCAGCGCGACCTGTACGTCACCGACGCGCTGCACAAGGCGTTCGTCAAGGTCAACGAAGAGGGCACCGAGGCGGCCGCGGCGACGGCGGTGATCGTCGGTCTGCGCTCCATGCCGGCCCAGCCGGTGGTGATGAACGTCAACCGGCCGTTCCTCTTCCTGGTGCGCGATAATGCCAGCGGCGCCTTGTTGTTCATGGGAAGGATTGTCAACCCCGCCGCCTAACCTGGTGTTGCAGCCAGGAGGGTCGCCATGCGGCGAGTGTGGGTGGCGTTGTGTCTGGGCCTGTGTCCCATTGCGGCCATGAGCCAGCCAGTCGGTCTTGACGAAGATGAGCCGTTGCGACCAGCCCAGGCTCTCGTGGCGGCCCAGAACCGCTTCGCCTTCGATCTGCTGCGCGCGCAGCCGGCCGAGCGCGGGACCTTCCTCTCGCCGTATAGCATTCATCAGGCGCTCACGATGCTGTATGTCGGCGCCAAGGGCGAGACACGGGCGCAGTTGGCGAAGGCGCTGGGCATCGACCCGGCCGAGGACGCGTGGCTGGGCCAGAACGCGGCGCTCTGCGCGCGGCTCCGCGCTGAGGCCAACACGAGCTCGGGCAAGCTGCTGGTGGCCAACGCGCTGTTCCCCGAGCGCAAGTACCCGGTGCGACCAGAGTTCATGACCGCGGCGACGCAGGCCGTGGCCGGGGCCGAGGTGCGTCCTCTGGACTTCGGTAACGTGGGGCAGGCCGTCGACACCATCAACCGCTGGGCCGCCGACCACACCGAGCAGCGCATCCCTCGGGTGCTGACGCCCGACGCGTTGCGGGACCCGGTAGCGCTGGTGCTGGCTAACGCGGTGTACTTCAAGGACCGCTGGGCCGAGGAGTTCGTGCCCAGGCGCACGCAGCCCGGCGCGTTCGCGCGGCTGGACGGCTCGCGCGTGCGGCTACCGGTCATGCACCAGACCGAAGACATGGCCTACGCTCGGGGCGCCGGTTGGCAGGCCGTAGCCAAGTACTATCGCGGCAGCCATCTGCGGGGTGTGTTCGTGGTCCCGGACGCGGGCGGCTTCGCGGCCTTCGCTGGGAGCCTGACGAGCCAGACCTGGGCCGACATCCGCGAGCGCCTGAGCAGCTACGAGGTGACTCTGGCCCTGCCCAAGTTTGGCGCGCGCGTGGGCACTGACCTGGTCGACACGCTGAAGTCGCTGGGTGTGACGGACGCGTTCGACCCCGAGACGGCCGACCTGTCCGGCATTGGCGGCGAGCCGCACGAACTCTACCTCGGCGTCGCGTCGCATGAGGCGTTTGTGCGGTTGGACGAAGAGGGTACGGAGGCGGCAGCAGTTACCATCGTCGGCGCCCTCAAGGGCGGAGAGAGGGCGCCGTCGAGGCAGGCATCGCTGACCATCGACCGCCCGTTCCTCTTCCTCATCGAAGACACAGCGACGGGAACGATCCTGTTCCTGGGTCGCATCGGCAATCCGGGCGGCGAGGTGATCAAGTAGGGGAGGGGCGCCATGAGGCCGTTCTGGGCACTGTTGGCCGTGGCGTGGTGCGTTGGCGCAGGCGCGCAGGAACCAAGCGCGGCGACGGTCAGACTGGTTGCTGGCCAGAACCAGTTCGCCTTCGATCTGCTGCGCGCGCAACCCGCCGACAGGGGCACATTCTGTTCGCCCTACAGCATCTGCCAGGCGCTGACCATGCTGTACGTCGGTGCGGACGATGGCCTGCGCGCGCAGTTGGCGAAGGCGCTGGGCGTCGATGCCGCCGATGACGGGTGGCTTCGCGCCAATGCCTCCCAGGCGGCGGAGCTGTTGCGCACGGGCAACCGAGACGGCGGCGCGCTCGCTCTGGCCAACGGCATCTTTCTCGCGCCGCCGGGCGAACCGCGGCCCGGCTACGCGGCGCAGGCGCGCGCCGCCGTCACGCAGACGGAGGTCCGGTCGCTTGACTTTGGCCGGCCAGAAGAGGCCCGTACCGCGGTGAACCAGTTCGTCGCGGAGCACACGCACCAACGGATCACGGACCTGATCCCTCGCGGCGGTGTCAACCCGAGTACCTTGGTGGTCGTGGCCAACGCTACGTGGTTCCGCATGCCGTGGGCCAAGCCGTTTGACCCGAGCCAAACCGAGCCCGCCGTGTTCCATCGGCTCGACGGGACACGGGCCTTGGTGCCGTTCATGAACCAGGTGGCGCCGATCGCCATGGGTCATGCGGCGGACTGCCTGTTGCTGGCCAAGGACTATCGCGGCGGCCAGTTGCGCGCGCTGATGGTGCTGCCCGACGAAGGCAAGCTGCCGGCCGTGGAGTCCCGGCTGTCAGCGGCCTGGTGGGCCGCGGCCCGAGCGGCCATGGCATCGCCCGTCGAGAGGGAACTCGCCATGCCCAAGTTCTCGGCGGCGCTGAGCCTGGATCTGCTGACGCATCTCCGCTCGCTCGGCATCGCCGAGGCGGCTCCCGCACCGGTGGCGACGGGGCGGGCCGGCGGCTTCACGACCATCAATGGCGCCTGGCACCGGGCCTTCGTGAGGGTCGATGAACTGGGTACGGAAGCCGCCGCAGCCTCGGGCATGCGGGCCGATAGCGCGCTGCCCAACCCGATTCGGCTGAACCGCCCGTTCCTGTTCGTG
Source organism: Armatimonadota bacterium (assembly GCA_016235455.1). Taxonomy (GTDB): domain Bacteria; phylum Armatimonadota; class UBA10988; order UBA10988; family UBA10988; genus UBA10988. Next base: position 13,343 of record JACRKZ010000018.1, on the reverse strand, counting down.
ATCGAGGACCGGGCCACGGGCGCGATCCTGTTCCTAGGTCGCATCGGCAATCCGGGCGGCGAGGTGATCAAGTAGCGGAAGGGGGCTGTCATGGGGCCATTCTGGGCTTTGTTCGCCGTGGCGTGGTGCGTTGGCGCCGGCGCGCAGGAACCGAGCGCGGCGACCGTCAAGCTGGTCTCGTCCCAGAACCAGTTCGCCTTCGATCTGCTCCGTGCGCAGCCGGCCGATCGCGACACGTTTGCGTCTCCCTACAGCGTCTACCAGGCGCTGACCATGCTGTACGTCGGCGCCAAGGGCGAGACGCGGGCGCAGTTGGCGAAGGCGCTCGGCGTCGATGCAACGGACGATGCCTGGCTGTCGCGCAACGCGGAGCTGCGGGCGCGCCTGGTGGCGCAAGACACCTTCGTGCCGTGCCAGGTACGCATCGCCAACGCGCTGTTCCCGTCGCGTCGTATTGCGATCAGGGCGGCCTTCATCCGCGCGGCAACCGAGGCTGTGGCGAGCGCCGAGGTGCGGACGCTGGACTATGCCAACAGCGAAGCGGCGCGCGCGACGATCAACACTTGGATCAGCGACCACACGGAGGGGCGGCTACCCGAAGTGCTGGCGCGTGACGCCATTAGCTCCGAGACCTCGCTGGTGGTCACCAACGCGGTCTACTTCAACGGGCTGTGGGCACAGCCGTTCCTGGCGTCGGACTCACGGCCAGATGACTTCCAGACCCTCGACGGTCGGAAGCTCAGGCTGTCGTTCATGCACCAGGTTGTCCGCACCTCGTACGCGCACGGCACAGGCTGGCAGGCGGTCTGGCTGCAGTATCTGAGCCGCAGTCTCGCCGCAGCGTTCATTGTCCCCGACGAGGGCACGTTCGTGCCCTTCGCGCAGCGCATGACCCAGCGCACATGGACCGACATCGTGGCCAAAGCGGAGGTACGCGACATTGACCTGGCGGTGCCCCGCTTCACGCTTGACACCGCGCTTTACCTCACCGACTCGCTGCGGTCGCTCGGGGTGCGAGACGCATTCGACGCGCTGAAGGCGGACCTGTCCGGCATCGGGACCGATCCGCTCGGCACGGTCTATAGCAGGGACGCCTACCACCAGGCCATGGTCAGGGTCGATGAGCGCGGCACAGAGGCAGCCGCGGCTACGGCCATCATGGGCTATCCGGGCTGCGGCTTGCCCCTCGACCCGCCCCTGGTGGTCCGCGTGGACCGGCCCTTCGTGTTCGTCATCTACGACTTGGAGACGGGCGCTCTGCTGTTCGCCGGCCGCGTCGTCACGCCCAAGAGCGACGTGCCCGCGGCGCTAAGCGGTGACGTGCCCTTGGCGCCGCGCCCGATGGAGGGCCTCGAGCCGGGCATGCGGGGCCATTGACGCTCAACCGCCTTTGTGGTCCCCTGTCGCTGCCTGGAGCCCTGGCGCGATGATTGTGCGGCCCGCCGAACAAGACGATATCCCTGCCTGTGCTGACCACCACCGCTACCGCCGACGAGGAGCCGCAGCCGCTGGCGCAGCGAATGGCCTGGTGGCAGGTGCATTTGCGTGAGTCCATGCCCGTCTTCGTGGCCGAGATGGACGAACAGCTCGTCGGCTGGTCGTCGCTGTCACGCTACCATCCGCGCGTGGCCTATCGCTTCACCGCCGAGGACTCAATCTACATCAGCCCCGAGTTCCGCGGTCGCGGCATCGGCCGCGCTTTGCTCTCGCCGCTGCTGGCGCGGGCCCAGACCATGGGGTTGCACGCCGTGGTGGCGCTGATCACCGCCGAGAACGAAGCCAGTCTGCGGTTGCATCGCGCGCTGGGGTTCGAGCAGGTGGGCCACCTGCCCGAGGTGCTGTTCAAGTTTGGCCGCTGGCTGGATCTGGCCCTCTTGCAGCGGACGTTCGGCGCGCGTGAAGGTCAAGGTCCGGTGGACGGCCAATAGGGCCGGACGGCCGCGGCCGTCTTGGGAGCGAACCATGCGTTGGATCTGCCTGCTACTTGCCGTCGCGCCGAGCTTTGGCGCGCTGACTTTCCAGAAGACCGTCATCGACCCCACCTTCCGAGGTGAGGGCGTGGCCACCGCCGACGTCAACCACGATGGCAAGCTCGATGTGCTGGCCGGCGACCTGTGGTACGAGGCGCCCACCTGGAAGCAACATCCCATCCGGCCGCTGGGCAACTACGACTGGAAGGGCGGCTACAGCAAGGTCTTCTACGTGTTCGCCGCGGACATCAACAAGGACGGCTGGACCGACGAGATCATTGTCGACACGCCCAACGCCGCGGCCACCTGGTATGAGAATCCCAAGGGCGCCGAGGGCAACTGGAAAGAGCGCCGCATTGCCGAGCACGTCTGCAACGAGACGCCGTGGTTCGGCGACCTGCTTGGCGACGGCGTGCCGGCCATGGTCTTCGCCGACGAGAAGCCGCATGAAATGCGCTGGTACCGGCCGGCGGCGGACCTCGACCAGCCGTGGGACAGCTACGTGGTCGGCGGGCCGGGCTCGCTGGGTACCAACATGTACAGCCACGGCCTTGGCGTGGGCGATCTCAACGGCGACAAGCGACTCGACGTGATGGTCAAAGAAGGCTGGTGGGAAGCGCCGGCCGACCGCACCAAGGGAGCGTGGGACTTCCACCGGGCGCGGCTCGGCCAGGACTGCGCGCAGATGGTGGCTTGCGACGTCAACGGCGACGGCCGGGCCGACGTCATCACCAGCTCCGCGCACCGTTACGGCGTCTGGTGGTACGAGCAACAGGCCGACGGCAGCTTCGTCGAGCACGTCATCGACGACAAGATCAGCCAGACCCACGCGCTCCATGTGGTCGACCTCGACGGCGACGGCCTGCCCGAGGTGGTCACCGGCAAGCGCTTCTGGGTGCACATGGGCGCCGATCCCGGCAGCCTGGAGCCCGCCTACCTGTCCTGCTACAAGCTCGCACGCGACGGCGGCACGGTGACCTGGTCCCGGCTGGACCTGGAAAACGACAGCGGCGTCGGCCAGGACTTCACCGTCGTGGATCTCGACGGTGACGGGAAGCTCGACATCGTGGTGTCGAACAAAAAGGGAGTCGCCATCCACCTGCGTCGCGGCTAGCCCGCCGGCTCCATATCTCGAAACGCGCTGCCTGAGCGGGCCGCGTTTTTGCGACCCCGAGGTGGGTTAAACGGCGCGTCAGATCGGCGCTCGGTGGCAGGTATTTTGCAGGGAAGAGGGTCATGCGCCGGGTCGTTGGCGGCGCAGGTCGTACCATCGGTTAACTGCGGTCCAAGCCGTATTCGGGCTTGCAGGAGTCGGTCCCAATGATGACGTTGTTGGCGTTCGTCGGCTTGTTAGCGACGATCTGCTGTCCCCTGACGCTCCCGTTCTGGGTGTTCATTCTGTTCGGTTTCCACACCGGTGTCCGCAAGGAGTTCCGTCGTCGCTACGTGCGACGGCACGGATCGCCCCAGCCCTTCTCACGCGATTGGTGGATGATCAACGCGTAGGCTGAGGCCATCGGCCACGAGACGCGCCGGCCTGGCGCGGGTGTGGCTGTGTGGGCGGCGCAGGTGAATACCCAATCCCCACCTGAACCTGAAAGCGCTTGCGTTTGCCTACGCGGTTACGCTGTGCCAGGCCATAGTGTTACGTGGAAAGGACGCCAGAGCCGGCCTCGGTGCCGGCTCTGGAGCTCCGCGGACCATCATGTCATGTAGTGGATGCGGTCGCGATTCTCTGCCAGGAGACGCGCGTTCCAAGCATCGCCACCGTCCAGATTTGAGCTCTGGAAGATCGGCGGCTCGATGCCGCGGCGCAGCAGTTCGTCGACCACCGAGCAGACCAGCGCATTGACCAGCGCGAGGCCGGTCACGCTCGACAGCGGGCCCACGGGCTGCGGGCAGCCCTCGAAGGCCACCGCGGCATCACCGGCCGGCGCGCCGTTGTCCAGCACCACATCACACAGGTCCAGCACCTTGTGGCCCGAGGGATGGCGGCTGGTCACGCTGTTGGTATAGGCCAGCGAGGTAATGCCGATGACCTTCACGCCCTGGTCGCGCGCGGCCTGCGCCATGTCGATGGCGACGGCATTGCGACCCGACACGCTGGCCAGGAGCAGCACGTCACCCGCGGCGATGGCCGTGCCCCGGAGCAGTTCGGCGCCCAGCCCGAGCACGCGCTCGAGTTGGCTGGTCATGGTCATTGGCCGCACCATCAGGTTCATGCCATGCGGGTAGATCGGGTTGACCAGCATCAGCCCGCCGGTGCGGTAGACCAACTCCTCGGTGAGCATGAACGAGTGGCTCGCGCCGAAGCTGAAGATCTGCCGGCCCGAGGCCACCGCCTGCACCAACAACGCCGCCGCCGCGGCCAGGTTGCCGGCCTGCTGCTCGCGCACACGCTCCAGCGTCGCGATGGCCTCGGCGAAGAAGCGGTCCGCGCCCGTGGGTTCTGCCATGCCTTGTCTCCTCGATCTCACCACGTCGCCAGCGCATCGCGCAGATGCCCGCCGGCCGCCGCCTCTTCGTCGCGCGCCTGCTCGATGACTTCGGCCAGCGCGTCGCGCACGGCGGGGTCGGCGAAGGCCAGCGCCTTGGCATCGTCACGGCCATTGCCGCCGACCAGGCCCCAGGCGCGCCACATCAGGTCGTGCTGGCGGTCGAAGCAGGCCGCCGCCGCGGTCAACGGGGCGGCTGGCCCGATGCCGTCGGCCAGCACGCGCTGCAGCCACTGGCCGGCATACCAGCGCGTCTCGGCGATGGTGCCCACGGCGTCGTCGTGCACGGCGAACTGCCCGCGCAGCGTGAGCATGTCGTCGGAACTGACGTCGGTCGCGCCGCGCAACTGGTCGGCCCAGGCCCGGTAGGCCGCCAACCCCACGGGCCGGGACGAGACGCGGCCCATGATGGCCACGGCGTGCCGGAGCGTTTCGCGCACCACCTCGTCCAGTGGCGGCCGGGGCACCGCGCGGCCGAGGAGCAGCAGCATCTCGCAGGCGTCGTGCCAGCCCCGGCGGCGATACTGGCCGTCGGGCTCGAAGGCCAGACCCGGTGTGGCATCGGCCCAGGCCTGGAAGTGGCTCCAGCCGATGACCACTTCGCCGCCGTCATCGTAGCCGGTGATGATGCTCGCATCGGGCGGGCCCACCACGCCGAAGCCCAGCAGCGGCACGCCGTGGTCGATGCTCTCGGTCACCGCGCGGCGGAACAGGGCGGCATTGTCGCGGTCGGCGGCGCGCTTGACCAGCATATTTGGCCGGCCCACGGCCCACAGCGCGCGGCGGTAGGGCTCATCGGGGTCTTCGGTGAGGTGGGGCAGCGACACATTGTCCATGTGCCAACCGGGCTGCCAGCAGAGCTGGAAGCTGTTGCCAGAGACGGCCATCAGATGCGCGGTCAGTCCGCCGTGGTCGAACACCTGGCCGCTCTGGAACGGGCCTGCTTGCCGGTCCTCGCCCAGGTACTCCAGGCAGGCGGCCAGGGCTGACGGGAACGGCATGTCCTCGGGACAGCCCTGACAGCCCAGATCCGGGTAGAACCCGACCTGCCGCACACCCTCGATCACCCGCCGCGCCTCACCCATCTCAGTATCCCAGTTCGTGGTAGCGTTTGGCCTGCTGGTCATAGAACTCGGGGCCGCCATCGCGGTTGAAGCTCATGAAGACGCTGGCCGGCGTACCCCGCTCGGCGAGCATCTCGGCCACGCGACCCCACAGGCACCAGCCGAGCACGATCATGGAGACGCCAGACACGGGCATAAGGTCGCACTCGTAGCCGGGAATCGTGACGGCGGCGTCGCCGTAGGGCGCGCCGATGTCCAGCACCAGGTCGGCGGCATCGCACAGCTTCTGGCCCGACGGGTGCAAGCTCTCCACGCGACTCGTATACGGCAGTGACGTCAGCGCGAAGACCTTGACGCCCATCCCGCGGGCGGCCAGGGCGATCTCCACGGGGCGGATGTTCTTGCCCGAGACCGAACTGATCAGCAGCACATCGCCAGGCCGCGTGTTGCTCAGCTTGAGGCAAGCGCGCACGGTCTCGGCCTCCTGGTCGAACGGCTCGGGCCGTGGCCGGCCCTCCAAGCACCGGGCGACAGGCTGATGGAGGTTGAAGCCGAAGCTGAACTTGTGCAGGCAAGCCAGCCCGCCGGCGCGGTTAATGAAGTCGCCTTCGTTGCCATGGCCGATATCGCCGCACCAGACCGCGCCGCCGGCCGACAGGCAGTCGGCAACGATCACAGCGGCCTGGTCGACGACGTCGAGTTGCGTCGTCTCGATGTGCTCCAGAATGCGGCGGACAGCGGACAGGTAGTTGGCAGCGGCGGTCGGCATGGAACTCTCCGACCGCGTGGTTCGTTGCGCGGCCGCCCGTTCCTGCCGTGTGGCGGTCGCCGAACCTAGTGGAACTCCTCCACCGTGATCCGCCCCAGCAGCGTCTCCACCGCCTCGCTTGGCGGCTTGCCCTCGAATAGCACGGCGTGCAGCTCGTAGAGGATGGGCATCTCCACTTCCAAGCCACGCGCCAGGCGAGTGGCGGTGCGAGTGGTGGGCACGCCCTCGGCCACCTCGCTGCTGGCATGGATGATGTGGTCCAGGCCCTCGCCGCGACCCAGGCGCTCGCCGAGGGTGCGGTTGCGGCTGTGCGGGCTGTGGCAGGTGGCCAGCAGGTCGCCGAACCCGCATAGGCCGGCGAACGTGCGGCGGTCGGCACCCAATGCCACACCCAGGCGCGTGATCTCGTGCATGCCGCGGGTCATCAGCGCAGCCTTGGTGTTGTCGCCATAGCCCAGACCGTCGCTCACGCCGGCGGCGATGGCCAGAGGGTTCTTGAGAGCGCCGCACAGCTCCACGCCAGCCACGTCGGGGTTGGTGTAGACGCGGAACGTGGGCGAACTGAGCAGCGCCTGCAGCGGCTGGCGTACTTCGGGGTCCGGGTGCGCGATGACCGCCCCGGCCGGCTGGCCGGCGGCAATCTCGTGGGCCAGGTTGGGGCCCGACAGCGCCGCCACCGGGTTGTCTTCGCCGATGGCCGCGCGCAGTACGACGGTCATACGCTCGCCCGTCTGGTGGTCCAGGCCCTTGACCGCGGAGATGACCGGCGCGCCAGCGGGGAGATGCGCGGCCAATTGCTCAGCGACGGCGCGCAGTCCGACCGACGGCACCGTGAAAAGCACTGCCTGAGCGTCACGGACTGCTTCGGCCAAGTCGGCGGTGGCAGTGACCGTGTCGGGCAACTGGGCTTCGGGCAGATACGACGGGTTGAAGTGCTCGCGGGCGATGGCTTCGGCCAACTCCGCCCGGCGGCACCAGAGACGTGTGGTGAGGCCCCGCCGGCCTAGCAGCCAGGCCAGTCCCGTGCCCCATGACCCGGCGCCGATGACGGCTACAGGGCGTTCGCGCGCTTCACTCATGGCCCAACTGTACCACGCCATGCTGGTCCCAGGGCGTGCTCGCCACGGCCTGCTGAACACGCTCGACCAGAGTCGGTCCGACCACCGCCAGGAAGGGCAACATCCCCAGCACGCGCTCCTGCGACCGGCCGTCAGGTGCCAGCCAGGCATGGGCCGCGCTGAGCCGGCGGACGTGCACCTCGGCCCGCTGGCGCAGTGCACGCTGGACTGACTTCTCCAGCTTCTCCAGTTCGCTGCCGAAGCGATTGACCAAGCCTTCCGCCGGCTTGGCCAGTGTGGCATCGACCGCGGAGGCGTGGTCGATGACCGGCGCCAGCGCCGCGGCGATGGCCGCGCGCGCGGTCTCGACCACCGCCGTCGTCTCGGCGCCCTCCTGATCGCGCACGACGCGGCTGATGAGCGTCTCGCGCGGCACCAGCAGGTCGCATGGCCGCAAGTGGTACTGCTCCAGCGTACGGGCCGCCTTGGGCGGCACGAGCGTCAACGAGCGGCGCGGCAGCAGGTGCGGCCGGGCGATGCCCAGATGATCGTAGATGGGAGCGACCTGGGCGGCGTAGGCGATCTCACCCGGGCCAAGCACAAAGCCCGCGGTGGGCAGCAAGTAGTCCTGGGCGACCGGCCGCGTCAGCACGCCGTGGCTGATGATCGTGGGGTCATTGGCCAGTCGCTTGCGAAGCTCGGCGGGCGTCAGGCGGGTGCCGCTGGCCGTGTTCAGATGCGTGCCGTCGAAGGTCAGCCGCCGCCGACAGCCGTCCTCGATCAGGTAGAAGGCGCACAGGTCGGCGGCGCGGTGCGTGCCCGGCTTATAGCCCAACAGCTCCAGCGCGGCGCCCGCCTCAGCGGCCAGCCGCGTCGGCCCCAGCGGGTCGTCGAGCAGGAGCTCGTTGAACGGTGCCACCTGGGCGCGCATCGCCGGGTGCGTGGGATCGAGCAGGAGCAAGCCGGTCTCGCCGAGCAGCGCCTGCCAGCAGCGCGCGAACCACTCGCCAAACGTCGACGCCGCGGCGCATTGGCCGCGCAGCGTCTCGACCAGGGTCAGGCTGTGTTCACCGCTCGGCAGGGCCTCCGCCACCTCGTCCAGCAGCGCGTCGAGCACGGCGCGGTCAAGCGGCACGGCGCCCACGTACTGGCACGAGCAGGGCGACGCGCCCAGCGTCAGTCGGCGCAGGTTGTCGGAGCGGTCGATGCTGGTGGTCGAGGCGACCTCGGCCCAGTCGTCGTCCTCGGTGGCCATCCAGAACACCGGCACCGTGGGCCGGCCGCGCTCGCTGAGGCGAGCGGCCTCGACCACGGCGGTCAGCGCCTTGTGCAGGCTGTAGAGCGGCCCACCGAACAGGCCGGGCTGCTGGCCCGTGATCACCACGCCGGTGCCTTCGCGCGCCAGCAAGGCCAGGTTGCGGCGCTGGGGCTCGGTGATGCCCAGCGGCGCCATGAAGTCGGTCAGCGCCGCGCTGACGGCCACGCGATCGGCACCGAAGGCCTGCTTCGAACGTGCGCTCCAGGCCGCGTCGGATGCCGCGGGCGACGGCGAGTAGGGGTAGAACGTGCCCAGTTCGGGCAGGCCCAACAGAAAGCCGGCGGCCAGCGGTTGTGTCGACCAGGCCTCCGCCAGCGACTGGTTGCAGTAGGGGGTGTCGCTGCTCATGCGAGCCGCCTCCCTGGCGGCGGTTAGTGGACGCGCTGGGCGAGGTGCCACACGGCTACCAGGTCCATAGTGCACGCAGCGCTCCAATGGAGCAAGAAGCACGGCCAGAATGAGCGGCTGCGCAGCGCCAGCCAGCCCAGCACCAGCCCGGCGATGAGCGACGAATGCAGCTCCGGGCCCGGCTTGCCCAGATGCATGAGTACAAACGGGATGGTCTGCCACAGGATGGCGTTCGGCCCGCAGAGCGGCTCCAGGCGGAACAGCATCCAGCCACGGAAGAAGTACTCCCAGGCCAGAAAGTAGCAGCCTTGGGCGATCTCGAAGGCGACCAGGAAGCCATATCCGTCGCGCACCGGCGACCAGTTGGGCCATTCGCCGCGGAACATCGGATAGAAGCTGGTGAACTGGCTCTGCCCGCCGGCGTAGAGCACGATGAGCACCACCATGAACACCAGCATAGCCAGAGTCCAAGGCAGCCAGAACCGCCAGCGTCCGGCGCCGAGCCCGTCGTTGGTCTCGCCCCGGCCGAGGAGCACCAGCGATGGCAGCCGCGTGCCCAGATACAGCCAGCCGAAGGTCAGCAGACACCAGTTGAGCTTGTCGTACCGGAAGTCGAGCAGCAGCGTGCGCATCGGGCCAAGGCGACTGACGACGATGAGGGTGGCCAGCACGCCGACGGCCAGCAGCCCATGCGCGCGTCTGGGCCAGGGCGGCAACCGGTCGGCGCGGACCTGGCACCACAGCGCGAGGATCAGCGGTATCCACACCAGCAGCATCATGACGAAGATGGTGGACAGCTGCTGGGGCACGCAGCCCCAGGCTGGCACGGCGCGGCCCAGCGCCAGGGCGCCGCCGAGGACGGCCAGCCCGCCGACCCCTGCTGCCACGCCGGCGACGACACTGCCCGGCCGGCGGCGCAGCACGGCCAGGGCCAGCGTCAGAGCCACTAGCCAGCCGGCCATGGCCAGCCAGCGGCCGGCGGCCGAGGACAGGATGAACCCGTCGGCGATGTAGCGCTTGTTGACAAGCGCGGTGGTGCCGAGGATGGCGACGAAGGCCGTGGTGGGGTCGACGCCTGCCACGACAGGCGCGATCTCCTCATCCCAGAAGCGGCGGGCCAGCTTGACCATCACAGCGTGTAGCGGCGCTGGAACAGCGTCGACAGCTCCTTCATGGTGTCGGCCACGGTCTTCTTGAGGGCGGCATAGAGTTCGGGCTCGCGCCGCTCGAAGCGGGCCAGCCGATCCTTGAGCGCCGCCACCTGGTCCGCGGCTTCGCGCATCTTCTCCAGATCGGGGTGCGCTTCCTTGAACGGTGTGGCGCCGACGGTGACTTCGGTCGACTCGCGGTAGTAACCCTCGTCGCACAGCTCGTTGCCGACCCACTGCAGGATGTCGTGGTACGGCTCACGCTCTTCGTCGCGGCTCTTGAACAGCAGATGCAGCAACCGGCGCACGGGCAGCCGCGGCTCCGAGACGAAATCGCTGCCAGGCTGCAGCAGTTCGTCGAAGACATTGACCAGTGCCGTATTGAGCGGAGAAGCGTTGAACGAGCCGTCGCGCTGCACTAGCAGGTGGTAGCGTGGGAAGCCGAAGAACTGTAGCAATCGACACAGCCAGTGCTGGCCGAGCACGCGTTCAACGGGCCGGAGAGTGAAGATCAGCCGCTTCTGGGCGTGCAGGTCGGCCAACGCGCAGAAGATGACCTTCTCGGCGACCTCGTTGCGGTCGATGATCTTGTTGCTCAGCGGGGCCTTGGTAGGGAACTGGATGTCATGGGCGAGCGGGTTGTTGAGTTCTTTCTCTTCGATCTGCTGCTCGCAGAACTCATGGGCATACATGAACGCCAGGGCATCGGCCTGCAGATCTGACCGGCGCAAGGTCAGGCCTCCACCCCAGTGAACCGGCTGGCCGTGAATCGGCAGGCGTCGGTCAACTCGTCCAGGGTCAGGCTGCCACCGCGGAACTCGGTGCCCAGCCGCAGCAGGCGATTGAGTTCCTCGAGCACCGCCTGGCGCGTGGCGCCGGTGGCGATCAGTTCGTCGATGTCATGGTAGAGGCGCTTGATGCGGTAGTCGGGGATCTGCTCGATCTGGGCACGGAGATGATCGACCACCTGCACGGGATCGCTCATGCGCAGCACATTATCGGCCAGCGAATCGAGCATGGCGAACTCGCCACCCTCGAAGCTCACGGCGAACTGGTTGGTCGACCCACCGGGCACTTCGAACGCCATGGCGATACGCGCGTTCTCACTGTCCGCACCGTCCGCGTCGTAGACCTCGAGACGCAGATTGCCGTATTCGACGCGCCCCACATGATCGCCGACCGCTTGCCGCAGAAGGCGTTTGAGCTGTTCCCACCGCTCGTCCGCCATGACCGCTCCCTGTCCGCCGGAACCGCCCTGTTGGCCGCCCCGCGCAACGCCGCCGAGTATAGCAGGTGGCCTTGCGCGGGTCAAACACTGGCGACACGGCGTGCGACCGCTAACGTGCGAGCCACGATGCCCTTGTCCACGTGCTGCCCGCTTGCTGTGGGAACTTCTCTTGTTGCGCAATCCTATCGATGGGAAGGAAGGCCCTCGAATCGTGGGAACGTGCGTGCTAGCATCCACAGAGAGGAGACTCAGGCATGATTCGTCGATGGTTTTCGCTGGGCGTGGCGGCCTCGTTGCTGCTCGGCGGTTGCGCGCCGAAGGTGACCGACGCGCCGCCGCCCGCGCCGGAAAAGAAGGCCGCCGAGCCTGGCAAGGACGCCGGCGGCGCCAACCCCGGCAAGAAGATTACGGTCGGCTTCGCGCAGGTTGGCGCGGAGAGCGGCTGGCGCACGGCCAACACCAAGTCGATCAAGGACGAGGCCGCCAAGCGCGGCATCGAGCTGAAGTTCGACGATGCGCAGCAGAAGCAGGAGAATCAGATCAAGGCCATCAAGGCCTACATCGCCTCCAAGGTCGACGTGATCATGTTCTCGCCGGTGGTGGCCACGGGCTGGGAGAGCGTGCTGAAGGAGGCCAAGGACGCCAAGATTCCCGTGATCCTGTCCGACCGCGCCATCGACCCCGACAACCCCGAGCTCTACGCGACGTTCATCGGCTCGAACTTCATCGAGGAAGGCAAGCGCGCGGCGCAGTGGCTGGTCAAGAAGACCGGCGGCAAGGCCAAGATCGCGGAGCTGACCGGCACGGTGGGTTCGGCGCCGGCCAACGAGCGCAAGAAGGGCTTTGAGGAAGTGCTCAAGGCCAATCCCGGCATGACCATCATCAAGTCGCAGACCGGCGACTTCAAGCGCGACAAGGGCAAGGCCGTCATGGAAGCCTTCCTCAAGTCGCCCGAGGGCAAGGACATCAACGTGCTCTTCGCCCACAACGACGACATGGCCATCGGCGCCATCCAGGCCATCGAGGCCGCTGGCAAGAAGCCCGGCAAGGACATCATCATCGTCTCCATCGACGGTGTGAAGGCCGCCTTCGAGGCCATGGTCGCCGGCAAGCTCAACTGCACCGTGGAGTGCAACCCGCTGCTCGGACCGCAGCTCTTCGACGCTGTCGAGGCCATCGTGGCCGGCAAGCCGGTCGAGAAGCGCATCGAGTCCAAGGAAGGCGTCTTCGACGAGACGCAGGCCAAGGACGAGATCGGCAAGCGCCAGTACTAAGCGTTGCCTCTGTGGCGACCGCCATGGCCCCGGCACGGTCCGGGGCCATGGCGGTCGCGCTGCCCCTTGTGAGCGGAGCCACTCGTGTCTCAAGCGCCGCCGCTGCTCTCCATGCGCGGCATCGACAAAGCGTTCCCCGGCGTCAAGGCCCTGTCCGGCGTCGATTTCGCCCTGCGTGCCGGTGAGGTCCATGCCCTGATGGGCGAGAACGGCGCCGGCAAGTCCACGCTCATCAAGGTGTTGACCGGCGTCTACCGGCGCGATGCCGGGCAAGTCGAGCTCGACGGCCGAGCCATCGACCCCGGCTCCCCGCAGGACGCGCAGGCCCTGGGCCTGAGCACGGTGTATCAGGAAGTCAACCTGATTCCGCACCTCTCGGCGGCGGAGAACATCTTCCTCGGCCGGCAGCCCAAGCGCTGGGGTCGCCTGGACTGGCGCGCCATGCGCGTCGGCGCCGAGGCGGCCATGGCGCGGCTGAGCATCGACATCGACGTCATGCAGCCGGTCTCCTCGTTCTCGGTGGCCATTCAGCAGATGGTGGCCATCGCCCGCGCGCTGGATGTGGAGGCCAGGGTGCTGGTGCTCGACGAGCCCACCGCGAGCCTCGACTCCAGCGAGGTGGAGCGGCTGTTCGAGCTCATTCGCCAGCTCAAGGCCGACGGGCTGGGCAT
>JACRKZ010000146.1 GCA_016235455.1 Armatimonadota bacterium | reverse complement strand
CTACTACCACTACGGCTCCGCCACGGGCAACGTCAACACCTGGGGCACGCAGTTCGGCAGCCAGGCCTTTGGCCAACTGGAGGCCTGGCTCAAGGCGCCCAAGCGCGCCGACGCATCACACCTGTGGGCCACCGGCGCCGGGTTCGGCATCGCGTTGGTACTCGGGGCGGCGCGCGTGCGTCTCATCGGCTGGCCGCTGCACCCGCTCAGCTACGCCATCGCCAACTCCTGGGGAGTCGAGCAGCTGTGGCTCTGCCTGGTGCTGGCAGCGGGCATCAAGTGGACCATGCTGCGCTACGGCGGCCTGCCCGTCTATCGCCGGTGGGTGCCGTACTTCCTCGGCCTCACGCTGGGCGATTTCGTGGTCGGCGCATTCTGGAACCTCGCCGGCCTGGCCTTCGACTTCAGACCCTACGACTTCTGGCCGGGGCTCATCAAGTAAGGGGGACTCCCATGGCGCTCTGCTGGCTCGTTCCGCTGATGCTCACCGTCGGCCAAATGCCCGCCGACCCGCTGGCCACGCTGCGGCCGGGCCATCCGCGGCTGATGCTGCTGGACAGCGACCTGGATGGCATCCGCCACAACATCGCCACCGATGCCACCGCCAAGCGCTGGCACGACCGCTTGCGCGCCGAACGCGACAAGCTGCTCACCGCACCGGACACCAAGTACGAGATCATCGGGCCGCGCCTGCTGAGCGCCAGCCGCAGCGTGCTGGCCCGAGTCAGCACGCTGGCCCTGCTCTACCGGCTCGACGGCGACCAGGAGGCGGGCCGCCGCGCCGTGCGCGAGATGGTCGCCGCGGCGGGCTGGCCGAAGTGGAATCCCAGCCATTTCCTCGACGTGGCCGAGCTGAACAATGCCTTCGGCATCGGCTGGGACTGGCTGCAGCCGCTGCTGGTCGGCGCCGACCGCGAGGCCATCCTGGCCGGCTGGCGCGAGAAAGGCATCGCGCCGTGGCCTCCTACGCGCCCGACGGCGGCTGGAACGAGGGCCCCGGCTACTGGAACTACGCCACCAGCTACACGGTGTACCTTTTGGCCGCGCTCGACACCGCGCTGGGCACCGACTTCGGCCTGACCAAAGCGGCGGGGCTCGACCAGGCCGGCGATTTCCGGCTGCACTTCGTGGGTCCGTCCGGTGAGGTGTTCAACTACGCGGACGCGGGCGCCGGTGCCGGTGAGGCCGAATGCCTGTTCTGGCTCGGTCGGCGCTACGGCAAGCCACTGTACTACTGGCAGGAACACACGCTGTCCAAGGGCAAGGCCTTCGACCTGGCCTGGTTCCAGCCCGGCGGCACCGATCCCGAGCGAGGCGGCGTACCGCTCGACGCGCTGTTCAACGGTGTCCAGGTCGGCTTCCTGCGTGGCAGTTGGTCCGACCCCAAAGCTGCCTGGCTGGCCTTCAAGGGCGGCGATAACCGAGCCAACCACAGTCACCTCGACCTCGGCTGCTTCGTTCTCGACGCGCTCGGTCAGCGCTTCTTCTGCGACCTGGGCGGCGACGACTACAACCTGCCCGGCTACTTCGGCGGCCAGCGCTGGAACTACTACCGACTGCGGACCGAAGGGCAGAACTGCCTGGTGATCGACGGACAGAACCAGAACACCGCAGCCAAAGCACCAATCGTCGCCTTCCACACTACGCCGACCTACGCTCGCGCGGTGGTGGACCTGAGCGCCGCCTACCCCATGGCCCGGCGCGTGCAGCGTGGCTACGCGCTGCTCGGGCGACGCGATGTGCTGCTGGTGGATGAGATTGAGGCTGACCAGCCGGTCGCGGCTGTCTGGGGCGCGCACTCCGCGGCGCAGATCACCGTCGATGGCACCAAGGCGGTCCTGGAGCGTGCTGGGCAGCGGCTCCATGCGCGACTGCTGTCGCCAGCGGGCGCCACCTTTGCCGCCGGGCCCGCGCTGACCACCCCGCCGCAGCGACCGCTCAACGGTATCACCAAGCTGACCGTGGCCTTGGCGGAGAAGGCGACCATAACGCGCATCGCCATCCTGCTCTCGCCCGTGCCCGATGCGCCAACGCCGGACCTCACGCCGCTGGCCGACTGGCGCTAGACACGAGCCCAAATCGCAAACGCCGCGCTGGCAGGGCCCACGCGGCGCTTGCGCTATAGCCTGGGTTGCGGCCGACTACGGCTCGCACACCACGCGGAAGCCGGCCCACGGCGCGTCGGACAACCACCACTTGCTCTTGGGGTTCTGCGGGTCGGTCTTCTGCCAGTCAGGCGAGAAGAAGAAGCGCGCCGTTGCCTGGCAGTGCTCGGCGTCGTCGGCCCAACCGCCGCCCTTGGCCACCGGCTTGTCGTCGATGCCCACGCACCACTCGCGCACATTGCCCAGCATGTCGAACAGCCCGTAGCCATTCGCGTCCTTGCTGCCCACTGGCATAGGGCCGGGATCCTCGGTAGGCTTGTTGGGGTTCTTCATGGTCTTGCCGAACCAGGCCACCTTCTCCAGTTCCGCGGCGGACAGCGGCTTGTTCTCAGCGCCGCCCAGGCACGCCCAGACCCATTCGGCCTCGGTCGGCAGACGGTACTTGTGGCCGGTCATCTTGGTCAGCCACTCGCAGTACTTGGTCGCGTTGAGGAAGCTCAGCGAGATGGCGGCGAAGCCGTCGGTGCCAAATCCGCAGTCGGGCGGGATGTAGGGCATGCTCGGCCGGTTGGCGGCGTCCTTGCCGGCGGCGGCATCGGCATCACTCAGATCGAGCCGATAGACCCACTGGCCGAACTCGTCCCAACGCACCTCGGTCTTGCTCAGGTAGAACGGCTTGACCTCAACCGTCACCTGCTTACCGGGGTTGGCCGGATCGTCGAGCGTCACCTTGCCCGCGGGCACAACAACCAGCGGGAACTTGCCCAGGCTCTTGGGCAACTTCTCGGTGAAAGGTTTCAGTTCCTGGGCCGCAACCGGGCCAACGCTGCCCAGTATGAGCGCGACCACGGGCACCAAGGCACCGCACAGTCGAAAACGGCGTCCGTGCATGTCTATCCCACTCCTCGGCGACATTGTACCACTGCTTGGCACTATCCCATCTGTGACGGACGTTTGCCAGTCGCCTCATGTACCGACGACGCCAAGCCCGCCCGGGTTGCATCGAGAGGCCGGCGGGCGTAACCGAATCGTCACCAGCGCCGCGCGCGGCGCTACAATCGGGGAGCAGGAGCAGACCACCGTGCCTCGCCGACTTCTCCCTCTGCTGCTCGCCGTCGTGTCCGCCCTTCCGGCCACGGCCGGCGAACCGGCTCTGGCGCGCTACGCCTACGCCCAGATCCACATGGCCATGCGGGTGAGACTGGTGGTCTATGCGCCCCGGCGCGAAGTGGCCGAGCAGGCCTGCGAAGCGGCCTTTGAGCGCGTCAAGGCGCTCGATGCCACGCTCAGCGACTACCGCGCCAATTCCGAACTCAGCCGGCTCAATGCCTCGGCCGGCGGCGCCGCGGTACGTGTCAGCGACGATCTGTGGCGCGTGCTGCTCAAGTCGGACCAGATGTGGCGCCAGAGCCGAGGCGCGTTCGACGCCTCCGTCGGGCCCGTGGTGGCCCTGTGGCGCGCTGCCCGACGGTCTGGCGTGTTGCCCACGGCGGAGGCCCGCGCCCGGGCGCTGGCTTGCGTCGGCTGGCAGCATGTCCAACTCGACCCAGCGGCCCGCACCGCGCGCCTGGAACTGGCCGGCATGAAGCTCGACCTCGGCGGCATTGCCAAGGGCTTCATCGGTGATGAGGCGGTGGCCGTGCTGAGGGCCAACGGCTGCGCCAGTTGCCTGTTCGAGGCCGGCGGCGATATCGTCCTGGGCGACCCGCCGCCAGGCAAGGTGGGCTGGGTCGTGGGCTTCGAGAACGGCCGCGACCTGGAACTGAGCAACTGCGGCGTGGCCGCCTCCGGCGACACCATGCAGTACGTCATCGTCGGTGGCGTGCGCTACTCGCACGTGGTCGACCCGCGCACGGGCATCGGCCTGACCAGCCGCGTGGCCACCAACGTCATCGCGGTGGAGGGCGCCGTGTCGGACGGGCTGTCCACCGCCGCCTCGGTCATGGGCACCGCCGCGGGCCAGAAGCTGATCGACTCCTGGCCCGGCGCCTGGGGCTGGATGCGCGTGCTCAGCGACCCGCCGCTGCCGCAGCCGCGGCCACGACGGTTCGGTGACCGCGGGCTGCTATGACTTACCGCCGGCCGCGGCTTCGAACTGCTGTCGGTAGGTGGGCAGGTCGATGTACTTGGCGTCGGTGTAGGCGCCCTCTTTCTTGGGCACAACGATGTCCACACCGGAATCGACAAAGCCCTTGGCGTCCATGCCCGGCACCGGCTTGCCCTGGGCCAGCGCGTTGAGGATGCTGATGCTCTCGCTGCCCCAGCCGAAGACCTTCTGGCCGACACAGACCTGAACATGGCCGCTCTCGAGCCACTTCTGCGCCTCGGGCAGCGGATCCACCGCGACCACCTTGGTCTTGCCGGGTTTGATGGCGTCCAGCCCGTTCTTGGCGAACAGCGGCCAGCCGCCGACCATGACCCAGCCGCCCAGGTCGGGGTGCTTGCTCATCACATCGCCGATCATCTGCACCGAGGTGGTGACATCGTCCTTGCAGTACTGCACACCGAGGACCTTGATGCCCTTGGCCGCGGCCAGTGCCTCGTTGACGCCCTTGATCCGGCTCTCCAGGTTCTGGGCGCCCTGCACGCCGCTGAGGATCATCACGCTGCCGCCCGAGGGCAGCAGCCGCGCCATCTCCTCGCCCAGCAGCTTGCCGGTGGCCTGGTCGTCGATGCCGTAGAAGGCGCGGCGCTTGGAGGTCGGCGCGTCGCTGTCCCAACAGATGACCGGAATACCCTTGGCTTCGGCCTTGTCGATGGCGTTCTTCAGCGTGGCCGGGTTGGAGCAGCTCAAGGCGATGCCGTTGACGCCCTGGTCGGCCAGCGTGCTGACGATCTCGGCCTGTTTGGCCTCGTCGTTGGCGTTCGGCGCGTCCCACACCAGGTCGACGCCCAGTTCCTTCGCGCGCCGCTCGGCAGCGGTTTTGGCGTAGGCGAAGACGGGGTTGTCCTTCTGCTTGGGCACTACGGCGAAGCGCAGCTTCGTGCCCGGGGACGGTGCTTCGCTCTTGGCCTTGGCCGGCTCCGGCTTGGCACCGGCGGGCGGCGCCGAGTCGGCCGGTGGCTTAGGCGCACAGCCGCCCAGCATGAGCACGGCAAGGAACGCAACGATCAGGCCACGCATGATGTTTCCTCTCACTGAGCAGCTACCCGGCACGGTGCGCGCGGCGCGTGGCGAACTGGTCGAGCACGACCACGGCGACGACGACGATCCCGGTAATCACTTGACTGTAATCAGACGCGCCCAGCATTGTCAAGCCGCGCTGGAGCACTCGGAAGATGACCGCGCCGACGCAGGTGCCGATGATGCTGCCCCGCCCACCATTGAGGCTGGCGCCGCCGAGCACCGCCGCGGCGATGGCGTCGAGCTCCCAGCCGCCGGCGGCCGTGCTCTGGCCAGTGCCGTAGTAGGCCACGAACACACTGCCCGCCATGGCCGCCATGCCGCCGCCCAGGCCGTAGACCACGCGCTTGAGCCGGGCGATGGGCAGGCCGCTGAGCCGAGCCGCCTCCTCATTGCCGCCGAGCGCGGTGACCGCGCGGCCCAGCCGTGAGCGGGACAGCCACATCGCGGCCAGCAGCGCCACCCCGACCCAGATCAGCGCGGGCACGGGTACCAGCACGCCCGCGACCATGATGTTGCCACCGACCGCATGCGTGAACGTGCTTTCGGGCAAAGTGACCGTGCGTCCGCCGGTGACCAAGAAGGCCGAGCCGCGCGCCACGGACATCATGCCCAGCGTGACGATGAACGGTGGCAACTTGGCGGCATTGATGATGCTTGCCGTGATCAAACCGCAGGCGATGCCCACCAGCAGACCAACGGGCACGGCCCACAGCGCGTGTCCGGCCTCCATGAGCGACGCCACCACCACGGCGCAGAGCGCCAGTACGGAGCCGACGGACAGATCGATGCCGCCGGCCACGATGATCACGGTCGTGCCAATGGCGGCCAGGCCCAGCACGGCGCTGTCGCGCACGACGTTGAGCAGCGCCTCGGGCTGGAGGAACGGGTTGGGCCGGCCCGGCTGCCGGCAGAGCACGGCGAACAGCGCCACCTCGGCCAGCAGCACCGCGACGATGCCGAGCTCGCGCAGCGCCAGGACTCGCTTGATCATCGTCGTCTTGTCTCGTCGGAGCCCCAAGCGGCGGTGGTCACGCCGCGCAGCTCGCGCCAGAAGCCGCCGATCGTCACCAGGCCCAGCATGACCAGGCTCAGCGCCAAGCGCGAACCGGGCGGCGACCACCGGCTCCGGGCGGTCAGCCAACCCAGCTCGGCGTAGGCGTAGAACAGCACCTGCCCGACCAGCAGCCAGCGGAACCACGGATGCCCGCCGAGGCCGAGCACTGAGCCCAGCAACACCGCCGCCAGCAGGAACGGAACGGCCAGGCGCCCGCACTTGTGCGACCAGAACTGGAGCCAGACAGGATTACGCCAGGGCACGAGCGTGCTCAGGTCGGCCCGGATGGCCTGGATGACGCCGGCGGCGTTGCGCACGCGGCGGCGGAACTCGTGGCGCGGGTCCATGGCGAAGGTCTCGACGGCCACGGCGTCGGGAATGTAGACAAACCTGCGTCGTGCCAGGACGACTCGAATCGGCGTGAGGATGTCATCCAGCACCAAGGCGGCGGGCATTGGACGATACAGCTCGCGCCGACAGCACATCAGCGGGCCGGCGCCGCTGGTGCAGCTATGCACCGCCGACTCGCAGACGCGGATCGCGCTTTCGTAGCGCCAGTAGGCGCCGACCATCACGGGTGAACCGTCGGCGGGGCGGTACGCCACCGCGCCGGTGCCGCCACCGACGTTAGGGTCGCTCAGTGCCGCCGCGACAGCGCGGAACGACTGTGGCTCGAGCGGCTGGCGAGCGTCGTTGAAGATGAGGATGTCGCCGGTGCTTTCGAGCACCATGCGGTTGACCTGGGTGGGCTTGCCGGTGTTGCCGATAGGCTCGGCCAGCCGCGCGCGACCAGCCATATCAGGCCGCTGACAGAACTCGGCGAGCAGCTCGCGGGTGCGATCGGAGGAGCCGTCATCGGCCAGCATGAACTCGACCAGATGGGGCGGATAGTCCTGCGCCGCGAGGCTGGCCAGCTTGGCGGGCAGCACCGTCTCCTCATTGTAGCAGACCAGGAACAGGCTGATACGCGGCAGCGGCGCGCCGGCGTCGGGGGTCACCGGCCACGGGCGCAGCCGAGCCCAAGCCGCCATGAGCAGCGGATAGCCCAACAGCACGTAGACCAGGCCCAGCAGGCCGCCCACAGTCATGATCCACGCCACCAGGGCCACGCACGCCTCCTTTGTCGACGGGTTGCTAGCATTGGACAGTCGCGGTGCGAGACCTTCTCGCCGGCGCGCGCGATGCGAAACTAATCGCGCGCCGCCGCGTCCACTAAGAGGGGGCAACACGCGCCGCGCGCCGTGTCATGCATGGCGTGGAGGCCAGACATAGTCAGAGGATCATGATCGTATTTCGCAACGTCACCGTCCGATATGACGGCAAAGTCGAAGCGCTCAGCCGGGTGAACCTGACCATCCCCGATGGCGAGTTCGTGTTCCTGGTGGGCAGCACCGGCTCAGGCAAGAGCACGCTGATGAAGCTGCTCTACCGCGAGCTGTTGCCCACCGAGGGCAGCGTCTACGTGGGTGACGACGACGTCACCCAGCTCGAGGCCAAACACATTCCGCTGCTCCGCCGACGGCTGGGCGTCGTCTTTCAGGACTTCCGCCTGCTGCCCTACAAGAACGCGGTGGAGAATGTCAGCTACGCGCTGCAGGTCATCGGCGCCGAGCCGCGGGACATCCACCAGCGCGCGCTGTCGGCGTTGGGCCGCGTGGGCCTGGCGCATCGCGCCACGTCGATGCCGGGCCAGCTGTCGGGCGGCGAGCAGCAGCGCGTGAGCATCGCCCGCGCACTGGTCAACGACCCCACGGTTCTCCTGGCCGATGAGCCCACGGGCAACCTCGACCCCGAGACCAGCCTGGACGTCATCCACCTGCTGGAGTCCATCAACGAGTCGGGCACCACGGTCATCGTGGCCACGCACGACCGCGAGATCGTCAACCTGCTGGCCAAGCGCGTGGTGGAGTTGGACTCGGGGCGCGTGGCGCGCGATGCCGTTGGCGGCTACGACCGCCAGGGCGACGACCATTTCGACGCCCCGCGCGAGGAAGAGATCAGCGAGCCGGCCGCGGACGAGCAAGGAGCAGGCGATGCTACAGAGGACTGAGTTTCTGCTGGGCGAGCTGCTCACCAATCTGCGCCGCAACGGCCTGCTGACGCTCGCCGCGGTGATCACCGTGATGTGCTCGCTGGTGGTCTTCGGCCTGTTCAACCTGGCCAACACCAACCTGCAGAACATCCTGCTGGAGGAGGCGCGCAAGGCCCAGATCAGCGCGTTCCTGGCCAAGGACCTGAAGGCTGAGGAAACGGACAAGCTGGAGAAGGCCATCCGCGCCCTGCCCGAAGTGCGCGACGTGGCCTATGTGTCCAGCAAGGAGGCGTTCGAGCGCCTGCGCAAGGAGCTGGACAGCCCGGTGCTCGACAGCCTGGGCGGCGAGGCCGACGGTCGGCTACCAGCCAAGTTCAGTGTGACCCCGCGTGACTCCAAGGCCATCGACGCCGTGGCCAAGCAGCTCAAGGGCATGGCCGGCGTGACCGACGTGAGCTATGGTGGCCAGGTGGTGCGCCTGCTCAACGACCTGCTCAAGCAAGTGCGACTGGCGGGCTATGTGGCGCTGATCTTGCTCGCACTGGCAACTTGTGCCATCATCAGCAACGCTATCCGCCTGACCATCTATGCCAGGCGGCGCGAGATACGCATCATGCAACTCGTGGGCGCGACGGATTGGTTCATCCGCGTGCCGTTCATGCTCGAAGGGCTGTTTCACGGCCTGGTTGGCGGTCTGCTGGCGGTGGTCGTCACCTTCGCGCTGTACCGGCACATGGCCCACGTCGCGGAGAGCCTGCTGCCCTTCCTGCGGCTGGTCAAGCCCGAAACGCTCCTCTGGTCCTACACGCTGGGCCTGAGCGCGCTGGGCGCGGTGATCGGCATCGGCAGTTCGCTTATCTCCATGCGGCAGTTCCTCAAGGAAGCTTGAGCCGTGATGATCACCAACAGCAGAACGCTGCCTCGGCGCGTGTGGCAGGCCGCGGCTCTGGCCGGGGGCCTGGGCCTGGCACTGTGGAGCATGTCGCCGGCCTCCGCGCAGGCCTCGCGTGAGGCCAAGCTCAAAGCCAAGCGCAGCACCACGGTGCAGAAGCGCGAGGCGGTTGAGGCCAAGCTGCGCGAGACCAAGCGCAAGCAGCGCTCGGCCACAGAGGCGCTCTATGCCTCGCAGCAGGCGCTCAGCGCGGCCGACACCGATTTGCGCGAGACGCGGTTACGGCTCGACGCCGCCCAGGACAAGCTCGATGCCACGCAGGACCGCCTGAAGGTGGTGGACGCCAAGCTCGCCAAGCACATGGACGCCTTCTGGGCGCGCATGGAGGTGTTCTACAAGCAAGGCACGCTGGGCTACATGTCGGTGGCGCTGGGAGCCACCGACTTCGAGCAGTTCGTCGACCGCTCCATGCTGCTGAGGCGCATCGCCGAGCAGGACATGGAACTCAAGAAGTCCATCGAGCAAGAGCGTGGCGAGCGGCTGGCCCTGGCGCAGACCCGCGAACAGACCGTCGCCGAACTGGCCCGCCTCAAGTCCCGCGAGACCGCGGCGCGCAACGAACTGCGCGCCAAGCGCGACGAGCGCCGCGACATCCTCAACGACGTGAAGAACGAGCGCGCGCGGCAGGACGAGATCTACGACGAACTCCAGGCCACGCAACGCAAGATCGACGAGGCGCTCGAACGGCTGCGCAATCCCATGGGTGGCGGCGGCGTCAATGGCTCGTTCAGCGGCAAGTTCATCCGGCCTTGCGGCGGGCGCGTCACCTGCGCCTATGGCTGGCGCATCCACCCCATTCTGCGCACACGGCGCTTTCATGACGGCGTGGACATCGGCGCGGGCTACGGCACCACCATTCGCGCGGCGGCCGGCGGCACCGTGGTTCATGCCGGCTGGATGAACGCCTATGGCAACACCATCATGATCAACCACGGCAATGGGTATGTGACCATGTACGGCCACTGCTCCTCGCTCATCGTGGGCGACGGCGCGCATGTCAGCCAAGGCCAGCCCGTGGCCCGAGTCGGCAGCACCGGCTGGTCCACCGGGCCGCACCTGCACTTCACCGTGTTCCGCAACGGCAGCGCAGTCAACCCGATGGGCTGAAAAGGAACGCCCTGGCCGCCGTCGAACCCTCGCCCCATGCTGGTAGAGGGAGGGTTCCATGGCTCATAGGTTGGCTTGGCTGAGTGGCTTGTCTTTGTGGTGCTCGGTCTGTCTGGCGCAGTCCAGAGCGCAGGAGATTCCGGTCGTCAGCGCGGCCCCCTCGGTGGCCAGCGAACCCGCGCTCAGCCTGGCCCCGGCCGACCTGGTGATCGTCGACGCACCGGCGCCGCGCCCCCCGGTCGCGCCGCCGGTGCATGACCTCGCTTTCCAGTCGCTACCCAGCGAGGTCGTGGAGGGCCGGAGCACCACACTCGCCTGGGCGGCCGGCCCTGGCATCGTCTCCACCGAGGTCCTGGCCTGGGCCGAGGGAGTGACCCGCGGCGGCCAGCAGATCTACGGCAAGGTCGTCGTGGTCCGGCCCACGGAGCGCTCGGGCTCGGGCAGCGTCGACTGGGTCCCGCCGGGGCTCGACTGCATCGGGCTGACGCTCAAGGTCAAGGGCTACAACAGCGACGGCAAGGTCTGCGCGACGGCGGCCAAGTGGCTGCGTTACCGGCCAGCCGACCTGGCCAACCAGCGCGCCGACGGCATCTTCGTGCGCCTCTCGGACCACGAGCAGCAGCGCATGTACCTGCAGAAGGACGGCCTGCTGGTGCGCTACTTCGTGTGTTCGGGCGGGTCGCCCGGTGGCGGCGGCCACGACCACTTCGGCGAGTTTCGCATCTACGCCAAGTCGGTCGACCACTACAGCAGCCTGAACAGCGCCTGGCGCATGCGCTATGCCATGCACTACTACCAGGGCCACGCCATCCACGCCACGGCACCCCAGTACTACGACGCGCTGGGCGCCGCCGCATCGCACGGCTGCATCCGCCTGCACCTGGTGGATGCGCGCGACCTGTATGGGCTGGTGGCGTTGCGCGCGCCGGTCACGGTATTCTGAGCACTCGCGAACCTGGAGGATCGTATGTCCAAGAGACTGGGGATCGGCGTCGTCGGCGCCGGGAGCATCGGCATTCGGGGCGCCCTGCAGCACCTATGCCAAGACGACGTGCAGGACCGCTGCTATCTGGCCGCCGTGTGCGACCCCGTGCCTGGCCGAGCCCAGGCCGCCGCCGACAAGTACGGCGTGGCCCGGGCCTATGAGAGCTACGACGAGCTGCTGGCCGACGACCAGGTCGACCTGGTCACCATCGGCTCGCCCATCGGCGTGCATTTCGACCAGGGCATGGCCGCCGTCGCCGCCGGCAAGCACATGCACTTCAACAAGACCATGACCACCACCGTGGCCGAGGCCAACACCCTGATCGACGCGGCCGAGGCCGCCGGCGTGAAGATCGTGGCCTGCCCCGGCGAGATGCTACGCCCGCTCAACCGGCGCATCCGCGAGCTGATCCGCGAGGGCGCGCTGGGCCGGCTAGCCTGGGCGGTGACCGGCGCGGCCTTTGGCACCTACCACGAAAACGAAGGTGTGCGCAAGGGCGATGACCTGCTCTCCAACATCAACCCGGCGTGGTACTGGCGTCAGCCGGGCGGCGGCCCAATGTATGACATGACCGTCTATGGCCTGCACGGCCTGACCGGCATCCTCGGGCCGGCCAAGCGCGTCACCGGCTTCTCCGGTACCGCCATGACCGAGCGTGAGTTCAAGGGCCAGATGTATCCCTGCGACGCCCACGACAACACCATGCTCGTCGCCGACTTCGGCGACAACGTGTTCGCCTACATCTACGGCGTGCTGGCCGGCTCGCCGTTCGCCTTCGCAAGGCCCAGCTTCTTTGGCACCAAGGGCAGCATCACCGGCGACCAGATCAACGGCCAGCCCATCGACTACGCGCTGCGCGGCGAGCTGGAGGGCAACCATGCGCTGCCGCACAACGTCGGCGCGCACCGTGACATGGACGAGGGGCATGTCTTCGAGGACATCATGCAGCTCGTGGACCTGGTCCGCGACGGCACGCCGACGGTGAGCACCGCCGAACACGCGCGCCATGTCATCGAACTGATCGAGGCTGGCTACAAGGCCGCCGAGACCGGCCAGACGCAAGTGCTGACCACCACCTTCGAGCAAATCTGACCGACCTACCGCCCGGCCGGGATCGACCACACGGTCAGCCCGGCCGGGCCTTCCGCCGAGACCAGCCAGCCCGGCCCCAAGGCCAGCGCCCGCGCGGGCAGCCAGCCGTACTCCTGGCCCAGGCGGCGCGGATCCAGCGGGTCCCGCACATCAATCGCCACCAGCCCGGACTCTTTGGTAGCTTCGTAGACGCGCGCACCGTCACAGGCCATGTCGCGCACCGTGTCGCTGCTCTCCAGCTCCGCCAGCAGCATCGGCTCCCGGCCAGGCTGCAGGCCGAAGCACTGCAGACCGCGGTACTTGGAGGCGGCCACCAGCAACCCGTCGCTGGCCGCCATGGCCATGGCGCGTCCCCACGTGCCGAACGTGGCCACCTCACGCGGTCGCTCGGGCTGACGCAGGTCTAGCAGGTAGTGCTGCCGGTCGCCCAACACATACGCCCAGTCGGGACTTGCCAGCGCCACGGCCTGCACCACCGACAAGCACAGGTACGTGCTCAACTGGCGCGGCTTGGCGGCGTCGGTGAGGTCGACTACGATGACGCCGCGTCGACCGGCCGGCAAGACAACCCGCCGACCGCGGAGCGCCGGCCGCCCCGTGTCGCCGTCAATTGCCAGCCGGCCCACCAGCCGCGGCTGCGCGGGCTGGCTCGTGTCGACCACCTGCAGGCCCGACTCGCCGCCGAGCGCAATCAGCAGACCGGCGTCCGCGGCGATGTGCCGCGGCCGACCCTCCAGCCGTACACTGCCGATCGGCCGCGGATGGGCCCGATCGTGCAGGTCGAGGCAGGTGAGCAGGCCCTCGATGCCCAGCGACCAGACCAGACTGCCCGACGACGCCACGGCCACGCTGCCGGCGCCGACCGGCGCGCACCCGGCCAGCACCGGTGTCGTGGCGTCAGCGACGTCGAGCACCCGCAGGCCGCCATCGTCGTCAGCCACCGCCAGGCGGTCGCCGGCCATGCCTGTGGCCGCAGCCAGGGCTGGTTGCGGCAGCGTCCGCGCCAGCAGCGGGTTGGTCGTGTCCGAGACGTCGACCACCAGAAAGCCGTCTTCGGTGCCGACATACGCGGTGTCGTCCTTCACACACAGCGTGCGCGGCATGGCTGACAGGTGCAGCAGACCAATGCGTCTGACCTCACCGGGGTTATCCACATCGAACGCCTGAAGTGTCTGGTTCTCGCAGATCGCCAGCACACGCCTGCCCCGCAGGGCCAGACCCAGGCCGTCCTGGGGCAGGTCACAGTAGCTCTGGCGGCGTGGGTCGCTGGGCTCGGAGACGTCGTACACTCCCAGCCCACCCTCCAAGTCGAGCACATAGGCGTAACCGTTGCTCACCGCCAGCGCGCGACCGATCGACGGCGTGTGCGACTTGCCGACATCGGCCGGTCGTGCCGGGTCGGCGGCGTCCCAGACGTGCAGCCCGTCCTCGGCGGCCAGGCCGTAG
>JACRKZ010000017.1 GCA_016235455.1 Armatimonadota bacterium | reverse complement strand
CGGGCCATTGAGCGCCGCGATAGCGTAGTCGGTGTCCCCTACCTTGCGCCATGGGTGGTGTGTTGCCTATAATGCTCGCAGGAAGACTTGGCGGGGGGCGTTATGCGCCAAGTGAGGAGGACAACATGAGTCATAAGGTCTCCGGCGGCGACCGCCGGCAGCGCGGTTTCACGCTGATCGAGTTGCTGGTCGTTATCGCCATCATCGCCATCCTGGCGGCGATCCTGTTCCCGGTCTTCGCCAAGGCGCGTGAGAAGGCACGCACATCAAGTTGCTCCAGCAACCTGAAGCAGCAGATGACCGCGGTCATCCAGTATTGCCAGGACTACGACGAGATGATGCTGCCGATCCGGGTCGGCGGCGCGGGCTCGCTGTCGTTTGTGTGGACCGACATCGTGCAGCCGTACATTAAGAGCACGCAGGTCTTCGTCTGCCCGAGCGCCGGCGGCACCAAGGTCAGCTACACCATGCAGTACGGTGTGTGGGCGAATGGCTGCTCGCTGGCGTCAATCCCGATGCCGGCCCAGACGCCCGTCATCGTCGACGCCATCGGTGTGGCCAACGGGTCGGCGGTCAACGCACTGACCTTCATCTGCAAGTCCGGCACGACCGGCTGGATCCCCGAGTTGGGCCGCACCGTCACCACCAATCTGGTCAGCTACGCGGACGGGCAGCGCGCGGCCATTCCCGACGCGCAGCGCCATACCGACGGCGCCAACTACGGCTTCTTCGACGGGCACGTCAAGTGGCTCAAGTATGAGTACGATGCGCGCGAGACGGGTCCGGGGCAGGCCTATGACCTGAACTGCGTGCCCAAGACCGGCTTGGATTGGAACTGCAACGGCGTGGTCGGTCCGACCGCCGCCGACTATGACTAAGGCAAGGTACCGCTGATGCGTAAGCTGTTCATCCTTATCGTCCTGGGCGTGTCGCTGGTCAGCCTGTCTGGCTGTGGCAAGCCGGCGGACAAGAAGCCGTCGTGGAACGGCGCCCCGACCACCGACACCAAGCCGCCCACGGGCAAGGCCGGCGAGGCGGCCGAGAATTTGCCGGTGCCCAAGGACAAGAGCGCCACCACCACCTGCAACGGCAACGAAGGTGGCGCGACGACGCCGGCGCCTCAGTAGAGCGCCGCGGTGCGCCCCGCACACAACCGCGGCGGCGCGCACGCCCACGCGCGAGCCGGGGCACGACTCCTCGTGCCCCGGCCGCTATTTGGGCCACTGGCGCGCCCAGCGCTTGCGGCGAGTCGGCCCGCTATGGTATAAGGCAGATGGCTCCTTAGGCGGCCGTGTCAACGCTGGCGCGGCAGGGCGGGTAGTGAGTCATGTGGCGCCGCGGCCACCGAGGTGAAAGCGATGATCAAGCGGCTTTCAGGCCTGTTCCCCGTTGTGGTGATGCTGATCGTGGGCCTCTGCGCAACCAGCGTATGGGCACAAGGTGGCCAACTGTCCAAGACCGAGCAGGCGCAGGCGCTCGAGGCGACGCGCGCCGACCTGGTCAAGCAGATCAAGGCCCAGGAAGACCTGGTTGCCGCCCAGAAAGAGCCCAATGGGCGCAAGGCGGCCGAGGATGCCCTGGCTACGATGCGCGCCAACCTGGGCAAGCTCGACAAGCAGCTGGCCGAGCTCAAGCCTGGCGCCGCCGCCGGTGGGCCGGTGCTCGACGACGACACCAAGAAGCTCATCGAGCAGGTCGAGCGCGAGGTCAAGGGCTTGACCAACCAGTTGCTCGAGCTGCAAGCCCAGATCAACAAGCTTCCGCCCGACCCCGCACCGGGCACCGCCGCGACGGTCGAAGCCACGCAGGCCATGTTCCAGCGCCAGCAGTGGACCACCCAGTTGCAGATGGTCGTCAACCAGCTCGCCGCCAAGCGCGCGCAGTTGGCCGACCTCAAGGGTGGGCCCAAGCAGGTCTATCTGTTTGACGAGAACGTCAAGGAGCTGCACCCGCTGCTGCTCTACCGTGGCGAGAAGATCGAGGAGAGCCCGTACAAGATCAAGGTCGGCGGCTGGGGCAGCGGCAAGGCTGTCGCCACCGAGCATGGTGTCGCCACGGGCCTCAACTCCATCGAAGTCCACACCGAGGGCTACTACCGCGGGGCCCGCATGGAGTTCGGCGAGCAGCCCGATATCCAGTCCTACTTCGAGAAGCCCAAACTGTCCTACCTCCAGTTCGACGTCTGCTTCTTCCCCAAGGAGACCCCGGCGCTGCCTGGCATGCCGGGCGGCCCTGGCGGCATGATGCCCGGCAGCGGCGGCATGATGCCGGGCAGCGGCGGCATGATGCCGGGCAGCGGCAGCGGCATGCCCCCGGGCAGCGGTGGCATGATGCCGGGCATGATGCCCGGCCCTGGCGGCATGATGCCGGGCAGTGGCGGGATGATGCCGGGTATGCCGGGCAGTGGTGGCATGATGCCGGGCAGTGGCGGCATGATGCCGGGCATGCCGGGCAGTGGCGGCATGATGCCGGGCATGCCGGGCAGTGGCGGCATGATGCCGGGCATGCCCGGTAGCGGCGGCTCCATGATGCCAGGCATGATGCCGGGCATGATGCCGGGCGGTAGCTCCCCCGGTATGCCTGGGATGATGCCGGGCATGATGCCTGGTGGCAGTTCGCCGGGCATGCCTGGGATGATCCCGGGCATGATGCCTGGTGGCAGTTCGCCAGGCATGCCCGGGATGATGCCGGGCATGGGCACCAACAATGAGAACCTGCCGGGCGGCATGATGCCGGGCATGATGCCTGGTGGCAGTTCGCCGGGCATGCCGGGCATGCCGGGCACAATGCCGGGGATGCCGGGGATGCCTGGGATGCCCGGCACGATGCCTGGGATGCCGGGCATGAACCCCGAGGGCGGCATGATGATGCCCGGTGTGGAGCCGGTCTCCACGGCGCCGGCCACCGAGATGCTGAAGATCGTGCTGGACACCGACCGCGGTCCGATCGCCATCGAGGACTTCCGGTTCGACCACACCTTCCAGATCAACCAGGGCTGGACGCGCGTGTTCGTGCCCATCGATGAGTTCCAGAATCCCAGCGAGCGCGTGCCCACCAAGCTCAAGCGCATCCTGCTGTTCGGCGACCAGGACGATGCGTTCTACGTCGGCATGGCGCGCTTCATCACCGATGAGCAGGCCATCAAGCCGAGCTTCGTGACCTTCAACAACGCGCCGCAACTGAGCTGCGTGGCTGGCGAGCAGTTCATGCTCCAGTGCAATGTGGTGGCCGGCTACTCCGTCGTTGACTACGTGTGGGATTGGGGCGACGGCAAGGTGGACCACACCAAGGTGCCGTACGCCGCGCACATCTACACCAGCAAGGGCGACCGCACCGTCACGCTGACCGCCAAGGACGTCGATGGTCTCAAGGAAGACGGCAAGGCCACCATCAAGATGGTCGTGCATCCGTTCTCGCAGCAGATGCCCGGCATGATGATGCCTGGTGGCGGCATGATGCCCGGCGCGCCCGGCATGATGCCCGGCACCGGGATGCCCGGCGGCATGATGCCGGGTGGCATGATGCCCGGTGCGCCCGGCATGGCGCCCGGCGGCTTCCGCACCGACTAGTGCTGGCACGGCCAGGATGTCCCAATGCGGCGGCCAGGTCCGCCGCATTGGTTTTTGGGGGGACGCTGCCAGCGCCACCGAAGGGACCAGGCGGCCATGCCCACTAGACTGGGACTCCTGCTGATCGGGCTGCTCGTCGCCGCGGCGCCGGGCCAGGTGCTGGTGCTGCGTGGTGACCGGCTGGCCGCCGCTTCACCGGCGCTGCGCGGCGAGGTCGCCGACCAGGCGGCACGCGCGGCCACCTGTCTGCGTGGGGCCGGCCTGACCGCAAGCATCGCGTCCGACGACAACCTGACGGCCGCGGACCTGCGCGGCGCGCCGTTGGTGGTCCTGCCCTACAACCGCCTCGACGACGGCCAGGTGGCCGCGCTCGCCGCCTATGTGGCGTCGGGCGGGCGACTGGTGGCCTGCTTCACCACCGGTTCGCCGCGCCTGCCTGAACTGCTGGGTCTGGCGCTGGGCCCGCTGGCCGAGCCCACGCGGCCGGACGAACTCGACCAGATGGTGTTCGAGGAGTCGGCCCGAGCCGCGCTGCCGTTGCTGCCCGAGCGGCTGGAGCAGGACAGTTGGAACGCCTTCGCGCTGACACCGGGCGACGGTACGCGCGTCCTCGCGCGCTGGGGAGTCGGCGGCCGGCCGGCCATCACGCGCAATGCCGCCGGCTGCTACGTGGGCCATGTGCTCACCGGTGGTGACCTGGACCGCAAGGGTCGCTTCTTGCTCGCGCTGGCGCTGGATGCCGCGCCCGCGCTGTGGCCCGAGGTGGTCCGCTCGGCCGAGACGCGACTGGCCGCCCAGATCGCCCTGGATGGCCATCTGCTGCGACGACTGCGCGCGCGAGCCGACGGCGAGCCCGCCCGGACCGCGGCCCTGGCGGCCGAACTCACCGCGCTGTCGGCCGCGCCGGCGGCCGATGCCAGGCCCGAGCGCGCACTGGACGACCGGCTGGCGCGGTTGGCCCAGGCGCGGGCCATGCAGGCGCGGTTGCAGCCGAGTGTCACCCACGAGTTGCGCGGCATCTGGATCTTCGGCGGGCAACCCCAGAACTGGCCCGCGCTGGTCGACAAGTGCCGCCGGGCCGGGCTGAACGCGGTCTTCTACCGCGTGGGCAGGGGTGGCGACTCAGTCTATCCGAGCGACGTTCTGCCGCAGGCCGAGTGGTCCAAGGCCCGTGACGAGGTGGCCACGGGGCTGGCCGCCTGCCATGCCGCCGGCCTGGAGTTCCATGCCTGGCGCGTCTGCTACCACTTGGGCTCGGCGCCCTCCGCATGGCGTGACAAGCTGCGCGCCGAGGGCCGTATCAGCCTGGATCCGGCCGGCCGTGAGGCGCCGTTCGCCAACCCGGCCGACCCGCGCAACGCCGCGCTGGAGCAAGCCGCGGTGCGTGAGCTCCTCACTCGTTACGATGTGGACGGCCTGCACCTCGACTACATCCGCTACACCGACGAGCCCAGCTACGACTTCGACTATGGACCCGTGAGCCGCCGCGAGTTCGGTCTGTCGCTCGGCCGCGAGGTCGCCAACTGGCCCGACGAGGTCATCACCGGTCCGCTCAAGCTGGCCTACAACGCCTGGCAGCGCAGTACCATCGACGCGTTGGTGCAGGCCGACCACGAACTGGTCACTCGTTTGCGGCCCCATGCCGTGCTATCCACCGCGGTCTGGCGCGACCCGCGCATCGACCGGCTGGCCATCCGGCAGGACTGGCCGCGCTGGGTGCGCGCGGGCTGGGTCGATCTGGTCGTGCCCATGGACTACACCACCAGCGGCGAGACGCTGACCGGCTACGTGACCCGTCAGTTGGCCGACGCCGCGGGCCAGGCCCGGGTCGCGGTCGGCCTGGGCGCGTGGTTGTTGGCTTCGCCCGAAGCGCTGCTCGACCAGCTGGCCATCGCCCGCGACGGCGGCGCCGATGGCTTCGTGCTGTTCAGCGGCAATGCGCCCGACCTGGACCGGCAGCTCGAGGCGCTGGCCCAGGGGGCCACGCGGCTGCCGGCCCAGCCCAGCACCGCGGCGCCGACGGCGACTTGGCAGGTCGACGGCCAGATGCCCGAGCGAGGCGCGCCCAGCGGACTCGTCGCGGGCAGCGGGGCGAAGCTTGCCGTGTCGCTCGGCGGGCGCTGGGGCACACTGCGCGGCGACGTCAAGCACATCGAAGCCCAACTGGTCCTTGAAGATCCTGCCACACGGCGCGTTCTAAGCCAGTTGGGCGTTGCTGAGGACGATGCCGACCGGCTGCTGCTGGCCGGCACCATGGTCGTGCCCAGCGGTCAGTTCCAGCCGGTGGCCAACGGCGTCGCGGTGCTGGCGGACGGCCGGCGGCACGCGTTCCGCGTGCGCGGTCCGGTGCTGGCTGGCTGGTCGGAATCACACGCGGCGGCTTGGCGCAAGCGTCAGCAGCCACCACGACCGGCGGGCGGGCGGCCGGTGGTCGGCGTCTACCAGTACGGTATCGGCGGCGAGCCGTTGCTGGCGGCCCTGGCGGGCGAGCCGTTGGTCGAGTCGGTGCCTGTCTACCAGCTGACCGCCGAGCACCTGCGGCCGTTGAACGCGCTGGTGCTGCCGCAGTTGCGCGACGCCCTGGACCTGGCGGAGCCGACGGCCGGCGCCTTGCGCGCCTGGGTGGAGCAAGGCGGCACGCTGGTCCTGACGCACGATGCCGTGGGCTACCGTTACCATCCAGCGCTGTTTGGCGAGGTGGGGCGCGGGGTAACCACAGAGCGATCGCGCGGCGTGGCGGCGGGTGCGGCCTGGCCCGGCCCAGGCACCAGGTTCGACCATGGCTACGCGGACCATGTGCGGCTGAGCCCCGGGCCGGCCGGTGTGGTGTGGTGGCGCGATGCCGGCGGGCAGCCGGTGGTGGTGGCGGGCGCCGTGGGCCGCGGACGAGTGGTGCTGGACGGCATGCTGACCGGCTATGTTGGCTACGCCGCCGAACTGCCGGCCGCCGAACTGGCGCTGCTGGTAGGCTGTCTGGCGATTGGATCGCGGTGAGCCCGCGCGTCGTCTGTGGACTGTGAGTGGACGGGAGTGACGAATGAACTTGGCGTGGCGAGGCATGGGCGCGCTGATCGGTCTCGGGGCGTTGCTCCTGGCTGGCTGTGGCCGCGACGACGGCGCGCCGCTGCCGCCGGCCCAGTACAAGGCCTGGACGCGCATGTGGCCCGACCAGGCCGTGCGCCAGGTGAAGTTCGAGTATCCCGGCAACTGGCAGGTCGAGGTGGACCGGCGGCGCGGCGGCTCCGTTACCGTCAAGGCCACCGACTTCGAGTGGTGGCGGCTGCAGTACAACCCGACCTACGTCAAGGCGACGGTGGAGCAGTTTGCCGACGCGGTGCGCGCCGACCGCCAGCGTCGGCGGGGCGACATCCTGACCAGCGACCTGTCCCCGGTCACGGTGGCCGACCATGAAGGCATACGCCTCAACTACGAAGTGCTTGGCGAGAAGACCAAGGGTGTTCGCTACGTGCTCGAAGGCGGCTGGGTGATCGAGTATGAGGCCCGGGACGCGCAGAAGAAGGTAGTCTCGAACGCATTCGGGCATATGAGCAACTCGGTGGACCTGACAGAGAACCGATGACGGATGGCATCGATTTCGGGTATGATGGGTCAGCGCCAACGGGGGCTGCGGCGCCCTGAATAAGGGAGATACCCATGAACCGACGCCACTTTGTCGCCGGGGTCGCGGCCGGCTCCGCCGTTGCCGCCAGTGGCCTGGCCTCGTCTGCCCAGGCGGCCCCCGCCTACCGCCATAGCCTCAAGTTGGCCACCATCATCGGTCGGCCCGACGCACAGAGCCTCAAACCCATTAAGGATGCCGGCCTGGACGGCGTCGAGTCGACGGCCATCGTGGCCCCGGCCGCCGCGGCCGAGAGCCGCAAGATCGCCGAAGACATGGGCCTGCGCATCCACAGCGTGCTGCGCGGCTGGGCGGAGTTCAACTCACCCGATGCCAAGGTGGTGGCGGGCTCGTGGGAAGCCAGCGCCTCGGCCTTGCGCGCCGCCGCCGCCTACGGAGCCGACGCGGTGCTGCTGGTGCCGTGCCGCGTGGGCGGCATGGCCATGCCCCAGGCCTGGGACTTCCGTGTCAAGTTCGACCCGGCCACCGGCCATCTGCTCAGCGTGGTCGATGGCGACAACGCACCGTACCGGGACTACATCGCTGCCCAGGATCGTGCCTGGGACACCTCGGCCGAGCAGGTCACCAAGCTGATCGACGTGGCCAAGGAAACCGGCGTGGTCATTGCGCTGGAGAATGTGTGGAACAACCTGTGGGTTGACCCGCTCCACTTCGCCGCGTTCGTCAAGTCGTTCCACAGCCCGTGGGTCAAGGGCTATTTCGACATCGGCAACATGGTCAAATACTCCAAGTCGGAGCTGTGGATCCGCGCGCTGGGCGCCGACCTGGCCAAGTGCCACGTCAAGGACTTCAAGCTCAACGCCAACGGCCAGGGCGGTGACTGGAAGGATCCGCTGGATGGCAGCGTGAACTGGCCCGAAGTGCGCGCCGCGCTCGACGAGGTGGAGTACGACGGCTGGCTGACCATTGAAGGCAGCGGCGGCCTCGGCCTGCCCGAGATCAAGCGGCGCATGGACGTCATCGCCCGTGGCGGCAAGTAGGTCGGCGGCCAGGCAGAACGGAGCGTAGAAGGTGGTGGACGAGACGACCGCGGTCCAGCCCGTGCCGTTGCGCGCGCGGGCCATCCTGCTCGGCCTGCTGCTGATACCACTCAACAGCTACTGGGTCGCGGTCATGGAGGCGGCCAAGTACACCGGTCACCCCACCACCTACTCGCTCTATTTCAACTGCGTCTGCTGGCTGCTGCTGCTCACCGTCATCTCGCGCGGGCTCGACCGCCTGCGGCCCGGCCTGGGCCTCTCGCGGCCCGAACTGCTGATGGTCTATTTCATGCTGGGCATCGGCTCCGCGCTGGTCGGTCACGACCAGGCGCAGGTGCTGCTGTCGATGCTCTGGCACCCGCACCAGTACGCCACCCCCGAGAACGGCTGGCAGGACCTGTTCATCCGTTACGTGCACCCCAGCCTGCTGATCAGCCAGAAGGAGACGCTCAAGGCCATTTTCATGGGCCACGACACCCTCTGGCGGCCCGAAGTGTTCAGCGGGTTCGTCAAGCCGCTGTTCTGGTGGGGTCTGTTCACGGCCGCGCTGCTCGGCACCTTCGCCTCCATGGGCGCCATCCTGCGGCGCCAGTGGGCCGACCACGAGAAGCTGACCTTCCCGCTGGTCATGCTGCCCCTGGAGATGACCCAGCCCGACGGCGGCCTGTGGCGCAATCCGCTGATGTGGGCCGGGTTCGCGCTGCCGCTGTTCATCAACCTGATGAACAACCTGCACCAGGTCTACCCGAGCCTGCCGTACATCGCCTGCCGCGACAAGTATCTGAGCGACTACCTCACCACGCATCCGTGGAACGCGGTCGGCTGGAGCCCATTATGGTTCCTGCCGTGGGCCATCGGCCTGGGCTACTTGCTGCCGCTGGACATTCTGTTCAGTTCGTGGGTCTTCTTCTGGTACTGGAAGGCCCAGATGGTCATCGCCGCGGCGCTGGGGCTGGGCAACAACAAGCCGTTGGCGCCGTACGTGCCCGAGCAGGCGCTGGGCGCCTACCTGGGCATCGCCACCATCGTCATCTGGGCGGCACGCGCCCATCTGCGCGACGTGTGGCGGGCGACGATCAGCTCCTGGCGCGCCGAGGGCGAAGGGCGCGAGGCCATGCGCTACCGCACGGCCAGTCTGCTGCACCTGGTGTCAGTGGGCTTCCTGCTGTGGTTCTCCATCCATTTCGGCATGGATGCCGTGCCCGCCATCCTCTTCCTGGTCGGCTATCTGGGCGTCACGCTGGCCGTGCTACGCCTGCGCGCGGAGTTCGGCGCGCCGGTCCACGACCTGCATTTCGCCGATCCGGGCCTCATCGCGGTCCACATCATGGGCCCGCTGAACTTCACGCCGCGCACGCTGGTGGGCTACACGTTCTTCTTCTGGTTCAACCGCGCCCATCGCAGCCATCCCGGGCCGTTCTTCATCGAGAGCATCGTCGGCGCGCAGCGCACGGGCGTGTCGCAGCGCAAGGTGATGCTGGCCATGGTGCTGGCGGCGCTGGTGGCCATTCCCTCGGCCTACTGGGCGCTGATCGCTTCGCACATCGGCGAAGGTCTGGAGAGCAGCAAGCTGGCCGGCATCATGCGCGGCTTTGGTTCACAGCCTTGGAACCAGCTCGCGGCCTGGCTGAAGACGCCGACCAAGCCCGACGGCGGCGCGCTCACGGGCATTGGCGCAGGCTATGTGGTGGCGCTGCTGCTGTTCCTGGTGCGCATTCGCTTCGTCGGCTTCCCGCTGCACCCGGTGGGCTACGGCATCTCGTCGACCTGGTCGATGGGCACGGTGTGGCTGCCGCTGATGATCGCCTGGGCCTGCAAGGCGTCGATTGTGCGCTACAGCGGGCTGAAGGGCTATCGCCGGTTCCTGCCGTTCTTCCTGGGCCTGATCCTGGGCGACTTCCTCGCCGGCGGCCTGGCCAACGTGATCGGCACCTTCTCCGACTTCAAGCCCTACCACTTCCTGGGCTAGTGGTGAGCAGCGCGTGGGGTGGGTCGGGGTCTAGCGGTCAGGGCCGGGTGCGGCCCTGACCGCTAGGCCAGGTTGGAGCAAGCGGCTTACGACGAGGTCGTCATGTTCTCGTTGACGGTGGTGAAGGTGTCCGACACCTTGCGGCCCAGCACCGACAGGATGGAGATCGCCACGACGGCGATCAGGGCGGTGAGCAGACCGTACTCGATCAAGGTCTGGCCTTCTTCTTCGGCGAATAGACGTTTCAACATGGCTCTCTCTCCCTTGCGGCGGACGCTGATATCAAGGACTTGTCCGCTCTACAGAGCATGTACCATGGGCGCCTGGCAGGCCGTGTGGCGAGGATTGGCCGTCTTTGGGGCGACTCGGTTGCGCTGGTGTTGAGGAGCGGCGATGACACGGTGGCGAGCGGTGCTGATGGCCACCGCGGCCGGCCTGGCCCTGGCCGGCTGCGACGGCGGGCCCAAGCCGGAGGCGATGGCCCGCGCCATCGTCATCGCGCAGCCCAGTAGCGAGGCGCTGGAGCAGGGCGACTGGCGCGCGTTGGGATCGCCCACCGCCGAGCAGAGCCGTCAGATGGCCGAGCACAGCGTGAGCGCGCGCGCCTACCGTGCGGGCCTGGCGCGGCTGCAGCGCGACGCGGGCTATCGCGACCGAGTAGCGCGCGCCATGCTGGCCGAGCTGGCCAAGCCGCCGGTCAGTGCACCAGGATCGTCGCGGTCAGGCCGAGCAGGGCAATCACCGCCAGCGGCACCATGACCCGCCGGCCCAGCTCGCGCGAGCCCAGCCACAGGGCGATGCCGCCCTTGAACAGCGTGTTGACGATGATGGTCAGCATGATGCCGCGCGCCGCGAGCAGCGGGTCCAGGCCTTCCTTGGCCTGCTGCGACAGCGAGATGACCGCCGCATCCACCTGCGCCAGGCCGGAGACGCCGCTGATGGCGTAGATGCCGGCGCTGGCGCCACGCTCGCGGGCGATGGCCACCAGCAGCGACACCACGGCGAACGCCGCGGCGAACTTGAGCGCCGGACCCAGCTCAAACGGGTTGACGTGTTGGGTCTCGTGGTACTCGTCCGTGCCCTGCGTGCCCCGCAGGTGCCGATGCATGAGCCACGTGCAGGCCAGCGTGGCGACCAACAGCGTTCCCATGGGCACGGCGCACAGCGGCATCAGCGCGGGATTGACGGCGGCCACTTCCAGCGCCACGCGCGGCACCATCATGGCGCCCGCCAGCACAATGCCCAGCGCCAGCGGCGACGAGAGGCTCTCGATGGTGCGGCTGCGCTTGGCGTTGCTCAAGGTGACCGCCGTGCTGCTGGCCAGGCCGCCGACCAGGCTGGAGACGACGATACCGCGCTGCGCGCCGATGACCTTGGTCAGCGCATAACCCAAGAAGCCGATGCCGGCGATGAGCACGACCATCAGCCAGGTCTTCCACAGGTTGAAGGCGCTGTACGGGCCAAACGCCTCGCGTGGCAGGATGGGCAGGATGATGAACGTGACCACGGCGAACTTGAGCGTGGCGACCATGTCCTCTTGGCCCATGCCATGCACGAAGGAGTGCATCGACTGCTTGGCCGAGAGCACCACGGTGGTGGCCACGGCCAGCACCCCGGCCACGGTCAGCTGGCCACACATGGCCAGTGCGCCGAGCGCGTAGGTCAGCAGGCCACTGACCTCGGTGGTCATGCCCAGGCCGCCCGGCCCGGTGCGCTTGCGCAGCGACTCGATATAGGAGGCCACCGTGATGGCGCCGAGCACGAGCAGGCCGGCCGCCGGGATCCACGTCTCCCCGAAGATCATGCCCAGATAGGTGCCGGCCGCGCCGAGGAGGCTGATCAGCGCCATCGTGCGCATGCCGGTAGTGGAGCCCTCCTTCTCGCTCTGCGCATACTCGCGCTCGAGCCCGATGAACATGCCGATGCAGAGGGCAATCGCCAGCCGCTGCAGGGCCTCCTGGTTCGACGGTATGGGTAGCGCCATGCCGACCTCCAACCCTAGCTCACAGCCGGCACGCCCCTAGATGGACGTTGCCGACCGGCTCTTGTCCCGATGTCGTTCGACGGCCAGCTCCACCAGCCGCGCCAGCAGGTCATCGTAGCTGAGGCCGCTGGCGGCCCAGAGTTTCGGATACATGCTGATCGGCGTGAAGCCGGGAATGGTGTTGACCTCGTTGAGGTAGATCTCCTCGGTGCCGCGCGGCACGAGGAAGTCGACCCGCGACAGACCGGCCAAGTCCAAGGCGCGGTAGGCGGCGATAGCCAACTCGCCGATGCGCTGGGCCATCGCCTCGGACAACGGCGCGGGGATCATCAGCTCCGAGTCGGGATTGATGTATTTGGCCTCGTAGCTGTAGAACTCCTCGCAGGGCACGACTTCGCCGGCCACCGAGGCCTGCGGCTCGTCGTTGCCCAGCACGGCCACTTCGATCTCGCGGGCGTCCGGCACGCCGGCCTCGACGATGAGCCGCCGGTCGAAACGCGCCGCCAGCGCCAGCGCCGCGGGCAGTTCGTCGGGGCCATGCACCTTGCTGATACCCACGCTGGAGCCCAGGTTGGCGGGCTTGACGAACACCGGCCAGCCCATCTCGGCGCAGGTGGCCAGGACCCGCTCGGGGTCACGCTCCAGGTCGCAGCGGCGCACCTCGCGCCAGTCGCACTGCGGGATGCCCGCCGATTCGAGCACGCGCTTGCTCTGCACCTTGTCCATGGCCAGCGCCGAAGCAGCCACGCCCGGCCCGACATAGGGCAGGTCGGCCAGTTCCAGCAAGCCCTGCATGGTGCCGTCCTCGCCGTTGGTGCCGTGCAACACCGGGAAGACCACGTCGATCTGGCCCAAAACCGCCGCCGGCCGCGTTTCCAGCGCACCGCCCGGCAGGCGCGTCAGCGCACCGGCGTTGGTCTCGTCGAGCAAGCCGCGCGGCACGTCGGCGTCACTCGGGCCAAGCGCTATCCGCGCGTCAGCGCGCAGTTGCGGCCAAGCTTCGCCTCCAGCCAACCAGCGACCGTCCTTGGCGATCCCGATGGGCACCACGTCGAAACGGGCGGGATCGAGATGGGTCATCACGCTGTAGGCACTGGCCAGCGAGACCTCGTGCTCGCCCGACCGGCCACCGAACATCACGCCCACGCGAATCCGCTGCGACATCCTGTCATACTCCCGACTCCAGAGTATAGACCTGCCCGCGCGCGCTTGGTGACAGTCTCGTCATGCGCGTTTGGTGCTTGGCTCGGCGCATCATAATCATGCTCAACGGGAGAGACACCATGTGGACACTCGTGTTTGCTCTGGCCGTCAGCCAGCCGCCCAAGCTGCCGTACGTCGTGGTGGACACCGGACAGACGCGCTGTTTCGATATCGCCGGACCCATCGCCCCGCCCGCGCCTGGCGACGCGTTCTACGGTCAGGACGCCCAGTACAACGGCGTGCAGCCGGCCTATCACGACAACGGTGACGGCACCACGACCGACCTGAACACCGGGCTCACATGGCAGACCTCGCCCGACTACGAGCACCGCATGACGCTCGATGAGGCCCTTGCCTATGCGGACAAGCTCCAACTCGCCGGCCACGACGACTGGCGCCTGCCGAGTATCAAGGAGCTGTATTCGATTGTCGACTTCCGCGGCAACTTCTTCCGCCACCGCCCGTATCTCAGCCAGCGCGCCTTCGATTTCGAATGGCCCGACGAGTC
This sequence comes from Armatimonadota bacterium, assembly GCA_016235455.1. GTDB lineage: Bacteria > Armatimonadota > UBA10988 > UBA10988 > UBA10988 > UBA10988. Next base: position 57,811 of record JACRKZ010000017.1, on the reverse strand, counting down.
CACTGGTGTGCGGCCCATCGATGCCCAGGTCTGGTCGAGCACGCGCTACCTGGGCCGCACCATGGCCGGCGACCGCTCGGTCTTCGGCTACAACTTCGCCGACGGCCGCATCAAGGCCTATCCCACGCAATTCGGCGGCCGACCCGAGGCCGACGGCGCGCACCTGTTCGTACGCTGCGTGCGCGGCAACCCCGACTACGGCCGCAACGACTTTCATGACAATGGCGACGGTACCATCACCGATCGCGCCACGGGCCTGACCTGGCAGCAGGCCGATGCCGGCTCGGCCATGGGCTGGCTGGATGCCCTGACCTACGCCGAGGGCCTGAAGCTGGCCGGCCACGACGACTGGCGGCTGCCCAATGCCAAGGAGTTGCAGTCCATCGTCGACTACACCCGCGCGCCCGACGCCGACGACGAGGCACGGCGCGGCCCGGCCATCGATCCGCTGTTCCGGCTCAGCGACCCCGAGGCCTGGTGCTGGACGAGCACCACCCACGAGGAGAACCTGTACGGCGTGTACATCTGCTTCGGCCGCGGCACGTCGGCCTGGCAGTTCGGCGGCGGCCGCATGAACGCCCATGGTGCCGGCTGCCAGCGCAGCGACCCCAAATCGGGCGATCCCGCGGACTACGCCGCGGGGCATGGGCCGCAGGGCGATGAGATCCGCGTGCTAAACCGGGTGTTGTGTGTGCGGGGGTGAGCTGATTGACAAGCGCCTCTCGCGCTGCCATCCTGCTCCTATAGAGGGCCTGCGATGAAGTACGTCAGCGAGCGCATCACGGTTGATTCGGAGCAGTGCGGAGGCAGGCCGTGTGTGCGAGGCATGCGCATTCGAGTGCAGGATGTGCTGGACCTGTTCGCCGCCGGACTATCGCCTGAGCAGATCGTTGATGAGATGCCCGACCTCGAACTCGACGACCTCGTAGCTTGCCTTGCTTATGCGGCCAGGCTTACCGGCCATCCGGTGGTCGCCGCATGACGCTGTGGCTCGACGCGCAACTCTCGCCCAAGCTCTCGCCCTGGATCGCAGGCCAGTTCGGTGTGGCCTGTGTGTCGGTGCGCGATCTGGGTCTGCGCGACGAGTCCGACAGACGCATCTTCCTCGCTGCACGCAGGGCGGACGCGGTCATCGTAACCAAAGATTCGGACTTCCGGGACCTTCTGGCGAGTCTAGGCCCTCCGCCGAGCGTGGTCTGGCTCACTATTGGGAACACGTCCAGCGATAGGCTGCGCGCAGTCTTCGCCGAGGCCCTGCCAACGGCGCTGGCCTACGTGTCTGGCGGCGAGGTGCTTGTCGAGATCGCGGACCGGCCGCGAGGTTGAGGACGGTCTGGTTCACCTCGGGCGCACGGGCGCTCCGATACGCGACTCGGCCGGCTCGGTTGACAGCACCTCACCCAGCCCCGTCCCAAGCACCAGGAGACCCTCATGCCAACCCCACGACGTCCCCTCCTCTTCGCCGTCGCCGGCGGCATCATGCTCGGCCAGATGCTCGGTCCAGCCGTGGCCTGGGCCGCCGATCGGCTCGATGTCAACTGGCCCAACGTCTTCCGCGTCGAGGCCGAGCGCACCATTCCCATTCAAGTGGAACGGCCCGTGCAGGTGCGGCTCGACCGCTATGACCAGGGCGACCTGCCGGTCAAGGTGCAGAGCCTGCCGTCGGTCAAGGTCGAGGGCGTCGACATCCCGGTGTCCAAGACGCCCAGCTTCGGCGTGCTGCGCCAGACCGACGGTGCCACCTGGTTTGCCGCCGGCACGGCCAACGGCCGCTGCGCCATCCTACGCTACGACCATCAGACCGGCCAGGTCAGCCGCGTCGGATCGTTCGACCTGTAGGCCTCCAGCGACAGCCCGCGCCCCCGTGAAGGACCCTTCCGGCCCGTGGCGAAGCCTGCGCCTCTGAGCAAGGAGGCGTCTCATGAGCAAAGCCATTGGCCAGGCCATCCCCAACATGCCCTGGGAAGATAAGCCCGCGGGCTGCCTGGATCCGTGCTGGCGTTACAGCGGCAACCCGATCATCCCGCGCGACCTGATCCCCTGCAGCAACAGCATCTTCAACTCGGCCGCCGTGGCCTATGAGGGCAAGTTCGCCGGCGTCTTCCGCTGCGACGACAAGCGCCGCGCCATGCAGCTGCACTCGGGCCGCAGCGACGACGGCATCAACTGGACGCTGTCGCCCGAGCGCATCAAGTTCGTCTGCGACGACCCCGAGATCGGCAACTGGGAGTACGGCTACGATCCCCGCGTGGTGTGGATCGAGGACCGCTACTGGGTGACCTGGTGCAATGGCTACCACGGCCCGACCATCGGCGTGGGCTACACCTACGATTTCGAGACGTTCTACCAGTTGGAGAACGCCTACCTGCCGTTCAACCGCAACGGCGTGCTGTTCCCGCGCCGGATCAACGGCAAATGGGCCATGCTCAGCCGCCCCAGCGACAACGGCCACACGCCCTTTGGCGACATCTACTACTCCGAGAGCCCCGACATGGCCCACTGGGGCAAGCACCGCTTCGTCATGCGGCCCAGCGGCGGCTGGCAGAGCACCAAGATCGGCGCCGGCCCCATCCCCATCGAGACCAGCGAAGGCTGGCTGCTCATCTACCACGGCGTGCTCAACAGCTGCAACGGCTTCGTCTACTCGGCCGGCTGCGCCATCCTCGACCTCGATGAGCCCTGGAAAGTGCTGTACCGCGGCGCACCGTACATCGCCAGCCCGCAGACCTCCTACGAGTGCGTGGGTGACGTGCCCAACGTCTGGTTCCCCTGCGCCGCGCTGTGCGACGCGCCCACCGGCCGGCTGGCCATCTACTATGGCGCGGCCGACACGGTCACCGGCCTGGCGTTTGCCCAGGTCGATGAGCTGCTGGAATGGACCAAGGCCAACGCTCTCTAGGAAGGACCAGCGCCATGTTGCCACGCGAGCGGGTCATCGCGGCCCTGGAGCACCGTGAGCCGGACCGCATCCCCTGGGGCGAGCACTCCATCGACTACAACGTCTACGAGGACATCCTCGGCCGGGAGACCTTCGTCCAGGCCAAGATGCGCGAGACCCAGGCGCTGTGGGACGGCCGGCGTGACGAGGTGGTGGCCAGCTACAAGCGCGACCGGCTCGACCTGGTGCGTGCGCTGGAGATGGACATCTGCTTTGTCGGCGGCGTGCCGCCCGAGGGCTATCACCCAGCACCGCTGGAGAAGGTCGACGATGTCACCTACCGCGACGGCGGCGGCAACGTCTACCGCGTCTCCTCCACCACGCACGATCTGATGCCGCTCAAGCGCAATGTCGATGCGTACAAGCCGCCCACGGTCGAAGGCATCCAGGAAGCCATCGACCGCCTGGACGCCGAGCCGCTGCCAGACCCCAATGCATCGCAGTGGGAGCTGGTGCGGCACGCCGTGGCCGAGATGAAGGACACCCACTTTGTCATGGTCACCGTGGGCGATGTCGGCTTCCCCGGCTTCGGGGCGACCGAGGAGGACCAGTGGATGAACCTGGTCCTCTACCCCGAGATCTGCGAGAAGCTGGGCGAGCTGCAGGGCAAGCGCATCGTGCGCGAGGTGCAGCTCTATGCCGCGCTGGGCGTCGACGGCATCATGCCGTGTGGCGACCTGGGCAGCAACACGGGGCTCATGGCCAGTCCGGAGATCTACCGGCGCATGGTCCGGCCCTGGCACCAGGCGCATGTCGAGGAGGCGCACCGCCATGGGCTGTGGGTGCTCAAGCACTGCTGCGGGCACACCTGGCCGATCATCGACGACCTGGCCGACATCTACGATGCCTACGAGGCCATCCAGGCCACGGCCGGCATGGACCTGAAGCGGCTCAAGGAGCGCGTGGGCGACCGTCTCTGCCTGTGGGGTGGCATCTGGCACGAGCACATCATCCTGGGCAGCCAGGACGAGATCCGCAACGACGCCCGCTACGCCTTCGAGCACGCGGCGCCCGGCGGTGGCTACATCATGGGCTCCACGCACTCACTGGCGGTCGACGCGCGCGCGGAGAACATCCTGGAGATGAAGCGCTGCCGGGACGAATGGGGCGTCTACCCCATCGATCCCGCGCGGTTCGTGTGAGCAAAGATCCACAGATTACGCAGATTACACAGATGGGACTGATCCGCCATCGGGCCGGATCGCGCCGTTCAATCTGTGTAATCTGCGTAATCTGTGGATCTGCGCTCTGTGGCTAGAACGACCGCGAGGCCGTGAAGCGGAACACTGGCTGGAAGCTGTGGACGGTCGGCTCGACGGCGTTGGAGGGGAACCACAGGTCGACGCCGGGCGAGATGCGCCAGTCGCCGAGCAGGCGGGTCACGCTGACGCTCAGGCGGCCGGCCTGAAAGCCGTTGGTGCGGCCGCTGTCGAGGCCGACCGCGGCGGACAGGTCGACGGTGCCTTTGTAGCCGGGTAGCAGGAAGCGATGGCCGACGCTGGCCTCGGCATAGAGGCCGGGGTTGCGCAGCCAGTCGTAGTAGAGATACAGGCTCGGCCGGCCGGGAATGTGCATCTCCACGCCAGCGTAGGCTTCGGCGGTCTCGCGGCCGAGCAGGGCGCTGTTGCGGTCGAAATAGGTGGCGCCCACGGTGAACTTGGCGCGCGACGCGCTCAGGTAGGTCCAGCGCAGGTCGTAGTCCGTCTCGCTCAGCGCCATGGCGCCTTCGAGCCGCAGATTGGTCCACAGCGAGGCGGTCAGCGTGTCGTACAGGCCGTAGCTCAGTGACGTCTGGATGGACGCGCCCTGCCGCTGGTTGGCGCCGCGGAAGACGTAGTCCGAGACGAAGTCGCTGGTCAGATCGAACCGCGAACTCGCCGCCGCGGGCATCGCGCCCACCACCGCCGCCGCTACCAGCCAGTGCAACCAACACCCGCGCATCGTCTGCTCCCAGGCGCTTGGACACGCCGCGACCAGAGCGGTTCCGCCCCGAGGAGTTGCGCCGCGTCGCAGGCTATGCCACGCTCTGGGTGTTGACCGTGGGGAGATGACGATGACGAGCCTGAGCGCCCTGCTGCTGATGGCCACCAGTGCCATGGCGGCCAACGAGCCGCTGGCGCTACCCGCCGCATGGGAGTACACCGCGCCGCTGGTGCGACCCGAGCCGCGCGAACTCCTGCCCTCGCATGCACAGAAGGACCCGACCGTGGTCTTCCATGAGGGCCGCTGGCACCTGTTCATGACCATCAAATGCGCCGACCGCACGATCACCGAGTACAGCTCGTTCGCGCGCTGGGAAGATGCCGACCAGGCGCCGCGCACCGTGCTGACGGTGTGCGACAGCAAGTACTTCTGTGCGCCACAGGTGTTCTTCCACCGGCCGCACGGGCTGTGGTACCTGATTTACCAGATGGGTGTGCCGGGCGCCAAGAAGATGTGGGTGGCTTACTCGACCACCAAGGACATCGCCGATCCCCAATCCTGGACCAAGGCTGCGCCGGCGCTCGACGGCGGACCGGCCGATCCGCGGATCGAGGGTGGCCTGGACTACTGGATGATCGCCGACAGCCAGAAGATGTACCTGTTCTACACCACGGACAACGGCAAGATGTGGCGGCTGTCGACTCCGCTTGACCAGTTCCCTCGTGGCTGGGGCGACCTCAAGCTGGCGCTCTGGGGCGACATCTTCGAGGCCTCGCACACCTATCGCCTGGCCGGGCGCGAGCAATGGCTGACGATCATCGAGGCCAACCCCGGCGGGCGGCGTTACTACAAGGCCTATGTCGCCGACCGGCTGGACGGCGACTGGACGCCGGTGGCCGACAGCGAGGCCAAGCCGCTGGCCGGTGCGCGCAACGCCAGGCCGGCGGCGGGTGTTACCGCCTGGACCGACAATATCAGCCATGCCGAGCTGCTACGGGCCGGCAATGACGAGACGCTGACCGTCGACCCGAGCGACTGGCGGTTGCTGTTCCAGGGCGCGACGCAGGCGGAGAAGGCGGGGGTCGGCTATGGCGCGATCCCGTGGCGGCTGGGGATTCTGACGCCGGTGGCGCGCTGAACAGCCGGCGATCGAGTGGCGCGCGGTCGCCTGTTCCGTGTCTCCTCGAATGGCGCTGCCATCGGCTGTCGCCAGGGCCTGCCCTTGTGTCGACCAGCCCGAACCAGTGGGGGTCCGCCACTGGCGGCGCCGATACTGAGTGGAAGTACCATTCGTATCATCTCGGGTTCACCGCCGCCCATGATCCCTCGGTTGCCCGAAGGCGAATGCGGTGCTAAGATGCCTTGGTCCAGTAGTCCCCAGTGAGGTAGGCAATGGCATCGAGCGGTTGCTCGTCCAGCGCGAGATCCGACAAGCCTCGACACGAGTGCGGCGTGTTCGGCGTCTATGGCCCCGGCCATGAGGTCGCCCGACTCAGCTACTTCGGCTTGTTCACCCTCCAGCATCGCGGCCAGGAGTCGGCCGGCATCGCGGTGAGCGACGGGGGCGAGATCTATCTGCACAAGCAGATGGGTCTGGTCAACCAGATTTTCGACGAGACCGTGCTCTCGCGCCTGCGCGGCCATATCGCCGTGGGCCATGTGCGGTACTCCACCACCGGTTCGTCCGTAATCCGCAACGCGCAGCCCATCCTCGTGGGCGACAGCGAGTCGTCGCTGGCCGTCGCGCACAACGGCAACCTGGTCAACTCCAACGCCTTGCGCCAGCGCCTCGAAGCCCAGGGCATGCGGTTCTCGGGGACCAGCGACACCGAGGTCATCGCGCGGCTGCTCTTCCGCGACCTGTCGCGCGCCACGCCCATCGAGGAGGCCATGAGTTCGCTCATGGCGCAGATCGAGGGCGCTTACTCCCTGGCCATCTGCACCGAGCGCGAGTTGATCGCCTGCCGCGACCCGCACGGGCTGCACCCGCTGTGCCTGGGCCGGCTCGATGAGAAGACCTACGTGGTGGCCAGCGAGACCTGCGCGCTCAACGCCGTGGGCGCCAAGCTGGTGCGCGAGATCGAGCCCGGTGAGGTCTGCGTGGTCGACGACGAGGGTGTGCGCTTCTTCCAGGCCGCCGAGTCGCCGCGTCAGGCCATGTGCATCTTCGAGACCATCTACTTCGCGCGGCCCGACAGCATCATCTACGGCCGGTCGCTGCACGAAGCGCGGCGCCACATGGGTGAAGTGCTGGCCCAGGAGCATCCCGTGGCCGGCGGAGCCGACGTGGTCATCGGCGTGCCCGACACCGGCACCCCGGGCGCGGTGGGCTTCGCCTCCGTGGCGCGCGTGCCGTTTGACATCGGCTTGGTCAAGAACCGCTACATCCAGCGCACCTTCATCCAGCCCGACCAGCGCCTGCGCGACATGGGCGCGCGACTCAAGTACACGCCGCTGACCGAGACCCTGGCGGGCCGGCGTGTGGTGGCGGTGGACGACAGCATCGTGCGCGGTACGACCACGCAGCGCCTGGTGGCGCTGCTGCGCGAGGCCGGCGCGCGCGAGGTGCATCTGCGCATCTGCTCGCCGCCCATCAAGTGGCCGTGCTTCTACGGCATCGACATGGCCACGCGCGAGGAGCTGATCGCCTCGTCGCACACCGTCGACGAGATCTGCAAACACGTCGGCGCGGACAGCCTGGGCTATCTCTCCACCAAGGGCCTGGCCCGTGCGCTGGGCGTCAGCGCCAAGCACTTCTGTTGGGCCTGCCTGACCGGCGACTACCCCATCGACGTGCCGCGCGAGTTGCGCGAGCACAAGCTCAACCTGCCGTGCGGTAGCCTCGAGGACGATGCTTCGCCGCTGGGCGAGCCGGTGCGCATGGTGCTGGCCGGCATGTTCGACGACGAGATCGACGAGCCGGACTTCTCGCTCGAGTAGCCGGCCGCTCGCCTCAGACCCGCTTGTGTGAACGGCATCTGACACACTGCTCCTTGGCCTTCGTCACGCCTGTGGCGCATACTCTGGCCATGCCTCTCCTGTTGACCGTGCGCCGAATCCTGCTTGCCGCCGCTTTGGCCGCGGTGGCGCTGCTGGGATCGGGCTGCGGGCCGCGGCCACCTATCGTCATTGGCTATGGCGGGCCGTTGAGCGGCCGCAACGCCGACCTGGGCAACGCCGGCCTGGATGGCGTGCGGCTTGCCGTCGAGGAGTGCATGGCCTCGGGCGGCGTGGGCGGAAGCCGGGTCGAACTGCTCATCGGCGATGACGAGATGGATGGCGACATTGCTTGCCGGCGCGATGCGGCCATGCTCGATCGCGGCATCGTGGCGCTGATCGGGCACATGACCAGCAACGCCTCGGTCGCGGCGCTGCCACTGTTCAACCAGCGCGGTGTGCTGATGCTGAGCCCCACCACCAGCACGCATGAGCTGAACGGCCGAGCCGACTGCTTCTTCCGCGTCTACCCCGACAACCACGCCATCGCCGGCACCTTGGGCCGGCGCGTGGGCGAGTCGAAGAACCTGCGCACGGCCGCCGTCCTCTACGAGACGAGCAACGCCAGCTTCACGCTGAGCTGCAAGGAGGCTTTCGAGCGGGAGTACACCAAGACCGGCGGCCGCATGGTTGGCGCGGTATCGTTCAAGACCGGACCCACAACCCGGTTCGCGGAGCTGGTGCGGAGCGTGATGGCCACCAACCCAGCGTGCCTCTACGTGCTGGCCAACGCCATGGACGCCGCCATGGTGGCGCAACAGGTGGCCAAGCAGGGCAAGCAGCCGCTCCTCGTGGTGGCCGACTGGTCGCTGACCGATGACCTGCTGGCCCACGGTGGCCGGGCCATAGAGGGCCTCTTTGCCATGCACACCGTCGACCGCAACAGCCAGGCACCGCGCTATCTGGCGTTCAAGCGCGCGTTTGAGGCGCGCTATGCCCGGTCGCCCGAGTTCGCCGCGGTGCATGGCTACGACAGTGCCAACGTGCTCTTGACCGCGCTCCGGCGCGATCCACGGCAGACCGAGCTCCCGCGCACCCTCCTGGCCATCCGTCGGTTCGAGGGACTCCAGGGCCTTATCGAGTTCGACGACAACGGCGACGTGTTGCGGCAGCTCTACGCCGTGCGTGTGGTTGGTGGACGACTGGTGACCGAGGGGGCGACGGATGGCCATGGCCTGCGACGCTGACCCGGCCCGCGGCCGACGGCGGGTACAGCTGACTCGTGTGCTGGCGTTGCTGTTCTGCCTGAGCGCGATCGGGCCGCTGCTGTTCGTCTCGGCGCCGCTGCGCAAGGTCTTGATGGGCCATGAACGACGGCAGGTCCTGTCGGACAGCACGACGCTGGCGCGGGCCGCGGCGGCCTTGGCGCGACAGCAGATGCTGGCCTGCGAAGTGGTGCTCGATCAGTTGCACAACATGGTGGCCACGCATGGCGCGGATGACGCGCGCATGGCCGATCTGCTCGACCGCGTGGTGGCCACCACGCCATCGCTCGAGTCGATCTATGTGGTGGACTCCCACGACCGCATCATCGCCGTCGGGCTCTCGCCACAGCGCGCCGCGGCTCGTGAAGACTACCTTGGGCTGGACCTGTCGGCCGTACCGGTGCTCCGCGCCGCCCGAGAGTCGACGGTGCCAGCCTGGTCCGATGCTTACCGCTCGTTGGTCACCGGCGCGCTATCGGCCACCGTGGCCCAACGACGCGGCGACTACGTTGTGCTGGCCCACCTGGGGCTCGATCGCTTGCGACGGAGCGCCGACACCGAGGTGGCCGGCGCCACCCACCGCTGCCTCGCGTTGCTCGACCAGCACGGCAACATCATCTTCTCCGAACAGCCCGACGGCGCCACTGACCGACTGCTCTGGGCGCGCCTCATGGCGCTCACGCGAGCGGGTAAAGGGTCGTCCGAGCAGGTCATGGTCTCGGGCCGCGCCTACCTGGGCAGCCTGGCGTCGGTGGACAAGACCGGGTGGTGGCTGATGGTCTGCCAGGACGCCGGCGAAGCCTTCCGGCCGCTACGGCACCTGGCCGTGCTGTTCTGGACCGTGCTCCTGCTGGCGGCGACCCTGGCCGGCTTGGGTGGCTGGCTCGTCGGCCGTCGCGTGGCGCGCCCGCTCGTGCACTTGCACGAGGCCGCCCTGGCCCTGGCCGGCGGTGACTACACCGCTCGTCTGCCCGAGTCGCCGTATGTCGAGGTGGCCGGCCTGGCCGGCGCCTTCGCGGTCATGAGCGACGCGGTCAGGGAGCGCGAAGCCGACCTCCGCTCGCTGGCCGAGACCATCTCCGAGTCGTCGGGCGACCAGCTCTACGAGTCCATCGCCATCGAGGTGGCGCGCCAGACCGGCTGCGAGTACGTACTGGTGACCGAGTTGCTGCCCGGCGGGCACTGCCGCTCGCTGACCTACCTGGCCGCGGGCCGGTTTGGCGAGCCCATCGAGTTCGAGCTGGGGGCCACGCCCTGCGAGCAGGCGGTGCAGCACGGGCTGGTCGTCTACGAGCGCGGGGTGCGGGCGCTCTTCCCCGATGATGCCGACCTCGTGGCGCTGGGTGCTGAGTCCTACGCTGGGCTCTGCCTGCGCGGCGCCGATGGCGAGGTGATTGGCACACTCGCCGCGCTCTCTCGCGAGCCGTTGGTGGTCAGCCAGCTGGTCCGCGAGGCGCTGTCCATTCTGGCCACGCGGGCCGCCACCGAGCTGACGCGAGAGCGTGCGGCCCGCGAGCGCGAGGCGCTTGAAGGTCGGCTGCAGCAGTCCAGCCGGATGGAAGCCATCGGCCAGCTCGCCGGCGGCGTGGCCCACGACTTCAACAACCTGCTCACCAGCATCCGCGGCTACGCCGACATGCTTGCCGAGAGCCCGCTCGACGAGCAGCAGCGCGAGGACCTGGATCAGGTGGTCGGCGCGGCGCAGCGCGCGGCTTCGCTGACCCGCCAACTGCTCACCTTCAGCCGCCGCCAGATGGTGCAGCCGCGCATCGCCGATCTGGGCCAGGTGCTGGTCGGGCTGCGCGCCATGCTGCAGCCTTTGGTGGGTGAGGATGTCGACTTCGGCATCGAGGTGCCCGAGACGCCCGTCTGGGTCCATGCCGACCCCACGCAGATCGAGCAGGTGGTGGTCAACCTGGTGGTCAACGCGCGCGCCGCCATGCCGCGTGGCGGCGTCTTGCGCATCGTGCTGTCGGCCGGTGAGGGCCCGGGCGGCTTGTCGCACGACCCGGACTCGGCCGCCGACGGCCACGCGCTACTGGCCGTGACTGATACGGGCGTCGGCATGGATGAGGCCACCCGCGAACGCATCTTCGAGCCGTTCTTCACCACCAAACCCGCGCATGAGGGCACCGGGCTGGGGCTGTCCACGGTCTACGGCATCGTGCGTCAGGCCTCTGGCCAGATCGCCTGCGAGAGTGCGCCTGGCCTGGGCACCACCTTCCGGGTCTGGCTGCCGCTGGCGGCGGCCGGAGCCGAGAGTCCGCGCGAGCCGGCCGCCGAGGAGCCGAGCCAGGGCGGCCGCGAGACGGTCCTGGTGGTGGAGGACGCCGATGCCATTCGCCGTCTGGCGCGGCGGATGCTCGAGCGGCACGGCTACCGCGTGCTCGACGCCGGGCTGCCGAGCGTGGCCCTGGCCATGCTGAGCGACCTGGACCAGCCGATCGACCTGCTCTTCACCGATGTGGTCATGCCCGAGATGGACGGCGTGGAACTGGCCGACCGCGCCCGCGCCGAGCGGCCGGCGCTGCCGGTCGTCTTCACCTCGGGCTACACGGACCAGACCCGCGCCGAGCAGGCCATCGCGCGCCTGGGCGCCTGTCTGTTGCCCAAACCCTATACCGCCAAGGCTCTGCTCCGTGTCGTTCGCGAGCAGGTGGGAGGCGAAGCCGCCGGCGAGGAGAACTGACAGGCCGTGGAGCCTGCCATGTCTCTCGACGATCTCTCCCGCCGTGACTTCGTGGGGCTAGTGGCCCTGAGCGCAACCGCGCTGACCGCCGGTCGTGCCGTTGCCGCTCCCGGCCATGCCGAGCTGATTCCGCCCGAGAAGGCGCTGCCCGCCGACTGGCTGGCCTCGCTGACCACCCGCGGCAGACGCACCGTGCTGTCGGGCACTGAGCTCGAACTGGTCGGCATGCCCTGCGGCGGCCTGACCACCGGCCAGATGTACCTGGGCGGCGATGGTCGGTTGTGGCACTGGGATGTGATGAACCTGACCGCCGGCACCGGCGACGGGCATTACGCCAACCCGCCCAAGCCCAGTTCGCCACTCGACCAGGGCTTCGCGTTGGCCGTCACCAGCGGCGGCCAGACCGACATGCGCGGGCTCGACCGTGACGGCTTCGCCGAGGTGCGCTTCACCGGCGAATACCCGCTGGCCACCATCGAGTACAGCGACCCGGCCTGCCCGGTGAAGGTCAAGCTCGAAGCGGGCTCGCCGTTCATTCCCGGCGATCTGGCCAGCTCGTCATTCCCCGCCACGTTGCTGGCCTACACACTGACCAACACCAGCAACGCCCCGGTCGACGTGGAACTGGCCGGCTGGCTGGAGAACGCGGTCGGCCTGCGCACCGGTGCCGACTGGAGCCTGACGCGGACCAACCGCATCCAGCGCGCCGGTGGGCTGCTGTGGCTCGACTGCGCCGGCAGTGTGCCGGCCGAGGGCAGCGGCGGCCGCGCCGCGGTCACCTTCGCCGACTTCGAGGGCGAGACCTACGGTGAGTGGAAGGCCGAGGGCGCCGCCGTGGGCACCGCGCCGTCGCGCAAGGCCGGCCACGACCAGCGCCTGGCCGGCTTCGAGGGCAAGGGCCTGGTCAACACCTATCCCGACAGCGACCAGCCCCAGGGCAGCCTGACCTCGCCGACGTTCACCATCAGCCGCCGCTGCATCAACTTCCTCATCGGCGGCGGCGACCATCCCGGCGAGACATGCATCAACCTGCTGATCGACGGCAAGGTGGTGCGCACGGCGACGGGCAAGAACACCGACGCCATGGCCTGGGCCTCGTGGAACGTGGCTGAGTTCGAGGGCAAGACCGCCACCATCCAGATCGTCGACCGCCACAGCGGCGGCTGGGGCCACATCGACATCGACCAGATCGAATTCGCCGACCGGCCACGGCGAGCCCGCACCGACGCCACGCAGGAGCCTGACTGGGGCACCATGGGCCTGGCCCTGCTCGACGCCAAGCCCACCGACCGCGGCGTGTCCGCGCTGCCGGCGGGCGCCATCCCGTCCGGCTTGTTCGCCGTGGCCGGCGCGGGCGAAGGGCCGCAGAGCCGGCCGTTCGGGCGCCGCCTCCGGGGCGCTCTGAGCCGCCGGCTGACCTTGGCGCCCGGTGCCTCGGCCGAGGTGGTCTTCGCCGTCTGCTGGCACTTTGGCAACCTGTATCTTGACGACCAGCGCCGCGGCCGGCAGTATGCCGCGCGCTTCGCCGACGCGCGCGCCGTGGCCACCGAGCTGGCTCGCAGCCACGCCGAGCTGCGCCGCCAGACGCGCCTGTGGTGCGACACCTGGTATGACTCGACGCTGCCCTACTGGCTGCTCGACCGCACGCTGGCCAACGCCAGCATCCTAGCCACCAGCACCACCCAGCGCTGGGACAACGGCCGCATCTGGGGCTGGGAGGGCGTCGGCTGCTGCGTGGGCACCTGCACGCACGTCTGGCACTACGCCCAGGCCGCCGCGCGACTCTTCCCCGAGGTCGAGCGCATCATGCGCGAGCAGCAGGACTTCGGGCCCGGTCTGGGCGCCGACGGCCAGATCGGCATGCGCGGCGAATGGAACGGCCGCGCCGCCATCGACGGCCACTGCGGTACCATCCTGCGCGCCTACCGCGAGCACCAGATGTCGGCCGACGACGCCTTCCTCGAACGGCTCTGGCCGCGGGTCAAGCGCGCGCTCGACTGGGCCATCGGCGAGGACGGCAACAACGACGGCTACATCGAGAAGGGCGAGCACAACACGCTCGACACCGACTGGTTCGGCCCGCACGCCTGGTTCAACACGCTCTATCTGGCGGCGCTCCGGGCCGGCGCGGCCATGGCCCGCGAGATGGGCGAGCCCGACGCGGCCACGCGTTACGACACCCTCGTAGCCAGCGGCGTCAAGCTGCTTGAGGAGCGGTTGTACAACGGCGAGTACTTCGTCCACCTCAAGGATCCGACCAAGCCCGAGGCGCTGGGCTCCGGCCAGGGCTGCGAGATCGACCAGGTCTTCGGCCAGCACTGGACGCGTATGGTCGGGCTCGGCGGGTTCATCGACCCGGCCAAGGTCCGCTCGGCGCTGGCCAGCCTGTACAAGTACAACTTCGCGGTCGACGTCGGCCCGTACCGCAAGGTCCACACCACCGGCCGCATGTACGCCATGCCCGGCGAGGGCGGCCTGCTCATGTGTACGTTCCCCAAAGGCGGCGAGGACGAGGCGCTGGGCAAGCCGCCGGTCTGGGCCAGCATGTACTTCAACGAGTGCATGAACGGCTTCGAGTACCAGGCGGCGGGCCACATGATCTGGGAAGGCCTGGTCACCGAGGGCCTGGCCGTGACCCGCGCCCTGCACGACCGCTACGGCGCGGCCAAACGCAACCCGTACAACGAAGTGGAGTGCGGCGACCACTACGCGCGGTCCATGGCCAGCTACGGCGTGTTCCTCGCGGTCTGCGGGTATGAGTACCACGGGCCCAAGGGCCATCTGGGCTTCGCGCCACGGGTCAGCCCCGAGCAGTTCCAGGCCGCCTTCACCGCGGCCGAAGGCTGGGGCACCTACCGCCAGACCCGCGCCGCCGGCACACTGGCCGCGAGCGTCAGCGTCAAGTGGGGCCAGGTCCGCTTGCGCACCATGTCGTTCGAAGCCCAAGGTACACCCAAGGCCGCCAAGGTCACGCTGGCCAACCAGGCTGTGCCGGCCACGGTCAGCCAGGAGGGCACCCGCCTGCTGCTCACCCTCGGCCGCGACGTGACCGTGCCCGCCGGCGGCGAACTGAAGATCGAGTTGGCATAGGATCAGGAGGAGCAACGGGGACTGGGTCGTTCACGGACCGGCGGCGGTCACGCCGACGGTCGTCGATCGAGCCTGTCCCCGTTGCTCCGTCGCCTCCAAGGCAGCCCCGATGGACGGCTACATCGACGCGCATGTCCACTTGCCCGACATCGCCCCTGGCGATGGCTGGACCGCCCTGGCCCGCGCCAAGACCGCCGGCGTGCGACGTCTCGTGGTCTGCGGTACCCGCCCGGCCGACTGGCCGCTGGTGCGTGCTCTCGCCGCCGACGAGGCCGTCATCCCGTGCTTTGGCCTGCATCCCTGGATGGTCGCACAGTACGGCGACTGGCGGGGTGAGTTGGCCGAGCACCTGGCCGCCGTGCCCAGCGGGCTCGGCGAGATCGGCCTCGACCGCGCCGCGCGCGGCATCGACTACGCGCAGCAGGAGGCCGCCTTCATCGTCCAACTGCGCCTGGCTCGCGATCTGGACCGCCCGGCCATGGTCCACTGCGTACGCGCTTGGGGTCGTCTGGTCGAGCTGCTAGCGGAACACGCGCCCGACCGCTTCCTGCTCCACGCCTACGCCGGCTCGGCCGACTTGGTGCCGGTGTTGGCCAGGCGCGGCGCCTGGTTCAGCTTCGCCGGCAGCGTGCTGCATCCCGGCCGGGACAAGGCGCGCTCAGCCATCCAAGCCGTGCCGCCAGATAGGCTGCTGGTGGAAACCGACGCCCCAGCCCTGCCCCTGCCCGGTCAGGCCGAAAGCCGGCCCGAGCACCTGCCTGCAGTGGTGGCCGGCATCGCGGACATCCTGGGCGAAGACCCCGAGTCGCTACGCGCCCGCCTGTGGCACAATGCTTGCGGCTTGCTGGGAGCTCTGCTGGATTGACTGAACCACCATCCGCAGATGGCGCAGATAACGCAGATGGACCAGTGCGTCGTTCCATCTGCGTCTTCTGCGTCATTTGCTGATGAGCTGCTGGCCGAGGAGTGAGGGCATGGTGCCGGAGCGGTTCGCGCGAATGGAGTTGATGGTCGGGGCTGAAGGTATTGCGCGGCTGCGCGGGTCGTTTGTGGTGGTGGTCGGGCTGGGCGCGGTGGGTAGTTACTGCGTGGAGGCCCTGGCACGGGCCGGCGTCGGTCGTCTGCGGCTGGTCGACCATGACACCGTCCATGCCAGCAACCTCAACCGCCAGCTCTACGCGCTCGAAGCCACGCTCGGCGCTCCTAAAGCGATGTTAGCCGCCGAACGCGTATTGGCCATCGACTCCGAATGCCGCGTGGAGCCCGTGACCCAGTACTGCGACGCCAGCACGCTGCCAGGTCTCCTCGACGGCTCGCCTGACCTGGTCTGTGACTGCATTGACAGCTTCGCGGCCAAGGTCGAGTTGCTGTCGGAAGCCCGTCGGCGCGGCCTTCCTTTGGTCAGTTCCATGGGCGCCGCGCTACGCACCGACCCGACGCAGATCCGCGTGGGCACCCTCGGCAGCGCGACCATGGGTGTTCGGCCTGACCGTGGCGAACACGGCGCTGGCGACGCTGCTGGCCAGGTAGCGAACGCCCCAGATGGGCCCTCACGCGCGGCCCAGCCGCTCCACTCGGAACCGCGCCAGCCCTGGATAGCACTCGCCCTCGCGATAGCGAGCGGCATAGCGCCAGTCCAACTCGCTGACCGACAGCGGCGGCTCGCCCGCGCGGAACGACCAGTCCAGGCCCCGGCGCACCACGTCGCAGACCAGGTTGGCCGCGCGCGTCAGCTCCAAGGTCAGGTCGTTGATCAGCCGTGTGCTCTCCTCCCAGGCCCGAAGAGTCTCCAGCGCGAAGGGCTCCGTGTCGTACCAACGCGGGATGAGCAGCATCTCGGCCTCACCCCGCGTGACCGCGGTCGCATGCTGGTCGAACTCGGCCAGGAGATCGGTAAGCACCGCGGCAAAGTTGGACATTGCCTCTTCTAAAGCAGGACAGCCGCCAGGCCACTCGATGGCCGCCAGGTACGCCAGCAGCTCACGCCAGGTGTCGCGCAGGCTCGGTGTCATCATCGGCTGGCAGGCGCGCAGGGTCTGCGAGGCGCGTTGGTCCCAGTCGTCCAGACCGGCGCTCGTAGCCCATTGGTTGATGATCTCGAGGTACTGATGCTCGCCGCTGGGCGCCGCCGGCCGCATGATGCAGTCGTCGACAAAGGCCGAGACGGCGGTGGTGCACGGGTCGAAGCGCGCGGGCTTGGAGAGATTGACGTGGTCGGCTTCCACCGGCAGGTAGGTGGCCGCCGGCAGGTTGGGCGCGGAGGTGTCCGTGGGGCAGATAAGCGGCAATTGCTGCCAGAGCAGCTTGATCGGCTTGACCTCATAGGCCACCAGGTGGCGGATGCCGCGCGAGCCGGAAAACTCGGAGTACCAGGCGTGCAGCTTGGCCAGTTCCTCGTTGTCGGTGCGCAGGTCGACCACCGCGTCGCTGCCAACCAGCCGGCCCATCTGGCTCTTGGTCAGCTCGGCCCAGTCGGAGCCCAGGTGCGGCGTGCCCAGGAACACCACCCCGCGGGTGGCTGCGGCGATGGCGCCCGCGGCGGGGTTGGTCGAGGTCGTGGCCAGTTGCATGGCCTTCTTGACCACCAGCCCGCCCAGACTATGGCAGATGAACACCAGCGGCGCCGAGCCCAGGTCCCTGGCGGCCACCAGTTGCAGAATGGTCGCCGCGCGGTGCTCCAGGCGGATGCCCGGCGCGCGCACCCACCACAGCGGCGAGGCGGGGTAGTCGGCTACCCACACGCCCAGGTCGGCGATGTCGGTGGACAACCAGCCGGGCCACGACTCGTGCAGCTCCGAGCCGCGTGCCGACCACCACGAGTGGCTGCTGCCGCAGAGCCCGTGGACGAAGACGACATGGCCCCGCGGCTTGGCCGTGGAGGCTCCCGAAATCTGGATGAGTCTGGCCTTGGTACCGCCCACTCGCCGTTCCTCTCGCTCGGCCATCGGTGTGTCGACGGCCGGGCTGGTGGCCTATTGTGCCCGGTGTTGGCGTGGTCGGCAAGCGACGAGCGAGCGCCGGCGGGCGCCTACCAGCCACTGCCTGCCGGTGCGGCCCAGCCCGCGGGCGCTGGCGCCTGTTCCACGGTGTACTGGGTAGGGTTGGTGCCGCCTGGGCCGCTGGCTCTGACGTGCCCATCGCAGTAGAGGACATTCTGCATGCCGTTGTGCCGATGGATGCCGTAGATGCCGCTGTCCATCCACGGGCTGACTGTGGCGATGTTCCACCAGCGGCTGCACTCCACGGCGGAGATGGTCTGTGCCGGCGCTACGCAGGCGGCCAGCGAGCGCGTCTGCATCACATAGTGCGGGCCCGTGCCCGTCATGCCGGCACACGAGCCGTTCCAGCCCGTGCCGCCACAGCAGTTGAAGCCGTAGCTGGCCAGGCCGGGCACCGTCGGCGTCCCGGTGTCACTCGGGCAGAGGATGACCTGGCTGCTCTTCAGGTACGGCTGCACCAGGTCGGACCACATCACGAAGTTGAAGTAGCTGGTGGGGATCACCGGCAGCGGATAGGTGTAGGTGGGCACAAACATCTCGTCGTAGTCCTGGCTGTACTGCAGCGAGGCCACGCCGATCTGCTTCAGGTTGGAGGCGCAACTCGACTGCCGCGCTTTCTCTCGAGCCTTGCTGAAGACCGGAAAGAGGATCGCCGCCAGGATGGCGATGATGGCGATCACCACCAGCAACTCGATCAGGGTGAAGCCGCGACGTCGCATCTGCACGCCTCCATTGCGTCGCGCGCCGGGTGCGGCGACATCGTGGTTATCGGCGTGCGGCCCTGCGTCCGCAGCAATGCCGCGGCGCCCAGCGTGTCATCGCGGTTACGTGGCGAGCCGCCGCGGTCGCTGGTCAGGAGGAGCGGCACACGGTCCGGTGAACTGGCCGCCATCGCGCTGTACCGGAGAACGCCATGCCCAGGTGGAAGTCCGTCCGTTGCCTCGTGGCCGTGGTGGCCCTGCTCTCTATCGTCGCGCCTCGTCCGGCGCGCGCCGAGGAGCCGCCGGTCCATGGCCAGCTCACCACCCTGGGCGAGGGCGCTGGCGCGCTGCCGGTGCTGCGCGTGTGGGGCACACCGTATGAGATGGGTTACGCCCACGGCAAGCTCTGCGCCGAGCGTGTGCGCAAGCTCTATGCCAAGCTGAACGCCCTGGCCACTGTGATCCTGGGCGGCCCGGCCAAGGTGGATGAGGCCTGGGCGCAGATGGAGCCGTTCGTGGCGCCCCGCTACATGGAGGAGATGAAGGGGCTGGCCGACGGTGCCGGCGTGGACGTTCGCGATGTGCATCGCGGCGCGGCGGTGCCCGATCTGAGCGAGTACCACTGCACCTTCTTCGCCGCCTGGGGCAAGGCCACGGCCGACGGCCACCTGCACCAGATCCGCGCCCTTGACTACGCCACGCTGGCCGGCCTGCAGGACTACGCGGCGCTCATCGTCTACGAGCCGACGGGCCGCCACCGCTTCGTCAACGTCGGCTGGCTGGGCTTCGCCGGCGTGGTCACCGGCATGAGCGACCAGCACCTCGCGCTCAGCGAGATCGGCGACAGCTTCGGCGAGGATCACGAGACGCTGGCCGGTGAACCCATGCCGTTTCTCATGCGCCGCGTGCTGGAAGACGCCGGCGACCTGACGAGTGCGGTGGACATCTTCAAGGCGGCGCACCGCACCAGCTCGTACCTCTACCTGATCGGCGACGCCAAGGCAGCCGCCGCCCAGGCGCCTGCCGCGCAAGCCCTGCGCACGAGCAAGGACTTTTGCGAGGTCTACGGCCCGGCCGACCACGGCGAACTGAGCCTGCCCAACACCGTCTTCTGGAGCATGGGCACCGACAGCAAGTGGAACCAGAAGGTCTACGACGTCCTCTCGGCCAAGCAGGGGCAGATCAGCCCGAAGGTGGGCATGGAAGACGTGATGAAGGGCCTCCGCACAGGCAACCTGCACGCGGTGCACTTCGACGTGACGAGCCTGGAGCTGTGGGTGGCCAATGCCACGCCCATGCCGGACGTGAAGCCGGGCTATGACCAGCCGTTCCTGCACTGGCAGATGAAGTAGGCGGCGGGCGCCAGAAACAGCAACGCGGCCCGGCCACCTCAGTGCCCAGGGCCGCGTGCGTTCATCGGCGCAACTCAGGCCAGCGCGGCCTTGCAGTACTGCACGCTCCGGGCCACTTCCTTGACCGGGTCGGAGTCCTTGGGCACGGCATACTCCAGCTCGATGTCGCAGGGGAAGGCCCACTTCTCCCGGCGGATGAGCTGTAGGATCTCCTTGAGCGGCGTGGTGCCCTGGCCGAAGGCCAGGTTCTTGCCGTCGCCGGTGCGGTCCTTGATGTGCAGGCTGACCATGCGGTCGTGGTACTTCTCGATGACCGGGACCGGCGACAGGCCCTTGGTGCCCGCGACATAATGGCCCACGTCGAAGTTGAAGCCGATGTACTCGCCGGCCTCGAGGATCGGGTCGGGCTTGTCCAGGGCCGGGCAGTTGCCGGTGTGGTTGTGCATGCCCACCCAGATCTTGTGCTTGGCGGCGAACGGGGCCAGCTTCTTGGCCGCGGCGTCGTTGCGCTCCATGGTGATGCCCACGCAGCCCAGCGCCTCGGCGACCATGAAGCTGAACTCGATCTGCTCATCGCTCGAGCCGAAGCCCAGCTTGTGCAGGTGGATGGTGACGCCTGCGTCGTTGTACATCCGGCGCAGTTCGCGGCACTTGGCCAGTTGCTCCTCGCGCTGGGCGTCGGTGGGGTTCTTCGCGCCGATGCCGGTGAACGCCTGGATCGGCTCGGCCTTCAGCTCACATTCGCTCAGGCCGCTGCCCAGCAACGCCTTGAGGGTGTCCTCGGCGCTGGTGGCATACCCGCGGTAGCTGTAGGTGGTGGCGCCGATGCGCACGCCGTCGAAGACCGAATTCGGCTTGGCCTCCGCGGCGCCCGCCAGCCGCGGCAGGACCAGTGCGGCCGCCACAGCCGCGGTGCCGCCGGCGATCAACTGGCGTCGTGAAAGGGAGTCCTGGGTCGTGAAGGATGTTCGCATAGGTGGTTCCATGGCGGCGGGGTTTCGCTGGCTCGCCGCTGGCCCTATGGTACGGCATTCGTGGGCGCGTGCCTATGGCGGTCGTGGGGAGGAACCGGTTCCGTGCCGCCCAATAGCTCGTGCGCGCAAGGGAGACGGATCATGAAAGTGCTGCTCACGGGTGGTTGGGGCAACATCGGCCGGCGCGTGCTGGCCTGGCTGGAGCCCGAACACGAGGTGGTGGTGGTGGATACCGTGCCGCATCCCTTGGGCTGGCCGGGTCGGATCTTTGGCAGCAGCGAGTCGGCCAGCGGCTGGGGCATCCACGACAAGTGGTACCAGCCCGACTACCTGCCCATCGACGAGCAGCACCGCAGCCTGCCGACGGAGGTCTACAGCTTCACCAAAGCCTTCGGCGACCAGCTCTGCCAGGGCTTCAGCCGCGAGCACGGCCTGCGCACGGTCTGCCTGCGCTACGCCTTCGTCACGTTCGAGGCGCTGTACGAAGGCTTCCTGGGCAGTCTGCGCGGCGCGCCGGTGCGTGATGCGTTGGGCACGCTCTACGCCTGGATCGATGTGGAGGACGTGGCCTCGGCGGTGCTGGCCGCGCTCGACTTCGACCCCGGCGAGGGCGGCAGCGAGACCTTCTACCTCACCGCGCGCGAGCATTACGGCACGGTCGACACGCTGGACCTGATCGAGCGCAACTGGGGCGACGCCGTGCGCGTGGACCAGCACTACTTCGCCGAGCGGCCGCGCGGGTCGTTCTTCGACATCCGCAAGGCGGAGCGGCTGCTGGGGTGGGTGCCGGCGTGGGATGTGGAGAGGTTGCTGCGCGAGCGGGGGTAGGGCGCTCTGGTTACCAAATTGGGAACTCTGGGGATTGCTCTGGAGTGGGAACCGGAGTAAGCTAGTGCATGTCATAGCACGGAAGACGCTGGTCGAGTTCTGGGCGCGCTGGCCCGAGGCCGAGCCGCATCTGGCCGCATGGTTTCGTGAAGCTGAGCAGGCCGCGTGGGCGACGCCGCAAGACATCAAGGCGCAGTACGCCACGGCGAGCATCATTGGCAGCAACCGTGTCGTGTTCAACATCCGCGGCAACCGGTTCCGGCTGGTGGTCCACGTCTGCTACCGTGGCCAGCGGGTCTATGTGCGGTTCATTGGCACGCACGCCGAGTACGACGCAATCGACGCGGAGACGATCTGATGAGCCCCAAAGTCCTCAAGACAGAAGCTGAGTACGAGCAGGCTCTGGCGATCATCTCAAGCCTGCTGAGCGCCGAAGACGGCACGCCCGAGGCTGACGCCCTGGAGCTGTGGTCGAAGCTGGTTCGGGACTGGGAGGAGGAGCACTACCCCATTCCGCTACCGGATCCGGTGGATGCCATCGTTTTCCGCATGGAGCAGCAGGGACTCACGCGCGCTGACCTGGAGCCGTTCCTGGGCGGCAAGAGCCGGGTCTCCGAGGTGCTCAGCCGCAAGCGAACGCTCAGCCTGAGCATGATCCGTCGGCTGCACCGGGGCCTGGGCATCCCGGCCGAGGTGCTGCTCGCCGAGCCTGGCGCCGCGCTGTCCGAGTGCCCGGTCGATGACTGGTCCGCCTTCCCGCTGGCCGAGATGTACAAGCGTGGATGGTTCGAGGGTCTGGCCACGAGCCTTGGCGACCTCAAAGAGCGAGCCGAGGAGCTGCTCTGGCCGATGCTCTCCGCCGCCGGCCCGCTCCGGCCGCAGGCCATGCTCGCACGTCAAAAGGTCCGTGCGGGCTCGGCCGCCGATGACTGCGCGTTGTGGGCCTGGCGTGCGCGTGTGGTGCGGCGTGCGCGCGACATGAACGTGGCGGCCCGCGACCAGGGCACTCTCGACCGCACCTTCTTGACCGAGGTCGCCCACCTCAGCCAGCTACCCGATGGCGCGCGGGTGGCTGGCCATCTGCTCGCCGCAAACGGCATCTGCTTCGTTGTGGAGCCACACCTGCCCAGGACCCACATCGACGGCGCCGCGCTGCGTGTCGACGGCCTGCCTGTCATCGTTGCGCTGACCCTGCGCCACGACCGGCTCGACTCGTTCTGGTTCACGCTCTGCCACGAGCTGGCGCATTTGGTGCTGCACCTGAACAAACCCGAGCCGGCCGGCTTCATCGACGATCTGGACGCCGAGCAGAGCAACGACCTGGAGGCTGAGGCTGACCAGGCCGCTCGGGATGCGATGATCCCCGCCGCCGAGTGGGATGACTTCGTCCGTGGAGGCGTGCCGGCGCGCCAGGCGATCACGGACCGGGCTCGCGCCTGGCGGGTTAGCCCGGCGGTCGTGGCTGGCCGCTACCAGTTCGAGCATGACGCCTACAAACTGCACCGATCGCTGCTGGGATCGGGGCAGGTGCGGCGGGTGTTCGGGTGTTCGGGTGAGCGGGGGTGAGGGGGCGAGGACCCTGGGAGCGCGGGCGTCCACGCCCGCAACGACGGCGAAGCCGGCGGATCGGCCGTACGCCGCCGGGTACCATACGCGACCAACGGTTGCCGCCTGAGGGCGGCGGGGTGGCCCACAGGCTCCTGGAAAGGGTTGCGTCCCATTGTGCTACCGTTGCTGCCATTGATGCCCGTGCGGACCGCCCCTCCTAAGCGTCACCGCGTAGTGTGGCCAGCCGAGCTGCCAACCTCTGTCGCAGGTTGGCGAGGCCCTCCTGATTGCTCAGGTAGCGCAAGTAGCGGTGGTTTGACAGGTCGGTCGGAGCGTCGCTTGGGTGCTGGGCGATCGGCACGACAGCCTTGCCGATGGTGTGCGCAATACCGGTCTCGTACATGACATTCGGGTTTCTGCCAGTCCAGTCCACGACGACGACGGCCGCACTTAAGATCAGATCGAACACGTCCTGGAGGATGCTCTCGCTCTGCCAAACATCATCAGCACGCTTGCAGTCAAATCCTGCATCTGAGCAAGCACTCCTGATGGTTTCGTAGACTGCGTCGAACCCCTGGCCGAAAGGCATCATGACAGTGACCAAGTCGGCGCTCACTACGTCGTGTTCTGGCGCGGCGAAGGCCGTTGGCCGGCAGATGAGATGGCGCGGGGCGGCTCGGCCGCCCGCGGCTGTCGCGCAAGCCGCACTGGAGGTCGAAAGGAGCAAGGGCTCGCCCGTAGCCGGGTCGTCGCTGACCGCCAGACCGTGTTTCACCAGCAACTCTTGTACTGCCTTGATGGCCTCCGGCCTTCGCTCACTCTCCTGGCTGCTCCATTGCAGCGGAGACATCAGGTGCTCGATTACGCGTCGCAACGCGGGTGCAGGCAGAGGGTCTCGATCCGAACCGCTAGCGTTCAACGCCAGGAGTTGGTCAAGCACCCACCCGGCTCTCGTCGAACCGTCATGCACCATGTCTAGATCGCAGTCAGTGAAGAAGACCGTGAGCTGGGACGACGTGCGATAGGGGAATGGCGTGCCTTCGCCGTTGCCGCATATCATGTCCGCAAGCTTCCGAAGGCTCGGCCTCTGTAGCTTCATCACCCCCTCCACAACTTCCGATCCAACGACCGGTACTGAATAGCCTCCGCCACATGCGGCACCCGGATCTCATCCTGCCCATCCAGGTCCGCAATGGTCCTAGCGAGCTTTAGAATACGATCATACGCCCGAGCCGACAGCCCCAGCTGGTCCACCGCCCGTTGCAGCAGCGCCTGCCCATCCACGCCGAGTACGCAGTGCTTGCGCAGCAGGCGGCTGCTCATCTCGGCGTTGCAGTGGATGCGGGTCCCTTTGAAGCGCGCCGCCTGGCGGTCGCGCGACATCTGCACGCGCACGCGGATGGCGGCGGAGGCTTCGCCGCGGGGCTTGCCGACCAGTTCGTCCTTGGTCAGCGGCGGCACTTCGATGTGCATGTCGATGCGGTCGAGCAGCGGGCCGGAGAGGCGGGCCAGGTAGCGCTCCTGGGCGGTGATCTGGGCGCGGGTGGCGCGCACGGGGTCGAGGAAATCGCCCGACGGCGAGGGGTTCATGGCCGCCACCAGCATCACGCTGGAGGGGAATTGCACTGTGCCCGAGGCGCGGGCGATGGTCACGTGGCCGTCTTCCAGCGGCTGGCGCAGCACTTCCAGCACCGTGCGCGGGAACTCCAGCAACTCATCGAGGAACAGCACGCCGTGGTGGGCCAGGCTGACCTCGCCCGGCCGCGGCGGCGCGCCACCGCCCACCAGGCCCGCGTTGGAGATGGTGTGATGCGGGCAGCGGAAGGGCCGCGCCACAAGCAGCGAACGGCCTGAAGGGATCATGCCGGCCACCGAGTAGATGCGGCTGGTCTCCAAGGCCTCCGCCTGGCTCAGCGGCGGCAGAATGGTCGGCAGGCGGCGCGCCAGCATGGTCTTGCCGGCGCCCGGCGGGCCGATGAGCAGCAGGTTGTGCCCACCGGCGGCGGCCACTTCTAAAGCACGTTTGACATGATCCTGGCCCTTGACGTCGGCGAAGTCGACTTCGTACTCGGGAGCGTCCAGGTCGAGGCCGTCGAGGTGGTGCGGCAGCGGCTCCAGGTCGCGTTGGCCGTTGAAGAACTCGACCACCTCGGCCAGCGAGCTGATGCCATACACGCGCAGCCCGTCGACCACGGCGGCCTCGGGTCCGTTCTCGGCGGGCACGAACAGGGCGCGCTTGCCGCTGTCGCGCGCGCCGATGGCGGCGGAGAGCACGCCGGGCACCGGATGCAGCCCGCCATCGAGGCCCAGTTCGCCGAGCACGCAGAAGTCGGACAGGTCCTGGCGCTCGACCTGTCCGGTGGAGGCCAGGTGGGCCAGCGCCATGGGCAGGTCGAAGTGGCTCCCCTGCTTGCGCAGGTCCGACGGTGCCAGGCTGATGGTCATGCGGCCGGTATGCGGGTGGAAGCCGCTGTTACGAATGGCCACCCAGACGCGTTCCTGAGCTTCCTTGACCTCGGCGTCGGGCAGGCCGACGACCAGCGTCTTGCGTTCAGCGGCGGGGTTGGCGTCGGCTTCCACGAGCACGGGTACCGCGTCGATCCCCACCAAAGCGACCGATTCCACACGCGCCAGCATGGCTTCTCCCCTTGGGTGTATTGATCCACAGATGACACAGATTACACAGATGGACGGATGCGCCTCTCTGTGTCATCTGCGTCATCTGTGGATCTTCTGCCGCTAAGAGCTGGCCAGCACCGCCACGCCGTAGCCATCGAGGCGGAGGGCGGTGGAACACGCCTCGCCGGTGAGCAGGTTGGTCCAGCCTTCGCCGATCTCGACGCGTTGGGCTTCGGTGGTGAAGTTGAGGACGAAGACAAACTCGCGTTCACCATCGGTGCGCAGCTGAGCGGTGACGCCGTCGGGCAGCTGGCCCGGCAGCACGCGCTCGATGCCCAGATCAGCGGCAAGCTGCAGCAGGAAGTCGGACTGGAAGCGCTGGTCCATGCGCGGCGCGACGTAGTAGGCACGGCCGGCGCCAATGTGATTGACGGTGACCGCGGGGTTGCCGGCGTAGAAGTCGGTCTCGTAGGTGGCCAGGACCTGCGCGGTCTCGGCCCAGATCAGCGCGCAGAGGTCACGCGCCTGGTAGCTGCCCGACAGTCCGCAAAAGTCGTTGGACGGCGCGATGGTCTGCGTCTGCCCCTCGTAGAGCGCGTCGATCTCCTCGTTCCAGATGCCCAGGAGCCCTCGCAGCGGCCCCGGCCAGCCGGTCAGGAAGCACAGGTCGCTCTCGTTGACGATGCCGCTGTGGTAGGTGGTGACCAGCGTGCCGCCGGCCTCGACGAAGGCCTGCATGCGCTCGGCCACGCCGGGCCGCAGCATGTACAGCATCGGCGCGATGAGCAGCCGGTAGCGGCTGTAGTCCTGCACGGAATCGATGACGTCGACGGGGATGCCGGCCTGCCAGAAGGGGCGGTAGTGGTCGAGCACGGCGCCGTGATAGCCCTTCTGCTGGCGCGGGCCCTGGGCGTCGGCCATGGCCCACTCGTTCTCCCAGTCGTAGATGAGCGCCACGTCGGGCAGGCAGGTGGTGCCGACCACATCGTCGAGCCGGGCCAGCGCGGCGCCGACCTGGGCCACGTCGCTGAACACGCGGGTATGCTCATGGCCGACATGGTCGACCACGGCGCCGTGGAACTTCTCCGAGGAGCCGCGGCTCTTGCGCCACTGGAAGTACTGCACCGTATCCGAGCCGTGAGCGACGGCCTGCAGGCTGGCCAGCAGGTGCATCCCGGGCCGCTTGAGCTTGCAGACTTGCTGCCAGTTGGTCATGGACGGCGTGGACTCCATGAGCATCCAGGGCCGGCCGCCTTTCATGGCGCGGTAGATATCGTTGACCATGGACACGCCGACGGCGGTCTCGGCGTCCGACTGGCCAGAGTGCCAGGAAGGGTAGTTGTCCCACGAGACGACGTCCAGGTCGCCCACGAACTTCCAGTAGTTGAGGCCCGGGTAGGTGCCCATGAAGTTGGTGGTGATGGGCAGATCGGGCGTCAGCTCGCGCAACGGGGCGATTTCGTGGCGATAGAAGTCGAGCGTCTGGTCGGTGACGAAGCGCTTCCAGTCCAGGTTGAGCCCATGCACCGAGCCTTCACCGTGCGGCGCGGGTGCTTCCACCTGCGACCAGTCGGTGTAGGTATGCGCCCAGAACGAGGTCCACCAGGCGGCGTTGAGCGCATCGAGCGAGCCGTAGCGCGCTTTGAGCCACTCGCGGAAGGCCGCCTCGCACAGCGGGCAGTAGCAGGCGCCGCCATACTCGTTGGAGATGTGCCACACGGCCAGCGCCGGATGCTTGGCATAGCGCTCGGCCAGCAGGCGGTTGATCGCGGCGGTCTTCTGGCGGTAGACCGGCGAGGTGTAGCAGTGATTGTGCCGCGCGCCATGCAGATTGCGCACGCGGTTGGGCCCGCAGCGCAGCACTTCGGGGTAGGCCGCCGACATCCAGGCCGGTCGCGCGCCGCTGGGCGTGGCCAGCACGGCGACGGCGTTGTTGTCGGCCAGCTTGTCCATGATGGTATCGAGCCAGCCGAAGTCGTACTGGCCCTCGGCGGGTTCCAGCCGGGCCCAGGCGAAGATGCCGACCGACATGGCGTTGCAGCCGGCCAGGTTCATGAGGCGCATGTCCTCGTCCCACACCTCGGGCGGCCACTGGTCGGGGTTGTAGTCACCACCGTGGAGCATGTGCGGGCAGCGGGGGGCGAGCGGCAGGTAACGATGCGACATCGAAGGGCTCCTCGGGCATGAGTATAGCGAGTCAGGGCCGCCGCGCGGAGATGATCAGGTCGCCGCTGCCAGCGGGGTCAAAGGGCTGGCCGGCCAGATTGGCCAGCAGAGCGACATCGTGCCAGCCGTCGAGCAGGTCGGTCAGGACGGACAGCGGCCAGGCGCGCAAGCGCGTCGTATGGACCTCTCGCTGCCACGGCTGAGCCGCTTCGGCTCGGCGGTAGACGACGAAGTTGAAGTCGACCAGGCCGTGCGATCGCCAGTCGTAGAAGCGGTCGAACAGCCATTCGGTGCCGTCGGGATCGAGGCAGCCCTTGGGCGGCAGCCAGCGCTCGCCGTGGGCGATGGCGCGGGGCAGGTTGCGCATGCCCAGCAGCAGTCGACCGCCCGGTCGCAAGGCCTTGCCGAAATCGCTGAAGGCGGCGTGCAGGCTGGGCTGGTCGGTGACGTGGGGCAGCGAGTTGCCCAGCGAAATGACCGCGTCGAACGGGCCGCGCCCGCTGGCGGCCAGCTCGCCGTAGCCGGCCTTGACGAACTCCGCGCGGGAGCCGGTCTCGGCGGCTCGGGCGCGCGCGCTGTCCAGGGCCGAGC
The DNA here is from genome assembly GCA_016235455.1 of Armatimonadota bacterium. Taxonomy (GTDB): domain Bacteria; phylum Armatimonadota; class UBA10988; order UBA10988; family UBA10988; genus UBA10988. Next base: position 29,191 of record JACRKZ010000017.1, on the reverse strand, counting down.
CGCTGATGTCGAAGCCGGTCACGGTGTAGCCGTGCTGGGCCAGGGCCAGGCTGTGCCCGCCCGTGCCGCAGGCCACGTCGGCCACGGCGCGTGCCTCGCCCAGCCAGGCCAGCAGCGGCGGCAGCTCGCGAGCGAGGCGCGCTGGCCAGTCGATGAAGCGATCGTAGATGGCGGAGAGTTCGTCGTACATGGTGATGGGGTTCGGCGACGAGGGCTCGGGTCCTTCGACGGGGTTACACAGCCTCAATCCGCCGGACCAGCCGGACCGGTCGCCCGGCCCCCGTTGGCATGATAAGCTCTCGGACATGCGACTTCTGTTGTGTAGAATCGGTGGGCTGCTGCTGGCGCTGAGCGCGGCGAGCGCGCGGCTGGTGCCCGAGGATGGTCTGCCCCTGGGCTCACGGCAGCCGGTGGTGCTGCTTCACGGCTGGAACGCCGACGCCTCGGTGTGGCAGGCGCTGGCGCGGGCCGCGGCCGAGCATCCCACCTTCGCGCGCCGCTGCCGGCTCTACCGCTTCGCCTATGACTGGCGCCGGCCAGTGCGCGCCAACGCCGAGCAGCTCAGCGACGAGCTGGCCGCGCAGGCTGAGTTGGCCGGGCGCCCGGTGGTGCTGGTCGGCCACAGCATGGGCGGGCTGGTGGCGCGTGAATGGGCCGAGTCGGGTGCCGGCGCGCTGGACCGCATCGCGGCGGTCTACACCGTGGGCACGCCGCACCACGGTACGCCGGCGGCCAATCTGGGCTGGCTGACGCACAGCAGCAAGTACTCGGGCTGGCTCAGCATCGTGCCTACCGGCCTGGCTGAACTGCTCTACCGGGTCGACATCTTCCGTGCGCTGCGCAGCGAGGGTGGCCGCGACCTGGGCTGGGACAACTACGACGGGCTCATGCCGCCGGACGTCTGGCTCGGCGAGGGCCGCTGGCTGGCCGAAGCCAACCGCCGCTTCGCGCGCCACCCCGACCGCGACGAGTGGCTGCGGCGCTACCGGCTGCTGGCCGCGTATCTGCCCACGGTCGGCGAGCTCGGGCTGTGGAAGCTGGGCGGGCAACTGCGCGGCGGGCGCGAGCTCGAGGCCGGCGCGGCGCTGCTGGCCCACGGGCTGCGCGCCGCTGATGGCGCGGCGTTGGCGGCGTACACCGTGAGCGACGGCATTGTCCCCCTCGACTCGGCGCTGTGGCTGGCGCCAGGCACGCCGCTGACGCTGTCGTCGGTGGACTCGCCGGCGCAGGCGCGGTCGCCGCGGCCGGGCCTGGCCACGCTCATCGCGCGGGGACTGGACCATAGCGCGCTAATCACCGAGGCCAGCGTGGTGCGCCGCCTGCTGGACCAGGTGGCCGCCGAGGACGCCAACCTGCTGGCACTGGACCTGGGCGGCAAGACCGGGTTGTGGCGCGCCGGCTGGAAGACGCCGCGGCAGGTGGCGGAGGGCACGCCGTTGGCCGGCAGCGCGCGCCAGTTGGCCATCGCGGCAGCCGACGGGCTGCGGCTGGTGCGGCCCGGCGAGTCGCGGCTGGTGGCGCCTGGCGCGGGCCAATGGTGGGTTGATGCCAGACTGACGGTCGCGGCGGCGGAGGAAGGGCTGTTGTTGGGGCTCGATCAGCCGCGGCTGGTGCGACAGGTGGGCCGGCTGAACGACGTCGTGTGGGCGCTTGACGGCCAGCGCCTGGCGGCTCGGCGTGACGGTCGCGTGGTGCTGGTCGAGACCGAGGGCGGCCGGGCCGAAGTGTACGGCACGGGCTATCCCGTGGCGTGGCGCGGCGACGGGGCGGCCTTGCTGACCGCCGATCGCCCAGGTTGCCAAGCGGTCTGGATCGCGGCGGGCCAGCGGGTGCTGGCGCGGCCCAGCGAGGCGGCCTATGCCGTAGTGGGCGAGGCGCGCGACGTGGTGGTCGAGCCGCTGGCGGCCACGGACCTGGCGGCGACGGGCAGCCATGTGGCCTGGCTGCCGTCGGCGATGTCGGGCGAACTCCGTCTGCGGGCGCTGGGCGGCGATGCGGCGCGGACGGTGGCGCTGCCGCTGGAGGCTGATGCGCTGGCGGCCCTGCCCGACGGGCGGCTGGCTGTGCTGGGGCACGACGGCGAGGGCTCGCGGCTGCTGTCAGTCGACCCGCGCGACGGCCGGACGAGCGTCGTGGCGGCCACGCGGTGGCGGGTGCGCGGCCCGCTGACGGTTTCGCCCGATGGCCGTTACGTGGTGGCGGTTTGGCCCGACAATGAGCTGTGGGTAGCCGCCACCGATGGCGGTGACAGCGTGTGGCTGCCCGGCCGGTCGCCGCAATGGCTGCCGCTGCCGGGCCAGCGTGCGTTTGAGTGAGCCAACCGCATGAGCGTGACTCTCGACTGTGGTCCAGACGGCCTGACCTGGCCGACGGGCGATGACGTGCTGGTCGTCACGGGCCTCGGCCCGCGACGGGCGACGGTGTTCGTCAACGACGCGGTGGCCGAGACCGACGGCGACGGCCGGTTCACCGTGGAGTTGCGGCCCGAGCCCGACGACCAGTGGCTGGTGGCCGGCATCCTGACCGGCTGCGCCTGCGTCAGCCAGCGGGTGCCGTTGCGCCAAATCTGAGGCCGCCTGGACGAGGTGGCGGCCGCTGTGCCGCGAACCATGGGCCGGGGAGGCGTCATCGTGGCCACCAAGCGCGCGCCCAGGGGCAAGACCCGCATCAGCAGACCCATCGATGCGCACGTGCCGTGCGACTTGTTGGTGCTGGGCGGCGGCATGGCGGGCGTCTGCGCCGCGCTGGCCGCCGCGCGCAACGGGCTCGACGTGGCGCTCTGCGAGATGGAGAGCTGCCTGGGCGGCAATGGCGGGCCGTTGCTGGGGGTGCACGTGTCCGGCGCCCATTCGTTCCATCCCTACGCCGGCGAGACCGGTCTGATCGAGGAGTTGGAGCTTGAGGCGGCCTATCTGGCGGCCAAGACCCGCACCAGCGGCCACCACTACAACATCAGCCACCAATGGGAGCTGGTCCTGGCCGAGAAGCTCGCGACAGCGGGCGTGCGCGTCTTCCGGCGACACATCGGCCGCCAGGCCGAGACCGACGGCCGGCGCATCACCGGTGTGGTCGTCGACGACCTGGACACTTTCACCACCAAGCTGTTCGACACGCGCCTCGGGCTGGTCGAGGCCAGCGGTGACGGCGCCGTGGCGGCGTCGGCCGGCGCGGCGTTCATGCGCGGTGTGGAGGCGCGGGCCACGTTCGGCGAGCGCTCCGCGCCGGCCGAGGCCACCGACCAGGCCATGGGCAGCAGCCTGACCGCGCTGGTCGTGCGGCGGCGCGAGGCCGTGGAGTTCCTGCTGCCGCCCGCCTACCGGCGCCGGCGCGACGAGGCCGGCCCCGTGGTGCCTCTCACCGGCCCCGGCATGTGGAACGCCGACGCCGAGAGTTGCTTCCTGTGGGTCACCGAATCGGGCGGCAACCGCGACGTCATTGCCGACGAGGCCAGCATCCGCGAGGAACTGCTCTACCAGCTCTTCTGCTGGTGGGACAACATCAAGAGCTACAGCTATCCCGCCGAGAGCCGCAACTGGGAGCTGGTCTGGGTGAGCCCCAAGACCGGCCGGCGCGAGAGCCGCCGCTTCGTCGGCGACACCGTGGTCACTCAGACCGACGTGGAGTCGGGCCGCGTCTTCGACGATGCCGTGGCCTACGGTGGCTACGGCGTCGACATCCACGAGCCGGTCGGCAACGGCGCGCGCGTGGTCTTCCACAGCATCCCGCCGCTGTGGACCTTCCCCTATTCGGCGGCCTATTCGGTGAGCTTCGACAACCTGTGGTTGGCCGGCCGGCTGGTCAGTTGCAGCCATCTGGCGCTGGGCACCGTGCGCTTGCAGCGGACCCTGGCCGGCATCGGCCAGGCCGTCGGCACCGCCGCCGCGCTGGCCGCGGAGCACGACTGCAGCGCGCGGGCGGTGGGCGCCGACCATCTGGCCGAGCTGCGCGCGCGGCTGCTGCGTCAGGATGCGAGTTGGCCCGGCGCGGTCAACGACGACCCGGCCGACCTGGCCCGCGGCGCGCGCGTCACCGCCACCAGCGAGATGCGCCATGGCGCCACGCGCGTGGCCGACTTCATGCCACTCGATCTGCCGCGCGGCGTGGAGCTCTGGCACTGGCCCGAGCGGCTCGAGCAGGTCGAGTTCTATGTGCGCAACACCGCCGAGCGCCAGCAGGGCCTGACGCTGAGCATCGCCGCTTACGAACCCCCGCGGCCCTGGAAAGAGGAGGCGGAGAACCTGCGCCACCGCCATATCCGCGGCGCGCCGCTGCGCATGGAGTGGGGCGCCGACCACCGCCAGGACCGCTTCGACACCGTGGCCCGCGCCAACGCCGAGGTGCCGCCGAGCTACCAGGGCTGGGTGCGCTTCCGCCTGCCCCGGCCGCTGCGCATGTTGCCCGTGGATGCGACCAGCGACGAGCCACGCTATGTGCTGCTGCTGGGTGGCTGCCCGGGCATGGAACTGGCCGTCGACAACCACGAGTACGACTTCGCGCTGCGGCTATGGCAGCCGATCGACGGGTCTGAGTACCGGGTGGCCGCCAACTGCCACGCCTTCCGGCTGGCGCCCGCGCCCCGCTGCGGCGAGGCCGACAACGTCATCGACGGACACAACCGCCGCTTCGCCACCAACCCGGTCCACGCCTGGATCTCCGATCCCGAGCTGGACCTGCCCCAGAGCCTGACACTGACCTTCCCTGAGCCGACCACCTTCTCCACGGTGCAGTTGACCTTCGACACTCTCGACCGCTCCTATGCCGACACGCCGATCAACAGCGACGAGCGCGTACCCCGGCGCTGCGCGGCCTACTATCGGCTCGAAGCACGTGGCACCGAGGGCTGGACGCTACTGGCCGACATCTCGGGCAACTACCAGCGCCATCGCGTGCATACCTTCGATCCGGTTACCGCGACGGGCCTGCGACTGAGTATCATGGGTGTCTGGGACCCTCGCCACCGTGCGCGGGTCTATGAGGTGCGAGTGTATGCGTGACGATGCCCGACCCCAGAAACGGTGTCAGGGACCGTTTCGGCGCGCCGAAACGGTCCCTGACACCGTTTCTGGCGCATGGTGGCTGATGACCTTGCTGCTATGCCTGCTGGGCGCCAGCGTCGCTGCCGCCGAGCCCACCGCCGCCGACACGCTCGACGGCCTGCTCCGGGACCACGTTCGCGCCGGCCGCTGCGACCTGGCCGGTGTCAAGGCCGATCCGCGCCTGGCCGCCACGTTGGCGCTGTGGGCCAAGGCGCCGGAGCCGCTGGCCGCGGAGGCCGCCGGCGATGAGCGCGCGCAGGTGGCTGCCATGGCCGCGGTGCGGCTGGCGCACTACCTGAATGCCTACACGACGTTTGTGCTCGAGGAGCTGTGCGACCATTGGCCGGTGGCCAAGGTGACCGATATCGACGGCTTCCACAGCCGCGCCACGCATGTGCTCAGCGGACGGTCGCGCACGCTCGATGAGTTGGTGGAGCAGTTGCTGCGCCCGCTGGGCGATCCGCGGGTCGACACCGCGCTGTGCCCCGGCCCGCGGGGCGGCGCGCCGTGGCGCGCCGAAGCCTACCAGCCCGCAACGCTCGACAAGCAGCTCGACGATCAGGCGGCGCGGGCCCTGGCGCTGCCAGGCTGGCTGCGCATCGACCGCACCGGCCGCCGCCTGGCGCTGTCGCAGGTGCTGCGTTGGTATGCGGTCGACTCGGAGCCGTTGGGTGGCCCGGCAGGGTTTGTGGCGCGCTATGCGCCGGCCGAAGCCGACCGCGCCTGGTGCCGCGCCGGCGGCTATCAGGTGGAGTGGCTGCCCTTCGACTGGACCGTGGGAGAAGCGCCTTGATCGCCGCCTGGCTGGCCCTCGCAACCACGTGGGTGGCGCCGTCCATCCGCGAGGTGGATCTGCGCGTGGCCAGCGACGGCGCGCAGCCTGGCCAGGTGGCCGTGCGCGTCTGCCTGCCCGAACGGGGCCGCTGGGGCGAGCTCGCGCCGGTGGTGGTGGTAGTGCCTGGCGGCTGGACAGGCAGCAGCCTGAGCCGCACGCTGGCGCCCGTCGCGGTGCACGGCTGCGTGGAAGTCCGCTTCTGCTTCACCGGCGAGGGCGACGGTCAGGCCCAGTCGGGCGGCGACCGCGACCAGCGCGGCGCGGCGAGCACGCGCGCGCTGGCCGAAGTGATCGCCTTTGCTTCCGGGCTCAAATCGGCGGTCGACGGCCGCTCGCTGGCCCAGATCGCCCGCCCGGTCGTGCCGCTGGGCCGCCAGGTCGGCCTGCTGGCGCTGGACAACGGTGGCAACAGCGCCATCCTGGCCCTGGCGCGATGGGCCGAGCGCTGTGCCAACGTGGCCTGGCTGGCGACCTGGGAGACGCCCATCGGCGACGCCGCGGCCATGGGCCTGCTGGGCGACCGCGACCAGGGGCCGAACCCGGCCTATGACGTGCGCACCGGCCTGTGGGACCCATCGACGCTGGCTTGGAACGCGCGCGGCTTCTTCTACCAGGATCAGGACCGCAACGGCCGGACCAGCCCCGACGACTACCCGGTCGACGCGCTGTCGCTGCCCCAAGAGGACGGTTCGGTCCGTCTGGCCTACCCGCGGGTGGTGCTGGCGGCCGCCGGGCAGCGCCGTCTGTGCGGCGAGCCGTGGCCCAGCACGCTGCTGTCCCCGGCCGAGGCCGATGCCTTCTGGGCCGAGCGCAATGCCGCCACGGCCTTTGGTGACGCGGTTGCGGCGCGGCCGGCGCTGCTGGCTATGGTGCTGGGCAGCGCGGTCGACCACCGCCAGGTGGCGGCCGACCATCCCCACCTGTGGGCGGCCTACGACGGTTGGCGCCGCGCCGGGCTGGGCTGGGTGCGGCTCAATCCCGACCGGGCGTATCTGACCGCGCTGGCCGGCGCCGACCTTGCCACGCAGCCCGAGACACCGGCCAATGCGGCGCTGACCCGCGAGACCTTGCCCGCGCAACTGCTCAATGCGCCGCAGCTGCCCACGGCGCTGCTGCTGTGTGCCGGTGCGCTGGAACTGGCCGATCGCGCCCACGCCGATCGCCGCGAGCCCGACCTGGAGGGCGTGCTGCCGTGAACCTGACCAACGTGCAAGAACAACTCCGCGCGCTGGGCCTCGGGGCCTGGCTGTTGACCGACTTTCGCGGCAACAACCCCGTGGCGCTGCGCGTGCTGGGCCTCAAGCCCGGTGCGCGGCGCTGGTGGTACCTGATCCCGGCCGAGGGCGCGCCGCTCAAGATTGTCTCGCCCGTGGAGCCCTGGGTGCTGGATCCGCTGCCCGGAACCAAGGTGGCCTGCCCCGAGCGCGCGCTGGTCGAGGCCCAGTTGCGCGCGGTTCTGCCAGTCCTGGGCCGCGTGGCCATGGAGTACTCGCCGGGCGGGCTCAACCCGTATGTGGGTACGGTCGACGCCGGCACCGTCGAGTGGCTGCGTTCGCTCGGCGCCGACCTCGTCTCCAGCGCGGATCTGGTGCAGTATTTCGAGGCGCGCTGGAGCCCCGAGCAGTGGCAGTCGCATCTGGTGGCCTCGGCGGCGGTCTGTGAGGCCATCGAGCTGGGCGCCGACCTGATCCGCTCGGCCCTGGCGGCCGGCCGCGCGCTCACCGAGTGGGAGGTCTCCTCGGCCATCGTCGACTACCTGCGGCAGCGCGGCCTGCGCGGCATGGATGGTCAGAATGTGTCGGTCGGCCCGAACACCGCCGACTGTCACTACCTGCCGCAGGCCGCGGGCAGCGCGGCCATCGGGCCTGACCAGCTGGTGCTGTTCGACATCTACGCCCGGCTGGACCATGGCGACTGCGTCTACGCCGACTACACGCGCATGTTCTACACCGGCGCGGAGCCGCCCGAGCGCTTCGCACGGGCCTATGCGGCCGTCGCCGCCGCGCGCGACGCGGTCATCGCGCGAGTGGAGGCCGGCGAACCGGTGTGCGGCGCCGAGCTCGACCATATCGCGCGACGCATCCTCATCGAGGCCGGCTACCGGGACCAGCTCAAGCATCGCACGGGCCACAGCCTGGGTATCAACGTGCACGGCAACGGCGCCCACCTCGACGGCGTGGAGATGCCCGACGAGCGCACGATGCTGGCCGAGACCGCGTTCACGGTGGAGCCCGGCGTGTATTTCGATGGCGACTTCGGCGTGCGCAGCGAGGTCGACGTCTATCTGGACGCGGACCGTCGAGTCCAGGTCACCGGCCAGCGGCCTGACCAGATAACTCCGCTCGGCTGAAGGACTCGCGCCAGCGCCGGCGAATAGGACGCCGTTGCGTTGGAGGACTCAGCATGAGTGACCAGACGCACGCGTCCGCGTGCGAGACCGCCACGCGCCGTGGTTTCCTGAAAGCCACCGGCGCCGCGGCGTTGTTTCCCTATCTCATCGCCGGATCGGTGAAGGCTCAAGGCGCCAAGCCCGCACCGAGCAACCGCATCACCATCGCCACCATCGGCTATGGCAACCAGTCGCCGGGTGATGTTGGTTCGTTCATGGGCCGCGGCGATATTCAGTATCTGGCCTGCTGTGATGTGCGCGCCAACAAGCGCGAGGAACTGCGTGGGCGGCTGGCCGGCAAGTATGGCCAGGGCATCACGGCCTACAACGATTTCCGCGAGATCATCGCTCGGGACGACATCGACGCGGTGCACATCGCCACGCCCGACCACTGGCATGGGATCATCTCCTGCTGGGCCATGAAGAGCGGCAAGGACGTCTACTGCCAGAAGCCGTTCAGCCTCACGGTGCACGAAGCCTGGGTCATGCACGAGACCGCGCAGCGCTACGGCCGCGTCTTCCAGACGGGCAGCCAGCAGCGCTCCAGCGGCGAGTTCCTGAAGGCCTGCTCGTATGTGCGCAGCGGCCGTATCGGCACGGTCAAGCAGGTCAACGTCAACGTCGGCGGGCCCAGCATGGACCGGCTCTATCCGGCGCAGCCCATCCCCGCCGGCCTCGACTGGGACATGTGGCTCGGACCGGCGCCGTACATGCCATACAACGAGGAACGCGCCAGTGGCAACTACGGCGGCGGCTGGCGCCAGGTGCGCGACTACTCTGGCGGCATGATGACCGACTGGGGCGCCCACCACTTCGACATCTGCCAGTGGGGCGTGGGCATGGACGGCAGCGGACCCGACGTCATCACCGCACCGGCGGACTCGCCCGAGGGCAAGCTGACCTACACGTACTCCAAGACGCCCGTCGGCGACAACATCAAGGTGGTCCACCAGGGCCCGGCCAACGGTGTCCGCTTCATCGGCACCAAGGGCGAGATCGAGGTCAACCGCGGCATGATCCGCTCGACGCCGGACAGCATCCTGAAGGACCCGCTGGGCGCCGACGACGCGCATCTCTACGACACCCGCGGCGATCACTTTGGCAACTTCGTCGAGTGCATCAAGACGCGCGAGAACCCGATCTGCTGGACCGGCGTCGGCGCCAGCAGCATCACCATGTGCCACCTGGGCAACATCGCGCACTGGACCGGCCGCTCGTTCCGCTGGGACCCGGCCAAGCGTGAGTTGCTGGGCGATGAAGAGCTGAAGCGTTGGCTGTACCGGCCGATGCGCGCGCCGTGGCATCTGTGACAGGAGTGCCGACCATGAAACGCCGATTCTCCCTTCTGGCCCTGGTCAGCGCGATGGCCACCTGTGCCTTCGCGCAACCCAACCTCGACGCCCTGACCCGCGAGTTCCGCGGGCAGGAGAAGGCCCAGACCCGCACCGCCGCCGAGCAGCAGGCCGCCTATGAGCAGGTGCTGGGCGGGCTGCTGGTCACCGTGAGCGACGAGACCAACGACGAGGGCTCGGTCAACAAGCGGGCCGCCGCGCAGCAACTGCTGCAAGAGATCGCCCTGCGCACCGGCCGGCCCAACGCCGAGGCCGAGCGCGCTCCGATGGTCAAGGCGCTCATCGCCAAGCTGGCCACCACCACCAACCTCTACGCGCGGACCTGGCTCATTCGCCAGCTCCAGTGGATTGGCAAGGCCGACGCCGTGGCCGCGCTGACCGCGCTGCTGGGCGATGCCGAGATCCAGATCAGCGATGCCGCGCGGCGGGCGTTGGTCAAGAACCCGTCCGATGAGGCGCGCGATGCGCTGCGCGGCATGCTGGCCAAAGCCACGGTGCCGGCGGCGCAGATCGCCTACCTCAATGCGCTGTGCGAGCGGAATGATGCTGGCTCCGTGCCGGCCATCGCCAAGCTCGTGGCCAGCGGCGACGCCGAGGTGGTCAACGCCGCGGCCTACGCGCTGGGCCGCCTGGGCGGCGCCCAGGCCTTGGCCGCGCTCAGCGCGGCACGCGACAAGGCGCCCGCCGCGGCGCGCTACCAGGTGGAGGCCGGCTGGCTGCTGGCCGCTGACAGCCTGTTGGCTACCGACAAGGCCGCGGCCGCCAAGGTCTATGAGGCCGCGCTGGCCACGGACTCCAAGAAGCTCAAGGCCGCCGGGCTCGTCGGCCTGTCCAAGGCGCGCGGCGAGGCCGCGGTCGACACACTGCTGGCCGCGGTCAAGGGCGACGACTGGTTCCTGGCCAGCACCGGCCTGCGCGCGCTGCTCAACGTGACCGGCGCCGCCACTACTCGCAAGCTGGCCGACGCCGTGGCTGGCCTGTCGCCAGCGGTGGCTGTGCAGGCGCTGCGCAACCTGGCCGAGCGCGGCGACACGGCGGCTCTGCCGCAGGTCCTGGCTGCTGCCGGCAACGCCGACGAAGGCGTCAAGGTGGCCGCTATCAACGCGCTGGCCAAGGTCGGTGACAAGACCGCCGTGGCGCCGCTGGCCGATCTCGTGGCCAACAATGGCGGCAACGTCGAAGCCGCTTGCCGCAGCGCGTTGGGCTTGTGCCGCGCCGACGGGTTCGACGCCGCCATCCTCGATGTGCTGCGTGGTGCCGACGGCAAAAAGCGCGACGAGATGGTCCGCGCGCTGGCCGCTCGCCGGTCGGCCACGGCCGTGCCGGCGTTGGTCAAGGTGGCGGGCGAAGACGCCAACGAAGGTGTGCGCATCATCGCCATCGAGGCGCTGGGCGTGTTGGCCGACCCGGCGCAGTATGCGCCGCTGGTCAAGGTGCTCGTCGGCGCCAAGAGCGACAAGGAACGCGCCTCGGCCGAGAAGACCGTGGTCGCGACCCAGGTCAATGTGGCCGACGTCGAGTTGCGCGCCAAGCCGGTGCTCGACGCGCTGACAACGGCGACCGGTGCGGTCAAGGCGTCGCTGCTGCGCGTGCTGGGCGCGACCGGCGCGCCCGCGGCGCTGCCCGTCCTGCGCACGGCCACAAAGGACGCCGATGCGGCCATCGCCGCGGCGGCGGTGGCTGGCCTGGCGGCCTGGCCCACGGCTGACCCGATGGCCGACCTGCTGGTGCTGGCCAAGGCCGATGGTCCGGCCAAGAACGACGCGCTGGCCGGCTACCTGCGCATGATCAACCTGACCAAGCAGGGCGCCGACGAGCGCGCCAAGCTGTTCGCCGACGCGCTGGCCCTGGCCGGCCGCCGCGAGGAGAAGCGCCTGGTCGCCATCGGCCTCGGCGACGTCAACTGCCTGGCCGCCCTGCAGCAGCTCAACCGGCTGCTCGACGACGAGCCTGCCATCGCCGAGGAGTGTGGCCAGTCCGTCCTCAAGGTCGGCACCATGCTGCGTGGCGCCAATCCCGATGAAGTGCGGGCCGTGGCCTCCAACGCCCGCGAACTGGTGCGCGACAAGCGCCTCGTGGGTGATCTGGACAAACTGCTGGCGGCGGTCTCCAAGGGCTTCGACGCGGTCGTGGCCTGGATGCTGTCACCGGCCTATGACCAGGCGGGCAAGACCGAAAAGGACCTGTTCGACATCGCCTTCGACCCCGAGAAGCCCGATGCGACGGTGCAGTGGACGCCGATCGCCGGCAATGCCGACAATGGCGGCGCGGTCATCTTCGATGGCAAGCCGTTCTTTGGCGACAACAAGGTGATCTACGCCAAGGCCCAGGTGCAGGCACCCAAGGCCATGGAAGCCGAGTTCCAGTGCGGCAGCGACGACGGCATCAAGGTCTTCCTCAATGGCAAGGTCGTCCACGGCGCCAACGTCAACCGCGGCCTCACCCCCGGCGAGGACAAGTTCCGCGTCCAGCTCAACGAAGGCTGGAACACGGTCCTGGTCAAGATCACCAACGGTGGCGGCAACTGGAGCTTCAACCTCCAGATCCGCGACACCAAGGGCGCGAAGATCGAGACGCTGAAGTCCAAGGCCGAGTAGGCCTGACTTCCAGGAGCACGTCAACAGATGGCGCAGATGCATGCAGATGGGCTGACCGGTCCTACTGCGTCATCTGCGCCTTCTGCTGTCTGCGCCGGCTGCGCCGTCGCTACCACGGCCCCGGACCTGCTCAGCGCGGTGCGCGGCCAGCGGCTGTGCCCGCCATGCCTCGGCCGGCGGCAGGCGCGGGACGCGCGCCGGCTGCGCCGCATCGTCCTGCTCGGCGGCCTGTTCGGCCTGCTGCTGCTCGGTCGCGCGCCGGCCCAAGGCTACCTCTTCCTCAACCTGGCGGTGCTGCTGCCGTTGGCCAGCTTCGCCTCACTCGCGCTGCATGAGTTGGGCCATGCCCTGGCGGCGCGACTGCTCGGCTTCCGCGTCTACAGCCTCACGCTGGGCGCAGGCCCGTCGAGCCTGGGCATGCGCCTCGGCGGGGTCGACCTGATGCTGCGCGGGCTGCCCGTGGGTGGTTTCACCGAGGCTGGCACGCGTTCGCCGCGGGCGTTGCGCGCGCGGGTGGCGCTGTTCATCGCAGCCGGTCCGCTGGCCAACCTGCTGGTCCTGGCGTGGCTGGCGCCTCACGGTGCGGCTGGCCTGATGGCGCGGCTAACCGGCGGTCTGGCCCCCGAGCCGCTGCTCCTGGCCACCAACGCCCTATCGGTCGTGCTCAGTCTGCTGCCCTGCGGGTGGCCACGCCGCGCCGACGGGCCGACGCTGTTGGCTGCGCTGCGCGGTGGCGACGCCTGGCGGGCCGAGCGGCTGGCTGCCGGGTGGTACCTGGCGGCGCTCGACGCCTACTGCAACCAGCCGCTGAACGCCGCTTCGGCGGCGCTGGCGGACGCGTTGGCGGCCTACCCGACCGACCCGCGCCTGCGCCGGCTTGAGGGCGAGATGGCCATGGCGCGACAGGACTGGCCCACGGCCATCTCGCGATTCGCCGATCTGCTGGACTCGGCCGAGCCGGGCGAGGCGCACTGGTGGGACGCGCTCTGTCTGGCGCGCTGCCACGCCTACGCCCAGGCCGATCTGGCGCTGGCGGAGTCGCTGACCGCGGCGGCGGTGGCGGCCATGCCTTGGGAGCCGCTGGCCGTGGGCACGCGCGGTGTCGTGCTGGTCGCCGCGGGACGCGATGCCGAGGGTGCCGACCTGCTCGACCAGGCTGCGGGCAGCGGGCTGTCTCCGGTGTGGCAGGCGGAGTTCGGCGTGTGGCAGGCCAAGGCGCTGGCCCGGCTGGGCCGCGAGGCCGAGGCGCAAGGCGTGCTGGCCCGCGTCCATGTCGAGACCGGCACGGCGACGTAGCTCAGCGCCGGTCCTCGATGCTCACCTTGTAGGGCTGGACCGAGATGACCCGCACGCGGAACCGGCCCGCTGCCCCGATCTCCGCGGCACCACTGCTGGGGCCCACGCCAACCGCCAGGACACGCAGCGGACGCGCTCCAACCTCGTCGACCAGCAGCAGACGGAACGGCTGTGGCCCGAGCTCGTTGCAGTGCGTCTCGAACCGCACCCGGCTCTGCTCACCAACGGCAAACGGCTGCGAGGTGGCCAGATCGTGACCCTCCATGGTGAGCACGGTCTGCCAGGCCTTGGTCTCGGGTGGCGCGGAATCCCCAGAGAGCACCTGCGGCGCCGAAGCCGGGCGGGTGGTCACGCGGGGCGCCGCACCCGTCTGGCGGGCCCCAGGCCGCTCGGGCTCGGTCGGCGGGATGTCGCGCGGGGAGCCGGCGCGACGAGGCGCGGGTGGTGGCTCGGGCGTCGGTCCATTGGCCGTCGCCACGGGCGCAACCACCGGCGCGGGCGGCGCACTTGGCGCCGGTTGCGGCCAGGCCGGTCGGGTCGATGGCGCCTCCGGCGCCGCCGACACCGGCAGACTGGCGGTGACGCTACCACGCGCCACGGAGTCCAGCTCGCCGACCCAGCCATTGGCCAGCACGCCGAGGCAGCGGCCACGGTGCGGCGTGGCCGGTCGGCCGTCGGCCGAGGTCTCCACCAGCAGCGCGGTGCTGGGCAGCGTCACCACGTCCTCCTGCCGCCGGCCGGCGAGCATCGGGTTGAGCCGATAGACCGCGCCGCTGGGGCAGCGGAGGTCGGCCGCCTGGATCTGGTAGGTGGCCAGCAGCCTGGCCAGGTCGGTGCCCACGGGAGGGTAGTAGCCATCGGCGGCATCGACGGCCAACCGCAAGGCGAACGACACGCGCTGCAGCCGCTCGCGACATCGGGTCTCGGCACGCGCCTGGTGCCGGCCCAACCACCATGGCAGCAGCAGCGCCACCAGCACGCAGACCACGCCGACGGCGGCGACACCGACCATCCAGCCTGGCACCAGCGGAGCCGCTGGTCGGGGCGCCGAGGGTTCGGGCTGGGGAGTCGGCTCGGGCGCCGTGGCGGCGGTGGGCGGCTGCGGCTCTGCCTCCAGCGCCTCGGCCTCGTCCATGCGGCCGTGCTCACGCAGCAGTGCCACCAGCTCCGCGTGTTCGGAAGGGGTCAGCGCGCGCGACGCGGTGGCGGCGAGGAGCGATTCGAGGCGATCGGGTGGCGGCTGCATATCAGTGCAGGGATACCACGAATTGGTCGCCGTGGGAAGGGGCGCGGGGGCGAGTCACTTCTTCGGCTGGACGGCTGACAGGCGGGCGTGCCGCTCAGTGCAGCAGTCGCATGGCGAAGTGTCGACCCTTTTCCAGATGGTCCGGGTCCTTGGCGACGATGGGCCAGAAGACGCACATGGCCTTGCCATGGACGTTCTCGGCGGGCAGGAAGCCCCAGACGCGGCTGTCGGACGAGTTGCCGCGGTTGTCGCCCATCATGAAGTAGTGACCGGCCGGCACCTGGACCGGCGCCATGTCGGCCAGCATGCCGTTGGCCGTGTCGAGGTCGGTGGGCAGGTACGGCTCGTCGAGCTTCTTGCCGTTGATGTAGGCGTGGTGGGCACGGACCTCGATGGTATCGCCCGGCAGGCCGATGAGCCGCTTGATGTAGTCCTGCGGCGCATGGCCCGGCGTGGCCTCGGCGGGCGCGCGGAAGACCAGGATGTCCTGGCGTTGGGGCGGGCGGGTCCAGTAGATGTACTTGTTGACCAGCACGCGGTCCTTGCGGCCTTCGGGCTGGCCATAGAGCGTGGGCTCCATGCTGGCCGAGGGGATGTAGTAGGCCTGCAGCACGAAGGGGCGGATCAGCGCGAACACGACCAGCAGCGCGAGGAACGTGCTGTCCATGTTCTGCAGGGTGGCGTGATGCAGCTCGGCGCTGACGCCGCGACTGCTGTCGCGTGCGTCGGGGTGCCAGAAGAACAGGATCACGCGCCCGACCGTGGAGTCATAGGCGACGAACGGCAGGATCAAGCGCATGAGCACCAGCGCGGCGACCACGGCCGCCACCAACTGCGTGCTCTTCTCCGTCATCAACGTGGAGAGATCCATCGTACGCCGGTCCCATGCCTCGCGGCTACTTCGCCGTAGGGAGCGGCCACCACGTCTGCCCAGCCACAGCCCGCGAGGTGGCGGGCGCGGCCGGGCGGCCCCAGTGGGCCGCCCCTACACATCGCAACGACTGAGCCGATATCGAGGCCTAGGAGCGCTCGCGGTCGGCTTCCTTGATGCGGCCGGCCTTGCCGACCTTGGTGCGCAGGTAATAGAGGCGGGCGCGGCGGACCTTGCCGCGGCGGACCACTTCCATGGACTTGATCTTGGGGCTGAGCAGCGGGAACACGCGCTCCACGCCCACACCCGAGGCCACGCGCCGCAGCGTGAAGGTCTCGGTGTGCCCGCCGCCATTGCGGCGAATGACCACGCCCTGGAACGGCTGGTTGCGCACGCGCTGACCTTCCGTCACCTCGATCTCGATGCGCAGGGTGTCACCGATGTTGAACGGTATGATGGCCGCCGGGTCGATGCTCAGCTCTGCTCGATTACGCGCTTCGACGCGCTTGATCAGTTCCGACATGTCTTCCTCACAGTATCCGCGCCAGCAGGCGCCGGTCTTCGTCACTTAGTCGCCAGTGAGCGGCCAAATCCGGCCGGCGCTCCAACGTGCGACGCAACTGTTCCTGTCTCCGCCACAGGCGGACCCGCTCGTGATGGCCCGCGAGCAACACCTCGGGTACCCGCTCGCCGCGGAACTCGGCCGGCCGCGTGTAGTGCGGATACTCCAGCAACGGTTCCGAATGCGACTCGTCGGCCACCGACTCCAGGTCGCCCAGCACGCCGGGCACCAAACGCGCCACGGCTTCGACCACCACCATTGCGGCCAACTCGCCACCGGTCAACACGTAGTCCCCGATGGATAGCTCCCGCGTTACAAGGTGCTCGCGCACCCGCTCATCGATGCCTTCGTAGCGCCCGCAGACCAGGACCAACCTGGGCAGATCGGCCAGCTCCCGGGCGATGCCCTGGCAGAACCGCTCGCCCTGTGGCGTCATCAACACCACCGGCACCGCCGGGTCACCGCCTTGCGCGGTCTCGATGGCCGCCGCCAACGGTTCGGGCTTGAGCAACATGCCCGCGCCCCCGCCGTACGGCGAGTCGTCGATCGTCCCGTAGCGGTCGATGCCATAGCCACGCAGATCGTGGACCTCGATGGTGATCGCCTCGGCGCTCTGGCCGCGACCCAACATACTGGTCGTGCGCCAACCGGAGAACACCTCCGGCGCCGCCGAGACCACATCGAACCGCATGGTCTCGCTCGCTTAGTCCAACAGCCCCGGCATGGGCCGGATGATGACCACGCCAGCCTCCGGGTCGACCCGCTCCAGCACATCATCGATGGCTGGAATGAGCGGACCCGGCCGCTTGCCGCGACCCGTGGCCGAGGGCACCTCGGTCACGTAGACATCGTTGCTGCCGGTACGCAGAATGTCGGTGATCTCACCGACCTCCTGCCCATCCACGGTGACCACGCGCAGTCCCATGAGCTGGTGCCAGTAGATCTCGTCGTCGGGCAAAGCCGGCAACTCGCTCTTGTCCGCCACCACCTCCGCGCCGCGTAGCGCTTCGGCCGCGTTGCGGTCGTCGATGCCCGCCAGCTTGAGCATCAGCCCCGTCTTGTACACGGAGGCCTTCTCCAGCCGGCGCACCTCGATCGAACCGTCGGGCAGCCGTAGCGTCAGCTCCTTGGCGTCCAGCACGCGCTCGGGGAAATCCGTCGACAAAGCCAGCCGCACCTGGCCTTGAATGCCATGGGCAGTGCTCACCTTGCCGCGGACTATCCACTCGCGCTCGGCTGTCATGGGGTGCCTCAGGTCATGATCTCGACAGCGACATGCTGTTGCATCGGCGTAGCCGCGGCCTTGGCCAGAGTACGAATGGCGTTGGCGATGCGGCCTTCCTTGCCGATCACTTTGCCCCAGTCGCCGCGCGCCACGGTGATTTCATACACCGTCACGCGTCGGCCGGGTTTCTCGGCGATCTGGACCGCCTCCGCATCGTCCACCAGGTTGCGCACCACGAAGTCCAACAACTCGGCGATGCTCGGTTCACCTGCGGCCATGGCTGTCTCCTGTCGTCCGGGTCGGCGCTACGCTACTCAGGCTTCCTTGGTTGGCTTGCGGCGCAGGGCGGCCACGCGCTCAGCCACGTCAATGCCGTGCTTCTGGTCGTGGCGGATCTGCAGCAGCGTGTAGCGGCGCAGCAGGGCCCGAGCGGTCTCGCTCGGCTGCGCGCCGGTGGACAGCCAGTGCAGGGCGCGATCGGGATCGATGTACAGCTCGGGCTCGCCGCCCTGGCCGTGTCGCGGGTTGTAGTGCCCGATGATCTCGATGAACCGACCGTCTCGCGGGGACCGGGAATCGGCCACCACGATGCGGTACGACGGCTGATGCTTTGCACCGGTGCGGCGCAACCGGATTTTCACCGGCATAACTTACCTCCTGCCGAACATGCGCTCCAGAGACCGACGGCCTCGGCGCGACTTTTCCATCTCCGAGAATTGGGCGAACATCGCCTTCATCTGGCGAAACTGCTTCAGCACCTCATTCACCTCGCGGGTCGAGGTGCCGCTGCCCGCGGCGATACGCTTGCGCCGCGAGTTCTTGATGATGTCAGGCCGCCGACGCTCGTCCATGGTCATCGATGACAGAATGGCTTCCATGCGGCCCAGCCGCTTCTCATCCACCTGCATCTGACCCGAGGCCAAGGCCTGACCCACGCCGGGCAACATGCCCAACACCTGCTCCAGGGGACCGAGCTTGGTCACCTGCTTCAACTGGTTGCGAAAGTCCTCCAGGTCGAACTGGTTGGCGCGCAGCCGCGCCTCCAGTTCCTGCGCCTGCTGCTGATCGATGGCACGTTCGGCGCGCTCGATCAGGCTCAGCACATCGCCCATGCCCAGAATGCGCTGGGCAATGCGGTCGGTGTGGAATTCCTCCAGGTCGCCGACCTTCTCGCCCACGCCGATGAAGCGGATGGGCTTGCCGGTGACCGCGCGGATGCTCAACGCCGCGCCGCCGCGCGCGTCCGAGTCCATCTTGGACAGGATGTAGCCGTCCACGCCCACCGCTGTCTCGAACTGCTCCGCGACGTTCACCGCGTCCTGACCGGTCATGGCGTCGAGCACCAGCCAGGTTTGCGTCGGCGGCACGCCGTCCTTGAGCTCGCGCAGTTCGTCCATCAGCGCGGCGTCGATATGCAGCCGGCCGGCGGTGTCGATGATGATCAGGTCGCGCTTGTCGCGCTGGGCCTGAGCCAGCGCCGCTTTGGCGATGGCCACGGGCTCCAGGCGGTCACCCATGTGGAAGACCGGCACGTTGATGCGCTCGCCGAGTGTGATCAACTGCTCAATGGCCGCGGGCCGATGCACGTCGGTGGCCACCAGCAGCGGCTTGAAACCGCGATCGGACCAGTAGCTGGCCAGCTTGGCCGAGTGCGTGGTCTTGCCACTACCGTTGAGGCCGACCATCAAGATGATCGAGCAACTGCCTTGCGGCTTCCACGACTCGGCTTGGGCGTCCCCGGTGAGCAGGGCCACCAGCTCGGCGTGGACGATCTTGACCATCTGCTGCGCCGGCGACAGGCTGGCGAGGATCTCCTCGCCGACGGCCCGGTCGCGCACCCGCGCGCAGAAGTCCTTGACCACCCGGAAATTGACGTCCGCTTCGAGCAAAACGCGACGGATCTGCCGGAGGGACTCCTGAACGTCCTCCTCCGTCAGCACACCCTTCTTCTTGAGCCGATCGAACAGCCCTGTCAGCCGTTCGGTCAGACTTTCGAACACGCGCCGCTCCTGTTCATCCCGCGATACGTAACAACTGGTATTGCCCGTGGATCGCAGGCGTCAACGCGCGCCAGTATACCGGAAGGGCTCTGATTGGTCAATCGCGGCACCCGTCAGGCGACCTGGCCGCGGTTGCCGCCGCCGCCGAACGGCCGTGCGGGCCAAGCGGTAGGGCTATGTTGCGTAAAACGCGCCTTCGGGGCGATGAGTCGGCCGGTCAGCTGCGCGGGCGCGTGCCTTCGACGAAGGTGGTGGCGGCGAACCAGCTCCATTCAGCCAGGAGCGCGTGCCAGGAGTCGGCGCACTCGGCGCGGTTGACGCAGGTGAAGCTGAAGGCGGTGCTGGCCAGCAGGCGGGCGCCGAGGATGGGGTCGGTGATACTGAGCGTGCCGGCGGCGGCGTACTGGGCGAGCAGGTCGCCGAGCATGGCGAAGACGTCCTCGCGGATGGCGGTGAGGTGGATGCCGACCTCACTGCCGCGGGCCATCTCGCCCCAGTGCAGGTCGACCAGCGTGAGGTTGGCGCGGATGCTGTTGGCCAGGCCTCGGATGACGTCGGACAGCACCTCGATCACCGGGCGGTCGGGGTCATAGCGGATGGGCACGTCCTCGAGACGGCGACGCGCGCGGTCCACCACTTCGGCCAGCAGCTCTTCCTTGCTGGCGAAATAGCGATAGATGAGCCCGTCGGTGACCTCGGCGGCATTGGCGATGTCGCGCACCGTGGTGCGCTCGAATCCCTGCCGGCTGAACAGTTCCAGTGCGACGTCCAGGAGCTGCTGCTTGCGGTCGGCGCCCGACATGCGAGCGCGCGGCTTACCGTCATCGACGAGCTCTTCTGGCATCATTCGTCCTCATCCTCGTTCCACACCGGCATGGCCTTGCGGGCGCCGTCTTCGGACTTGAAGACGCGCCGACGCACGTAGCGGCAGAAGCGGCTGTCCTGCACGCTGTCGAACAGTACATAGAGGACCGGTGCGGCAACCAGGGTCAGGGCCAGCGAGAAGATCTGACCACCGACGATGACACCGCCGGTGCTCTTGTTGGTCGCGGCGCCGGTGCCCTGGGAGAGGACCAGCGGGATCATGCCGGCCACGAAGGCCAGCGTGGTCATGATGATCGGGCGCAGTCGGTCGCGGCTGGCCTGCACGGTGGCGGAGACCAGGTCCATGCCGGCCGCGCGCAACTGGTTGGCGCGGTCGATCTGCAGGATGGCGTTCTTCTTCACCACGCCCAGCAGCACCAGCATGCCCAGCATCGAGAAGATGTTGAGCGAGTCGCCGGTGATCACGATGGACAGCACGGCGAACGGGAAGGTCAGCGGCAAGGTGAACATGATCACCAGCGCCTGGATGAACGACTCGAACTGCGCGGCGATGACCATGTACATGAAGATGAACGACAGCAGGCCGGCGGTCGCGAAGTTGGAGAACGTGCGCTTGAACTCGCGCGACTGGCCGATGTCGTTCTTGCCATAGCCAGCGGGCATGTCCAGCTTCTTGATCTCGTTCTCGATCGCGGTCGACACCGTGCCTTGGGACGTGCCGGGCAGCAGGTTGACGCGCAACTGGAACTGCCGCTGGCGGTTGTAGCGCTCGATGCTCGCCGCCGAGGTGGTCTGCTGGAAGACGACCACCTGGTCGAGCGTCACGGTGCCGCGCTGCCCATCGATCTCGTTGGGCACGCTCAGCAGCGAAAGGTCGATCGCGTCGCGGCGGAACTGCTCGTCGAGGCGAATGTGCACCTCGTACTGCTCGCCGCGGTCGTCGAAGGCGGTGATCTTGTCGTCACCGGCCACGGCCAGGCGCAGCGCCTGGGCCACGGCCTGCACATCGACGCCCATGTTGGCGGCGCGGTTGCGGTCGATGGTGGCCTGCAGCTCGGGCTTACCGCCGATCAGCGTGGAGTCGGCGTCGGCCACGCCCGGGATCTTGCGGACCGCGGTGACCAGGCGGCTCGACAGCTCGGTCAGCTTGGTCAGGTCGGGCCCGGCGATGGCCATCTGGATGGCGGCGTTGGAGCCGCCGCCGAAGCCACCGACCTTCTGCACCGACATGATCAGCCCGCGTCCGTCAAACTGCGGCAGCACCTGCTTGCGCGCCGCGGTCATCGTGGTCTCCTGGGTGACCGTCTTGTCCTTGCGGTCTTCCACCTCGTTCATGCGAATGAAGACCGAGCCGACGTTGGCCGAGTGCTGGTTGTCCTCACCCACGGTGACGACCACCATCCGGACCTCGGGCAGCTTCTGGGCCTGTTCGGCGATCTGCTCCAGCACGCGCCGCGTGCCCTCCAGGCTGGTGCCTTCCGCCGCGCGCACATAGACCTGGAACTGCGACTCGTCGTCGTCGGGCAGGAAGTTCTTGCGGGCCATGCCACCCAGCGGGACGATGCTGAACAGGGTCACCGCGCAGGCCAGCAGAATGAAGTACCAGTGGCGAATGGACCAGTGCAGGAGCAGCGCGTAGCCGTCCTCGACGCGACCGAACCAGCCGCCCTTAGAGCCCTGCCCGCCGCTGCCGCCGGCCGAGGCCTGGTCGTGCGCGCCGTCTTCGCCACCGTCGTGCGTCGCGCGCAGCCAGCGTGAGCAGAGCATGGGCGTCAGCGTGAAGGAGACGAACAGCGACACGCAGATGGCACAGGCCATGGTCATGCCGAACGAGTTGAGGAAGCGGCCGACGATGCCGCTCATGAAGGCCACGGGCAGGAACACCATGACCAGCGACATGGTGATGGCCAGCACCGCCAGGCCGATCTCGCGCGTGGCCTTGATGGCCGCCTGATAGGGCGGCAGGCCCTCTTCCTCCACCACGCGGAAGACGTTCTCCAGCACCACGATGGCGTCGTCGATGACCACGCCCACCGACAGCGTGAGGGCCAGCAGCGTCACGTTGTTCTGCGTGAAGCCGAGCACCTTCATGAGCATGAAGGTGGCGATGATGCTGGTCGGGATGGCCATGGCCGCGATGACCGTCGGCCGCGCCGATTGCACGAACATCAGCAACAGGAAGATGAGGATGGCCGCGACCAGCGCACCAAGGATGCCGAAGCGCTCGGTCATGAACAGCACGAACCCGGCGCAAACGACGATGCCGAACCACGCGCCCTTGGTCATGCCCGCGGTGTTAAGGAAGATGAACACCACCAACGCCGCCAGCAGGGCGCCCAGGATGAGGTGCTCGCGCACCGCACGCAGCGAGGCGTTGATGTAGATCGACTGGTCACGGTAGATCGAGATCTTGTAGCCCGGGGGCAGCGTGATGGCGGCCATGCGCTCTTTGACCGCGCTGATCACCGCCACGGCGTTGGCGTCGGACTGCTTGATGACGTTGAGGACCACCGCCTCCTTGCCACCAATCGAGGCCAACGACTTGGCCCGCGACTCGCCGTCCTCCACGCGCGCCACGTCCCGCACGTAGACCTGCATGGCACCGGTGTTCTTCACCGGCAGGTCGCCAAACTGCTCCACGCTGGCCACGCGACCGCGGGTGCGCAGCGTCAACTGGCTGTCGCCCTGCTCCACCACGCCGCCCGGCACCTGCGCGTTCTGCTTGTTCAGGGCACCCGACACGTCGGACGGCGAGATGCCGTAGGCGCGCAGCTTGTAGGGATCGAGGAACACATTGATCTGCCGCTCACGGCCACCAATGACCTGCACCTCGCCCGCGCCGGAGACCGACTCCAGGCGGCGCCGGACCACCTTGTCCACATACTCGTAGGTGTTGCGCAGGGAGCCCGGAGCGGAAATGATGTAGGAGATGACCGGTGTGGCGCCGATGTCGAACTTCTGCACCACGGGATCGTTGGCGTCCGGCGGAATGTCGCCCTTGGCCAGCGCCACCTTGGCCCGGACTTCCTCCGCGGCAACGTTGGCGTCCTTGCTCAGCGAAAACTGGATGGTGACTACCGACAGACCGTCGGACGACGTCGATTGCAGGTTCTCGATGCCGCCAATGGTGTTCACCTGGCGCTCGATCTTGTCGGTGATCTCGGTCTCGATCTCCTCCGGCGATGAACCCGGCAACGAGGTGGACACCACCACGAACGGGAACTCGACCTTCGGGAAGCGATCCACGCCCAAGCCGGCGTAGCCGACCAGGCCGACCACCACCAGGGTCAACGACAGCACCGTGGCGAACACAGGCCGCTGCACACAGATACGAGCTAAGGTATGCACGACAAATCCCCGCAATCCGTAGCCGCCATTATAGCACTGGATCGCGTTGGTAAGTAAGCGATTACTTACCTGGGATGTGGGGCCTGGGACGCGAGACGTGGGAGGCGGGACGCGGAACGCATCCCCGCGCGCCTCGGTCGCGCCCGACTACGTCCCGCGCCCCACGTTCGCTGGCTCAGGTGCTGGCCATTAGCCCAGGATCTTGGCCCGCAGTTCGGTCAGCAGGTCGACCGCGCCGCGGATATCGCGGATCTGGTCGGGGCCGCTGATCTCACGTTCGATGGTCAGCGGGCCGTGGTAGCCGGCTTCGTGCAGCGTGCGCAGGTAGGTCTCGATGCCCACGGCGCCCGCGCCCAGCGGGGTCTCGGCGCCCCAGGTGACGCCCGGCTGGTCCGACCAGGTGGCGTCCTTGCAGTGGCAACTGCGCACATAGGAGCCGACCAGCCGCAACGCCTCGATGGGCTCGCCCGAACCGTAGAGGATCATGTTGGCCGGGTCGAAGTTGATGGCCAGGTTCGGGCGGTTGACGGCCTGGAAGAAGTTCAGCAGGGCCGGGCCGGTTTCCTGGCCGGTCTCCAGGTGGAAGCGCTGGTCGTGGCCGGCGCAGTAGTCGCAGACCTCCTGCGCGGCCGCCACGACACGGGCGAACACGGGGTCATCGGCCTCTTCGGGCACGAAGCCGATGTGCATGCCGATGGCCTCGACGCCCAGCGCCGCGGCGAAATCGCTGATCGCCTTGGTCTCGGCCAGGCGCTCGGCATAGGTCGCTTCGGGCACCAGCCCGATGGTGCGCTTGACGGTCGGGATGTCGTCGTAGCTCTCACCCTCGAACCCGCAGAAGACCACGGTGACGGTGATGCCGGCCGCGGCGAACTGCTCGCGGATCTCCGCGGCGCGGCCGCGGCTCTCGGGGCTCGGCGCATGCAACTGCACCGACGGCGCACCCAGCTCTCGGACCGCCGCCAAACCAGCACCCAGCCCAGCGTCGACGGAAGTGAAGACGCCCAAGGCCCACGGTTCCAGCATGTTGCTCTCTCCTTCTTGCCCCAGCCAGCTTGCAGCCCTGGCCACCGCGTGGCTCAGCTACATCCGCAACAGCTTATACCAGATCCGGCGGCTCAGCCCGCGGCAATCGCTAAGAGCAGATTGGCCAGATGGATCCATAGCACACACAGCACCACGGCCTGCGTGGTGGCGCGGCCCACCGCGGCCGAGCCCATGCCGCAGCGCAGGCCCTGCCGCAGGCTGGCGATGGCGATCAGCGCGCCGAACACCATGGCCTTGGTACAGCCGGTGACCAGGTGGTCCATGGGCAGCATCTGCTGGAGCGAGTCGGCGAATTGGCGCAGCGGCACGCCCTGCATGGCGGCCATGGCGGCGCCGCCCAGCGTGCCCGTGGCCATGCCCACCAGGGCCAGCAACGGCAGCGTGATGACCAGGGCCACGTAGCGCGGCACCGCCAGGTACTCGATGGGGTCGGTGGCCAGGGCCCGTAGGGCGTCGAGCTGTTCGGTGATCTTCATGGTGGCGATCTCGGCGGCGATGGCCGAGCCGGTGCGCGCGGCCATGACCGTTGCGGTCAGTACCGGGGCCACCTCGCGCGACATGGAGATGCCGAAGATGCCGCCAATGAACTCCGTGGCGCCGAACTGCTTGAACTGCGCCACGGTGTAGACGCCGAACACCAGTCCGCTGAAGCACACCGTCACCGCCACCAGGGGCAGCCCGGTCACGCCGCAGCGCCACATCTGCTCGAACAGCTCGCGCCGCGTCACCTCGCCCCGCAGCACGTGCAGGACGATGGTATTGCCGAGCAGGAAGAACTCGCCCAGGTAGGCGATCAACCCGCGCACCGCGCCGCCCACGGCGGGCAGGACGCGGCCGGCCAGCGGACGCAGCCTGGCTGTCATCGCCGCGAGGGTGGCTGTGGATGTGCGCGCCGCCATGGCTCTCTCAGGACTCGACACCCGCGGGTTTGGCCGCGCGCGCGCCGGCACCTGCCGCCACCACGCCGCCGAACAGGCTCGACAGCACCATGACCGCGTTCCACACGAGCTGCCAGACCACGCCGGCCTGGCCCAGAATGGGCGTCAGCAGCAGGTAGGCCACCTGCTCGCGTGAGCCGATACCGCCCAGGCCGACCGGCACCATGCCACCCACCGAGGTCACCGGCACCATCCACACGTAGTGCTTGGCCGACGCCGTGCAGCCCACTGCTTGCGCCAGGAACCAGCCCAGGCCCACATGCCACAGCTGGAAGACGAACGACAGCACCATCACCCACAGCATGGCCCGTGGCGCGCGCACGAGCGCCAGCAGGCCGTCGCCGATGCGTCGCAGCGGCCGGCCCAGCCAGCCCGGCAGGCGGTCGGCCAGGCCGAAGCGGCCCTCGAGCGCCAGGCCGATGGCCATCGCCACCACCACCACGGCCAGCAGCAGGCTGAGGCCGACCAGCACCTTGCGTGGCACCGGGTCGTGCAGCTCGCCCGACCACACCAGGCCCGCCACGCCAATCACCAGCAGTGCCACGAACCCGGTCACGCGCTGCATGAGCACCGACAGCGTGCCGGTGGAGGCGGGCACGTCGTAGGCCCGCATGAGCACCACGCGCGCGGCGTCGCCACCCACGGCCGTCGGCAGGAAGAGGTTCCAGAACATGCCGGCCAGCGTCACGCGCAGCAGCTTGGGGTAGGGCAGTCGATGGCCCATGGCGTCGAGGATGACCCGCCACTTGAGGGTATTGATAGCCTGCGAAGCGAGGTACAGCACGACGCCGGCCAGCACCCACCAGACCACGCCGGCCTGCAACTGCCCGACGGCGTCCGCCACCGACTTCTTGCGCAACAGCAGGCCGATGAGCACAACACTGATGCCGCACCGCGCCACCCAGCTCAAGACACGCTTGGCGCCGCCCGACCGCGACGACTCGGCTTCAGCCACGCTCTATCTCCCGCCGGACCGCCAGCTGCCCGCCGGCGCGCCACAGCGCCCAGGCCAGCGCCATGCCCAGCACCATGCCAAAGAGTACATCCGTGGGCCAATGCACACCCACATACACCCGCGAGAAGGCGATCAGCGCCGCATAGCCCAGAAACCACACGCGCTGGCGCGGATAGCCCAGCGACAGGGCGGTCATCACGGCGAAGGTATTCACCGCGTGCGACGACGGGAAGCTGGCATGTCGGCCCACGCCGACGAGCACGCGCAGTTGGTCGGGCGGCAGCACCAGCGGTGGCCGCAGCCGGCCCACCCATGGCTTGAGTCCGTGCGAGGCGATCAGCTCACCGAGCGCTACGGCCAGCACCGCCGTGACCAGCACGCGCAGCGCCAACCCAAAGGCCGCGCGCGACCGACTCGCCGCGCCGACCAGCAGCACGGCGATGCCCACTGCCGCCAGGAGCGACGTGTTGACCGCATCGACGGTGATCACGGGCAGCACAGCGTCGTACAGCGAGTTGGCGCAGCCGCTGTTGAGGAAGCCGAACGCCGCTGTCTCCAGGCCCACTGGCGCTACTCCGAGGCGCTGTGTCGCGCTCTGTCAGCGGACCCTGGCCGACTCGGCGCAGAGCTGCAGGTAGTGCCGCGTGACGCGCTCGATGTAGCGAATGGTCTCGTTGTAGGGCGGTACGCCGCCATACTTGCGCACCGCGCCGGGCCCGGCGTTGTAGCTGGCCAGGGTCAGCGTCAATTGCGTGGACGGGTCGCGGTCGAGGAACTTGTTGAGCTGCTTGCGGATGTAGGCCAGCGCGCCGGTCAGGTTCTGCCGGATGTCGTACCGCTGATCCACGGGCACGCCCACTTCCAGCCCGGCTTCGGGCATCAGCTGGGCCAGGCCCGCGGCGCCCTTGGGGCTGGTGCAGCGCGGGTCGAAGTCCGACTCGGCTGCGACGATGCCCGCATAGAACTCCCAGCGGACGCCAAACTGCGCCGACACGCGGATGATCTCGGCGGCGATGAACTTGCGCATATCCGCCGGCAGCCGCTTGTTGCACGAGACGATGAAGTTCTCCAGGATGGCCAGGTGCTGCGGATGGACCATCTGGTACGGCGGCGCAAAGGCTCCGACCCCCGCGGCGCCTTGGGTCTGCGGGGGAGTCGGCGGCGCGCCGGCAACTTCCACCCAGCCCGGCTGACCGGCGCCCGCGGGCGTGCTCGGTAGCGTCTTGGCCGGGGTGCTGGGGGTCCCGGCGCCGCCGGCGGGCGAGTCGGGCAGCGTGGCCGAGGCACCGGTGGTGGCGGAGCCGTTGCTCGTCGAAGACTGGCCGGGCGCCGCGATGCGGCTGACCATGGAGGCGACAAAGGCGGTCGGTTGGCCCGCGGCAGGAATGCCGCCCAGCACGCCGACCCATTCACCGGGCTCGCCGACTCGGCAGCCGCCGGGGCACAGCACGGTGACCGACTCGTTGGCGCGATTGTGGCACACGAGGCGCGCTTCGCCGGGGGAGTCGATGCGGCCGTCGACCTGCAGGAAGTAGCCGATGATCAGCCCACGGTAGGCGTCCGGCCGGGTCTTGACCTCGTTCCAGCCCGGCTCGTGCACGATGTCCGTGGCTTTGCGCCGGGCCGAATACTCGGGGAAGGGCACGGCGACGTCGGCCTGAGCGGCGGACACGCCGCAGAGGATGGCCGCGAGCACGGCAAGTGCTCGGCCCAACCGCAGAGAGGACAGGGGTAGATGTCGCATCTGCATCGCGGTTCACCAAAAGCTAACCCTCCGGATGGTAGTCCGGAGGGTCATAGCCCCAAGGGGAGTCGAACCCCTGTTTCAGGATCGAGAATCCCGCGTCCTAGGCCACTAGACGATGGGGCCAAAGTTGGGGAGGGAGGATTCGAACCCCCACGTACGGCTCCAGAGGCCGCTGTCCTGCCGTTAGACGACTCCCCAACTAACGCACCGCAGAATGTAGCATGGCCGCCGGTTAGCGTCAAGCCCGTCCCGCAAAGCCGGTCCTGACCATATTCAGCGCATACGCGCGCGCGAGCCGCGGGCCAGAGTTGGGCCGGCCTGCTGGCACTGGGATGGACAAGGATCTTGACGGTAACCGCGTGGCTGGCTACAATGCCGGTTGCCTCGCTACGATCCCCCAGTCCTGAGCGCCTGGGTGGCTCAACGGCAGAGCAGCGGTCTTGTAAACCGCAGGTTATGGGTTCGACTCCCATCCCAGGCTTGACAACCAAATACTGGAGGGGTGCCCGAGTGGTTAATGGGAGCAGACTGTAAATCTGCCGGTGGAAGCCTACGGAGGTTCGAACCCTCCCCCCTCCACTCTCAGTATCGTCTGCGACGCGCCGCCAACCAGGCGGCGGGAAGCTCTGGCTTCCGGCGTCGAATGACGGCGAGGTCGGCGATACTGATGGGGCAAGCGCCTTCATAGCTCAGTTGGTAGAGCACCTCCATGGTAAGGAGGGGGTCAACGGTTCGAGTCCGTTTGAAGGCTTAGACAAAGAGAAGCTGCTAAGGAGCCAGGTACGATGGCACGTCAGAAGTTCGAGCGCACCAAGCCGCACGTGAACGTGGGCACGATTGGTCACGTGGACCATGGCAAGACCACCCTGACCGCCGCGATCACCCGACTGCAGGCGACCAAGGGCTGGAG
The DNA here is from genome assembly GCA_016235455.1 of Armatimonadota bacterium. GTDB lineage: Bacteria > Armatimonadota > UBA10988 > UBA10988 > UBA10988 > UBA10988. Next base: position 12 of record JACRKZ010000017.1, on the reverse strand, counting down.
CAAGTTCGTGCC
>JACRKZ010000133.1 GCA_016235455.1 Armatimonadota bacterium | reverse complement strand
GTCAGCTTGCTGAGCACTTCACGCGCGACAGTGGTACGATCGGTCATGGGGAGGCGGCTCCTTTTGGCGGTGGTAACCACTAGGATCGCCTCCCCGCCTCTTGGTTGCCGCCTTCACTCCCGAATACTGACATGCACCCGCATCGCCTCATGCGTTGTGGTAGGCTAGCCGCGCTGGTCGCGAGCAGCTCTGCTGCCGCCAGCAAGAGAGGAGCCCGTGATGCTACGCCAGTGCCTTCGCAGCGCCAAATACCTGCTGCCGCTGCCGCTGTTGCTCATCGCTGCTTGCGCGCCCAAGCCGGCGCCAGACGCGGCGCCGCCGGTCGCGCCCAAGGGCGACGCTCAGAAGGGCGCCGAGGCCAAGCCCGCCACAGGCGACATCAAGATCGCCGTGGTGCCCAAGGCGGTGACCCATCAGTTCTGGACGACGGTCAAGGCCGGCGCCGAATCCGCCGCCAAGGAAGCCGGCGCGACGGTCATCTGGAAGGGCCCGGACAAGGAGACTGACGTTGCGGGCCAGAAGGCCATCATCGAGGACTTCGTCACCAACAAGGTCAGCGCCATCGTCATGGCCGCGTGTGATGCGAAGGCGCTCGTGCCGACCATCGAGAAGGCCGAAGCGGCCGGTGTGCCGGTCATCACCATCGACAGTGGCGTGGACTACGACAAGATCCGCAGCCTGGTGGCCACGGACAACGTGGCCGGCGCCAAGACGGGCGGCGAGAAGCTGATCGCGCTCATGGGCGGCAGCGGCGACGTCGGCTGCATCCCCTTCGTCAAGGGCGCCGCCAGCTCCGAGGACCGCGAGAAAGGCTTCAAGCAGGCCGTGGAAGCGACCGGCGGCAAGGTCAAGCTGGTCTCCACGCTGTTCAGCGATTCCAAGATCGAGACCGCGGCCAAGGTGACCGACGACATGCTCACCAAGTCGCCGAACCTCAAGGGCATCTTCGCGGCCAATGAGCCGGGCGTCGTGGGCGCGGCCAACGCGGTCAAGAGCGCGGGCAAGGCCGGCAAGGTCATTATCGTCGGCTTCGACGGCTCACCGGCGGAGGTTGAGCAGCTCAAGGCGGGCGTGGTCTCGGCGCTGGTGCTGCAGGACCCATTCAAGATGGGTGCCGAAGGCGTCAAGCAGGCGCTGGCGGCCATCAAGGGCGGCAAGGTCGAGAAGCGCGTCGATACCGGCGTGTTCATCTTGACCAAAGAGAACATCGACTCGCCCGAGGCGCAGAAACTGCTGATGAAGTAAGAGCCTTCGACCAGTCGGTGGCCTGGGTGGCGAAGCTCGGGCCGCCGACTGGTTGAGGCTGTCCGGAGAGACTGCTCGTATGACCCGTGGCCTCACCGTGCCGCCAGGCGCACCCGATCTTGATGCTTGCCTGCTAGCGTTCGCCGCGGACCGCTGCCCATGGTGTGGCAGCCCGCGGAGGCAGACCTTCCAGGGAGAACGCGCCGATTGCCAATGGCATCGGTGCGAGGACTGTGCGTTGTGGGTGAACGCCAATCCGTGCGATCCCGCGGATCTGCCCGAGGTCGACTACGATCTCGACTATCACTACAACCTCTACGGCCGCTACCTGCCGCGCAAGCGACGCACGGCCGGCCATCGTTGGCGCGTGCTCAGCGCCATGCATCCGGAGCGGGGTGATTTCCTCGACATCGGCCCCAGCTACGGCTACATGCTGGAGGCGGGCAACCAAGTTGGCTGGCGCACGCACGGCGTGGACCTGGCGCAGCCGATGGTGGACCTGGCCAAGCAGAACGGCCTGGACATTCGCCTCGGCAGCATGACAGCGATGCCGTTCGAGGACCAGAGCATCGACCTGGTGCATGCGCGCCACGTGCTGGAGCACGATATCGAGGTCTATCGCGCGCTGGCCGAGATGAAGCGTGTGATGCGGCCGGGCGGGCTGCTGATGGTGGAAGTGCCCGACGGCAACAACTGGCGGGCGCGCCGGCGGACGGCCTTTGAGGTCACCACGTGGCCCCACCAGCACATGCTCACCATGGCTCGGACCCATCTGGCCGGGTTCATGGCGCGTGTTGGTCTGGAGCCGGTCGACGAGGTCGGTTTCGTGCCTGGCCCACTGGGCTTCCTGATCTGGCGGTCGCACAAGCTGTTCCGTGAACGGTCGGGCCTGGCACGCCACTTCATCACCTGGTGGCGTCGTCCTGAGTGAGCCGCTCGAACCACCCCAGAATGGTCTCGGCCAGCGCCTCGACCGCGACAGGGCGCGTGCTCTTGTTGTACCACTCCTCCAGCGTGTGTTCGCCGCCGCCGTCACCGCGGTAGAGGCAAACCGCCGGAATGCCGGCGGGCATGAAGGCGTTGGCGTCGGTTGAGCTGTAGGGATGCGAGATGGCCCAGCCCTGCCGCCGCGCCGCCGCCACGGCGGCCTGCACCAGCGGCGACTCGGGGGGGGTCTGCCCGCCATGCCGGGCGGTGATCTGCACGTCCGCCCGCAACTCGGGGCCGTGGGTGCGCCGGTCGTTGGCCTCGCGGACGGCCTCGGCCACGGCGGCACGAGCGAAGGCATCGAGCCGGGCCATCTCCGCACCGCACTCGCTGCGCAGGTTGAGATGCCCCTCGGTGCGTTCGGGGATAGCGTTCGGCGCGAAGCCACCGTGCAGGAGGCCGCAATTGAGCGTGGTGCGCGGCATGCGCGGCGGCCGGTAGCCGGCCACCTTGGCGACGATCTGGGCCATCACCAGGTTGGGGTTGACGACGCCATACTCGCCCCAGGCATGGCCGCCCGGCCCGCTGAGCGTGATGAGGTGGTTGCGCGAGTGCGTGCCGTGGCGGATGATCTGGCCCGGCACGGCGCTGTCGAGCGTGATGAAGGCGTCGATCGGCCGACCGGCGATGCCCTGCTCGGCCAGTTCACGCGCGCCGCGCAGGTTGCCCACGCTCTCCTCGCCGACAGTGGCCACCAGCCACAGTTCACCCGGCACCTCGACGCCGACGGCCAGCCAGGCTTGGGCGAGCGCCAGCATCAGGGCCAACCCCGAGGCGTCGTCGCCGATGCCCGGCCCATGGAGCAACTGCCCGTCGCGTCGGACGGTGAGCTTGGTGTCGGGGGCAAAGACCGTATCGAGGTGGGCCGAGACCACGATGCGAGGCCCATCGTGGGCCGCGCCGACGCGCGCCAGCAGGTTGCCCACGGGCGTGCGCTCGATGGCTTCGAGCCCGAGTTGCGCGAAGCGCAGGGCCAGGTGATCGCCCCGTCGGCCCTCGTCATAGGCTGGCGCGGGGATCTCGCTGAGGGTGATGTGGTCGTCGTCGTGAGCCTCGTTGTGGGCGGTGCAGTGGGCTCTCATCGCCGCCAGCAGGTCCGATGCATCCTGGTTCACAACGAGCCTCCAAGGAGCGTACGCCAATCGTTCGCGAGCGCGACCCCGCACGGTAGTGTACGACACCAGCCGGCCGATTGCAGGGGGCGCCGGCGCCCGACCACGAATCCGTCGCGCGGCGCCAGCGGTCAAGCGTGGTTACTACGGGTCTGCCACGAGGATGCTCTGGCGGCGGGCTACGTCGTCTTTGGCTTGGCGCTGGCCGCCTACCAGTGGCGTGAGCAGCGGGAGCGACGTCTTCCGTATTTCGTCGCTGCTCGGCTCTTGCAGGGCGCGGGCATCATACTCATCTGCCTGCGCGACGTGTTGCCCACGCTCATCGGTGTGTCGGGTGGCAACCTGCTGCTGTACCTGGGAGCGGCCTACGAATGCGCGACGATGCTGACGTTGGTCGGCCGGCCACCCACGGCGCGCTGGCGAGCGGCATCGGCCTTGTTGATCCTGGGCGCGTCGTTGCTGCTGGCGCTGCTGACCCCGGCCCACCGCGTGCTGCTGGCTTCGCTGATGCTGGCCCTGTTTCCGGCCCAAGGCGGGTGGGCCATGGTGCGCGCCAGGCGCGAGCCGCGAGTGCTGCGGTTGCTGCTCGGTGTGAGCCAGTTGGTGGTCGTCGGGGTGCTGCTGGCCCGGGCCGGATGGGCGCTGACCGCGCCGCCCGAGACGAACCTGTTCGCCGACCATCCGATCCATCTGCTGCTGTATGGCTCGCTCTATCTGCTGATGCTGACCAACGGTTTTGGCGTGCTGCTGCTGGCGCAGGGCGCCACCGAGCAGCAATTGCAGGAGGTCCTGGGCGAGGAGACCGCCGTGCTCGAGACTCTGCCCTCGGGCCTGTGCATCTTGCGCGACCGGGTCATCGTGCGCTGCAATCCGGCCATGGAGGCGATGCTGGGTTGGCCGCCGGGCCAACTGACCAACCGCGGCACGCGCTGCCTGTACGCCACCGACGCCGAGTTCGAGCACTATGGCCGGTTGTTCTACGAAGGCATTCGCGACCGCGGGGTGTACCGCGGCGAGGTGCCGTTCACCGGCAAGGACGGCCAGACCGTCATGGTGTGGCTGCAGGGCACCAGCATCTACCCCGAGCGGGCGCAAGCCTATGCGGTCTTCTCGCTCACCGATATCGGCGAGCAGAAGCGCCAGCAGGCCGCGCTCGAGGAGCAGAAGGCCGTGCTGCAGGCCAGCCTGGACCGGGTCAAGCGGCTCGAGGGGATCGTCTCCATCTGCATGTACTGCAAGAAGATTCGCAATGAGCGCGAGTCGTGGGACCAGTTGGAGCAGTACATCTCCCAGCACACCGACGCACATTTCAGCCATGGCATCTGCCCCGACTGCTTTGAGCGCGCCAAGCGCGAGTCCGGCGCCGCGATCTAGGCGCGCGGCGGCTGCGCCTGCTGGTGGGCCAGCCGTGTGGGCTCGGGCAGCCGGTACTTCCGCTGGCAGGCCAGCACCAGGGCGACCGCGTCGTCGAGTGTCACGCGGTGGCCCACGGACACGTAGACGGGCTTGACGCCGGCTCGCGTGCGCAGCGCCCGGCCGATGACCTCGCCATCGAGCCGCAACTCGCTAGTGGCGCCGCGCCAGTCGCCCGGCGGCTCGGCCCGGCCAACCAGTACCGACTTGGCGCAGCCCACGGACGGCAGGTCGAGCGTCAGGCCGGCGTGGCAGGCCAGCCCGAAGCGCCGCGGATGGGCGCGGCCATGGCCGTCGCAGAGCAGGGCATCGGGTCGCACTCGCAACTGCTGCCACGCCGCCAGCAGCGGCGGCAGCTCGCGGAAGCTCAGCAGGCCCGGCACATACGGGAACGGTGAGCGCGTGGTGAGCGTCACCACTTCCGCCAGCGCCAGATCAGGCAGGCTGACCACGGTGATGGCCACGCGCAGATCCTCGTCCCAGCGACGATAGGAGATGTCAGCACCAGCCACCAGTCGCACCTTAGCTATGTCGAGCGGCTCGGTGCGCACCGCGGCGCGTAGCGCCAGTTGCTGGTCGACCGCTTGTGCGGTGGTCATCGCCCTGGCCTCCGGCGGTTGATGATAGCGCGATCCGTGCGACAATGGACGGTGCTGGGAGGATGAACGCCATGATGCAGAGGGAACGAGACCAGGTCAAGACACTGGCCCTGGTGCTGGTGGTGGGGCTGGCCGCGTTGTTCGTCGCGGTCTCGCTGGTCAAGGTCGGTTCCGAGCCCGACACGGATGTGCGCGACGGCCTGGTCCGGCTCAAGCAAGGCAACGCCCGCTTCGTGGCCGACCATCCGCAGCATCCCGGCCAGTCGGCCAGCCGGCGTGAGCACCTGCTCGAGGGGCAGCACCCCTATGCCGTGGTCGTGGCGTGCTCCGATTCGCGGGTGCCGCCCGAGCTCATTTTCGATGCCGGCCTCGGTGAACTGTTCGTGGTGCGGAGCGCAGGCGAGGTGCTCGACGCGGCCAGCGTCGGTTCGGTCGAGTACGCCGTGGAGCACCTGCACGTGCCGACCATCGCGGTGCTCGGCCACAGCGAGTGCGGCGCGGTCAAGGCCACCATCGAGTCGCTGGCTAAGCGCGCGCGGCCCGAGGGCTACGTGGGCTCGCTGATCGACGCCATCACGCCGGCCGTGGTGCGCAGCCGCGCTCTGCAGGGAGACCCGCTGGCCAACGCCGTGCAGTGCAACGTGAGCAACGTGATGGCGCAGTTGGCGGCCAGCCGGCCCGTGCTGTTCAAGGCCATCGGCGGCGCAAATGTGCGCCTGGCCGGCGGCATCTACGACCTCAAGAGCGGCCGCGTCGACTGGATGGAGTAGGACCGGCCTGGAGGGCGCCGACCGCGGTCGACGCCCTCCGCAGCGGTTGGTCAGGGGGCCGGGTAGTTTTCGCGATTGTGTAGCGTCGGCCCGATGTTGGGGTTGTTGCTGGGAGCCAGCGTCGAGCCCCACTTCAGCCACTTGACGTGACCATCCACGAAGGCGTAGTTCGCGCCGTCCTGGTGGCGTGCCGGGTCCAGATTCTGGTACTCCACAATGGGCGCGCCGGTGCCCAGGTAGTACGCGTGGTACTCCTCCTCGTTGGCGGCCCGGGCCCGCTCCGCGAACAGGATCTGCTCTGTCGGCGTCTTGAAGTCCGCGACCGACATGGCGAAGCAGCAGAACAGGCCGTTCACGACGTAATCGGTGCGCACCGTGATGTTCGCCGGCCGACTGCCCAGCGAGGGACAGACGAACACCTGCGCGCTCTTGATGTACGGCTGCAGTGGGCTGAACCACGAGTAGCCTGAGGCGCGGTCGAAGCACAGCGCCTTCTCGTCGTAGTCCTGCGTGTATTGTGCCGTGGCCAGTGTGATCTGCCTCAGATTCGACTGGCAACTGGTGGAGCGTGCCTTTTCACGCGCCTTGGCGAAGACGGGGAACAGGATGGCCGCCAGGATCGCGATGATGGCGATGACGACCAACAGCTCAATGAGCGTGAAAGCGGACGAGCGGCGCCCGCGCTGCTGATGGGACATTGATGGTGCCTTTCGTGCTGGCAACGCGACCGCCCATGTCGGGCGGTCGGGGTGGTCAGTCAGCGGCAGGCACCGGGGGCCCTCGTCGGGCGGGCAGGTGGACCAGGGGCAGGCAGGCCGCGGCCGCGAGTGGCTCGGGCCTGGGTCGGGGCAGGTCGGGCGGCGCGGCGACCGCGGTATCGACGATGACGGCGGCCGTGCAGACCACCGGCTGGTGTGAATGGTGGCGGACGAGCAGCGGATCGCAGCAGGCACAGTCCGGTGACGGGCCGCAACTGCCCGGTGCGCAGAGCTCCTGACGGTCGTTATCGCAGGGGCAGCCCAGCGCGCTGCCCGCGATCGCCATCGCGGCCAAGCACAGCCACGCACTCGCGCGTCCCACGCCACCAAGCCAGCGTCTCAGTTCAGTCCTCGCCGTCGCCTTCTGTCGTGGTGACGCGGAGAGCGCTCGCTGTTACGGTCAACTGGCCAAGAAGGCGTGGCGCCATCCACGGGCAATTGTGCGCTCGGAGCTCGACATGCCGCTGCCCCTGGCCTTGCCACTGCTGCTGATGATGGCTGCTAGCGCGCCCGACGAACCGGTCGTGCGCTACGACGCGACCCCGTTGACCCAACTCGATTTGGGCCAGCCCGATCAGCGCCGCCGCCTGTGGGACGAGTTGCACCTCCTTTCGGGCTTGCAAGGGCTGGTCAACCGTGACTCTGCCCGCCTCTACGTGCGCTTCATCGCGCGCTGGGACGACTACTGGCTGGCCAAGATGCGCGCGCCCGGCGAGTGGCTGGCCGCGCGGCCCATGGTTGAGGAGACCTCGCTCGACGCGCTGCTGACGCGCTATGCCGCGACGTACCGGGGCGTCGTCGTCTATGACCCCGACCTCGCCGCCAGCTCCAATCTGGCCTCGACCGTGGCCGGCTGCGAGGATCTGCTGCCCATCCGCTTCGATGCGTCAGCCGGCAGCCTGTATGCGCGCCTGGTCGGCTCGGGCCGGCTGAAGGTGGTGCGCGACCTGCGCGGCGTGGCGCACACCAAGACCGAGGCCTACCGCTGGGCGCGCGAGCAGTATCTGGACACGGGCCGCTGCGACCCGACCGTCATGGCCTACTACATCGACCAGGCATGGCTCACCGCCCGGCGCGATGTGGGCCACCAGAATTGCACGCTGACCAACCACGACTACTTCATCGCCCACCGCGCGCTCTTCTTCGACCTGCTGCCGTGGGACGACGAGACGCCCGTCGACGACCGCGCGCAGGCGGTCGGCAGCGACTACCGGACGCTCAACGAACTGCTGCGCTCGGCCTACGGTCGCAACGGCGGCAAGATGGTGCATGTCGGCGGGTTCGTGCCGTGGGCCTTCAAGTACACCAACTTCGCCGAAGCCGGCGGCAAGCATGAGCCCGTGGCCACCGAGTGGCGCTACGCCGAGATCCTCAGTGCCTACAACGCCTACATGGATGCTGATGCCCTGGGGCCTTGCGGGCTGGTCAACGGCTCGTTCCATCAGCACTTCCCGCTGCGCGAGCGCTACCCGCAGACGGCGCGGCCGACGGAGGCCGAGTTGAAGGCGCGGGGCCTGCTCGATGCCAACGGGTTGGTAACCCAAGGCAGCTACATCATGTTCTACGTGGGCGACTACGATGCGGCGGCCTGGCTGTACCAGATGTTCCCCGAGCGCTGGGACGACCCGACGCGCGGCAGCGTGCCCTTGGGCTGGGCGCTGAACCCGAACCTCCAGGCCCGCATGGCCCCGGCGCTGCACTATGCGCGGATATCGGCCACGCCGAACGACTGGTTCATCACCGGCGACTCCGGCGCGGGCTACCTCAATCCCGGCGCGCTGGAGCCGCCGCGACCGCACAGCGGGCTGCCCTCGGGCCTCGCCGCCTGGGTGGCGCACAACCAGCCCTACGCCAGACGCTGGGACCTGGGCATTGTCGGCTTCGTCATCGACGGCTTCGCGCGCGGCATGAGCGATGCCGGGCTGGACGCCTATGCCCAGTTCGCGCCCGAGGGCATCGTGGCGCAGAAGATCGGTAGTGTCGGCGTGCACGGCGATATGCCGTATGTGCGCATGCGCAGCGACTTGGGCGGCTCGCCGCAGGAGGCCGCCGGGCAGCAGGCATCGACGCTGAAGGCCGAGGGCTGGGACTTCATCACCTACCGCACCATCCTGCACCACCCCGGCTGGCATCGCGAGTTCATCGACGCGCTTGGCAAGGCGCGCCCCGAGTCCAACGTGCGCGTGGTCGACCCCTACACGTTCATGCTGCTGGCCAAGCGCTATGCCCAGCGCCAGGGCGAGCACCGGCTGCCGGCCTGGCCGGCGCCGAGCGTGACCTGGCAGGCCGACCGCACCAACGGCGGACTCACGCTGCGCGGCGCCGCCGACGGGCCGTGGGAGCTGGTCGACCGCGAGGGCTCGCGCGTGGCTCGGCAAAAGCTCGACGCGGGGCAGATCAAGTACGTCTACTACGCGGTGAACGACCGCTACGAGCGCCGGCCGGGCCAGCCGCTGACGCTGACGATCGAGTATCTCGACCTGACCGGGCGGTTCGCGATCGAGTACGACTCCGAGACGGGCCCGTACACGTTCGCCGAAGGTGTCACGCTGGGTGGGTCGGGCCAGTGGCGAACACTGAAGGTGACGCTGCCCAACCCTAAGCTTGACCATCGGCAGAACAGCGGCTCGGACCTGCGGCTGATCAACTTCGGGGGTGAGTTGGTGGTGCGACGGCTGGAGGTGGGGCGGTAGAGCCGGTGCCCGCCCGAGCATCTTCCAGGCGCACCTCGAGCAGCAGTTGCACGGCGTCGGCGATCATCTAGCGCGCCTTGGCCGTGGTGCGGCCTTGGCTGACCGCGCCGGCGATCTCTGGCACGCGCGCCAGAATCCAGCCGCTCTCGCCCGGGCTCGAAGGCGACGTTGTAGACCTGCTTCGTCGTCGCTCTCTGTGAGCAGTGTAGCACCGCCGCGAGCGACACCGGGAAGGAGCGATGGGTCCGCGCGGCGAACTCCGCGCCATGCGCCACCTGTCACCGGTAGTTCTGCTCTTCGGCGTCGCCCTCGCCCAAGCCGCCCCAACGCTGCGCGTCTCCGACGCGCTGCCGGTGCTCGGCCAGGCCGTCCACCTCGGCACGGACGCCGATCAGCCGGCCACCATCGCCCTCGGCGACGAGACGGGCACGCGCGATCTGGGCGTCGTGGCCGCCGGGCAGACGCTCGACTGGACGCCGACCCGGCTGGGCCAGGTGACCCTCACCGCCCGTGTCGGTGAACAGCGTTCGCCATCCCGAACGCTGTTCGTCACGCCGCGCCGGCTGCATTTCAACTACTGGAGTTGCCCGCCGACCCAGAAGTGGGTGACCAGCAAGCTGCTGGGCCGTGGCGAGCGGGCCGAGGACTGGCTGGCGCGCGGGGTGTGGCCGTTGGCCTGGAAATACGGTTTGGCGCATCCCACCTGGACCGAGGCGGCGAGTTGGGTGCAGCATTGGACCACCGAGCTGGCCGGTACGCCGGGCGTGATGATCGACGAATTCGGCGCCGGTGACCCCAAGGACCAGGTCATGGGCCAGGCGCTGCTCGGCGCGCGCGCGGCGAGGCCCGATCTGTTCCTGGCGCCTTACTGCCTGGCGGCCAAGGGCGAGGCAATGATTGCCGGGCTGAAGGTATCCGACCTGGTCCTGGCCGAGACCTACGTGGGCGACTGGCGTGGCTACGGCGTGTTCGACGACCGCGTGGGCTCGGCGGCGGCGGTCTGCCCCGACAAGGCGGTGGCCGTGCTGGGCCTGCGCGACTGGGCCACCACGCACCTGGAGGTGCGCCGGCAGATCGCTTATCTGCGCTGGTCGCGGCCCGAGATGCCAGGCGTGGCCTTCTTCCACACCACCACGCCGCGCATGATGGGCGCCGTCGACCGCGCCGTCTACGACTACTTCCTCGGCCCGGCGCTGCGCGTGACGCGTTCGGCGACCGGCGTGGTCATGCACAACATCGGCTGCCTGCCGGCGCGCGATGTAAGGGTGCGCATCGGCGCGCAGCTGCAGATGGTGCCGACCGTGGCGCCCGACGCCAAGGTGACCGTGGCCGGCGCGGACATTGTCGTGGAGCCGAGCCGTTGCCCGACCCAGCAGCGCTGACGGTGACACGCGCCGCCGAGGGCCAGGCCGGCGCCAAGGGCCAGGTGAATGGCGGCACGCTTCCGCTCGGACGCGTGCTCGAGGGCCCGTGGCAGATGGCCTTCACGCTGGACCTGGGCCGCGCCTACTTCTACGGCCAGTGCGGCGTGCACCTCGACGGCGAGGGCAGTTTGGGCCTGCGCTGGTCGCACGGCGACAACGACGGCGACGTGCCGGCCAACCAGCCGCGGCTGGTGTTGGAGTACCGCGGGACGGACGACGATACGGTGCGCGAAACCTTCCCGCCGGCGCTCGGGCCAGGGCGACGGTTCAGGCTGGTCTTGGGCTACGACCCGCGCCACGGTGTACGCGGCCAGCTGCTCAACGCCGAAGGCCGGCTGGTCTACGACACGGGCAGTCTGCCCATCGATAGCGCCTTCCGGCCGTCGCGGCTACGCTTCGAGGTGCAGCCGTGGGCCGGTAGCGAAGTGCGCTACGAGGCTGGCGTCTGGCAACTACGCGGGATCAGCGGCGGACCGGAGCCGTCGCCGTACGTGCTGGAGAGCGGGCTGTCGCAGATGGCCCTGCAGAGCGGCTCGCTGATCGGCCGACCACCGCCGCGATAGACGGAGACCGCGGGCCAAGCCGGTTGGGGCTCAGGCCTGCGTCTTGAGTTGCGACAGTGCGTCGCGTAGCTCGGCGGCGCGTTCGTAATCCTCGTGCTCGACCGCCGTGGCCAGTTCGCGCATGAGCCGTTCGCGGTCGCTCTCGCGGCGAATGCCCACCGGCGCGTTCGGCCGCTCGATGAGCGAGCGCCGCAGCTCGCGCAAGCCCTGCAAGTCGGTGTTGTGGTCGACCAGCTCGGGCCGTTCGTAGTCCTGCCTGAAGATGGCTTCGATGGTCTCGATGCCTTCATCCAGAGCATCGATGGCGGCCTCGCGATGGCTCTGATTGAGCAGATCGAGCGCCTTGGCGCGGGTCAGGTGGCTCAGCACGAAGGCGCGGTACTGCTCGGATTCGAGCCAGTCCTCGCGGTCGGCGGCCCGCTCGCGCAGCATATCCATGACCGCCAGGTTGTGCTCAGCATCGGCCACGGCCAAGGCAAACTCGCCCAGCCGCATCCAACTCACCCGACGATGGTAGAACTGCATGGCCTCGCGTTGCAGCTCGCGGCATTCGGGATGGGTCAGCTCGAAGCGCTCGCCGTCGGGCTCCTTGAGTTCGCGCCGGGCGCGGTCGAGGTGATAGTCCAGCAGCGTGGGGAAGCCGTGCGGCTGCCGGCCGTCGGGCCGGCCGGTGATGTGCAATTCGAGGATGCCCAGCTCGACCCGGATCTGCAGGCGCGGCTGACCGTCGTTGGCCACGATCCGCCGGACCATCATCTCCTCGTGCGGGTCATAGGGCCAGTCGTCCATCAGGGGCCGAATATCGTCGCTCATTGCCGCCATCCAGTTACACCGTTCCCAAAGCGCGTTTGCCGCCGATTCTAGTGACGCCGGCGCGGGCTGTCAACGCGGCCCATTGCCCGGCGCGCCGAACTGGCCGTTCACCCACGCCGTGAGGAACTGCGCCTGGCCCAGGCCGGTCCAGTTGACGAAGGCCACCTCGGGCGAAGCGCCCCAGCCCATGCTCATCAGGAACGGTACCACGGTCTGCGGTCCGAAGCGTACGAGGAGTGCCTTGACCATCAACTCCGACTGGCCCAGGCAGTGGTCGAGCGCGTCGCGGCTGCGCAGGTTCTGCGCATCGTTGAGCTGCTCGATGCTCATGACGCGGCCCCCGCGGATGTTGATGCCGGCCAGCCGCGAGCGGTAGTCGTCGTTCTCGGCGCTGCTGGCCAGGCCCACCTCGAACCACACCGGCGGCGGGAAACCGCCTTCCGTCAGCGCATTGCAGACCACTCGCACGAACTCGTGACGGCACTGCCGGTCGAGGGTCAGCGGCGTGCCGGCCAGGTAGATGCGTCGGCCCGCGGTGGCCGAGGTGGGATAGATCTGGCGCGTGACGCCGGTGCTCGGCAGCATGGTGCGCAGCGCGAAGTCGTCGGTGGGCAGCAGCACCTCGGTGGGGTCGAGCCACACGCCATACTGGGCCACGCCCTGGTAGGCAGAGTCGAACGACGCTTGCAGACTGGCCAGCAGCGGGCTGGTGCGGAAGCGCGGGTCGGCGGCGTCGTAGCGGTAGATGAAGCCGCCGCGCGCCAGCACGTCGGGCGGCTCCTTGGCGCTCTGCACCGCGCCGTTGCGCGATGTCTCGGCCAGATTGCGGGCCTGGCCCAGCGCCGGGGCGTCCAGTTCGGTGGTCGGCGGCAGCAGGCACGTGGCATCGAACCAGCCGGCGGCGGTGTTGTACCAGGCGACCCGCTCGCGGCCCGAGGCTCGCGGGTCATCGGCCCAGGTGCGGTAGGTCAGGCCCAGGTAGAACGGCGTCAGCGACTGGTCGGGCCGGGAGCGGAAGGCTTCCTGCCAGAGCCGTTCGGCGGTGGCCAGTTCGCCACGTCGGTAGTTGTCCAGCGCCACCAGGTGGTTCGTGCGCGCGGCCACCAGCGCCACGTTCTCACGGGTGGGCTTGTCCCAGGCGGCGCCGGCGGCGTTCACGCTCAGCACGAAGCTGGACCAGGGCACGCGCAGCCGCTTGGTGTCGGCGCTGGGCATGGCGCGTTTGGCGGCGGCGTAGGCCGCGGTGGCCTGGCCGCGGGCCTGGTCCGCGGCTTCCTGCCGGTTCTGCCGCTCGTTCCAGTGCGCCACGGCGAGGTAGACGTCGGGATCCTGAGGCAGATCGGCGGCCACCGCTCGCAACTGCGCCAAGGCGTCATCGAACTTGCCTGAGTTGGTCAGATGCTCGGCCCACCACAGGCGGTAGGCGAGGAACACGCTGAGCAGTCGATTCTTGAGGTCGGCGGCCTGCTCGGGCTTGGCCACCAGAGCGACGGTCTCGGCGCAGCGCTTCTGGGTGGCGGTCAGGGTCTCCACCGGGATGACCACCTCGTCCAGGCTGGGCGTCGAGCCGAGCCGCAGGTTGGCCTCGAAGGTCTTGCCGTCGGCGCGCGTCTGGTGGATCTCGGACGGCCGGTGGATGACCCGGCCGCTGCCGTACGAGAGCTCGGCCGAGACCAGCTTGGCCACGGTGGGCGGCTCGGTGGGGTCGGCCACGCGGAGCAGTGCCAGCAGCCGTGGATCCGGCCCCAGGAACGCCGCCGTGGGCTCCAGGCGGTACCAGATATCGTTGACCCCGGCCACCAGGGGCGAGGCCATCGGCGCGCAGGCGCGCCGGCCATGGCCGTACAGCTCGCGCATCGTGGGCCGCAAGACGCGCAGTCCAAAGACGGCGGCGGCGTCGGTTTCGGTCCACAGCGTGCCGCCGTTGTTCACCCACGCCCGCAGCGCCTGCGCCGAGGGCTCGGGCACTTGCGCCTGGGTCAGCCGCAGCCAGACCACGTCGTTGGCCCGCCGCCCGTCCGTGACGGCGATGGCACCGGCCAGCAGCTCCGGCTTGTCGACCACGGCCTGCCGGATGGCGCCGACCTCCTGGCCGCTCGCCGAGCCCAGGCAAGCGGCGATGAGCGCCAGCATGACGATGCGCTTGGTCACCAGCATCTCCTCGTATCCGAGTACCACGCAACCAAGGCTAGTGTGACAGCCGGGCGATGGCAAGGGGATGCCGCGCAGCCAAGCGCGATCGAAGCTACCCAGCCGGTAGTTGCAGCAGCGCCGCCACCGTTTTGCCCGCGGCATCGCTGTCCTTGGCGCCGCCGTCGGTCGCGCGACACAGCGCCAGGACCCGCCGGCCGACCACGATCTGGTCGTGGCCGCGCGGCTCAACCTTGCCCAGGCCGGCGTCGGCGATGCTCACGGCGAGCTTGTTGCCGCCCACGTTGAGCACCAATTGGTCACCGTCGAGCGAGTCGATGGTGCCGACCAGCCCCTTGACGCGGGTGCCCTCGGGCTTGCCGCCGCCTTCGCTCGGATTGCCGCCACCCAGATCGATGCGCGCCGCGCGCTCGCCGGCACTGGCGCCGCTGACGGCCGCCAACAACGGCGTCGTCGCTGCCTCGCAGAGGCTGGCGCCGTCGGCGGGCGCGCCGGTGTAGACAACGACGCCGCGCGCCGCGATGAGGTTGTCCTGTTTGACCAGCGCCAGGGCCACGGCGCGGCCGACCGCCAAGTCAGTGCGCGCGCCTAGGGTCAGGTTGCCGTAGCGAGTGGCCGTGCTCAGGCCGAGCGTGGTGTCCCGTTCGCTCGCGCCGCGGTCGCCGCCGCGGGGCAGCGGTCGAGTGGCTTTGGCGTTCACGCCGCCGAGCGTGATGGAGTCCGCGCTGATTGCTTTGACGACACCTTCATACCGCTGTCCCCAGGCGGCGGATGGGTTGCCCTTGTCGGGTTTGGGCCCGTTGCCCACGCCCGGGTTGCCGTTGCCGCCGGCAGTCAGCGGCCAAGATGCGATGAGCAGCGCGCCAAGGGTCAGGGGGCAGGCACGTGAGAACATGATGCGCACGGTGGGTCCTCCGGTACGTCAGCCTCTCAGTATGGCTCAGCCGAGGGTCGCGCGTGCATTGCGTTCTGGTTGCCAGGCGCCGCCACAGGTGGGCAGCCAGAGCGTGCGCCAGTGCTCGCGACCACGCAGATGCTCGGTCGCCACGTTGAGCCCAAAGCCCGCACCCAGGTCGAGCCCGATGGCCGCCAGCGGGATGCTCATCTCCAGCGACCAGCCCGGCCCGTCGAACAGGCCGACGCACCTGGCCCCGTCGGCCTCCGCGGAGGACAACGGCGCACCGCGCCGCGCCAGGCGCTCGGCCGACACCTTGCCGCCGACATCACCGGCCAGCCGCACCACGGCCTCACCCCGGCTCAGCGTGACCACCAGGCGGTCGCGCAACGTGGCCTCGGCCGGCACCGGTTCGGTGCCCACCGCCGCGACCACCAGGCGGTCGCCACTGAGGCCCAGCCACACCTCGCCCGGCCGGGCGCTGGTCTGGCCCGAGTCGTCGCGGGTCAGGTTCAGGTGCAGCGCGCGATCCCATTCGCCAGCGATGCGCTCGCCATCGATGGTCACCTCACCCAGCTTGGGCAGAGTCACATGCGGCAGTGGCTCAGCCTTGGCCACGAACGCCGACCAGGCCGCGGACAACGGCCCACTGCTCGGCGGAGCTGTCAGCTTCGCGCGCCGCGCCAGCAGCTCGGTCAGGCCCGTGGGCACCGCGCGCCCGCCGGCGCGCGCGTCGTCCCAGGCGGCCCCGGCGGCCAGGCAGTCGAGCGTCAGTCGGCCCAACTCGCCGCCGCCGCCGTCGAGCGCGCTGTAGACATCGAGCAGCCGCGCGGTGTCGGGGTCGTCGGCGCGCAGACGGTCGCCGACGGGCGTCGTGGCGCCATCCACGGCCACGGCGCGGATGCGCTGGGCCAAGGCGGCCGGCCCGAGCACGGTGGCGTGCGCCCGGTCACGCGCCAACAGCAGGCTCGGCTTCAGCTCAGCAGCCTGCTCGCGCAGCAGGTCGGCGCACAGCGGCAGCCCGGCCGGATCGCCCATGCCGTCGGTGATCAGGTGGCGCACCTCAGCGCCGGTCCGACGCCAGGCGTCGCGCTGCGCCCGGCGCGTGTCGTACACGGCGGGGTCGCGCAGGGCGGTCAGCGGCGGTGAGGCCAGCAGCACGAGCAACGTGTCGCAGCGGTAGTCGAGCGGCGGCAACTGGCCGGCGGGCACCACCAGATAGGGCCGCGCGCGCGTGGCGGCGAGGGCCTGGTTGGCCAGGGCAGCAAAGCGCAGGTGGCCTGGCTGCAACTCGCCCGGCGGCGCATCGGCCACCACGCGGTGCGGGTCCTCGGGCGGCGGCTGGCAGGACTCGCAATCGCCCACCGAGCACAGGTCGAAGGCGTCCAAGCGGATCCACAGCGGATCGTCGCCCGGCGTGGCCCCCACCTGGGTGCACAGCTTCTCGGCGGCCTCGTCCATGGTCCGCAGACCGGCGCCGACGAACAGGTCGGGCTGCCAGCGCATCGCGGTCAACGGCGGCAGCGGCTGTTCCTCGGGCACCTGCCAGAGCAGGGCCGCGCCAGCGGGTAGGCAGGCCAGCAGGCCCAGCGTCACAATCCATCGTTTCACGGCTTGCTCGGCTCGGCCGGCGCGGTGGAGGCGGTCGGCGCGTTGGTCGCGGTGGAGGCGGGCTTCTTGTCGCCGACAGCCACATCCTCGGGCTTCTTGATCTTAAGCTCGCTGACCAGGCAGCGGTCGAGTTCGCCGATCTGCACGCGGTCGGCGGTGAGCAGCACCAGGGACGCCTGCGTGGCGCCGTCGGGCAGGGCCGCGGGCTGGTTGAGGCGGTACTCGGTCAGCGGGTTGACCGCCACGGGCGAGGTGCGGGCCAGCTCGGCGCCGTCCTTGTTCAGGAAGACCACCTGCGCAAAACCGGTGTAGAACACGCCGAACACGCCGCCGAGCGTGACGGTCTGCTCGCCGCGTTCGCCACTGAGCGGTACGCACACGACACCTGCGGGCGTGACGCTGACCACCGGGCCGGGACAGTGCGTGGCCGCGTAGCAGACCTCCAAGCCGAGCTTGCCGCCGGCCGCGATCTCTGTCAGCGGTGAGCGCAGTGTGGCCGCGACATACGACTCCTTCTTGGCCGGCGCGGCGTAGAGCGTGGCGCTCTGGTCGTCGGCATAGCGGGTGCCCGTGGTCGGCGTGGTGAACTTGGCCAGCACGGTCTTGTGCTGCTGATCAAACCAGGCCACCCAGCCGTCGTCGTCGTCGGCCCCGACCAGCAGCTCGGCCCCGCCGTACTTGAGCATCAGCCGACCGTCGGCCGCGGCGAGCTGCTCGCCGGCCTCGCCGGAGACGACCTTGTAGCCGTTGGCCAACGGGCTCTTGGCGGCCAGGGGCAGGATGAGCTGGAGCAGGGCGTTGTGTGTCTCGCCATCCTGCAGGCTGCCGGGATGCTGCGAGGTGTCGGCCAGGTAGGTGCTTCGCGACGCGGTGCCGACGTTGGTCAGGTTGTGCGTCAGGCGCAGCACGGTGCCGCCGCGGGCGAGGGTCAGGTCGCGCGTCAGCGTCAGCCCGGCGGCCTCGTCACGTTCGCTGGCCAGCTTGACCACGGCTTCCTGGCCGCGTTCGCGGTCGATGGTGGCGGCGTAGGTGCCCAGTGCCAGCTTGGTCGAGCTCACGTCGGCCGCCAGCGCGGTCATGCCGCCGAAGTTGGGCGCCTCGGCCCCGGCGGCGGGCGGCGCCTGGCCGAGCAGCTTGGGGTTGGCATAGAGCAGGTTGCGGCCGTCGAACTCGAAGGCCATGACGCGTCCGCCCAGCGTGGGCACGATCTGCGCGGTGACCAGCCCGTTGCGCAGCGCCACGGTGGTCCAGTCCTGCCACTTGGCCAACATCGGGTTTGAGCTGGGCACCCAGCTTCTGGCCGTGGGCATCGACAGCATCGAGCGGTTGGAGGAGGTCGGCGCGCGCGAGGCCTTCCTGCGGCTGCGCGTGCAGTTCCCCGATCTCGACAACGTGCGCTGCCTGCTGGCCTTGCAGGGAGCCATCGACGATGTGCTGGCGCCCAAGCTGCCCGCCGCGCGCGCCGCCGAGCTGCGGCACTGGTACGAAGTGCACCGCGCCGACGAGTAGTCTAGGCCAAGGCTCGCGCCATGGCCGCGCCCAGCGCCATGCGGTCCGCCGCCGTGGGCAGGTGGTCCCAGCCCGGCAGGTCGGCTGTGCCGAGCTCGATCAGGGCGCCCACCAGCCCGCTCTCCGTGTACAACCCGTGCTGCACCGTGCCCGGCGTGTGGTCGGCCTGCAGCGGCCCGGTGTAGCCGGCCGCCTGCATCTGCCGATGCAACTCGACGATCAGCTTCTGGTCGAGCAGCGGCCTCGGCACACCCATCACATCGCTTTGCGTGTCGTGCAGGTTCAGGCACAGGTCGATGTGCCGGCCCGCGGCCAGCCAGTCGGCCATGGCCCGCTTGACCGCGGCGATCTCCGGCCGCAACCGGCAGTGCTCCGGGTTGGCCGGGTCGGTGCTGTCCCACCAGCGGTTCACGTCGTAGCCGTGCACATTGCAGCGCGTGCCGCCGCGCACCACGCCGTCAGGATCGACCATCGGCAGCACCACGACGCACAGCCCTGCCGGCGGCTCGGCCAGCAGTTGCCGGACCAGGCCCTCCGCGCACCACGACGTATGCGACTCCCAGGCGTGCTGACGGGCCAGGATCCAGACGCATCTCGCGGCGTCCGGGCGGCCGAACGTCCACATCGGCAGCGGCCGGCCCTGAGCGGTCAGCCCGGCGACTGCTTGCTGGCTCGCGGGTACCAACGCCGCGAGTTGCGCCAACTCGGCCGGCCCATAGGGCTCGAGGTTGGCCAGCCACAACGGTCCGTCGCAGGCCGGCAGCGGCACGGTCAGCTCGGCCCGCTCGCGGTCGAACGTGGCCTGGGGCAGGCGCTGCCAGGTACGGCCGTCGCGACTGATGACCGGCTTGTCGCGCTCATTGATGCTGTGGCCGGGCTGGCCTTCGTAGATGTCCCGCAGACCGCAGAGCACCAGCTCGCACGGCTGGTCGAGTCCGTCGAAGCGGGCATGGAACCAAGTGGCCTGGGTGTGCAGGCCATCGGCGGCTGTCTCACGATAGAGCCGCACCACGAGCCGGCCGGGCGCGTGCGACTCGACAGTGCCCAGGCAGCCGGTGGGGAAGTCGGTGTTGATGGTTACGGGCATGGTGTGACTCGTGGAGCCTTGCCGGCCGGGCCGGTTCTGTGCCACCATTGCCTACATGGGCCTCGACACCTCCCCGCGCGACGAGTTCTACGGCTGCCGGCTCAAGCTGCCCAGCGGCTGGCCGGCGCTTGTCTTCGTCATTCTGTGGGGCATCGGTTTCGGCTCCGCGGTGTTCATGGCGAAGGGCATCGGGCTGCTCTTTGGCGCCATCGGCGCGCTGGCCGTGGTTGGCGGCGTGTCCGGGCTGATCAAGCCGCTGAGGGGCCAACTGCGGGGCTACCGGCTGGACGACGCCGGCCTGACGGAGGTGCGCCTGGGCCAGCCGCCGCGCTGTTGGCCTTGGGCGTCGATGCGCGAGGTGAAGCTGGGCGACCAGGGCGCCTGTCTGGTCACGGACAGCGGCGAGGTGCGGTGGTCGACCGAGGTGTCGGGCTGGCGACGGCTGGCACAGAAGATCCAGGCCGGCCTGAACCCCGACGAGACGGCCGAGCCCGAGGGCGACCTGCTTAGCCCCGACGAGGTTCGCGGCTGGCTGGGCCTGGCCGCAGGGCAGGTGCTGCGCGTGGGCGCTGCGTCGTCCGAGCGGCGCACCGGGCTGCTGCTGCTGCCGGTGTGGGTGGCGGTGACGTTGGCGTTGGCCGCCTTCTACTCGGCCTTCTTCATCGGCTTTGCCAAAACGCCCGGGCTGGCCAAGCTGGGCAGTCTCCTGTTCATCACGGCGCACGCAAGCATCTTCTTTGGCGTGTTCTCCGGCGGGCTGGGCCTGAAGGTCTACCGCAGCCTGCGCGGCGGCCGGGTGATCGTGGCCGACGGCGAGGGCCTCAGCTTGCGGCACGGCCTGGGCTGGCAGCACTACGGCTGGGACGACCTGCAGGCCATGACGCTGCGCGACGGCGCCTGGCGGCTGGAAGTGGGCGAGGAGACGGTGACCATCGAGCCCACGTGGCGCGGCGCGGCGGCGCTCATCCGCACCGTGCAGTCGGTGCTGGAGGCGCGCCGACGTGGGCTGCGCCTGCCCAGCGGCGGCGGCGTGTCGGCGGCGGCCATCTCACTGGCGCGCGAGACCGGCGCCAGCTCGGCCGAGCTGGAGCGCGGGCTCAGCCTGAGCGAGCGAGAGGACTAGCCGATGCGGCCGGACGGTGTCATCGAGAGCTGCCTGTATGTCGACGACCTCGATACGGCGGCGGCCTTCTACGGCGACGTGTTAGGCCTGGAACTGGTAGCGGCCGAGGTGGGTCGGCACGCCTTCTTCCGCTGCGGGGCGAGCATGGTGCTGCTGTTCAACCCCAGGCGCTGCGCGGCCGACGGCACCAGCGACGTACCGCGGCACGGCGCGCTCGGGCCGGGCCATCTGGCGCTGGCCGTGGCCAACGCCGACCTGGCTGCGTGGCGCGAGCATCTGACCCGCCACGGGGTGGCCATCGAGCAGATCATCGAGCGGCCTAGCGGCAACTCGCTCTACTTTCGTGATCCGGCGGGCAACTCGCTGGAGCTGACCACGCCGCGCATTTGGGGTCTGCCCGAGGCGCAGGAGAGCCGACCATGGCCATGACCCGACGACAGGCGGTGGGCGCGATGGGCGCCGCGGCGCTGGCCCTGCGAGCCGCACGGACTCAGGGCAACCGGCCCAACATCGTGTGGATCTCGTGTGAGGACATGAGCCCCCACCTGCGCTGCTACGGCGACCCGCTGGCCAAGACGCCCAACCTTGAGGCGCTGGCGGCCCAATCGGTGCGCTATGACCGGGCCTTCAGCACGTACGGCGTCTGTGCGCCGAGCCGCTCGTCGATCATCACCAGCATGTATCCCACCTGCCTGGGCACCAGCCATATGCGCAGCCAGGTGAGCCTGCCCGAGTTCGTCCACTGCTTCCCCGAGTACCTGCGGCAGGCCGGTTACTACTGCACCAACCGCGCCAAGACAGACTACAACTTCCCTGTGCCCAAGGAGGCCTGGGACCAGTGCAACCAGCGCGCCCACTGGAAGAACCGCGCACCCGGCCAGCCCTTCTTCGCCGTGTTCAACCTGGAGATCACCCACGAGAGCCAGTTCCGCAAGCGCGGCCGGCCATATCAGCAGGCGGCGGGCGACCTGACGCCCGAACAGCGGCAGGACCCGGCCCAGCAGAGCGTGCCGCCGTACCTGCCCGACACGCCCGAGGTGCGCCTCGACCTGGCCCATCTGCGCGAGTGCCAGACGGTCATGGACCAGCAGGTCGGAGCCCTGCTCCGCGAACTCGACGAGGCCGGCTTGGCCGACAACACCATCGTCTTCTTCTGGGGCGACCATGGCGACGGCATGCCGCGGTGCAAGCGCTGGGTCATCGATAGCGGCACGCGTGTGCCGCTGCTGGCGCGGGTGCCCCAGCGCTACCGCGTCGACGGGCAGGGCCAGCCGGGCAGTGTCGACGACCAGCTCCTGATGCTCATGGACCTCGGCCCGACGGTGCTGAATCTGGCCGGCGTGCCCATCCCGGCGCACTTCCAGGGGCGCGCCTTCCTGGGGCCCAAGCTCACCCCGCCGCGCCAGGTCGTCTTCTCCGCGCGCGACCGCATGGACGAGCAGCCGGAGATGATCCGCAGCGCCCGCGACCGCCGCTGGCGCTACGTGCGCAACTACGCGCCGTACCTCAATCGCTACCTGCCCAACGCCTACGGTGAGCAGACGCCGACCCTGGCCGAGTGGCGGCGCGAGTTCGCCGCCGGCCGGCTGAAGCCCGAATCGGCGCAGTTCCTGGCCGACAGCAAGCCGCTCGAGGAGCTGTACGACACCGAAGCCGACCCGTTCGAACTGCGCAACCTGGCCGATCGGCCAGAGCACGCGGCGGTGCTGGCGCGGCTGCGCGGGCAGGTGCTCGCCTGGCAACGCGAGTGTCGCGATATCGGGCTGTTGCACGAGTCTGAGCTGGCGGCGCGCGAGCCGGCGGCCGGTGGGCGCTGGTCCATTCTGCACTCGCCCGGCGGCGACAAGCTGGTCGACCGCCTGCTGGCCGCCGCCGACCTGGTTGGTCGCGGCCGCGCCGCGCTGCCCAAGCTGTTGGACGCGGCCAAGGACCCCGACATCGGCGTGCGCTACTGGGCGGCGACCGGGCTGGCCTGGTTCGGCGGGCAGCGCGCCGAACTGGAGCGGCTGACCGCCGATCCGGCGGCCATTGTGCGCGTGGTGGCGGCCTGGGGCCTGGCGCGTGAGAAGCAGGACGCGCCGGCAGAGCGAACGCTGACCGAGGCGCTGGGCGACCGTAACCCGTGGGTGCGGCTACGCGCCGTGCAGGAGCTGGCCGCCATGGGCGCCCGCGCGCCCGGCGCGGGCGCGGCCATCGCCAAGCTGGCCGACGACCCCAACGAGTATGTGGTGCGCTCGGTCAAGGCGGCGCAGGGGCAGTGATACCGTAGTTTCGTGATCGGCCAGAGATCCACAGATTGCACAGATGGCCAGTCTGCCTATCTGTGTTGTCTGCGTCATCTGTGGACCTTCAGGGCAGTTCAGCATGAAGGCGCCACGTGGGCCTCACGGCAGCCGCGGCGGCTCGGCCAGTCGTGCCCACATGGGCGCCAGCCGAGCGAGTTCCGGCGGCACGTCGCCATCCCAGCCGATCAGCAGCCCGCTCAGCGCGTTCCAGGCCACATCGGCGCGCTGTGGCAGCTCGACCTTCAGATCGCCGACGACCAGGCGTTTCAGCCCGCCGGCCGCCACCGCCGCCACGGCATCGCCGTCCAGGCGGATGGCGAACAGCCCTTCGGCGTCGACCTCGATGGTCTTGCCGCCGAGTTGGATCGTCTCCTGGATCGGGTCGCCTGCGGCATCCTTGGCCCCGGCGATGCGCAGCCAGGTGCCGTCGGTGAGGCGGCTATGCCCGTCGGCCGGCGGCGCGGCCTGCGTGCCCACGTGGCCCCAGGCCGGCACCTCCACCGACCAGCCAGTCACGGTGGGTACCCCAGCTTGGGCGAGTTTGGCCTTGACCGCGTCGACGCAGGCCGCGCCGTCCGCGCAGGCCCCAGCGCGCGGAATGCGCTGGTCGCCTACCACGAACACCGCCGTTGGCCCAGCGGCCGCTTGGGCGAAGAAGCCCAGAGCCGCCTGGTCGCCCGGGTCGGGCTGGTGCAGCACCACCGCGCGGTAGCGCTGTGGCCCGAGGCAGACATAGCCCTCGCCGTCCAGCCGCAGCGCCTTGGCCGCGACCATGCTCGACGGCACGAGGTCGGCCGGCCAGCCGGCGCGCGCCAGGCCAGACACGATATCGAGCCCGACGTCGTTGTAGCTCGGCGAGGTCCAGTTCATCGCGCTCCCATGGCCGAAGACGACCGCCACCGGGCAGTCCAGCGGCGCGGCGGTGATGTGGTCCAGCAGGCGCAGCCGGCTGAGCCCGCGCATCAGCGGCAGCCGGAGCAGGGCCAGATGCGCCTGGTCCAGACCGAGATCGTCGCGTGGATAGAGCGGATGGAAGTTAACTCGGCCACCGGCCAGGGCGTTGGCCCACAGCTCGTGCTGGTAGGCTTCGGGCCGGGGCGAGTAGTACTGGTTGAACCAGATGGGGTAGCCCCAGCGCTTGGCCAACGAGGTGCGGCAGGCATACGGCGTGGTCTCGTCGCTCTGGCCGATGTCGCGCCGCGCATGCCACCAGTCGAGCCCCTGCTTGCGCATCTCCTGCGCGCCGGGGTAGGGCACCCATGTGGCGTGCGTGCCCACGAAGCAGTCTGGGCCGAAGGTGGCTTTGCCGGCCGCGTAGTAGTCCTCCTCGATGGCCGCGTTGCGCTCCAGGCAGAGCGCGCGATAGGCATCGACGGCGGCGGACCGTTCGGCGGAGCGGCCCACCTCGCCGACGTACATCAGCAGGCTGTCGCGCACCAGGTCCCCGCCCGGCAGTCGCTGGGCATAGGCCGCGGCGTGCGGCTTGGAGAACCAGTAGCGATCGTGCGCCGGGTTACCCGAGTGGTCCGGCGGATGGCCCCATTCGTCCTTCATGACGCCGGACAGCGGCACGTCGGCGTACTGCCGCACGATCTCGCGCTGGAAGGCCAGGAGGTGTGGCGCGAAGACGTCGGGCGTTAGGTAGGTGTGCGTCGCGATGACACAGGCCTCCTGACCGGCGCCCGCGGGCAGCGTCACGGTCAGGCGGCGTGGGGCGTCGACCTGGGCCGGCGCGGTGATCTCTCGCACCGTGGCCGGATCGATGCCGTCGGCGCCGCGCCGGTAGGCGTAGACCCGCTCCAGGCGCGTCGCCAGCACGCGATAGGGGATGGTGCCGCCGGTCATGTGGTCGGACAGGTCCTGGCCCTCGATGACCACCGACACGGTGCCCTCGGCCGGCAGCGGCACGGTCTTCAGGACCAGTTCCTCCTGCATCTCGTCGGGGTAGCGGGCCTGGAAGGCGCGCCGCGCCAAGCGTACGTCGAGGTCGAAGGCTACCTTGAGCCGGCGCTCCGCGGCATAGCGCACGGCCCGGCCGATCTGGTCGTGGAAGGCCACGTCGGTGATCTCGCCGCGCCCGGTGCGCAGGCTGGTGGTCAGCAGTGAATACGGCGAGTGCGCGGCGGCGGCATCGAGGAACGGGCGGTAGGCCTCGCCGTCGAGCAGGGGGTCGGTCCAGAACCAGGCGCCGATGACGGGCGGCGGCGCGGCGGCGGCCATCCCGGCGAGGAGTAGCGAGGCCATGAGTGTGTTTGCCCCTGTCATGGTGTGTTGGTCCAGTCGTCAGCCAGTTCGCCGCGCGGATTGCCCTACCTGCGCGGAGGAGGCCCGAGTCCGCCTGCGAACACGCCGCCGTACCACGGGGAGACCGCATGATGTTCCTGCTCACCTTCGCCCTGGCCACTGCCGCCATCGGCGCCGACACGGTCATGTCGCTCGACGGCACCTGGCAACTCGCGCTCGACCCACGCAATGAGGGCCGCGAGCAGAAGTGGTTCGAAGCGCCGCGGCCCGACGCCAAGCCCGCGCCGGTGCCGGGCATCATCCAGGAGGTCTACCCCGGCTACCACGGCGCCGTCTGGTACTACCGCGAGTTCACACCCGCCGCGCTGCCCTGGGCCGACGGGCGCCATCTGCTGCGCTTCGAGGCGGTCGACTACTTCGCCGAGGTGTGGGTCAACGGCCAGCGCGTCGGCAGCCACGAGGGCGGCGAGACGCCGTTCGAACTCGATGCCACCGCCGCCATACGGCCCGGCGCCGCCAATCGGCTCGCGGTACGGGTGATCAACCCGACCAACGAAGGCATCGACGGCATGAAGCTGCTGGAGACCGCGCGGCGCTGCAAGGTCATCCCGTTCAACGCCGGCGCGGCCTTCAACTCCGGCGGGCTGGCGGCGCCTGTGTCGCTGCGCACCGCGCCTGCCGCGCGCATTGACGATGTGCACCTGGTGCCGAAGGTCGTCGACGGCGTGGGCCGGGTCCACGCCGAGATGACCGTGCAGCACACCGGCGCTCAACCGGCGGCGGCCACGCTGGAGCTGGCTCTGGCGCCGGCCGCCAGTGGCCAGACGCTCGTCACCGGCCGCGTCGAGACCACGCTGCGGCCCGGTGGTAATAAGGTGACGGTCGATCTGACTCTGAACCAGCCGCGGCTGTGGCAGATCAATGACCCCACGCTATATCGCGCCACGGCCAGGCTGACCTCGGGCGGCGCGGCCGATGAGCGGTCGACGCGCTTTGGCTTCCGCGACTTCCGCCTTGAGCGTGGTTACTTCCGGCTCAATGGCAAGCGCGTCTACCTGCGCTCGACGCACACCTGCAACCACTACCCCGTGGGCCTGCAACTGCCGCGCGACCCGGACCTGACGCGGCGTGACCTGCTCAACCTCAAGGCCATGGGCTTCAACATGGTGCGCTTCATCTGGGGCGCCGCCACGCCCGAGCAGCTCGACTACTGCGACGAGATCGGGCTGATGGTCTACCAGGAGTCGCACGCGTCGGCGCCGCTGAACCCGAGCCCGGACATGGCCCGGCGCTTCGACGCCGCCCAAAGCGAACTCATCGTGCGCGACCGCCAGCACCCCAGCGTGGTCATCTGGGGTCTGCTCAACGAAGCCACCGACGCGCCGGCCTTCCGCCAGGCGGTGGCCATGCTGCCGCTGGTCCATCGGCTCGACGACACGCGCATGGTCTTCCTCAACAGCGGCCGCTACGACAACGTCGGCATGAGCGCCATCGCCCAGGTCTCCGGCCTGAAGATCTGGCCCAGGGAGAGCCCCACTGAGCCGTGGGTCGGCCGCAACATCACCCGCGACGTCATCCGCGCGCTGGCCATCACCTGGCCCGCCGGGCATCTGGCCGCACATCCTGGCCCGCTGGGTGAATACAGCGTGGTGCGCTTTGTCGCACCGACGGCCGGCACGGTCAAGCTCGAAGCGGTCTTCACTGGCCTGGCCCAGCGCGCCACGACCGATGTGCATGTGCTGCACAACGGCCGCGCGGTCTGGGATGGCGGCGTCAACGTCGACGGCGGCGGCAACGAGGCGCGCCACGCGGCCGACCTGACGCTTGCCGCCGGCGATCGCGTCGACCTGGTCGTCGGGTTTGGCATCGGCGGCTACGGTGGCGACACGACAGGCCTGGCCGCCACCTTCGCCTATGCCGGCGGCAAGACCTACGATGCCACGGCCGAGTTCGACACCGCGACCAACCCCAACGGCCCCTGGACCTACGGCCAGCTCAAGCCCGGCGCCAGGCCCGACGTGGCCACCTTCGAGCCGTATGGCGGAGGCGCGTCGGCCGGCATCATCGGCAGCGCGTGCAACCCCGGCCAAACCGCCTGGCAGGACATCGTCAGCGACCGTCACGTCTACCCGCGCGTGCCGCACTCGGCGGCGGTCATCGACCAACTGCGCGGGCTGGCGGCCGGTGACCAGCCGGTCTTCCTTTCCGAGTACGGCATCGGCAGCGCGGTGGACCTGTGGCGCGCGGTGCGGCACTTCGAGCAGATCGGCGCCACCGAGGGCGAGGACGCGCAGTTCCTCCGCGCCAAGCTCGACCAGTTCCTGACCGACTACCGCGCCTGGCATCTGGACGAGATCTTCCCGCGGCCCGAGGACTTCTTCGCCGTCAGCCTGCGCAAGATGGCCGGGCAGCGCACGCTGGGGCTCAACGCCATCCGCTCCAACGCCCACATCGTCGGCCATAGCCTGACCGGCGCCATCGACCATGTGTGGTGCGGCGAAGGCCTGACCACGCTGTTCCGCGAGCTCAAGCCGGGCACCGTCGATGCGCTGTTCGACGCCTGGTATCCGCTGCGCTGGTGCCTGTTCGCCGAGCCGGGCCATGCCTACCGCGGCGGCAGCCTGCGGCTCGAAGCCGTGCTGGCCAACGAGGATGCCCTGGCGCCCGGCGACTACCCGGTGCGGCTGCAAGTGGTCGGCCCCGATGGCCGGCCGGTGATGGACCGGGAGATCACCATAGCGATACCGGCCCCACGGGACGGTATCGATCCGCCGCTGGCCATCCCGTGCTTCGACGAGCAGGTCAAGATCGACGGCCCGGCCGGGCGCTACCGCTTCACCGCGACCTTCGAGCGCGGCGCGGCGGCGGCAGGTGGCGTGGCCGAGTTCGACGTCACTGACCCGGCCACCATGCCGGCCGTGGCGGGTGACGTGGCGCTGGTGGGCGACGACGGCTCGCTCGGCCGCTGGCTGGCCGAGCGCGGCATCCGCAGCCACGCCTTCGACGCGGCCAAGCCACCGGAGGGTCGCGAGGCCATCGTCGTCTTCGGCCGGCCTCAGGGCGATGCCGGCGCGGTCTACCGTGGCCTGGCCGAACGCATCGCGCGCGGCAGCAGCGTGGTCTACCTCGACGCCTCCGCGCTGGCCGAGGGCGACCAGACGCTGCGCTGGCTGCCCCTGGCCCAGAAGGGCGCGCTGGTGGATGTCTACGGCTGGCTGTATCTACGTGACGAGTGGACCAGGTCACACCCGCTGCTCGACGGCCTGCCCGCGGGCGGGCTGATGGACTACGGCTACTGGCGCGAGCTTATCCCCGACCTGCTGCTCTGTGGCCAGGAGCCGCCGGCCGAGGCCGTCGCGGGCGCCATCAAGGCCTCGCAGGACTACCAGTCGGGCCTGTCGCTGGTGGTGCATCGCCTCGGCGCCGGCCGGTTCGTGGTCAACACGCTGCGCATCAGGGAGCACCTGGGCCGCCATCCCGCGGCCGAGCGGCTGCTGCGCAACCTGATCAGCGATGCTATGGCGCACGCACAAGGCGAGTTGGCGCCGCTGCCGGCGGACTGGGCGGAGGTGCGGAAGCGGGTGGGGATGGAATAGGCGGCTGAGCGCACGGCTTGCGCCGGGAGCGCCGCGCTCCCGCGCGGCACCGAGTGTGGCGCCGTTGCACCAACGGAACCGTCGGCTACGGTGACGCGTCCGGATTGGCAGTGGCCGGCTGGACCACCGTTTGCCGGCAGTCGGCCGCGATGTCGACCTGCGGCTCCGCCTCCGGCTGATGCCAGTCTGGAGATTGGCGTACCGGCACGAGCTGCGCTGACCGGCCCATGGAAGGGCCATGTGCGTCGAGGCCGGACAGCGCGGAACGACGCCTCGCCCAACCACGGTCGCGCTTCTGGGCGATGATGAGCGTTGGTGCAGCGCGGACCGGCGCCGGCATCGCCGTGCGCCGCCACCGATCGGCGAGGGCTGGGAGTAGGCCCCGCAGGTAACCCACTCGCCTCGTCGAATGCCACCACCGAGGCCACCCATGCTGCCACTGCTCCTGCTCACCGCCCTGGCCGTCTCCGCCGAGCCCGTGCGCCTGGCGACACCGACCTTCGAACTGGCCTTCGACGCCGACGGCCGGCCGGCCTCGCTGCGCTGGCAGGGCCGCGAACTGGCCGACACCGCGCGGCTCGGCGCGGGCTTCACCGTGCAGCCGATGAACCGCCGGGGCACGCCGGCCGATCAGCCCGTGCGACTGCCGCGCGTGTCGGCGGCCGGTGACCGGCTGCTGGTGGCCAGCGAGGACGGCGCCCGCGTGGTGACGCTGGCCGTTCGGCCCAGCCAGCGCCATCTGGCGCTGCGCATCGTCGAGCTCAAGGGATTCCCCGCCGAGGAGACCGTGCGACTGGCGTTCGAATTGCGCACCGCGGTCAGCGGCATCTGCGCGGGGCCTATCGGCACGGTGCGTGGCAGCGACGTGTCGGCCGGCGTGATGGGGCTCGACTGGATGACCTGGGCCGCGGTCGATGGCGACGGCCGGGGCTCGCGGCTGAGCGCGTCGTGGCCCTATCTCTGGCGGCGGTCGAAGGCCGATCCGCTGGGCGGGTTCGCGCTGTTCGTCTGCCCCGCGCCCGACACACTGGCTGCCATCGGCGCGCTGGAGGTGGCCGAGGGCCTGCCGCATCCCATGCACCACGGCCAGTGGGCCAAAGTCGAGAACGGTGTCTCGCGCCTGTCGCAGATGTGGTTCGTCTTCCGCCCGAACGACCCACGCGAGACCGAGGAGGCGTTGGGTTACCTCAAGCAGGCCAACATGCGCCTGTTCTACCTGCCGCAGTACCTGTGGCAGGGGCCGGGCCTCTATCAGGTCAAGCGCGATATGTGGCCCGGCGGGGTGGCCGACCTGCGGGCCTTCTCCGACCGGCTGCGCGCGCAGGGCATTCTGCTGGGCATCCACACCGGCAGCGCCGGGCTGTTCATGCGCGATCCGGTCTATGGTAGCCCCAAGCCGCATCCGCAGTTGGCCGGCTGGGGCAGCGGCCGGTTGGCGCAGGCCGTCGGTGCGCAGGACACGACGCTGTCGTTCCGGCCGGATCCCGGCGTGCAGGTGCCGGTCATCGACCCCGACCAGATCCACGGCACGCGGCCGCCGGTCTACAACCGCACCTGGAACGGCCAGTGGCTGCAGATCGGCGACGAGGTGGTGCAGGTCGGGCGGTTCGAGGCTACCGACACGCCCACCTGGCGACTGGTCGACTGCCGGCGCGGCGCCAATGGCAGCGCGGCCGCCGCGCATGACGCCGCCGCGCCGGTCAAGGGCCTGCTGGTCAGCTACGGCTCGTGCTTCACGCCCGATGTGGACACGCCGCTGTTCGAGGAGACCGCCGACGCCTTGGCCAGGCTGGTCAACGAGGCGCGGCTGGCGCGCATCAGCTTCGATGCGCTGGAGATGAGCGACTACCCCGGTCGCTGGGCCATGAACCGCTTCATGACCCGCGCCTACCAGGGCTTCGACCACCAGGTGGCCTGCGAATCGAGCAGCGGCGTGCCGCAGTACGAGTGGCACATCTCGTCGTACCAGAACGTGGGCGAAGGGATGCACACGCTGCCGCGCGGCTACTTCGAGGGCTATCTGGCCAACAACTGCCGCGTGGCCAACGACAGCTTCCTGCCCGGCGCGCTGGGCGCCTTCACCTTCCGGCTCGACGGCCCGGCGCAACTGGCCTCCTCACCCGACGAGTGGGAGTGGCTGCTGTCCAAGGCTGCCGGCTACGATGCCTGCTTCTTCTTCGAGACGGCCATGGAGTTCTTCCGCGGCCACGGTCAGACCCAGCGCATCCTCGACCTGGTGCGGGCCTGGGAGGATGCGCGCCTGGCCCATGCCTTCAGCGCCGAGCAGCGTGCGCTGCTGCGCGACTACGACACGAGCTTCCGGCTGAGCACCGACGGCCCGCGCTGGCGGGTCACGCCGCTGCGCTCGCAGGTCCGCTGGCTCCGCGCCGATGGCGGCACGGCCCAGGTGGACAACCCCTATGCCCCGCAACCGTTGCGCTTCGAACTGCGCGTGCTGCCGCGCCTGGACCGCTCTGGCGCGGACAACCAGTCGCTGCTGCCCGCCGATCTGGCCCAACTGCGGGTCGACCCCAAGCTGAGCCTGCGCACGGTCGATGGCTCGGCCATCGTGGGCGGCCAGCCGGGCGCCGCGACGCAGGCCCGCGAGGTGTCGCTGGCCGACTACCTGGCGCTGATGGGCACCGGCGGCACCGGCGCGCCAGCCGGGCCGAACACGCCGGTGCCGGCCGCGACCACCAACGCGGCGCCCGACCATCGGGTGCTGATCCTGAGCACCCGGCACAGCGCCGGGCCGGCGCAGGCAGACTGGTTGCCGGCGCAGCCGCTCAACCTGCTGACGCATCGCGGCGTGGGCCTGTGGGTGACCGGCGATGGCGGTGGCGAGCACCTGTTCGTCGAGCTGCAGGACGGCAAGTGGGACATGCTGCGCCGGTACGTGGTGCCCATCGACTTCGTCGGCCGGCGCTGGGTGGAGATCCCCAGCGGCGAGCCCGGCTGCGAGTACTACGACCGCTTCGGCTGGCGCAACGGCTGGCACACCATCAAGCTCGGCTTCGACTACAGCCGCATCCGCCGCGTCTCGCTCGGCCTGATCGGCGTCAAGCCGGGCACCGAGGCCACCTGCGCGGTCGAGGCGCCGACCGCCCTGCGCGAGCACGAGCGCTCCCTGGTCGATCCGGTGCTGGCTCTGGGCGACGGTCGGCTGCGCGTGACCGGCGAGGTGCGCTGCGGCGAGTACCTGGGCTACGACGGCGGTGATAGCGCCACGGTACTGGACGCCAACCGGCATGCGCTGCGGCAACTGCCGGCGCGTGCCGAGCGCTGGACCGCGCCGGCAGGCGGCTCCCAGCTGCAGGTCACCCACGCGGGCGAGCCGGTCTGGTTGCGGCTCGTGGCCAAGCCCGCCGGCCCGCCGTTCGAGATCGACGACCCGACGGCCAAGGCCAGGCAGGTCTACGCGGACATCTGCCGGTAGGCGCCGCCCGCGCCCAAACCGCGACGGCCGGTGACGGACGCGCGGTTGTCGCCAACCAACGAAGTCCGTCACCGGCCGCCCGCGGCCAGAGGCTAACGAGCGGCGCTCTTGGTGCTCATGTCGCTCTCGGCGGTGAAGGCCGTAGCGGTCGCCACGGGGGCGGGATCCGAGGTCCGGGGCGTGGCCCGTGACTCGTCGGCGCGGTTCCGGGCACCCCGCAGGTGGCTGGCGTCGGCGCCATCGCGCACGTTCTCCGCCCAAGTCCGGGCCAGGCCGATAGTCGTGTTGCTGCCGTTGGCGGCGGCGTCGGCGCGGGTCACGGTGACCAACTGCACGCCACGCAGGAAGATCACGGACTCAGCGCCGGTCTGCGTGATGAAGACCTGGCTCTTGTCTGCGACGAAGGTCTGCGTGCCGGCGTTCAGCGAGGCGTAGTTGAGCCCCGACGAGGCGCGGTTCAAGCGCTCCTGAACGATGCGGGCACGCTGCATCGGCGAATGGCCACCGGCCCAGGCCTTCAAGCGCATGACCTCCACGCCGTTGAGACGGATGGTCGCGTCGCTGAAGTCGTTGGCTTCGCGCGCCGCCTTGGTGTCGGCGGCCTCGATGCGGTCGGCGCTGTTGTTCTGGACGGCTGCGGCGACGGTGCCGGCCGAGGCGTCCTTGGTGACTACTTGCAGCGTCTCGGTGGCGCGCACCGGCGTTGCCGACGCGACGAGGAGAGCCGCCACGGCCAGCGGGCTCAGCCAACGCGACAATTCCGGCTTGGTTCGTAACATGAGAAGTTCCTCTATGGACGGCGCGGGCGCGCGGGCGCCGATGCACCGTCGAATGGTGTCGTACCGGACGAGTTGCCGGAGGAGGTGAGAAGCCGCTAGAGTGGGCGGCGCTCCGGCGCTCGGCTGTCGAGCTGGTGGGTCTCAGATGCCTGGTGTAGCTCAGCAGACCAGAACGAGCGCTCTCGTCTTCCATCCCTGAAGTGGGCCATGGTCATGATCTGCGGGGGTCGGCCCGTCGGCGGCGTTGCGCTTGTCGGGTGCCTGCACTCACTCTGACACGGAGCTGCCGCGCCAGTGTGTGGCCGCGGCCTGAGATGGCCCGGGCGATGGGTGTAGATGCGCGAATCGCCGCCGTGATTGGCCGCAGGAGCTGGCGGCGACGCGGCGAAGCAGGGCGCACCGTGGCTGCGGGGCCGCGGGCGCGAAGGCGCCGGGGAGACGTGTCTATGACCAAGTGCATCAGCTACTGGAGTGTGGAGGGCGGCGGTGCCGGCGCCTGCCCCGTGGCCGACGCCATGGACCAGGCTAAGGCCGCCGGGTTCGACGGCATCGAGTTGGCCGTGGCTCAGAGCGGGGTGTTGACGCCGGAGACCGACGAGGCCACCTGTCGCGCCTACGCGCAGATGGCCGTCAACCGCGGCCTGCTGCTGGAGTCCGTGGCCAGCGGCATGAGCTGGGCTGTCTGCCCCACGCATCCCGACCCGGCGGTGCGGCGCCGGTCCATCGATCTGCACGCGGCCGCGCTGCAACGCGCCGCCTGGGTGGGTGCTCAGGCGATGCTCTTCGTGCCCGGCGCGGTGGTCATCCCGTGGGATCCGAGTTACCCGCCGGTGCGCTACGACCACGCCCTGACCTGGGCGCGCGAGGCGGTGGCCGAGCTGGGCGACGTGGCCGCGGCGGTCGGCGTTGATCTGGCCGTGGAGAACGTCTGGAACGGGCTGTTCTACTCACCCGTCGAGTTCGTCGAGTTCCTCGACGGCATCGGCAACCCGAGGGTCGGCGCGTATTTCGATGTGGGCAACGTGCTCAACCATCAGCAGTGGCCGCCGCACTGGATTGAACTGCTGGGACCGCGGCTGCGACGCGTGCATGTCAAGGACTTCCAGCTGGCCGTGGGCAACCTGGGCGGGTTCTGCGATCTGTTGGCCGGCGACGTGCCGTTCGCCGCAACCATGGCCGCGCTGCGGTCAATCGGCTACGAGGGCACGCTCGTCGCCGAAATGGGGCCGCCCGACGCCACGCTGCTGGAACGCACGAGCCGGGCGATGGACACGATTCTGGCGATGTAGCCAAAGGAGCGGATACGACATGGTGAAGGTTGGTGTGATCGGCGTCGGCGGCATGGGCACGACGCATCTGGACGCCTATGGCAAGGTGGCGGACGCGAAGGTCATCGCCGTGGCCGACCTGCTGGAGGAGCGCCGCAGCGGAGCGTTTGTCCAGAAGGGCAACATCAAGGGCCAGGCCGAGGGCGGCCACGATTTCTCGGGCTGGAAGCAGTACGACGAGGGTATGAAGCTGATCGCCGACCCCGAGGTCGAGCTGGTCGACATCTGCCTGCCGACGCCGCTGCATCACCCGTTCGTGCTGGCCGCCTTGGCCGCGGGTAAGCATGTCATCGTCGAGAAGCCGTTCGCCCGGACCGGCGCGCAGGCTGACGAGATGGTGGCGGCTGCGGCCCAGAGCCCCGGCGTGCTGATGTGCGCGTTGTGCATGCGGTTCTGGCCGGCCTGGTCGTGGCTGCGCGACCGCGTGGCCGAAGGCACCTACGGCCGGGTCTACTCGGCGCTGTTCCGGCGTGTGGCGCAGAACCCCGGCCGCTGGTTCGCCGACGGCGCACAGTCGGGCGGCGGCATCCTCGATTTGCACATCCACGACGTGGACTTCGTGCAGTACTGCTTCGGCCGGCCCACGGGCGTGTTCAGTCGCGGCTACACCAAGGACACCGGCGCCATCGACCATGTCACCACGCATTTCGTCTACCCCGACATCCCGCTGGTGGTGGCCGAGGGCGGCTGGTCCATGTCCGCCGGCTATGGCTTCAAGATGCAGTTCGAGGTCAACTTCGAGAGCGCTTCGGTCGTCTTCGATATCGGCGCCGAGCCGCAGCTTGTGCTCAAGCAGAATGGTGAGAGCACGCCGATCGAGGTGCCCGCGGGCGCCGGCTATGAGTACGAACTGCGCTACCTGGTCGACTGCATCGAGAAGGGCGTCCAGCCCGAGTTGGCCATTGCCGAGAGCGCGGCCTACTCGGTCAAGCTGGTCGAGGCCGAGGTCGAGAGCATCAAGAGCGGACAGGTGGTCAGCGTCTAGTTGTTGGCGCGCGGATCGGCCTGGGACACGGCCGAGGGCTGCTGTGCCCCAGGGCGACCGCGGATGGAGTGCAGGACGATGAAAGCAAGCACGGGCCGGCTGGCTCGTTTGTTGATGGCGGCGGGGCTGGTATGGTGTAGCGCGCAGAGCGCGTTTGGCCAGGCCGGCATGACCAATCTGGCACTGGGCAAGCCGGTGTCAGTGACCAGCAGCGAGGACGAGAACCCAGCCAAGAGCGCCGTGGACGGCAAGGACGACACGCGCTGGTCGGCCGATAGCGGCGCGCTGCCCCAGCAGCTCCAGATCGATCTGGGCGAGGCCAGGGACGTGGGCGGCGTGACCATCCGCTGGGCCAAGGACGGCGCCGCCTACGGCTACAAGGTCGAGGGCTCGGTCGACAAGCGCAACTGGACGATGCTCAGCGATCAGCGCCAGAACGGCGAGACCGTGGCGCTACACCGACTGCTGGTCGCCGGCAAGGGCGTGCGCTACGTGCTGATCACGGTCACGGGCACCGAGCCGGACACCTGGCCGAGCATCTGCGAAGCCGCTGTCTACAGCGCCGACGACACCAAGAAGCTGAGCGCCGACGAACTGAAGTCGTGGTGGGGCGAGGCTCGGCCCGACCTGGCCGCCGGCCGGCCGACCTCGTCGTCCAGCGACCAGGACGGCCACCCGTCGGGTCATGCCGTCGACGGCGACATGGGCACGCGGTGGTGCGCCAACGGCGGCACCGTGCCGGCCTGGTGGCAGGTTGACCTGGGCAAGCCGCACGACCTGACGGGGCTGTCGGTGGTCTGGGAGCAGGCGGGGAAGAACTACCTGTGGAAGGTCGAAGGCTCGGCCGACGGCCAGACCTGGCAGATGCTCTCTGACCAGACCGCGACCAAGTCCGAACGGCAGTCGCAGAAGGTCACGCTCGACGCCAAGGGCATCGGGCACGTGCGGGTCACCGTGACCGGTGCGCCGGATGGCTCCTGGCCGAGCATCTGGGAAGTCAAGGTCTACGGCCAGTAGTCCGCGCGCCTGTCATGCCGCGCCGCGGTCGGCCTGATCGCGGCGCGGGCAGCGGGCTGTAATGGTTGCTGAGGTCCGATCATGTCAGCAACGGCGGAGATCATCGAGGGGCTGGCGAAGCTGACGCCGCCCCAGTTGGCGGCCCTGGCGGTGGTCGTGAAGGCCATGGCGGAGCTGGCGTCCGTGATGCCGGAAGACGAGCGTCCGCCGACGCCGCGCGAGTTGATGGGCAGTTGCGCCCCGCTGACCCGCTCGCTAACCATGGAGGACTTCCGGGCTTGTCGTGATGAGATGACTGCCGAGGTCGAGGCCAAGTGGGCGGCCCGTGAGGACTGGCTGTGACCGCGGTCTTGGATACCTGCGCGGTGCTGTAGCTGCTCGGAGAGCCCGACCGGCTATCACGGCGAGCCGCCGAGTGCATCTGTGATGAGCCGCTCGGCGTGCCGACCGTGGCGTTGCTGGAGTTGGCCTACCTCGAGCAAGTGGGGCGGCTCAACCCCGACGAAATCGCTCGGGTCAGGGCGCGACTCCTCAGCCCAGGCGGCGCGCTGGCGCCGCTGGACTTCGGTGTCGCAGCCGCGCTTCACGCCGGCAACATCCCCCGCGCCGTCTCCACCGACCCCTTCGACCGCATGGTTGCCGGCACCGCCCTGGCCGCCGGTCTGCCGCTGATCACCGCCGACACCAAGCTCCGTGATGTGCCTGGCCTGACCGTGATCTGGTAGACTTCGCGCCAGCCATCCTGTGCCTGCGAGGTCACGTCATGAGGTCGTTGTTGCTTGTCCTCTCGCTGTCCGCCTGCGCCATTGCCGGTGCGCAGACCGCCGACTATCCGATCTGGGTCGATCTGGCCAGGCCGCAGACGGTGACCGTCGCCATCGACGATGCGAGTGGCCGGCGCGTGCGCAACCTGATCAGCGAG
This sequence comes from Armatimonadota bacterium, assembly GCA_016235455.1. Taxonomy (GTDB): domain Bacteria; phylum Armatimonadota; class UBA10988; order UBA10988; family UBA10988; genus UBA10988. The sequence continues at coordinate 3,869 of JACRKZ010000133.1, read as the reverse complement.
ACGCGCCTGCCCGCCGGTCGGCAGCGGCTGAGCTGGGACGGCTACGATGACGGCGTCTACGCCACGGACGGCACGCTCACGCGGCACCGCGTGCCGCCGGGCACCTACACCGCGCGCGGCCTGGTGCATGACGGGCTCAAGACGATCTACGAGTGCACGCCGTACAGCGGCGGCAACCCGCCCTGGCAGACCAAGGACGGCCTCGGCGGCTGGCTGGCCGACCACTCGTCGCCGCTGGGCGCCACCTTCATCCCGTCGGGCTCGCCCTACGGCGGGGGCAAGCCGCAGGTGCTGCTCACCGCGCTGGTGGCCGAAGCCGGCCGCACCACGGTCTGGGTGGGCACCGACGGCACGACCTACCAGCGTCGCGCCATGTGGGGCTGGGACGGCGGCGAGGCCGCCGCCACCGACTTCGGCGCCGACCGCGACCCGCGGTACTACGCCTACGTGCTCATGTGCTGGGGCGAGCAGTCGGATGTGGTGTTGCGCGGGCTGACCAAGGACGGCGGCCCCGACATCGCCAAGTTCAAGCCGACGACCAAGATGCCCAAGGAGCCGCGCGAGCTGGGCCTGGCGCTGTCCGTGCGCGACGGGCTGGCGGCGGTCTCGCTGCCGCTGGATAACGCGGTGCTGTTCATCGACGTCAAGCGCGGCCGCGCGCTGGGCACCGCGCCGGTGCCGTCGCCCAAGGGCGTGCTGCTCGACGGGCAGGGCCGGTTGCTCGTCAGCACCGAGGGTACGGTCAAGCGCTACGCAGTGCATCGCGAAGGCGACGCCGCGCCGACCTTGGCCGACGCCACCGAACTGATCCGGGGCCTGGACGACCCGCGCACCCTCCAGACCAACCTGGCCGGCAACGAGCTGTTCGTGGCCGACTGGGGTCGCAGTCATCAGGTCAAGGTCTTCGGCCTCGACGGTCAGCCCAAACGCGTCATTGGCAAGCCGGGCGGGTTCCAGCGCGGCGTCTATGATGAGCAGCGCATGCACCGGCCGTGCGGCCTGGCCATCGACGACCAGGGTCAGCTCTGGATCGCCGAGGCCGATTGGCTGCCCAAGCGCATCAGCCTGTGGGATGCGGGCAGCGGCCGCTTCAAGTCCGCGCGCTACGGCCCGCCGCACTACGGTGGCGGCGGCACCATCGACGCGGTCGACAAGACGCGCTTCTTCTATGCCGAGTTTGGCGGGCTGCTGGAGTTCAGGCTGGACTGGCAGACGGGCACGGCCAGGCTGGTGGCCATCCCGATCCGCAACATCGACCTGCCACCCACGCACGATCCGATGCCCAACCACACGTATGGCGAGACGGTGCCCGAGTTGCCCATGCACGTCGGTGGCCGGCTCTATCTGCTGGGCGGCTATCAGGGCGGCTTGCGCGGCAACGACACCCACGCGGTCTACCTCTACGACGACGCCACCCACACGGCTCGGCCGGTCTGCCATGTCGGCTCCATGCGTCACTGGGAGTCGATCCGCACCGCGCCGTTTATCGGCGACCTGCAGAAGGCCGGCGGCATCTACGAGCCGTTCCTCTGCTGGACGGACCTCAACGCCGACGGCAAGGTGACCCAGGACGAGTTCCAGGTGCGCCGTTTTGCCGAGACGCTGACCAAGGCGGACGGCAGCAAAGCGCCGCTGTTTGGCTTCCGCGACTGGCGGCCGGGGCCGGGCTTGGAGCAGTATGGTTCGTGGAGCCTGCGGCTGCCCGCGCCGGCCATCCGCGCCGACGGCACGCCGCTGTATGACTTGAGCAAAGCCACCTTCCTGGTGCCGCCCGACGACGACCAGCACTGGGCCGAGGACGGCCACGGCGGCGTCATGCTGGCCGACGGCACCTGGGTGCAGGGCTTCCGCGCCTATCGTGGCGGGCGCTGGGTGTGGAGCTATCCGTCGCTCGATTCGACTTTCATGCCACCCCAGTATCCCGGCCATGTGGTGGAGCCGACGCGGCTGCTCGGCCCGCCGTTCACGCCCGGCCGGGGCGAGGCGCGTGATGTGCTGTGCTACAACGGCGAGCGCGGCAACATGTACCTGCTCACCGGCGACGGCCTCTATCTAGGCACGCTGGGCGCGCACATGTCCCGCGGCGAGTTGTTCCCCTTCGCCCAGGCCAAGCGCGGCCTGGACGTCTCGGGCTACAGCTTCGAGGACGAGCATTTCCACCCGACCATCACCCGCACCGCCGACGGCAACGTGTACATGGTGGCTGGCAAGGAGCACAGCTCGATCTTCCGCATCGACGGTTTCGACACGGTCAAGCGCCGCGCGTTCGGCACGGTGGCGCTCTCGGCCGATGCTCAGGCCAAGCTGCCCGAACGCTGGGTGCAGCCCGGCCGCAAGCAGGGCCGCGGCGAGCTGAACGTGCCCCTGCGCGCGACCGCGCCGACCGTCGATGGCGGCCTGGCCGACTGGTCCAAGGCCACTTGGGCAACCATCGGCTCCTCGGGCTCGGGCGCACTGGCCGTCGCCGGCGACCGCCTGTATGCGGCCTGGCGCACGGGCCGCGCCGACGCCCTGGCCAACGACGCCTCCGACCCGCCGTTCGCCTTCAAGCGCGGCGGCGCGGTGGACCTGCTGGTCGGCCCGGCCGACCGCCGCGGCGTGCGCAACGACCCGGTCGCCGGCGATGTGCGCCTGCTGCTGACGCTGGCCCATGGCAAGCCGCTGGCCGTGCTCTACCGCCAGGTGGCGCCGGGCCTGGCGGGCGCTCGGCCGCAGCTCTACGAATCGCCCATCGGCCGCGTGAGCTTCGACGATGTGCGCGTGGTCACCGACCAGGTTCAGTTGGCGCAGCGTGGCGGCGACATCGAGGTGTCGGTGCCGCTGGCGCTGCTGGGGCTGAGCGGTCGGGCCGGCGAGCAGTGCCTGGGCGACATCGGCATCCTGCGCGGCAACGGCGTGCAGACGCTGGCGCGCGACTACTGGAACAACCTGGATACGGCGCTGGTCAGCGATATCCCCAGCGAGGCGCGGCTGGCGCCGAGCCATTGGGGGGTGTGGAAGGTGGTGGCGGGAGAGTGAATGGGCGGGCGCGGCGGGTGCTGAGCCTGGTCGCGTCGGCGGCCTTGCCTCACAGTCACCCACACGTGCCGGTCGGGTGTGGGTGCATCATCCGTCGCCCCGGGCTGGCCATGTCGTGCGCCGGCACCGCGTTGCCGACAAGCGCAGCGGGGACACCGACGTTGCCTCAGCGATGACGCACGCGCACGCCGCGATCCCTTCGCCTATACTGCAGCTAAGGTACTGCCGTGGGAAACGCCATCCACAGCCTGGTCGCATGGCCGCTGCCTATCAGCCTGATGCTCCTGGGTGCCGTGCTCGGGCCGCTCGCCTTCAATGCCGCGCTGCTACTGCGCACCGCGTGTGGGGCGCGGCCGGACGAAGGGCTGGCCGTGTGGCGCATGGTGTCGGTACTGGTGGTCGTGCCCCTGGGTGCAGTCTACGGCTCGCTCTATGGCGTGTGGTGGTGGCTGGTGTTCAGACTCCATTGGCCGTTGGGCTGGCTACTGGTCGTGGGCCTGGTGCCCTGCGTGGCCGTCGCGCTCAGTTCGGCAGTGCGCCGTCGACACTATGATGCCAATGACTGGTGGTGGCAGATCACCGGGTACCTATCAATCGCCGCCGTGTGGCTGGCCCGGTGCCGCGCTGGCGGGCCTTCATCTTGTAGCCCGCTCGGCGGCCGCCTGACACCCCCGCAGCCACACATTCCGCAGCGGCTTCTCCACACCCTTCCAGGCATACGGGTCCACGCCCGTCACCGGCACAATGCAGCGCCGGTCGGCGTTGGCCACGGTTTCGCCCTCGCGCAGTTGCCAGGGGAGCAGGCTCCAGGCGTTGCAGTAGTGGTTGACCAGCACACGGCGGTAGATCTG
>JACRKZ010000132.1 GCA_016235455.1 Armatimonadota bacterium | reverse complement strand
GCGCCGCGTATTGCGAATTGGTTGCCAAGCCCCCCTGAGTGGTCACTCAGGGGGGCTTGCCTTTGGGTCCAACGGGGAACGTAACTGTAACGGGGTTCTCACGGGGCTCAAACGCAGAAAGGATCGCTTGGCATGGTCGACGCAAAGGTGGTTGCTGACCGCTTGGTGGAGACGGTGGAGCGGGTGGTGTTCGGGAAGCGCACGGTCGTCCGGCACACGGTGGTGGCGCTGATCGGTGGCGGGCATGTGCTGCTGGAGGATGTGCCCGGCGTGGGCAAGACCATGCTGGCTCGCGCGCTGGCCAAGAGCCTGGGTGGCAGCTCGCGGCGCATCCAGTTCACCCCCGACCTGCTGCCCGCCGATGTGACTGGCGTCACGCTCTATGAGCCGGCCACGGGCGCCTTTCGGTTCCGGCCTGGCCCGGTCTTCTGCAACGTGCTGCTGGCCGATGAGATCAACCGGGCCTCACCCAAGACTCAGTCGGCGCTGCTGGAGTGCATGGAGGAGGAGACGGTCACCGTCGACGGCGAGGCGCATCAGGTGGCGCGGCCGTTCCTGGTCATGGCCACGCAGAACCCCGTGGAATTCGAAGGGGTCTACCCGCTGCCCGAGTCGCAGCTCGACCGCTTCATGATGCGGCTGCACCTGGGCTATCCCGGCCGCGAGCACGAGCGCACGCTGCTGCGGCGCGATCCCGCCGCCGACCCGCTGGCCGGCATCGAGCCGGTGGTCGACCTGGCCACCGTCACCGAGTGCCAGCAGCAGGTGGGTCAGGTGCATTGTGACCAGCGCATCGACGACTATCTGCTCGACCTGATCGAGGCGACACGGCGCGACGAGCGCGTGCGCCTGGGTGCCAGCCCGCGCGCCGCGCTGGCCCTGAGCACCGCCGCCAAGACGCTGTCGCTCATCGACGGTCGCGACTACGTGCGGCCCGACGATGTCCAGGAGCTGGCGCCGGCCGTGCTGGCCCATCGCCTGTCGCTTCACGCCGCGGCCCGCGGTACCAGCGGCGGCGCCGAGGCCATTGTCCGCGATCTGCTGGCGCGCACGCCGGCACCGTGAGGTGAGCCATGCGGCGACGTGGGATCAGGATGCTGGTCGTCACCAGCGGCTTCCTCTATCTGGTGGCCGCGGCCAATGACCGCCTGGCGCTCTATGTGCTGGCCTGGATGACCATGAGTCTGCTGGTCGTCTGCTATGCGCTGGCGCGGTTTGGCGCGCACGGCCTGGAGGTGCGGCGCCGCGCGCTGCCCGACCGGCTGGTGGTGGGTCAGCCGCTGAGCCTCGGGTTCGATGTGCGCAACCTGGGCTCGATACCCAAGTCGGGCCTCATGCTGCATGACCGACACGCCAACGCGGCGCTGCGGGTGCATGCCGAGCGCAGCGTGCTCGTGCCCCTTCTGTCGGGCGAGTCCGAGGTGGCTGTCGAGGCCGAAGCGCCGCCGGCGGTGCGCGGACGCACCGTGCTGGGGCCGGTGCAGGTGACCGTCGGCGACCCGCTGGGCCTGTTCGAGGTGACGCGTGACCTGGTCGACACGCGGCAGGAGGTGCTGGTGCACCCGCGCGTGGAGCCGCTCGCGGCCCACCTGGCGCTGGGTCGCACCGGCCTGGACGATGGCCGGCGGGGCACCGCCGCGTCCGGCCTGGTCCTGCACAGCCTGCGCGAGTATCAGCCCGGGGACGATCTGCGCCATGTCCACTGGTTGGCCTCGGCCCGCACCGGCCGGCTGATGACCAAGGAGTACGAACGGCCCAGCGCCGCCGAGGGCGTCGTCCTGCTTGATCTCGATGCACGCCAGGTGTTTGGCGCTGGGCCCGGCAGTTCGCTGGAGGCGGCGGTCAGCTCGGCGGCCTCGGTCATGGCCTGGCTGTCGGAGCAGGGCCGGCCGGCGCGGCTGGCGGCCCACGAGGAGCAGGCCCTCGACTTCGCCACGTACGGCGGGCGCGGCCTCAACCGCGACCTGCTCGACGCGCTGGCGCTGATGCGGGGCGATGGCGCGGTGTCGATGCCGGCGCTGCTCTCCCAGCAGGCCGACCGGGTGGGTCCGGGAGCGGCGCTGGTGGTCATCTCGGCAGGTGCCGACGCGACGCTGCTGGCCGACCTGCGGCGGCTGGGCGAGCTGGGTCGGGGCGTGTGGCTGATCCTGCCCGACGCGCGCGCCTATGCCGCGGCCGACGCCAAGCCCGTGCCGGACAGTCTCCTCACGCCGCAGGCGGTGCGCGCTCGGTTGGCCGGCAGTGGTGTGGCGTTGAGCGTGCTGCAGCCGGGGGCCAGCCTCACGGCGGTGCTCGATCCGCGGGAGGTGGCGGCATGAGACGACGCACCCGCGAACAGAAGCGGCAGGCGGCCGAGGCGCGCCGCCGGGAGATGGCCGAGACCCGTGCCGCCTGGCGACGCGATGTTGGCCCGGCCGACCCGGTGATGTACGTGGCCACCGCGGTGGCGGTGATCGCGCCCGTGCTCGCCGGCTGGAGCGTTCTGGCGGTTGAGCCGATGATGCTGGTGGTCGTGTTGGTGCTCAGCGTGATCGGCCTGCCCATCAGCCTCGCACTGCGCCGGCGCGGCGCCAATCAGCGTCGACTCAACGGCTGGGTCACCCTGGCTGCCGTGGCGGCCGGCGGGCTGATGGCGGCGCTTGCGGTCAACCACGGCACGCTCAGCCTGGACCGGCTGATGAGCGGCGAGAGCATCTTCGTGGCCTGGCTGATCCGCTTCATCGCCTGGGTCGTCGCCTTCCGCGCCATGACGCTACTGACGGACTTTGATCTGCAACTGTGCATCGGCTTCGGCCTGAGTCAGTTTGTGCTGCTGGGCATCATCGCCTCCGACGCGGCCGTCGTGACGGCGCTGCTGCCCTTCATCGGCGCATCGCTGCTGCTGCGCTTGCGCGTCCGGCGCCGGCAGCAACTCGCGGCCGCCAACCAGGTGGCCGGTCGCACCGAACTGGGCGACTGGCGCCAGGACACCGCGTTGCTGGCGCGTCTGGGCGCGGTCATGGGCCTGCTGGCGGTGGTCTTCAGTGTGTCGCTCAGCGGCCTTCACCTCCATAGCACCTTCGTGCAGACCATCGGCGCGCCGTTGGCCATGCGTCTGTCCCAGTGGATTGGCCAGTACTCGGCGTCGCGTCTGGCCGAGGGCGCCGAGCCGTGCCTGGAAGTCGGTGACGTTGGCGGCTCGAACAACGAAGTGCCCGTGTTCCGCGTTCAAGGCCCGGCCGGTCTGCTGTGGCGCGGCTCGGTCTACGGCGAGTACGACGGGCGCCGCTTCAAGCCAACCGGTGAGAAGGCCCTGCACAACCTGCAGGCGTTGGGCGACGGCGTCATCCAGGTCAAACCCGACGCGCCGGCCGACACGGCGCACCTGCAGCGCTTCCGGTTCGACCGGCTGATGGACATCGGCACACTGATCTACACTGTGCGCGGCACGAGCCATGTGCAGACGGGCACATCACGCCTGATCGTCAACACCGCGGGCACCGTCTGCGCGGTGCCCGGCCTGGGTCCAGGCACCAGCTACACCGTCTGGGCGCCGGGCAAGGACGCTGAAGGCACCCGGCACGTGCTCAAACCGGCCGACCGCGACCGCTACCTGCAGACCTCACGCACCACCTCGCTGCGGGTTGGCATGCTGGCGCGCCAAATCACCCAGGGCTGCACGACCTATGAAGAGAAGATCGCCGCGCTGATGACCTGGTTCGGCGACCACAAGACCTACACGCTACGGCCGCAGCCGGTGCCGCGCAACGTCGACGCCGTCGAGTACTTCCTGCTGGTCATGCAATCGGGCTGGTGTCGCCACTTCGCCTCGTCCTTCGCGGTGCTCGCGCGCAGCGTGGCGGTGCCCACGCGGGTCGTCAGCGGCTACAGCTCGGGCGAGCAGCAGCCCGATGGGTCGTGGCTGGTCAAGGTCAAGGACGCGCACGCCTGGGTGGAGTGCTGGCTGCCCGGCCGCGGCTGGGTGGAGTTCGACCCGACCGGCATGGCCGTCGAGGAGTTGACCGGCTTGGCCCTGGTCATGGACCGCGCGCGGAGTGCATGGCGCAACACCGTAGCCAGGCTGCCGTTGGGCAAAGCCCTGGCCATCGGCCTGACGCTGATGGGCCTGCTCGGCATCGCGCTCTACCTGCGCTACAGGGCGCGCCAGGTCAAGGCACGGCCCCATGTCGCCCGCCGGCGGCTGAACCGCGCCGAGCGGCGCGGAGAGAGGCTGCTGGCGTCCATGGTCCGGGCGGCCCGGCGGGCCGGCGTGACTCGAGATCCCGCCGACACCGAGCTGGCGCTGGCGCAGCGCTGGGCCGAGGCCCGGCCCTGGCTGGCGCGCGACATCCGCCGGCTGGCCGACCTCGTTGCGCGCGGCCGATTCTCGCCGCAGCCGCTCACCGAGGCCGAACTGGCCCAGGCTCGCGAGCTGCTGTCTGGCATCCGTCGCCGCCGCCGACCACCAGCGCCGGTGCTCGCGCCCGCCACCGGCGACTGAGGCGGCCAGCGCGTTGCAGCCATCACGTCCGTGGAGCCCGCTATGGAGCGCCCGAACATCCTGTTTGTCATGACCGACCACACCAATGCGGCTGCCATCGCGCCGGGCAGCCCCTGCCAGACACCGCACCTGGACGCGTTGGCTCGCCGCGGCCTGCGTTTCGGCCGCTGCTATACCACCAACGCCATCTGCTCGCCGGCGCGCGCCTCGCTGATGACCGGCCTCTATCCCTCGGCGCATGGGATGTGGGATTGCACCCATACCCAGCGCGCCGACTGGGTCGATGTGCCGGCGGACCGCTTCCGGTACTTCAGCCACAACCTGGCCGACGCCGGCTATCGCACTGGCTACTTCGGCAAGTGGCATGTCGAGCAGAGCGGCGACCTGGCGCGGTTCGGCTGGCAGGAGCACGACGCGGGCTGCCAAGGCGCCGCCGTCGAACTTTCGCCCGAGGGGCAGGTGGTGGTGCGCACGCCCGGCTATCGCGATTACCTGCTGGCCGGCATCAACGACCGGCCTGGGCCGGTCCACCATCCGGCGTTCGAACGCGGCATCGGGTATGTCCGGGCCGCGGCCAGCAAGGCCGAGCCGTGGTGCTGCTTTGTCAGCACCATCGAACCACACGATCCCTACAAGCCGCCACGCGAGTGGCTCGAGCGCTACGACCTGGATGCCGTGCCGCTGCCGGACAGCCTGCGGGATGCCTGCTTGGACAAGCCCGAGGTCGTGCGCCGCATGGCCCGCGTCTGGCGCGGGCTGTGCGACGACGACTGGCGCCGCGTGCGGGCCAGCTACTGGGCCACGGTCTCCTGGCTGGACCACGAGTTGGGCCGGCTGCTGGCCGCGCTCGAGGAGACCGGCCAGGCCGACCGCACCATCGTCGTGTTCACCAGCGACCACGGCGACATGCTCGGCGCCCACGGGCTGGCCGCCAAGGGCGTGGCGACAGCCTACGAGGAGGTCTACAACATCCCTCTCGTGCTGAGCGTGCCTGGCCAGACGCGGTTTGGCGAGGACGGCGAAACGCTGTGCTCACTGGTCGACCTGGGGCCCACGCTGCTCGATCTGTGCGGCGTTGAGCCCCTGTCCGGCGCCCACGGCGCCAGCCTCGCTCAGGCGCTGCACGGGTCACCTGACCGGCGGGCAGCCTATGCCGAGTTCTTTGGCCAGCGTTTCGTCTACAGCCAGCGCATTGTCTGGTGCGACCAACTCAAATATGTCTTCAGCCCCGGCGGCATCGACGAGCTGTACAACCTGGCCGACGACCCCCACGAGCGCCGCAATCTGATCGACGAGCCCGCCTGGCAGGTCACCGTCGAAGCCATGTGCGGCAAGATGTGGCGTCAGATGGCCGAGATTGGCGACGACTCCCTCTACAATACGCACTATGCGACCCTGCGAACGGCGCCCGTCGGGCCACTGGGTCGCAGCTAAGCGAGATGCCATGACCGCCGACCAAACCGGAGACCTGCTGCGTGCCCTGGCCGACCCGCCACGCCTGCGCCTGCTAGCGCTGCTGCGCGCGCATGGCATCCTCTGCGTCTGCGAGCTGGAGCAGGTCACGGGTCTGGCGCAGTACACGGTCTCCCGCAACCTCGGCATCCTGCGGCGCGCCGGACTCGTCGAGGGCCGCCGCAATGGCGCGCGCATGGACTACTGCCTGCGCGACGACCTGCCGCCCGCCACGCTGGCGCTGGCCGATGCTGCCGTCGACGCGATAGCCGACGACCCGCTGATCATCCAGCAACAGGCCGCCGCCGCGCTGCTGCGCGGGTGCTGCGCCAGCTGAGCACGACGCCTGACCGCCCGTCCTCGCACCCGCCCGCGGCTTTCTTTGACCAAGTATGCACATCTGCGCATATGTGCTATACTGCCAGCAAGAGGGATGAGCATGGCTATGGCGACGACGGCGCGGCGCGAGGCATCGGCGGCTATCAGGCCGCTGCTCGCGGTGCTGGGTGTGGCCGGCTGGTACCTGCTCTACCACCATCTGCTCGGGCTGTCGCGCGCTCTGACCTACGGCCTGCTGGGCCTGGCCCAGGGCAGCCGCCTGGGCGCCTCGGTCGAGTTCTTCTGCTACGACGTGCCCAAGGTGCTCATGCTGTTGACGCTCATCGTCTACGGCGTCGGTATTGTGCGGTCCTATTTCAGTGCTGAGCGCACGCGATCACTGCTGGCCGGTCGGCGCGAAGCCGTGGGCAACGTGTTGGCGGCGCTGCTGGGCGTGGTGACTCCGTTCTGTTCCTGCTCGGCCGTGCCGCTGTTCCTCGGCTTCGTGCAGGCCGGCGTGCCGTTAGGTGTGACGCTATCGTTCCTCATCGCCGCGCCGATGGTCAACGAAGTGGCGCTGGTGCTGTTGTTCGGCCTGTTTGGCTGGCGGGTGGCGGCCCTGTATCTGAGCACCGGTCTGCTCATCGCCATGGTGGCCGGGTGGATCATTGGGCGGCTGAAGCTCGAGCGCTGGGTGGAGCCTTGGGTCTATCAGGTCGGCGCGGGTCAGACGGGCTTGTCGCCCGACCTGATGACCTGGACCGAGCGCACTCAGGCCGGCCGCGATGCCGTGCGCGAGATAGTGGGCAAGGTCTGGCCCTATGTGGTGCTCGGCATCGCCGTGGGCGCCGGCATCCACGGCTATGTGCCCGAAGGTCTGATGGCTTCGTTCATGGGCCGCGACGCCTGGTGGTCGGTGCCGCTGGCGGTACTGCTGGGCGTGCCGATGTACGCCAACGCTGCGGGCATCATCCCCATTGTGCAGGCGCTGCTGGGCAAGGGCGCGGCGTTGGGCACGGTGCTGGCCTTCATGATGGCCGTCATCGCGCTGTCGCTGCCCGAGGCCATCATTCTGCGCCGGGTGCTACGTCCGCAGCTCATCGCCACCTTCTTCGGCGTGGTGGCCGCGGGCATCATGGCGGTTGGTTGGCTGTTCAACGCCATTGTCTAGGGAGAAAGAGCATGGGGAGCGTGATGGGAGAGAAGGCACAGGCCGCGTTCGCCACGGGCATGTCGTGTTCGCAGGCGGTCGCGATGACCTACGCGGGACGGGTCGGCGCCGACGCCGACCTGCTGGCGCGGGCCGCGATCGGCTTCGGCGCCGGCATGGGTCGGCGGGGTGAGACCTGCGGCGCTGTGACCGGTGCCTATCTGATCCTGGGCCTGGCCTTGGGCAAGCAGACGGATGGCGCCTGGAACAAGGGCGACGTCTACGACAAGGTGCATGAGTTCACCCAGTGCTTCGCCCAGCGCTGCGGCGCGGTGGACTGCCGCGATCTGCTGGGCTACGACATCTCCGACCCCGAGCAGATGGCCAAGGCGCGCGAGTTGGGACTGGTCCGCACCGTCTGCCCCAATGCCGTGGGCGCCGCCGCGGAGATCCTCGAGCAGATGCTCAACGAACAGGAGTAGGACCGATGGTAGTGCAGATCCTGGGCACCGGTTGTGCCAAGTGCAAGAAGCTCCATGAGGCGGCGGCGCAGGCTGTCGCCGAGACCGGCGTCGACGCCCGGCTCGAGAAGATCGAGGACGTCCAGCAGATCGTGGCCATGGGCGTGATGATGACGCCGGCCCTGGCCATCGATGGCGCCGTCAAGAGCATGGGCAAGCTGCTCACGCCGACCGAGATCGCCACGCTGCTAAGGGGTGCTGTGTCATGAGGAAGTCAGCCCTGGGCGTGGGCATCATCGTCGCCTTCGTGGCGCTGGTGGCAGCCAGACAGCTCATGTCTACCGGTGGCTCATCTTCGGCGGCGTCCGCGGGCACGCCGGCCGAGCGCGCGATCGTGGCGGCCAAGGCCGCGCAGCAACCCGTCGTGCTGGCGTTCCGCAGCAACAGCTGCCGGCCGTGTGTGGCCATGGGTCAGGTGCTGGCCGAGCTGCGGCCGCGCTACGGCGATCGTGTGGCCATCATCGACGTCTCGCTCGACGAAGGCACGCCGGACGTCAAGCTGATCGAGGCCCACCAGATCCGCACCAAGCCGACGACGGTGCTGCTCACCAAGAACGGCGATCTGGCCGAGACCAAGATCGGCCTGTGGCCGGCGGCCGAACTGGCCAAGCGTCTGGACGACCTGGTGAGCCGCTGATGCTCGAGCAGATTGCCGCGCGGCGCGGCGCCAGTCTGGTCGAGGTGTCGGTACTATCCGTGGGGCTGGCCTTTGTGGGCGGTTGCCTGACCGGGTTCAACCCGTGCAGCTACCCGACGGTGCCGGTGCTTATCGGGCTGATCGGCGCGCAGGGCGAGCGTCCGCGCTGGCACGCGCCGGCGCTGGCCGCCACGTTCGTGCTGGGCCTGGGCCTGGTCTACGCGGCTATCGGCGTCGTCTTCTCGGCGGCCGGCGGCCTGCTCGGCCTGTCGGCGGCGGCCTGGCGCTTGGTGGCGGCCGGCGTGTGTCTCTTCTTCGGCCTGGTCTGGGCGGGCGCCATCGACGTGCGCTTGCCGGTCATCGGGCCGACCAAGGCCTTCCGACCGGCAGCGGGCAGCTTCGTTTCCGCGCTGCTGCTGGGCATGCTGTTCGGCCTGATCGCCTCGCCCTGCGCGACACCGATCCTGGCGGTCATTCTGTCCGCGGCGGCGGCCAAGGGCCATCCGCTGTTCGGCGGCATGCTGCTGTTCGCCTATGCCGTGGGCCATGGCCTGCCACTGCTGGTGCTGGGCCTGTGCGCCGGCGCCGCGGGCCGGCTGAGGCAACTCGGCCCGCATATGGAGCGAGTGCAACGCGGTAGCGGCTGGTTGCTGGTGGCGACCGCGTTCTATTTGGTGCTAGCCAACTGAGAATGGGGAGATGAGATGAGTGAGTGCTGTTCGGTGCAGGACCAGGTCCTGATTCTGGGTTGCTCTGGCGGCTCCAACGTGGGGCAGATCGCCAACCAGGCGGGCATCGAGCTGGAGCGTGGCGGCCTGGGGCGCATGAAGTGCGCTGTGGGCGTGGCGGCCGGCATTGACGGGCTGGTGGCGGGCGCGAGCAAGGCGTCGCACCTGATTGCCATCGACGGTTGCGCGGTGGGCTGCGTCAAGGCCGGCCTGGCTGCTCAGGCGGGCCGCGAGCCAGACACCTACATCGTGGTCACGGAGCTGGGCGTCGCCAAGAACCGGGACTTCGATCTGAAGGCCGAGGAAGTTGCCTTGACGGTCACGGCGACGCGTCGGGCGATGGGTCTGGCCGAGTAGCGCCAGGGAGAACGACGATGCGAAGGGTTGGGTGGCGCAGCTTCGCGCTCCTGCTGACAGGAACGTTGGGCTGGCTGGGTGCCGACGCCGCGCCCGTGGCCAGACCGCACGCGCCGGTGCAGCTCAAGGACGCCGACGGCCGCGCCATCCACCCTGGCGCGGCCGACCCGGCGCCCTACAGTCCCCGGCAGACCTGCGGCGGCTGCCACGACTACGCCAAGATCACACAGGGCTATCACTTCCAGATGGGCGCCGACGAGGCCAAGCCAAACGTTGACAAGCCCTGGGTCTGGTCGCCCGGCCAGATCGGCAAGCAATTCCACATGTCCTACGAGTGGATTGCCGCCAAGAGTAACCGCACCGAGGCCGAGGTGGGGGTGAGCGCCTGGGAGTTCGGCACGCGCTGCGGCGGGTGCCACCCGGGCGGCGGCGCTTTCGAGACCGACCGCGGCGGCCAACGCTTCGACCGCCGCCAGAAGGCGCAGCCAGCGCTGGCCAAGAGCCTGGACGGTGACTACCACCAGGCCCGCTGGGACCAATCGGGCGTGGTCGAAGCCGACTGCCTCATCTGCCATCTGCCCGGCTACAGCATGCCTGCGCGCAACGCGCAACTGGCCAGGGCCAACTACGGCTGGGCCGCGACCGTGGGCAGTGGACTGGGCCAGGTCAACGGCTCGGTGCTGGCCGGCGAGAAGCCCAAGCTGACCTACGGATCGGCCAGCGGCAAGGTGTCGTTGAACATCGTCCGCAGCCCCGCCGATGCCGCCTGCTTGAGCTGCCATGCCGAAGCCGAGGCCAAGAAGCGTGGCCACGTTTGGGACGGACGCACGGCGGACGTCCACACCGCCGCTGGGCTGCGCTGTGTCAGTTGCCACGCGTCGGGCGCGGACCATCAGTTTGCCAAGGGCCAGACGAGCGAGGTCAGCGTGCGCAACGACCTCGACAGCGACACCGTCTCCTGCCAGGGCTGCCACAGCAAGCGGCTCGGCGTGCCACGGCCCAAGCACCCGGACTTGCCCGCGGGCCATCTGGACAAGATCGCCTGCGTCACCTGCCATGTGCGCGGCGGCCAGGTGGCCGCGGTCGGCACGGTGGACACCACAACCGGTGCCACTATGGGCTTGCCCACCTCGCCCCAGGCGCGGAAGTACGGCGAGAGCGCGCCTTGGCAGCCCAGCTACTTCCGTCTGGCCGACGGCAAGCTCTACAGCGGCAACGCCCTGCTGCCGGCCTGGTGGGGCAGCAGAGCGGGCGCCACGGTCCATCCGCTGACGCTGGCCGAGACCAAACGTGCCTTCGAACTGGCCAAGGCCGAGATACGCGACGACAACGGCGATGACAAGCCCGAGGCCAATACCGCCGCGGAGATCACCGCGATGCTGCGGGCCATCACCAGGAGCCAGGAGGGCGGCCGGTTCGCGGCCGTCGACCCGGTCTTCGTCAAAGGCTGGCGCGAGTTCGAGTTGGTTGGTGACCAGCTGAGGGTGCGGATGAGCGACCAGGCACAGCCCTTGCGCTGGACGTTCAGCCACAACGTGGCGCCGGCCCGACAGGCCTGGGGCGCTGGCGGCTGCGGCGATTGCCATGGCGACGCCTCGCCGTTCTTCGAGGCGCCCATCGTGCTCGATCCGTTCGGCACCGACGGCAAGCCCATCACCGCGCCTATGTGGTCATGGCTGCGGTACAGCCGCCGCGTTGTGACCATGGCCACCACCGGCCCCACCGCGGCCGAGCAGGCGTTGGTCGCCGCCAAGGCCGCCCGGCAGCCGGTGCTGCTCAGCTTCCGCTCGGCCAGCTGCATTCCGTGCCGCGCCATGGACCGCATCGTGACCGAGCTACGGCCCAAGTACGCTGGTCGCATCGCGTTCGTCGACGTCTCGCTCGACGAGGACAGCCCCGATGAGGCGCTCATCGCGCGGTACGACATCCGCATCAAGCCAACCACGTTCGTGGTCAACGGCATCGGCGCGGTGGTTGAGACCAAGATAGGCGTCTGGCCGGCCGAGCAGCTTGCCGCTCGGCTCGACGCACTGCTGGGAGGCAAGTGACATGCGCCCTCGCGCTCTGCTGATCGCGCTCATGGCCCTGGCCGCGGCTTGCGCCGCGCAACTGCCCCTGGGCTCGCCGACACCCGACTTCGCGCTGTACGATCTGAGCGGCACACTGCACCGGCTGAGCAACCACAAGGGCAAGGCCAAGGCCGTCGTGTTGCTCTGGTTCGGCTCCGACTGCCCGGTCTGCCACGCCTACGAGCAGCGCGTGCAGGCGCTGCGCAACGAGTTCGCCGACAAGGGCGTGGTGCTGTACGCCATCAACTCCAACGCCGGCGAGTCGGCCGACGCCATCCGCGCTCATCAGCGCGCGGCCAGCCTGACCTTCACCGTGCTCAAGGACCATCACAACAAGGTGGCCGACACCTATCACGCCGTGGCCACGCCCGAGGCCTTTGTGCTCGACACCGACCTGCGGCTGCGCTACTGGGGCGCCATCGACAACGCCAGCCGGCCCGAACGCGTGGACCCGGCCAAGCGCTATTTGCGCAACGCCATCGCGGCCGTGCTGGCGAACCGCCGGCCGAGCCCCGACCGAGTGCAGGGCGAGGGCTGTGCCATCGAACGCGAGTAGGCCGGTCTAGCCCGGCAGCGCGCCCTTCCAGCCGGCGCGGATCAGCGCGCGAAACTCCTTGACGCGCTCAGCCTGCGCGGGCCGGTCCGCGAGATTGTGGTTCTCTTTCGGGTCGGTCTGGTGGTCATACAGCTCGCAGACGCTGTCGTCGGGCTGGCGCCGCGGCCGCCACTCGACGAATCGGTAGCGTTCGGTGGCCAGCGCATAGCCCATGCCGGGCCCCTTCGGGCCCATGCCGCGCGGATACTGGCTGAAGGCGGCTCGCTTCCACGGGCGCTTGGGGTCGTCCAGCACCGGCGCCGCCGACCAGCCCTCCAGGTGGGCCGGCTTGGGGATGCCGCAGACGTCGCACAGCGTCGGGTAGATGTCGACGAACTCGGTCAGCGCGCCGGTGTGCTCGCCGGCGTGCTTCATAGCGGGCACGCTCATGATCAACGGCGCGTGGGCGGCGCTCTCGTAGTTGGTGTGCTTGCACCAGAAGCCGTGGTCGCCCAAGTGCCAGCCATGGTCGCCCCACAGCACGATGGCCGTCCGCTCGGTCAGCTTCAAGCGGTCCAGTTCATCGAGCACCACGCCCAGTTGCGCGTCCATGAAGCTGACCGCGGCGTGGTAGCCGTGCAGCATGGAGCGCGCCTCGTCATCGCTCAGCGGGCCGGTCTTGGGCATGCCCAGGTACTGCCGAAGCTCGCCCCAAGTGGTCTTGGCGAAGCTCGGGGCGCCTTCGGGCGGATCCGGGTTGTCGGCCAGCGTGAACTGGTCGCGGTCATAGAGGTCCCAGTACTTCTTGGGCGAGACGAACGGCAGGTGAGGCTTGAGGAAGCCGACGGCCAGGAAGAAGGCCTGCCTGGCGTTGGCCCGCAGGCGTTCGACGGCATGCAGCGCGATCTGCCCATCGGCGGTCTGCTCATCGGGCATGGTCAGCGCCTCCCACGGCCGGCCGCGCGGCGGCTGCGGCGGTGTCGGCGGCTTCGCGCCGGCTTGGGCGAACCGCAAGCCCTCGGCCTGCTGCTCATACCAGTCGTCGGCCGCGGAGCAGGCGTACTCCCAGCGGTAGTCACAGGCGGCGGCTTCGGCCGGCGCGACGGCCTTGGCGCGGGGCAACCACGACGGCACGCTCCACGAGCGCGGATCGTCGTAACCGCCGTGGTAGATCTTGCCCATGCCCTCGGCCTGCCAGCCATTGGCCTGGAAGTGCTGCGGCAGCGTGACCACATCGGGCAGCGCATCGCGGAAATGCGTTACCAGGTCCCACACCTTGGTCGTGTCGGGCCGCGTGCCGGTCAGCAGCGACGACCGCGACGGCGAGCAGACCGCCTGCTGGCAGTAGGCTCGGTCGAAGACCATGCCGCGCGCCGCCAGCCGGTCCATGTTCGGGGTCTTGACCGTCTTGTCGCCGTAACAGCCGATCAGCGGCTTGAGGTCGTCGACGGCGACGAACAGCACGTTGAGCTTGTCCTTGGGTGCCTGGGCGCGGGCTGACACGCCGGCCATCGCCAGCGCGCTCGCGCCGAGGAAGGTACGACGGGACGGATACTGGGGCATGGTGGGCTCCGATGGTCAGCAGATTGGCGATGACGGCCCGGGCTCCTGCCGCGGCCGGAAGGTGGCGGGTTCACCCAGGCGAACGCTCGGCCTGGGAGCGTGCCATGCGCCGTCTGTGGGCCCTGCTGTTCGTCGTCATCGGTCAGACCTGCGCCGCAGCGCAGCGGCCCGACGCCGTGGCGCTTGATGGCGCCTGGGAGTTCCGCTTCGCGCCCGACGACCGCGGCTCGACCGAGCGCTGGTACCAGCCCGGCACGACGTTCGACCGTCGGCTCAACGTGCCCGGCTGCTGGGACGCCCAGGGCGTCGGCGAGCCGACCGACAAGATGCGCCACAACGCGGTCGGCGTGGGCTGGTATCGCCGCGCGGTGACGCTGCCCGCGGGCTGGCGCGGGCGCCGGCTGTGGCTCAATGTCGGCGGCGTGCACCGCTCCGCGCGGGTCTGGTTCAATGGCGTGTCCGTGGGCGAGCATATCGGCTATCCCACCTCGTTCCGGCTCGATGTGACCGCCGCCGTCCGGCCCGATGCGCCGCAGCAGGTCGTGCTCGCCGTCGACAGCCGCCACGACAAGGCCCGCGACCCGCTGGTGGGCGCGTTCGACGTCATCGACTACATGGACCTGACCTGGGGCGGCATCACCGAATCGGTGACCCTGGACTCCACCGGCGACGGCTGGATCGACGATGCCTTCGCCGTGGGCGATCCCGCCGCCCATCGCGCCCAACTGCGGCTCACGCTGGCCGGCACCGCCGGCGACCAGGTGATCTGCCGCACGCGCGGCGGCGATGGCCGGGTGTACCGCGAGGTGACCGTCGCGCCCCGCGGCGACCAAACGACGCTCAGCCTGGACCTGGCCGGTGCGCCGCTCTGGACGCCGGAATCGCCCAACCTGCTGACCTCGGAGCTGATCCTGCGGCGTGCCGGTCAGGTGCTCGACCGCACCGAGGTGCGCTTCGGCCTGCGCCGGCTGGAGACCACCGCCGACGGCTTTCGGCTCAACGGCGACCGCTTCTGGCTGCGCGGCTACGGCGACGACTACACATTCCCGCTGACCATCGCCGCGCCGGCCAACGTGCCGGCCTGGAAGCGCTACCTCCAGCGCCGCCGCGAGTTCGGCTTCAACGGCGTGCGCCACCATTCCACCATGCTTGGCGAGTCCTACCTGCGCGCGGCGGACGAGGTGGGCATGTTCGTCCAGCCCGAACTGCCCATCGCCTACGACCAGTTCCTCAAGGCCGCCACGCCGCGCGGCAAGGATCTGTACCGGCAGGTCTGGCGCGACTACATCCGCCAGATGCGCAACCACCCCAGCGTCATGGCCTGGTGCATGGGCAATGAGCAGTGGGACGGCTGGGAGATGGGTCCCGAGCTGTACGACGTGGCCAAAGGGCTCGACCCGACCCGGCCGGCTATCGACACCGACGGCCAGTGGCCCGGCCATACGCGGCGCACCATCGATTACCTGACCGTGCTGTTCGACGAATGGTGCCTGCCCTGGGCTGGCACGCGCGGCAAATACGCGGCCAAGCAGGCGGGCCGGCCGGTGGTGGTGCATGAGATGAGCAACATCTCCACACTGCCCGATCCTGCCGAGATCCCGCGCTACAACGGCGTCATTCGGCCGTTCTGGCTGGAGCAGATGCGCGATGCCGTCGAGCGGCGCCACCTGACCGCGCAGCTCCCCGCCCTCCGCGCCGCGTCGAGCCGGCTCCAGGCCAGCGTGCTCAAGCTTAATCTGGAGGCCGCGCGCCTGCAGCCGGGCATCGACGGCTACTACCAGTGGCTGTTCCGCGACTATTGGACGCAGTCGTCGGGCTTCGTCAACCAGTTCGACGAGGAGCGTGCCATCAGCCCGGCCTTCGCGCGGCAGTTCAACTCGCCCGCGGTCGTGCTGTGGGACCACAATCGCGCTGGCTACCGCGCCGGCGAGCCCGTGCCCGTGCGGCTCTTCGTCTCCGACTTCCGGCCGGCGAGCGCTGTGCCGCTGGGCCCGGTCACCGCGCGCCTGGGCGAGCTGCCCATCGCGCTCAAGCCGCCGCCGGCCGGCGAGACTCGCGGCCTGCTCGGCCCCTGGACCGGCGAGATCGCCGCGCCGACGCTGACCGCGGGCGCTCGCCTGGAGCTGGTGGCCTCCGCCGGAGACGTGACCAACCGCTGGTCGATCTGGGTCTACCCGACGCCCGCACCGGCCGCCGAGGTGGTCGTCCAGCGCCGCCTGACGCCGCCGTTGCTGGACAAGCTCGAGGCCGGCGCGACGCTGCTGGTGGCCGGCGATGCCGGCCCGTTCCCCTCGCTCACCGCGCGCTTCAAGCCGGCCTGGTGGAAGGGCGACGACCAGAACGACCACAGCTTCGGCAACTACTTCGCCGACCATCCCAGCCTGCGCGGCTTCCCGCACGAGGGCTATGGCGATCTGCAAACCTTCGGCCTGCTCGACAGCCGCCGCGTGGTGCTGCTGGACGAGGTGCCCGGCGGCATCGAGCCGATCATCGCCTGCCTCGATGTGCCCTGGCAGATGCGCCGCAAGGCCTACCTGTTCGAGGCGCGCGTGGGCCGGGGCCGGCTGCTGTACACGACCATGGACCTGTCGCCCACCGCGCGCGCGGCCGACCCCGCCGCCGCCGCCCTGCACGCCAGCCTGACGCGTTATGTCGCCAGCCCCGACTTCCAGCCGCGCGCGGTGCTGCCCGTCGACTGGCTGCGCCCACGCCTCTCGGCCATCACGCCGCCGCCGGTGGAGACCTGGCTGGAAGGCTATGGCAAGCTGGGCGAATGCACCGAGGCGCCCACGCTCTGGCAGACCTACCGCGAGGACAACGTCCCGGTCCACGCCGTCCGCCAGACCGACGGCGCGCAGCGCTTGACCTGGCAGACGGCCGTGCTGCCGGGCGACTGGAAGCCAGGCACGGTGGCCCTGGTCTGGGCCGGCGGCATGGGCTGGCGCTCGCAGCCCGATGGCGGCGCGTTCACCCTCGTGCTCAACGGCAAGCCGCTGCTCGACGTGCCGTTCACGACCACTTCGGCCACCTGGCGCACCGCCGATGGGACGGTGACGTTGCAGTACGACGTGCGCCGCACGACGGATGAGGACTCCTTTGGCGTGTTCTGGCTGAGCCTGCCCGCGGGCCGACTGACGCCTGGGCAGCCGGCGACGCTGAGCGTGACCGCCCCGGCCGGCGGGTCGCGGCGCTGGATGAGTCTGGCGACGTATGGCGATGTGGCGGCGCTGGAGCGGGTGGAATGGTGAGAGGTGGCTGCTGACCGACCATGAACAAGCGCGAGCGGCGAAGGGCTCAGAGGGAAACCACCCGGGCCGCGCGCGAGACCGCGCGCGCCAGGCGGGCGGTTGCACCACGCCGCCCGCTGGTCAAGCGGCAGCGTGCCAAGGCTGCGCCAGTCGCCCAGTGGGTATGGGCCAGAGGCGCCGAGTCGGTCGGCACGCTTCTGGGCGTCATCTGCGCGCTGGTCTGCGTGCTGATCTGCGTGATCGTCGTGTCAGTCGCCGAGGTCGGATGGGCCGACCCGGAGCCCGACCGTGGGCTGTTCGCGCCGCTTGCGCTACTCCTGGGCGGTGCGTGCGTCGTTGGGCGGATGGCGCAGATCGCCCTGCTGCCGACGTGGCGGCTGAGCATGGCGTCCGATGGCTTGGTGCTCGCGGCCCGGATCGGGCGGAGCCGCACCGTGCCCTGGACCGAGGTCAGCGAAGTCAAGGACTTCGCGCTCACCTATCGCGGACCCGAGCAGGTGCGGTTCAGAACCGGTCGGCGCCGAGGCGTGTTCATTACGGTCACGCCGCACACGGCACCCTTCATTGCCAGACTTCGCCGGGTCGTCGGCCGCCAGGGCAGAGTCAACTGGCTAGACGATACCTACGTGGATGTGCCCGACACCGCCCTGTCGCTCGCGCATCTGACGGGCGAGGAGGCCGACGTCGACCGCGCCCTCAGCCTCGCCGAGCCGCCCGTCGAACAGGCCACCGACGCCTGATCGCTGAAGGGACCGCGCTCCCCCACGGCGAAGCCCCCAGCCATGCGCACCGATGTCCACACCCACCTGACCGTCACCGACGCCGGCAGCCTGCTGGCCCGGCTCGGTCGCGAGCCGTTCGAGGCGGACGACCTGCTGCGGCGCATGGACGCAGAGGGCATCGACCGCTCCGTGGTGCTGCCCATCGACAACCCCGAGTCCGACTACGTCGGCATCGCGCACACCATCGAGGTGCTGCGCGCCACGCGGCCGCATCGTGACCGGCTCATCCCGTTCTGCAACGTCGACCCGCGCGCTCAGCACAACAGCGCCCGCGGCGACCTCGGCGTGTTGCTGGCCGCCTTCCAGGAGGCCGGCGCGCGCGGTGTGGGTGAGGTCACCGCCAACATCCACCTGGACGATCCGCGGTTGGAGAACCTGTTCCACCACGCCGGCGCGCTCGGGCTGCCCGTGCTGTTCCATGTGGCGCATCAGCTCGGCGAGGTCTATGGCCCGGCCGACGACCTGGGTCTGCCGCGGCTGGAGCGGATGCTGACCGCCTGCCCAGAGACGCACTTCATCGGCCATGCGCAGACCTTCTGGGCCGAGATGTCGGGCGACCTGCGGGCCGAGGACCGGGGCATCTATCCCACCGGGCCGGTCACGCCGGGGCGGCTGCATGAGCTTCTGGACCGCTACCCGAACCTCCATGCCGACCTGTCGGCGGGCAGCGGGTTCAACGCGCTGAACCGCGACCCCGAGCACGGTCGGCAGTTCCTGGCGCGGTTCGCCGACAAGCTGCTGCTGGGCACCGACCGCTTCGCCCCGAGCCATCCGCTGCCGCCGATTCTGGGCTTCCTGGGCGAGGCCCGCCTGCCAGCGGCCAAGCTGGCTGCCATCGAGAACGACAACCTGGAGCGATTGCTGGGGCCACTGCCATGAGCGACACGCTGGCCATCTACGGTGGCACGCCCGTGCGCCGCGAGCCTTGGCCCGCGACCGGCCGGCGGTTTGGTGAGACGGAGCTCGAAGAGCTGCGCGCCGCGCTGGAGCAGAACACGTTGTTCTACACCGCGGGCGGCAAGACCCGCGCGCTGTGTGAGCGCATGGCCGCGCTGGTCGGCACCGAGTACGCCATCGCCTGCAGCTCCTGCTCGGCTGCCATCCATGCCGCGCTCAAGGCCTGCGGCGTGGGGCCGGGCGACGAGGTCGTCACGTCGCCCATCACCGACGCCGGCACGGTGCTGGGCATCGTCTATGAGGGCGCCATTCCGGTCTTCGCCGATGTCGACCCCGGCTCATGCAACCTGACCGCCGAGACCGTCGCCGCCCGCCTCACCGAGCGCACGCGCGCAGTGATCGCGGTGCATCTCCAGGGCAATCCGGTCGACCTCAACCCGCTGCTGGCGCTGTGCCGGCGTCGTGGCATTCGGCTTATTGAAGACTGCGCGCAGGCCTGGGGCGCCCGCCTCAACGACCGGCCGGTCGGATCCATGGGCGATGTCGGCTGCTACTCGCTCAACGATTTCAAGCACATCTCCGCGGGCGACGGCGGGCTGATCGTCGCGAACGACCCCGAGCTGCACCATCGCGCGGCCCTGGCCATCGACAAGTGCTACGACCGCATCGACGGCTCGCGGCCGATGGAGTTCTGCGCGCCCAACTACCGCATCACCGAGCTGCAGAGCGCCGTGGCGCTGGCCCAGCTCGACCGCCTGCCGGCCATCGCCGAGCGCCGCCACGCGCTGGGCGCGCGCCTGGCCGCCGGGCTCGCCGGCCTCGACGGCGTCCATGCCCCGACCTCGGTGCCCGGCGCGTGGCCGAGCTGGTGGATCTACCTGATCGGGCTCGACGCCGCGCGCTACGACGCCCCGGCTTTCGCCGCCGCGGTCGTGGCCGAGGGTGTGCCGGTTCGTGTCGGCTATGTGGAGCCGGTCCACCTGGCCTACCGCTACCTGCGCGAGCGCAGCGCCTTCAACCACTCGCACTGGCCGTTCGACCAGGCGACGGCGGTGCCCGACTACGCGCCGGGCCTCTGCCCCAACGCCGAGCGCGCCATGGCCTCGTGCCTGCTGTTCCCGATCAGCGAGTGGCTGGACGAGCAGGCGGTCGACGATGCGGTGGCGGCGGTGGGGAAGGTGGCGGCGGGGCTGGGTTGAATGCCGCTCCGATGGGGGTACACTGCCGTGCCCGAGATCTCCCGCCGCAA
This sequence comes from Armatimonadota bacterium, assembly GCA_016235455.1. Taxonomy (GTDB): domain Bacteria; phylum Armatimonadota; class UBA10988; order UBA10988; family UBA10988; genus UBA10988. Next base: position 1,338 of record JACRKZ010000132.1, on the reverse strand, counting down.
GCCCCGGCGACGCGATCGCAGAGGCCGATTCCTGCCGCGCACGCGCGACGAGCAGTTCGCCTGGATTGAGGTCGAGCTAGGCGTCGGCGAAATGGGCAGCGTCAACGTGCGCCTCCTCCGGCCGGATCTGGACTCCAATGGCCGGAAGCGGGCCGGCATCGCGGCCGCCGCGTTCATCGCCGCCATCGCGGGTGAGGAGATCGGCTGGTGGGACTTCGGTGTGGCGATGCCGCTGCTCCTGGCCACCTTGGCTATCGCCTACGTCCTGTACGGCCTCGTGTCGGCCACGTCGTTCGACCGTATCAGTGCCAACCGCTACGGACTGTCGTGCGTCAGGCGCTGGTCCCGCGCTGAGTTCTGGCCGTGGGGCGACCTGCTCGAGGAGAGCTATCATCCCGATGGCGACCTGCTGGTGTTCAGGCAAGGCGACGTGCTGCTCCCGCACGGAGGCCAGAGCCGCAGGGTCCGCGCCGCTGCCCGGAGCATCATCGGCCAACGCTGGCGCAGGGACCGGCTCGTGCCCACGGCCGAGGACATCGCCGGACTGCCTCCGAACTCCGCCCTGTCGGCTGCTGAGCCGGTAGCCGGCACGGCAGATACCGAGGCGCGCGCGCTGAGCCCGGCCGAGATGCCAGGAGAAGACGAGGCGCCGGTGGACGCCTGAACACCGCACCTCAGCAGGACTCGCCTCGCAGCCTCCGAACACCACCCACCAGCCACAGGAGCCACCCCCATGCTCTGGCCGTTCCTGCTCGCCCTGACCGCCTCCCTCGCGCCCACGGTCGAGGTCGAGGAGCCCATCTACACCTCGCCCGACCCGGCCAACGGCGCCGGACCCATGTGGTGCTACGGGTCGAGCTGCATCGCCCGCGCCGGCGACGACGTGTTTGTCAGCGGCTCCGAGACCATCACCGACGCCAAGCCGCTGCACAACGTGCGCTGGGTGCTGTGGAAGCGCGCCGCGGGCGGCTGGCAGCGGGTCCAGACCGACCCCGGTCGCCAGCGCGAGCCGTGCCCGCTGGGCGTGTTCTCCGATGGGCGGCTGCTGCTCACCAGCAACCCCACGCTCACCCCGCCCGACACCTACAGCGGCGCCGCCGAGCCGCAGGCGCTGCTGTTCGGCCCGGGCGGTGCCGCGCCGACGGTGCTGCGGCCGCGGTGGGATGGGCAGCCGGCGTTCACCGAGCACTCGTACCGCGGGCTGGCCGTGGATGGGCCGAACCACGAGGCGCTGCTGTTCAACAATGTGGGCTACGACAGCATCCACGCCAGCTTCCTCGGTCGCGATGGCGCGTTTCAGGCCGTGGGCCGGCTCGATGTGCCCTTCGGCGCGGAGTT
>JACRKZ010000131.1 GCA_016235455.1 Armatimonadota bacterium | reverse complement strand
TTATCGTTGCCCAGCGCGCCGAATTCAAGCCGCGCGTGCAACTAACTGACCGACGCCGTGACGTCGATGCGCTCGTTGCGCTCCTCGGGCAACATGAGCAGACCCGCGCCACGTAGAATGGCGCGCATCTCCTCCCAGGCCCCAGAGCGCTTCCAGCGCTGGAGCGTGCGATGGACCGAGCTGTCGTCGCCGAACTGCCGAGGCAGCCGGTTCCAGCAACAGCCGGTGTGCAGGTGGTACAACACCCCGCTCAGCGCCAGCCGTTGCGCAATGCGCTTGCGGCCGGTGATGCGCGGTGGGTCGTAGCGGTGCAAGACGTCCTGGCAGCTCTCCCAGATCTCGTCGGGGATCTGCCAGCACATCAGATCAAGATGCAACGTGCCATTCGTAACCACGTTCGCCCCCTTTGTTAGCGGAACGTGCCGGATGCCCCCCTAGGGCACTCGGTTCAGACCTTTCAACTATAATCTCCCGCCACGGGGCGCGCAACTGTGATATCGGAGCATCGCGGGGCGGCGGACTCGTCGCGCGGCCGCCAGGCTGGTAAGCTAGGCTGAGTCCTGGAGTCGCTGCCATGCTGCTCACCGCAGCTCTGCTCACCACCCTCTGCGCCGCCGCCGCGCCGGACATTCACGCCTACAGCTGGTCGCCGGTGCCCGACGAGGTGCGGCACATCACGCCGATGCTCTGGGTGCGGCGCGACAGCAAGCCCGCCGAACTGGCGGCGCAGACCGCTGCGCGGCCGGAGGGGCGGCGCGTGCTGTTCTCGTGGGACCTGCACCGCGACCTGCTCGAACACCCCGACGACGTCTGCCGCACTGCCGACGACCAGCCCACGACCCAGCGCGGCGTCTGGCCGGAGCATGGCGTCAAGGCCGTTCGCGCGCGCTTCGAGCAGTTCTTCGCCGAGTTCAAGGCGGCCGGTGGTCAACTCGACCTGTTCGTGCTCGACTTCGAGGGCGGTTACAGCAACTGGTCGATCGGCGGTGCCGACAAGGCCGACCGCTACCGCGCCATCGCCGCCGACCCGCGCTTTGAGGAGTTGGCCATCCGGCTCGGGTTCAATGACCTGATGACCGTGGCTAACTACACCTCCGGCCGCAACTACCTGCGCTGGAACGCGGTGCTGGGGGCCAACGTCGACAAGGCGCTGGAGGAGGCGGTCTTCGCGCCTATCCGCCGGCTCTTCCCCGCAGCGCGCGCCTGCAACTACGGCAGCTATGCCATGACCGAGCGCAACGCCGTGCCCGACATCAACGGGCATATGCAGTACACCCTTGGGCAGGGCGTGGGCACGCACCAGTCGTCCGACTTCTACTGTGGGCTGGGCCAGGTGGGTGACAAGACACTGGCCGGCACCAGACCGCTCGGCCGGTCGCCGTTCGCCGGCATGCTGCGGTCGCTCAACCAACTGCGCGCCATGCAGCGCAGCTCGGCCAGGCCCATCATGCCGTGGGTCGCCTGGCCGCGCTACGCCGGCGATGGGCCCGGCGCACCGGTGGTGCCCATCGCGGGCACACCCTACTATCGCGAGTTGGTGCTCCATCTGGCACTGGCCGGCTGCGACACGATGCTGCTCTGGAATCCGCACCCGTGGGCCGCGGGGCAGAAGCCCGAGGACTTGTCGATGCCCGACGACGAGCGCCTGCTGGACGGCATTCTGGCCGACCTGAACCGCCGCATCACCGGCCCGCGACGCACGCCGGTCAGCACCGCCGCGGTCGCCTGGGACGCGCGCTACGTTGCCACCGGCCTGCGGCTCGACGATAAGATCCTGTGGCGCGTCACACTGGATGGTGAGGCCAGGAAGCTATCCATGCGCTGGCTGGGCAACCAGATGGCCATTCCGTTGGAGCCTGACACCCCGGGCGCGTGGTGCATCACCTCGCCTGGCGCCGAACCGGACTTCAAGGTCGAGTAGGACATCATGCGACTGAGCCAGATCGCCAGCAGCGCCTTCGTCACCGGGTTCAGCGGCGCGGCCATGCCGGGGCCGGTGCTGGCCGCGGCCATCTTCTTCGCCGCGGGACCTTGGGGCGCGCTGGCCGGCCCGGCCATCATGCTCGGCCACTTCGTGCTGGAGGTGTCGGTGGTCATCGCCCTGGCGGCCGGCCTGGCGCGTTGGCTGTCCAAGCCGGGCTCTCCGCTGGTCCGCATCATCGGCCTGGTGGGCGGGCTGACGCTGCTGTTGATGGCCTGGGACATGTTCCGTGGCCTGCCGCATCTGTCGCTCCAGGCCGTGACGCAGCAGCCGCAGACCGCCGGACCCGTCCTCGCCGGCATGCTGCTGAGCGCGAGCAACCCGTACTTCTGGATCTGGTGGGCCACCATCGGGCTGGGCCTGTTTGGGCCGGCCATGGCCCAACGCGGGCGCCGCGGCGCCGTCGCCTTCTACCTTGGCCACTTCAGCGCCGATCTGGTCTGGTACACGTTGGTCACCACGCTGGTCGCCACGGGCCGCGCGCTGCTGAGCGACGGCGTGTTCCGCGGGCTCATTGGCATCTGCGCGCTGATGCTGGTGGTCTATGGCGTGCGCTTCGTGGCCTTCGGCCTGCGCCGGCCCGAGCCCGAGGCCGGCGCGGCATGACCGCCGACAGCGACAGCGGCCTCTACCAGTTGCTGCTGCACTTGCCGCAGGCCGAGACCGTGACCGTCGGCCGCCTGGGCACCTTTGATCTGGCCGCCGGTTACTACGTCTACACCGGCTCGGCGCTACGCGCGCGGGCGCGGCGCGTGGCGCGCCACCGCGCGTCGATCAAGCCGCTGCGCTGGCACATCGACTACCTGACCACCGTGGCCACCGTGGTCGCGGTGCGACTGCTGCCCGTCGCCGACGGTGAGTGCGCTACGCACCAACAGCTGTGCGCGCAGGCCGGGGTCACTCTGCCGGCGCGCGGGTTTGGCAGTTCCGACTGCCGGCAGGGCTGCGGTTCGCACCTGGCCTATCTCGGGCGCGAGCCGACCGCTTGGCCTGGCCCCCCAAATGACGCAGCCCGCGACCCCCGGGTCGCGGGCTGTATCGACGACTGACGGCGCCCGGCTACTTGGGCTTGGCGTTCAGCCGCTCAACGACTTTGTCGGTGATGTCGATGCCGCCGAACAGCACCACATCGGACTGCAGCACGGCGATGAGGTTGTTCTCGGCGGCGATGGCCTTGGCGGCCGCCTCCATGCGCGAGCGGACCTCTTTGCTCATGTCCTCGTCCTGCTTGGCCAGCGTGGCCTGGTGCTTCTCGCCCATGGCCTTCTGCTGCTCCTGAGCCTGGGTGCGGATGGCCATCAACTGCTGCCGGAGCTTCTTCTCCTCAGCGGTGATCTTGTTGTCCTCCAGCACCGACAGCCGCGCCAACTGCGCGTCACGGTCGTCGCCGAGACGCGTCAGGCGCTCGAATTCCTTCTTCTCGTCGGCGCTCAGCGGGGCCTTGTTGCGCAGCTCGATGAGCTTGTTGTACTCCTCGTCGAGCAGCAAGGGGAAGTTCACCCGGCGCTCGTCGAACTCAGCGTTGAGCCGGCGGCTCAACTCCTGGAACTCCTTGGCCTTCTCCTTGAAGTACTCGAACTTGGCGAAGACCTGGTCCATCTCGACCTTGCCGATGTTAGGCGTCTGCTGAGCCCGCACGGGGCGAGCGCACACGGCCGCCATCACCGCCACGATGAGCCAACCGGCTCGGGCGCGCTTCGTCATCTATCTCTCCTCTGATGGTTCGTCAGACTGGGCTCAGCCCACCCCGGTTCCCGGTCTAGAAGGCCTGGCCGAAGCTGAAGTGCAGCTTGGAGCCTTCCCCACCCCAGCCGTAATCGAGGCGGATGGGACCCAGTGGCGTGGCCACGCGTGCGCCCAGACCCAGCGAGGTGGCCAGGTTGCTGAAGAAGTCGAGCGGCTCGCCCTGGCGCCAAGCCCGGCCAGCATCGAAGAAGAGCACCACCTGAATGTTGTTGGGCAGCGCGCGGCGCAGCTCCAGGTTCATCAGGAACGCGCGGTTGCCAAAGAAGCGGTCCTCGCTGTAGCCGCGCAGACTGTCGGCGCCGCCCACGAAGAAGCTCTGGCTGAACGGCAGGCGGCCGGTGCTGTAGGACACCTGCCCCCGACCCGCCACCACCCACGCCGGCCGCGGCTCGCGGCGGCCCGAAGCCACCTTGCCGCCGAGCACGGGGAAGTAGGTGCGCCCTTCCAGTCGGTACTTCTGGAAGTTGTTGTCGCCGCCCAGACCGGCATACTCCAGGCTGGCCGAAGCATAGCTGCCGCGCGTGGCGTCGAGCGGATAGTCGCGCACATCGCGCGTGATGCCCAGGGTCACCGAACTGGTGGTGTCGGAGCCGACATCCTGGAACGGGAACGGCGGCAGCGAGGGCAGCAACGTGCCTCGCCGCGCCGTGCTCACGTTCTCGATCTTGTAGCCCACCGAGGCGCGGATGCCCGTGCCCAGGGGCCGCGAGAACAGCAGTGAGGCGCCGCGCCGCGTCTGGTCGAAGTTCTGCCGGCGGTTGGTGAACGCGCCCAGGCCGGTGGCCCCGGTCTTGTCGTCGGTGTTGTAGAGCCGGGTGGTGAACTCCGTACCCCGGCCATCGAGCAGCGGCCAGAAGTAGTTGAGGTCGGCGTTGAACCGGCCACCCGCCTCGACGCGCGCCGAGACACGGTGCGCCAGGCCGAACAGGTTGCTCTCGGAGGCATCCACGAAGCCGACCAGACCGTACCGTGACGAGATACCGCCACCGGCCGACAGGTTGATGGTGCGCTTCTCGGTCACATCGAAGATCAGGTTCAGGCGCGACGGGTCTTTCGGGTCGATGCCGGACTCACGGCTCAACGCGAATGACTCCAGCACGTCCAGGCGCATGATCTCGCGCGTGTCCTCCTGGATCCGGTTGAGGTTGTAGTAGGCGCCTGGCTTGGTCTTCATGTACGCGCTGAAGACCTTGGGGTTGGTGCGCTTGCGGCCCGTGTATTTGAACGAGATGGTGCCGACACGCGCCTCGACGATGGTGAAGCTGACCTTGACGCCACCATCGACCGGCGAGAGCAGCGGCTTGCCATCGGCGCCGAGGTTGACGAACGCGCGGTAGCCCTGCTCACCGTACAGGTCGGTCATGCGCGACGACTCGCGGTCGATGACGTCGGCCAGCGCCTTGAAGGCGCGCCCCACCACGAGGTGGTTGAGGCGGCCGATCAGCTTGTCGCGCGTGAACAGCGTATTGCCCCGGAGCTCCACCGCGCGGATGGTGGGATGCTCCACCAGGTGGAAGACCAGCGTCAGGCCCTGGCCGTCGGGCTCGGGCACGGGCTCGACGCGCGAGCCGCGCTCGCTGGCCGGCGGCAGCGGATAGCCGATGGCCGAGAGCGACTCGCGGTCCGACTGGAAGTAGAAGTAGCCCAGCGCATTGAGCCGGTTGATGTCGGCCTGCACCACGGCGCGGTCAAAGATCTGGCCTTCGCGCACGGTGATGGTGTCGCGCACGAGGCTCTCGGATACCGTCTTGAGGCCCTGCACCTCGATCTTGCTGATGCGCATGCGCAAGTCGGGCAGCGCCGGCGTGGTGACGCCGCCACCGGGAGTCGGCGCAGTGCCGCCGGGCGTGCCGGGAGTCGGCGTGCCTCCGCCGGGGGTCGCGGGAGTCGGCGTGGTGCCGCCCGGCGCTACTTCGCCGGTCTTGGTCACCTGCAGATGGACGATGAGCTTGCCGTCCTTGGTCTCATACGGACCCGGCGCGACGGTCGCCGGCAGCAGATCGACCTTGGCGTCGATCTTGAGCTGCCCGCGATAGAGCGTGGTGAGCGCCAGCAGCGCCCGGTCCATCTTGTCGCGGTTGGTGTTCAGCGGCCAGCCGACCCGCAGGTAGCCGATTTCGTTGGCCAACTGCTCGGCGCTGGGCTTCTCGGTGTCGGCCACGCCGTGGAACTCGATGCCGGACACGATGGGATTCTCGACCAGGTTGACGTTGATCACCATCTCGCCCGCGGCGTTGGGCACCTTGGTGACACGCGACCCGCCGGCCTCGCCGGCCGTGGTGAAACGGAACCAGCCCAGGTCGAGGATGGTGTTGACGTCCGCCTGGAGTTTGGCGTCGTCGAACGGCTCACCGACCTTGCAGCGCATGGCGTCGAGGACGAGTCCCTCGTAACGCGCGGGCTGCACGTCAATCGCCGCGACCACCGGTTGCTTGGCGGGGGCAATGGTCGGCGCCGGCGCCGTCTCGGCGGCCAGCAGCCGATGGACCTGTTGGCCAACCGGCTGGGTGGACACCCGGCCGCCGGCCCAACCGGCCGTCACAGACAGTACAACGGCGACCAGCGCCGCACCGGCGCGCGATGCGCGCCATCCTCGCTCCACGCTCACAGCTCACCTCGCCGCTTAGGTTTGCACGTCAGGACCGGCGCGGCCCGCGACGCGACGCCGTCGGCTCGGGAGGAATGTCCTCGCCGCGCAGATAAGGCGTCAGGCGCTCGCGCAACTGCGTCCGGGCCCGGAACAGGCGGCTCTTGACCGCCTCCAGGCTGATGCCGATCACGTCGGCCATTTCGCGGTAGCTCAAGCCTTGCAGGTCGCGCAGCACAATCACCACACGGAAATCGTGCGGCAACTGCGCGATCTCGCGCTGCACCACTTCGCGCAGTTCGACGCGTTCGAGGTAGGTTTCTGGAGCGTTGCTGAGGTCGGGAACATCCCGCGAGAGGGTGTCCTCGCCATCCACCGGGTCGTCTAGCGAACCGGCGATGTAGGCCGCATTGCGATTGATCTGCTTGATGCGGTTCTTACAGCGGTTGATGGCGATGCGGTACAGCCACGTGTAGATCTTGGAATCGCCACGGAAGCTGTCGAGCGCCTTGTAGGCCTGAACGAACACGTCCTGGGTCAGATCGGCTGCTTCGTCATAGTCGTCGACCATGCGCAGCAACAGGTTGAAGACGCGCTTCTCGTACCGCTCCACCACCTCGTCAAAGGAGATAGCCAGTTCGTCGTCGTCCATTGCCTGCCTGTTTCGATCCCAAGCCGGTTCCCGCATTGGTGAGCCACTCCGCATAGGTTGGGGGGTCCCCTCCTCAGTGCTCCAGGTTGTACCACTTCTCGCGCCATTGCGCGACCGTCTGCTTATGTTCTCCCCGGGAGTCGGGCCGAAGCCCGGGAGTCGGCGCGCTCCGTGGGAGTCGGCGCCGCTACGCGCTAGTTGCGACCAGTCACCTGGCGCGGGTTGGCGCCGTTGGCGTCCATCGCCCAGACCTGCCACCAGCCGGTGCGTGACGAGGTGAAGTAGATGGTCGAGCCGTCGCTGCTGTAGCGCGGGTCGCCCGAGTGCTCCACGGTGCTCGTCAACTGTGTCAGCGCCGTGCCGTCGGCGGCGATGGTGTACACTTCCCAGTGCCCGTCCCAGCGGCTGAACACCACGCTCGCGCCGTCTGGGGACCAGCAGGGGCCACCGTCACTGACCTTGGCCTTGACCTCGGGCTTGTGGGTCAACTGGGTCAACCCGCCGCCCACCAGGTCCAGGATCCACAGGTCGAAATTGCCGCGGTCGCGGTTCGTGCCGAAGACGATCTTGTTGCCGTCCGGGCTGAAAGCCGGGCCCGATTCATCGCTGGGCAACGAGGTGACCTGCTGCAGACCGGTGCCATCCAGGTTGATCATCCAGATGTCGGTGTTGCCGCCGCGGTCGCTGACAAAGGCGATGCGCCGGCTGTCGGGGCTCCAGCAGGGCATGGTGTCGACGGCTGTGTCGAAGGTCAGCTTGTGCCGATCGCTGCCGTCGAGGCGCTCCACCCACAGGTCGAACTGCTTGTCCTCGGAGCTGATGAACGCGATGCGCTGGCCGTCGGGCGACACCGTCGGGTAGTAGTCCGGGCCACGTCCGTCGGGCGTCAGCCGTAGCGGGCTGGTACCGTCGGCGGCCGAGGTCCAGATGGCCCCCGTGTCCAGGACAGAGACCGTCGTGGTCAACTGGTCGCTGGGCGTGGACAGGTTCTGGCAGAAGACCAGCTTGGTGCCATCAGGCGTAATGGACGGCGTACGTCCCCAGACAAAGTCGCTGGCACTGCCCGATCCGCAGCCGGACATGGCCCACGCGGCCAGCAGGGCGGACACTACCGCCAGCGTCCGGCGGGTATGCGAGTTGCGCTTGCGCTCCATGGAGTCTCCTCGCGCGCGGTTCAGGGTACCACAGACCAGCTCGGCTCCGTGTCGCCGCTGCTGAACAGGTTGACCATATACATAGACTGGCCCGAGGGCAGCAGCCACAGATTCACCAGGCGGTTGGCATCGCGATTGCTGACGAACATGATGCCCGACCCGTCGGGCGCCACCACCGGATCACGATCCAGGAAGTCGCCGCTGGACAGGGCCTTGACCGAGCTGCCGTCGGCGTTGATCTGCAGGATCGAACTGAGGCCCGACGACTCGCGGCAGTAGAACAACTGCGAGCCGCTGACCGACCACTCGGGACTGGCCACGGAGTAGTCCAGGTCAGTGATGCGGCGCAAGTCGGTGCCGTCGGCGGCCATGGTGTAGAGCGCCGTGCGCGGCACCGGCGAGCGATACTGCTCGTCGCTGTAGAGCACGCCGCCGCTGCGGTAGGTGACCCGCACGTGCAGGTTGCCCACGCCGGCCGCGCTGAGGTCGATCAGGCCGGTGGTCGCGTCGTACAGCTCATAGAGCGCCGGGGCGAGCACGGAGTTGTTGTGGTCGCGCACCTTGATGGACACGCTGCCCTCGAGCACCGGCCGGTGCTTGAGCTGGATGGTCGCCGTGCGCCGGTTGGAGATGAAGGCCAGCCGTGCACCGTCGCGCCGCCAGGTCGGCTGATCGAAGCTGTAGCGTCCACCGATGAGCGTCGTCTCCGCGCCGCCGGCCACCACGCGCTGGACCAGCCCGCCGGCCGAGGAGAAGGTGACCGCCGTGCCGTCGGACGACCAGCAGGGATGCGCCTCGTCGCGGTCGGCGGTGTCGGTCAGGTTCTGCACCGACCCGGCCACGAGCCCGCTCGCGTCGAGCGTGGCGAGGAAGATGTCGGTACCGCCGCCCACGCGATTGCCCACCCAGGCCACCCGGGTGCCGTCGAGGCTGAGCGCGGGGCTCCAGCCGCCGGTGGTGGTCAGGCGCGTGACGTTCTCGCCAAACTCGTGCGCCAGATAGATCTCGCGCCGGCCGTCGAGGCGGTCGCTGACGAAGGCCAGCCGCGTGCGCGTGCCACCCGCGGTGCGGAAGCGCAAGGTCGTCTTGCGGCCCTCCACCTGGAAGAAGTAGACCGTGTTGGCCGTCAGCCCGGTGATCTGCGCCTGATGGTCGACGCCGTCCACGGTGGTGGTCTGGCGCGTGACGATCGAGCCGGCCACGGTGGTGCCCAGCCGACTGGTCGGGCCGTAGTACACGTGGCTGCCCTGGGTCACGCGGGTCACCCACGAAATGGTCGCCGTCGTATCCGTGACCACCACGCCGATATCGCGCACCTTCAGTTCATCGACACGCACGCCTTCGGCGAAGCTGGTGCCACTCGAGCCGCAGCCCGCGCCACCGAGCACCACCGCGACCATGCCGGCCGACACGGCCAGCCAGCGCGCCACGCGCCGCCAAGGGGACTTCGAGGACCTTTTGTTCATGCTCAGAATCCAGCCTGATACTCGACGGTGAACCGGTAGTCATCACGGGTGTCCGCCTGACCACCGATCTTGAACGAATTGGAGATCTGATAGCTCACCCGGTACACCTGCCTGCTGTCGCCCCGTTCATTGACGCTGACTTTGACGCCAGCGAACAAGTTCCGCACCAGGTACTTGCCCAGACGGACCTCGAAGGGCTGGTTCAGCTCATACTGCACGGCAAACTCGTCCAGCCCGATACCCTTGCGGATCTCCTCGAACACCGGCGTGAAGGTGTAGGTGATGGCCGTCTGCAACGCCGCATTGGCCAACTCCTCCTTCACAAACGACTCCAACGTGCCTCGCTCCAGGGCCTGCGCGAAGTCGTTCGATGTCGACAGCCGCGCGAAGATGGTCTCCTCGGGCAGCGGCGGCGTGCTGCGCGCGTCAACCCTGAACTCGGTCTCCGGCTTCTCCGCGCCCGGCCGCACCGTACCGCGTACGCGCAGCGACACGTGGTAGTCGACGTTGTCCTCACCGCTGAACCCGCTGCTCGATCCGCGCCGCGCCGCACGCAGCACGGTTTCCGAACGGCTGTCGAACTCGGCGTGCGGCTCAAACGCACCGCTCTGCGGGTTGCGTTGCACGCGCAGCGTGGCCGTACCGCTCTGGACCTCGATGGGCGCCTTCAGCACGCTAGCATACACCGAGCCCGAAGCCACGTCCACCGTACCCTCGAGGCGCAGCCGCTGCGGGGTCTCGCTGAGGCTGAGGCTGGTGGCGAAGGGCAGGTCGATGGCGGGCACGCGCGTGAGGATGCGGTTGCGCTGTCGGTCCGGCGCGGTGATGCTCAACCGCAGCTCGGGCGAGGCCGGCCAGTCGCGCCGTGGCCGGTTGGGGTCGGCCGACAGCAGCGCCAGTGCGCCTTCGCGCAGGATGACGTCGGTCAGCATGACCTTGCCCCATAAGGTGAGCGGCCCGTACTCCCGAGTGTGCGAATCCAGACCCACGTCGGCCGCTACGCGCAGCAGGCCAGAGGCGGGATCGTTGATCTGTACCGGATAGACCACGCGCCCGTCGGGCGTCGGCCGCGGCGTGGCGGCCTTCGGCGCCGAGGCCACCAGTCGCCCGTCGGCGCTGTCGGCGGGCGCCTTGGCATCGACGGACGGCGTGGTCAGGCGCAGATGGTACTCCTGCTCCGCCCAGCGCCGCGGGTCGCCCACCCGCGCCAGCATGGTGCCCGTCAGGCTGGCCCAGCCGTCGTTGACCCAGCCCGAGCAGTTGACCAGTCGCGCCTCGTTGGCGGTGAAGCGATTGTTCTCCTGCCGAGCCCTGATCTGGCCGGCGATGGACAGGTCGCGGACCGCCACCCACTTGGTGCGCGCCGTCACATGGTTCAAGAACAGGTCCAGATTGAGCGGGTTCTCGAGCAGGCGGGCGCGCTCCAGGTGGCGCAGTTCGAGCGCCGGCTCGCTGCGGTCGCGGCCGGGCAGCACCGCCTCGCGCAGCGAGAAACTGCCGATCCGCCCGTCGGCGCGATCCTTGGCCAGCCGGTCAGCGTTGGGCATCGGCGTCATGGCGTAGCTGGCCGGCACCACGGCACCGTCGCACTGGTCGAGCCGCACCAGGTTCTGGTCGATGGTCAGGCGCACCTGCGTGTCCTGCAGCAGCATCACCTCGCCGCGCCGGTCCAAGGTGCGTATGCCGCCCGCGGTGAGCGGTGCTTCGGTGGCTGGCCGGTCCACGATCTGCAGCAGCGGCATCTGCAGCGTCGCCGCGCCGGCCACGCGTGCCTCGCTGGCGCGGCCCTGGGCCACGAGTTCCAGCTTGGCATTGCCCTCAAGCCAGCCGACCGAACCCATCAAGTCCTCGAAATCCGACAGGTCGAAGACGTCGATGCCGCCGCGCAGGTCAACCGGCCGCGCCGGGTCGTCGCGGAGCCGCACGCCCTTGGCCGTGCGCTCCAGCGGCACCTTGCCCGACAGACTGGCGGTGAGGCTGCGCTCCTGGATCTCCAGCGGCTGGAAGCTCAGCACACCGTCTCGCAGGGCTACGCGCTCCGCGCGCACCGTGGCCAGCCGCACCTGCCCCAACGACAGGCCCGCAGCGGCCAGGTGCCCGTTGCTGATCACCAGGCGCCTGGCCGGTGCGCTGATGTCGGCGGCCAGCGAGCAACTGCCGCCCAGGCCCTTGAGGCTGGGCGACCAGGCGGCATACGGTCGCAGATCGACCTCGTCGGCGCTCAGCCGCAGCCGCACGTCGGCGAAGCGCAGTGCCTCGAGCCGGGCCGAGCCGGTCAGGTAGACGATGCCCGGCTCGCTGCGCGCCTCGATGGCCTTGGGGCCAGCGCCCAGCCCCAGGCCCAACCGCACCTCGGCGTCCACCGGCGGCAGCGGGCGCGGGCCGTCTGCACCCACCGCCTGCAGGCCGACCGCGTTGAGCCGCACCAGGCCGTTGGTCGCCTCGCCGTCGCGACGCAAGGTCGCCACCATCGACAGGTGTCCCGCGGCGAAGGCTGGCAGGTCATCCAGGTAGCCGCGCAACTGCGACTGCCACAGCCGCGGCTGCCGGTCCTGGCTGGCGCCGGCCACGGTCTCGGCCACCTGCCTCAGCCGCGTCAGGTTGTGCAGCGTCAGCCGCCCCTCGCCTTCGGGCCGACCGTCCACCCAGCCGCCCTCGATCTCGGCCCGAGCGCCGAACAGGTCCAGCGTGATGCGCCGGTCCAGGCGAATCTCGCCGCGCGCCAGACTCAGCCCGATGACCTGGTCGGGCACCTGGTCGCCCTCGATGCGCAGGCCGTGCGTGGCGAAGGTGACCCGTGCCGCGGGTTTGCGGACCAGGCCAGTCACTTCGGCCTCGCCATCGACATACCCCTCGGTGCGCAGTGGGACGCGGGTCAAGCCGACCAGATCGTCGTAGCGCAGGCGCTGGGTGACCAGGTGCAGTTCCACGCGAGCCTGGGTGTCGAGGTCGCGCACGGCGTTCGAAGTGCCTGGCTTGAGCGCCACACGCGTGCTGCCGGTGGCGAACTCGAGCCGGTCGATACGCACGTGATCCTTGTCGGCCACCAGGTCCAGGTCGGCGCCGTCCAGCTCGATGCCAGCGATCTTGAGCGGGCTGCGCGCGGCACCGCCCAGGTGCAGGCTGGCCGTGCCGCGCAGGTCGGCCAGCGCGTTGAGCCGGCCGGCATCCTCACCCTCCTCGCGCCGCACGACGCGGCCGGTGAGCGACACCTTGCCCACAACGGTGCCTTCACTCTCGGCCAGGGCCGGCACCTTGGGCGCGGCCAGAGGCGCCACCTGGCCCAGGTCGCGGCTGTTCAGCGTGCCCTCCAGCGCATAGCGCGCCGTCCCGGCCCGGCTGTCCAGATCACTGATAGTGCCGTCCAGGCGGGCCGTGTAGGCGCTATCGTTCAGGTCGGCGCTGAGCGCCACCTCGCGCGGACCCTGAGGCGCCGAACGCAGGCTCAGCCGCGTGAACGGCACGCCCGCCACCGACCCGAAGAAGACGTTGGCCACGCCGCCGATCAGCGGGAACTGGCGAGTGCCGGTGATGTCGCCCGCGTAGTCCAGCCGGCCGCTGAGCCGGCCCGACCACTTCTGCTCGTTGCCCAGCAGCGGCGTCAGCCGGTCGAGTTCGAACCCGCGCACATCGCCCGCGAGCGCCAGCGGGCTGTCGTCGTCGAAGCCGAGCGTGCCGTGCAGGCGACAGAAGGCGTTTGTCTCGGGGTCGCGCAGCAGCAGCCGTTGCAGCGTCAGCGTGCGGTCGGCCAGCTCGAACTGGGCCTCGCCGTCGCCGACGCGCTGGCCAGCCAGCCGCAGCCGCTGCGCGCGCACGGTGCCCGAGGCCAGCTTGCGCCCTTCGGTGAGTTGCACCACGACATCGACCGAGGCGACGCCATCGGGACGCGACTTGGTCAGACCAAGTGCCTGCAAGGCCGCCACTTCCAGCCCGTCACCCCGGAAGCGCCCTTCCATGGCCACCGGCTGATCGGGCCGCAGCCTGACCGCGCCCGAGCCGTGGAGCGTGGCGCCGCGTATCTGCGCGGCAAAGTTGGTGAAGGTCAGCAACCGCTCGTCGGCGCCGCCCGCCACGCGCACATGGGCCGTGATGCCACGCACGGGCATGCCGCGCAGCTCCCAGCGCGGGCAGTTCAGATCGACCTCCAGCTCGGGCTGGTCGGCGCGACCGGCAATGGTCGCGCTCAGGTTGCCCGGCGCGAAGGTGTAGGCCTGGCCCAGCCAGCCGTTGAGCGCGTCGTCGCGCGACTTCTTGCTGGTCAGCGCCAGCATCTGCCGCGCGCGCAGCCCGTCACCCGTGGCTCGCAAGTCCAGTGTGAACCGATGCGACAGCGGCTCCTTGGTCGCCGTGTCGTCTGCGGCCGACTCCGCGCGCACCTGCCGTGTCGGCTGCAGGCCGGCGAGTTGCTCGAGCAGCGCCGCGGCACGGTCGCCCGTGGGCAGTGGATCAGCGCCCAGCGAGCCCACCGCCTGGCCGCGGAGGCGCAGGTTGGTGGCCAGCGTCACCGTGGGACTGCCAGCCTCGCTCGTCTCCAGCCCACGCGGCGTGGGCACCACCGCGGCGCGCGGCAAGGCGAGTTGCGGCAGGTCAGCCTCGATGGCGGCCACCACGTGCTCGCGTGGACCGCGCAGCGTCAGCCGCGCCCGGCCAGGCTGCGGCGTGGCCAGCGCCGGCAGACCCCAGCGCTGCCACAGGCTGACGTGCGTGTCAGCTGCGCCGGCGACCGGCGATGCGCCGGCGACCGGCGATGCGCCGGCGGCCGGCGGGACCCGAATGGCCGAGGCGACGGCGCCCAGGTCGATGGGGTCGGTGTCCACGACGAGGTCGTACAGCCCTCGTGGCAGGTCGGTGATGCGGCCGTCCAGCCGGACCGGCGCCTGGGCCAGCAGCGCGGTGACGCGGTCGAACACGACACGGTCGCGGGTGAAGCGCACTTCGCCGCGCAGGTCACGCAACGGCTCGTCGAGGCTGGACAGGCTGAGGTCGCCGCCGGCCAGCCGGGCCACGCCGAGCAACTGCGCCGACGTCTTGTCGTCCCTGGCGCGCGCCAGCCGCAGGCTGACCGTCGCTTGGGCCGGCACGCCGCCGGCACCGGTGTCCAGCGAGAGCCGGCCGGTGATGGCCAGGTTCTCCGGCGGCCCTTCCACCGTGAGGTCGGAGTCCACGACACCGCCAGCCAGTGCCGCCAGAGCGTCACGCTGGTCGGGCAGGAGTTCGGCCAGCGTCACACCGCGGGCCGACACCGTGCTGCCATACCCGTGGTCGCCCTGTGCCCGCGAGGCCACCTGCACAGTGCCGCCGGCGACCGCCGCGGCCATGTCGGCCGTGGCCAGCCGGCCGTCCGCCAGGCGCAACGACCCGGTCACCGTGGCTTCGGCGCGTAGCGATCCGCCGCTGATGCGGCTGCCCTCGACCAGCAGCGTGCCGTCGGTGCGGTGCCTGGCCCCTTCCTTGGTGATCGTGAGATCGGCTCGCGCCCGGCCACCGCCGATCTGCCAATCCTGGTAGCTCAGCCGGCCGGGCAAGGTCACCCAGCCCGCATCGCCCGCCGCCGAAACGATGCGCAGCCGGTCGAGCGGGCCGCTGATCCGCAGGCCGGTCATGGCGAAGGTGCCCTCGCCAGCCAACTGCGGCGGCTCCTTGAGGCGGCTCAGCGCCGACCTCACGTCGGCCACGGCCAGCGCCGGCGTGTCGGCCACGAGGTCCAGCTCCCACGGGTTCCGCCCGCGCGACCAGACCGCACCTGCCACCCGTAGCGGGCTGTCGCCCAGCCGACCGGCCAGTTCGCCCGGCACCAGACTGTCGCGCTCGCGAACGATGCTGATGCTGCCGTCGCGCGCCAGGCGCAGCCAGCCGTTGAGCCCGCTCAGCGGCGCGCCGAGCTGGTCGCTGGTGACGCGCACATCGCGCAAGCGCACCTGCCCGGTCGCGGGCAGCGGCGGTCGAGGCTGGCCGGCGGCCGCCGGCGTCAGCGCCACCTCCACGCTGCCCGCCAGCGTCACCGGCTGCTCACCGGTCCAGGTGGCGCCGGCCGTGGCGATGGTGCCGTCGATGGTAGGTGTCGGCCAGGTGCCGTGCACGTGCAGGTCGACGGCCGCGGGCTGGTCGAGTCGCAGCGCGTTGCCCTTGGCCAGTGCGCTCCAGCCGCTCTGGCTCAGCTCGGCGCTGGTCACCAGCACGTCCAACGAGCGCACGCGTCGCAAGCCGACGATCAGGCCGCTGGCGGCCAGTGTATCGCCGTTCACCGCGCCGGTCAGGCGCTCGATACGCAGCCGATCACCGGCCGGGTAGAGATCGGCGCGCGCGATCGTCAGCAGGCCGTCGACGCCGCGCACCCGCAGCCGCGCGTCCTCGACCCGCAGCCAGCCGCGCAGGCCCTCGACGCCCAGCCGCGGCTGCAACTCGACATCGAGCGCCACACGTCCCTGGCCCCACTGCCAGCCATGGCCGCGCAGGTACGGCACGGTGGCTCGGCCAGAGACCTGGAGGCGCTGCGGCGAGCCCACCAGCCGCAGCCGCGCCGAGGCGCGTCCGCGCGCCGCCAGGTTGGCGCCGCCGGCGACCACCAGGCTGCGGCCCAAATCGAAATCAGGCGCGTCGATGGTCAGCGCGAAGTGCGAGAAGTCCTGCCGCACGCGCCCCTCGACCAGCAGGGCGTCACCGCCCAGCCGGCCGCGCAGACCGTGCGCGGTGATCTCGCCGCCGGCCAGTTCCAGGCGACCGGTGATGCCGGTCAGGGGCACGCCAAGCCGCGGTGTGGACAGGCCCACGTCGGTCAGGTCGGCCCAACCGACGATGGCGGTACCAAGCCGCAGATCGAACGCGGCACGGCCCCCCAGCAACCGGCCCTGTGCCACGGTCAGCGCCGGGAAGGCCAGATGGCCCGCGACATTGAGCGAGCCGATCGCGCCGCGCAGCCTGATCTCGCCCGTCAGGCCGCCGCCGGCCTCGCGGGGCTGCCAGCGCGCGGGCAGCAGCGGCCGCAGCACCAACGGGCTCAGGCCGGTGGTGGCCAGCCGCAGGTCGAGGTCGGGGCGACGACCGCCGCCGACGCCCAGCAGGCGGCCATCGATCTCCAGGGCGGCGCCACCCAGTCGCCCGCTGAGCCGGTCGAGCGCCACCTGGCCGTGGTCCAGTACGACGCGTCCGCGCCAGCCGGTCAGCGGCGCGGCCAGCCGTGGCGTGACGGCGTCGACGCCCACCAGGTCGACGCGGCCAGCCCAGCCGTCGCTCGCGGCGCGGTCCTGCTTGAGATCGAAGTCCAGCCGGCCGCCATCGACGCGGGCCACACCGGCCCAGCCCACACCGCGTGGCGCAGCGCGGCCCGCCAACCGCCATGCGCCGCCGCGGCCAGACCACCGCAACTCGCCGCTGGTTGTGCCGTCGCCGGTCATCTGGGCCAGCCAGCCGGGCACTCTGAGCGCACCGGCCAGCCGCCGCATGGACAACTGCTCGACCGCGATGCGCAGGTCGAGCGCCAGCTGGCTGATGCCGATCAGCCGGCCATTGAGCGTGGCCCGGGCGCCGATCATCGTGAACCGCAGGTTGTCGAACCAGACGCCGTCCTCGGGGTTGAAGGTGTGGTTCGCCGTGCTCTGCTGCCGATAGCGGGCGCGGCCGGTCACGCCCATCCCGGCCTCGCGGAACGGCGTACTGCGCAGGCTGCAGCCTTCGGCCTCGAGTTGCAGGTCGTAGCCGGAGTCGAACGGCAGCTTGGGGTCGCGCGGCCGGTTGAGCCGGAAAGTGCCTCTGACCGACAGGAGACCCGAGCGCAACTCCACGTTCGGCGCCAGCGGGCCGTTGAGGTACGGCGCAAACTGCTCCAGGCGCGCATGTTCGAGCGCGCCATGGCCGTCGAAGCGCCAGCCGCCGTCGAGCACCAGGTCACCGCCCAGCGCCACACGCTCCACCGTGCCGGGCACCGTCGATTCCAGTGCCACGCGCGCATGGCCGCGCGACAGGAAGCGTACGTCGAGGTCGGCCTCGCGCAGGTCGTGGCGTCGGGGCCGGCCGGCGATGGGATGCCGCTCATCCACGAGCAGGATCATGCCGCGGCTCAGTCGCACCCGACCGGTGAAGGTCGTCACCTCGTCCGGCACCGGCTTCTTGCGGCGGAACAGCTCCACCAGGTCTACCGTGCCGTCGGCCCGCCAGGTCAGCTTGGCCTGGGGATGCTCCAGCACCACCGAACTGATGCCACGCATCGGGTCGCGCGTGCGCGCCATGGTCAGCAGGTGGTAGCGGATGCGGATGCGATCGCAGGTCAACTGGATGTTGCGCCCGTCGGCGCCAAAACCGCCCTCGTCGGAGAGCGAGACCTGCTCGATGACCAGGCCCTGCCACAGCGAGCCCCACACCCGGCCGATGCGTACCTGGCGGCCCGTCTGCTGTTCCAGGGCCGACACCAGCTTGGCGCGCACGGCACCGTGCTGGGGCCCGACGGGCATGGTAACCACCATGGCCACCACGGCGCCGAGGGCAAGCAGGAGCAACCACCGCCGATGGCGGTTGGCTGCCGGCGGTAGCGCCGACGGGGCCTGGTTGTCCGGCTCTTGGCTCACAAAGCGCGTCCTTCGCCATCGGACGACCGATCCATCTCGGCCGTCCAACGGCGCGCCAACCCGAGCAGATCCTCGCGGATAGGCCGCGCCACGGTCACCGCGACCACCTGGCCAGCACCCGCGGCACGCAACGTGCGTGCACACTCGCGCAACGTCGCCCCACTGGTATAGACGTCATCCACCAGTACATAGGTGGCACCCGACACGATACATTCGTCGCGAGCGGCGAACGCGCCCTTGACATTGCGTTCGCGCGCGGCGGCCGCCAGCCCCACCTGCGGCCGCGTGGGTCGCACCCGCACCAGCGCCTCCACCACCGGCAGACCGCACTCTTCGGCCAGCGTCTCGGCCAGCAGCCGGGCCTGGTTGAAGCTCCGCCACCGCTGGCGCCGTCGGTGCAGCGGCACGGGCACGAGCGCCGCCGCACTGTCCAACGGCAGCGCGCGGGCCGCTTCTTCATCATGACGCAGCCAGCGGCGAAGGATAGCCCCCAGGGCCTCGGCGGCGGCCTGATGCCGGTGGTACTTGAGCCGCACCACGAGCCGTCGCGTCAGACCCTCGTGCGGCGCCGCCGAGCGCGCCAGCAGCAGGTCGTCCGCGCGCGCCGAACGACAGTCGGCGCAGCGTTCGACGCCGCGCGCCAGGGGGTCGAGCCAGTGGCCGCACCATCGACAACGGGGTAGCAGCATCAGCGGTACGCGCGGCAGGCAGGCGTCGCACAGCGGCTCCGGGCCCAGTCGGCCGCAGCCCTGGCAACGCGCTGGGAAGAGCCACCTGGCCAGCCAGGCCAGAACCGCGCGAGCCACCGGCTAAGCCAACGACGGCAGGCGCAGCCCCGATGAGACGTCGACCAGCTCGAGCAGGTCGGCGGGCAGCGGCTTGGGCCGGCCCACCACGTCGTCCAGCGGCGTGCGCGTCACCGCGCCCGTGACCACACCGATGTGGTGGCAGCAAGCTGGCCCGAGATCGACCAGCGCGTGCACCGCGCCGGCGCCGGTCATGGTGGCCAGCACACGGTCGTTGCTGGTCGGTGAACCGCCGCGCTGGATATAGCCGAGCACGGAGGCGCGCACGCTGAGCCCCGAGGTGGCCAACTCGATGGCATGGGCCACGCCCTGGCCGGTGCCGGCGCCTTCGGCCACGATGACCAGCATGGAGGTCTTGCCCAGGGCGCGCGCCTGCGCCATGAGCGCGGCCACCTGCTCGGGCCCGACCTGCGGGCGCTCGGGCAGCAGCACCACCTCGGCACCGGCGGCCACTGCCACCTGCAGCGCGATGGAGCCGCTGGCGCGGCCCATCACCTCGACCACGAACACCCGGTCGTGGGAGTCGGCGGTATCGCGGATCTTGTCGCACGCTTCGACAGCGGTGTTCACCGCGGTGTCGAAGCCGATGGTGAAGTCCGTGCCGGCCAGGTCGTTGTCGATGGTGCCGGGCGTGCCGGCGATGCCGATGCCATGCTCGTGCCAGAACTGCCGGCCGCCGGCGAACGAGCCGTCGCCACCGCAGACCACCAGCCCCTCGATGCCCAACCGGCGGCAGTGCTCCGCGGCGCGCGCCCGGCCCTCGGCCTCACGGAACTCAGGGCAGCGCGCCGTGCGGACGATGGTGCCGCCATGGTTGATGATGCCGCTGACGTCGTGGGAGACAAGCGGCCGCACCACACCGTTCACGAGTCCGGTGTAGCCGCGCTCAACGCCAAACACCTCAAGCCCCAGGCCCAGGCCGGTGCGCACCACCGCGCGCACACACGCATTCATCCCCGGCGAATCACCACCACTGCAGAGCACCCCGATGCGCTTCATTGCTACCATCCCAGCCGCCGCCGACTCCGAGACTCTCCGACGTAAGTGTTGAGTCAAAGGGCGGTCGGGGGTATTATCATCGCGGGCCAACCCACGGTCAATCCGGGGGTTGGCAGACTCGTTGAACGCTGAGGAAGTGTTCGCGGACAAGCAGTTGCAGTCGCGCGCAGTCATCACCCAGAATCGGCGGCCAAGGCCGCGCTGGGGGGCAGGTGTGCCCCGAGAGTGGAGTCTGGCGAGAGCGGTGCTTGGTGATGTCGTGCAGCACCGGCGGCCAAACCGTCGGCGTTGATAGTGCGTATCCCGTGGCCAGGTGGCCGCGGGCTGTCCGCCAAAGACGCAAAGCGTCTGAAAGGGTAAGCAGACCCATGCTGGAAGGACTTTCCCAGTTCGAAACAACAGCGATCTGGGGCGTGTTTGCCATCGCATGGTTGGGCCTGTTCTACGGCTGGTATCTCGTCAAGGAAGTCCGCTCCGCGGAAATGGGCGACGAGAAGATGGTCAAGGTCTGGTCCGCCATTCGCGACGGTGCCAACGCATACCTCGGGAAGCAGCTCAAGGCTATCCTGCCTCTGATCGGCGTGCTGACGCTCGTCCTGTTCGGGTCCGTGTACGTGGTTCCGCCGACGGCGGAAGCCATGGAGCGGTTCAAGAACTACGATGAGCAGACGGTCAAGCTGATCATCGGCATCGGCCGCGCCGTGGCCTTCGTCATGGGCTCGGGCTTCTCGCTGCTGGTCGGCCAGCTCGGCATGCGCATGGCCGTGCAGGGCAACATCCGCGCCGCTCAGGCGGCGCGCAGCTCGTTCGGTGGCGCCCTCAAGGTCGCCTACCGCGCGGGCACCATCACCGGCATGTTGACCGACGGCCTGGGCCTCCTGGGCGGCACCGTGATCTTCATGATCTTCGGCATCGCCGCGCCGGACGCTCTGCTCGGCTTCGGCTTCGGTGGTACGCTGCTGGCCCTGTTCATGCGCGTGGGCGGTGGTATCTACACCAAGGCCGCCGACGTTGGTGCCGACCTGGTCGGCAAGGTCGAGCAGGACATCCCCGAAGACGACCCCCGCAACCCGGCCGTGATCGCCGACCTCGTTGGTGACAACGTCGGTGACTGCGCCGGTATGGCGGCCGACATCTTCGAGTCCTACGAAGTGACCATCGTCTCGGGTTTGATCCTGGGCTTGGCGCTGCACTCGATCACCGGCCACATGCACTGGATCATCTACCCGCTGATCGTGCGCGGTATCGGCGTTCTCTCGTCGATCCTGGGTACCTACGCGGTGAAGGACGTGTCCAGCAAGCCCGGCGACGCCATGGCTGGCATCTTCAAGGGCTTCATCACCTCGGCGATCATCTCGGTCGTGCTGTTCGGCATTGCCGGCTTCATCTACCTGAACGATCCCAACGGCGACGGTTCGCAGTTGCCGGGTGGTTGGTGGCGCACGCCGTTGGCCGTGGCCGTGGGTGTTCTGCTGGCCGTCTGCATCGACCGCCTGACCGAGTACTTCACCGGCACGCATGGCGCGCCCGTCAAGTCGATCCGCAAGGCGTCCGATACGGGTCCCGCCACGCTGATCCTCAACGGTCTCTCGGTGGGCTATGAGTCCGCCGTGTGGACCACCCTGGTCATCGCCCTGACCATCGCCGCCTCCATCGGTATCTTTGGTGGCATCGACGTGTCGAGCTTCGTTGACCCGAGCAAGGGCCTCAGCGCGGAGTGGGTCCGCTTCACGTTCATCCTGTACGGCGTGGCCATGACCGGTATCGGCATGTTGACGCTGACGGGCAACAACGTGGCCATGGACTCCTTCGGCCCCATCGCCGACAACGCCAACGGCGTGGCGGAGATGGCCTGGCACGGCATGGAAGACGAAGCCACGGTCAAGGCGCGCCAGATCATGGCCGACCTCGACGGTGTGGGCAACACCACCAAGGCCATCACCAAGGGTGTGGCCATCGGCTCGGCCGTTATCGCGGCCGTGTCGCTGTTCGGCTCGTTCATCGTGGACGTGTCCAACGCGCAGATCGCCTCGGGCTTGTCCATGGAGTCGCCCGAGCTGTTCCGCAACGTGGGCATCCGCGTGCACATGCCGGTGGTCTTCGTCGGTATGCTCATCGGTGGCATGCTGCCGTGGCTGTTCAGCTCGTTCGCCATTCAGGCCGTGGCTCGCGCCGCGCAGACCATCATCGAGGAATGCCGCCGGCAGTTCCGCCTCGGCGTCCTCGAAGGCAAGGTCGAGCCTGACTACAGCCAGTGCGTGGGCATCTCCACCCAGGCCGCTCAGAAGGAACTCATCCCCCTGGCGACCTTGGGTGTGGTCTCGCCCGTGCTCATCGGTCTGCTCATGGGCGTCGAGGCCTTGGGTGGCTTCCTGGCGGGTATCATCATCTCCGGCCAGCTCCTGGCGGTGTTCATGAACAACGCCGGCGGCGCCTGGGACAACGCCAAGAAGATCGTCGAAGACGAGCCGAAGGACCCGGCCAACAACCTGGGCAAGGGCTCCGAGCGCCACAAGGCGACGGTCGTCGGCGACACCGTGGGTGACCCGCTGAAGGACACCGCTGGTCCGGCCCTGAACCCGATGATCAAGGTCTGCAACCTGGTCGCGGTCATCGCCGCTCCGGTCATCGTCCAGTACCCTGACAAGAGCAACCCGATGGTCATCGGCGCCATCGTGCTGATGTTCGGCGCGCTCATCTGGGCGGTCCGCACCAGCAAGAAGACCCCGCCCGAGCTGTCGGCCTAACTCAGGCCCCAGTACAAGGCAGTCAGCGCCCCGGCCGCAAGGCCGGGGCGCTGTTGGTTTGTCAGGCTCGGCCTGCGCGCCTTAGGGATAGCGGTTGGGCACCCAGGACTGGTCAGTGATGGGCGGGCGCACGTAGCCCACCGCATCCTGGCGCGGCGGCAACACCAGCGGCGGCGGAGTCAGGTCCTCGTAGGGGATCAACGACAGCAGATGCGAGATGCAGTTGAGCCGCGCCCGCTTCTTGTCGTTGGCATCCACGACGTACCACGGCACCTGCTTGATGTCCGTGTACGAGAACATCTCGTCCTTGGCCTGGCTGTAGAGGCCCCAGCGCGCGCGGGACTCGAGGTCCATGGGGCTGAGCTTCCAGCGCTTGGTGGGGTCGTCGATGCGTGACTGGAACCGCCGTTCCTGCTCCTCGTCGCTGACCGAGAACCAGTACTTGACCAGCACGATGCCCGAGCGCACGAGCATGCGCTCGAACTCGGGGCAAGAACGCAGGAACTCGGAGTACTCCTCCTCGGTGCAAAAGCCCATGACCCGCTCGACGCCGGCGCGGTTGTACCAACTGCGGTCGAACAGCACCAGCTCGCCGGCCGCCGGCAGGTGCGGCACGTAGCGCTGGAAGTACCATTGGCTCTTCTCGCGCTCGGTCGGCGTGCCCAGGGCCACGACCCGGGCCACGCGGGGGTTCATGCATTCGGTGATGCGCTTGATGGCGCCGCCCTTGCCGGCGGCGTCGCGCCCCTCGAACAGCACCACCACCTTGAGCTTCTGGGCGCGGATCCACTCCTGCAGTTTGACCAACTCCACGTGCAGCTTGGCCAGTTCCTCCTCGTAGTACTTGGTCTTGAGCTTGCCCGATGGCGCCTGGGGTGGACCACCATCGGACGTCGTCACGGTGGCGGGTGCCGGCTTGCCCTTGCCGCCCTTGGGTTCCTTCTCGGCTTGTGCCTTCTTGGCCATGATCTCGCTCACTTCCCGCGATCGCGCGGCGGCCAGCGGTCACCGCGAGCATGCACGACCCAGCACTCTAGGGTGTAAGCCGTGCCGACGGCACTGTCAAGTGCCATGGCGCAGCGATGTGGGCCGTGGTACCATGGCCTTCCTGCGACGAGGAGCGCCCATGCGGCCCGAGATCGAGCTGTTGGTTGGCTACCTGGCCAAGACGGGTCAGAAAGTCACGCGCCAGCGCCTGCTGGTCGCCGAGCGATTCCTGGCCGCCGAAGGTCACTTGAGCGCCGAGGAACTCTACCACGTGATGCTCGACGAGGGCACCAAGGTGGGGCTGGCCACAGTGTATCGCTCGCTCAAGACCCTGGTGGCCGCCGGCTTGGCCCAGGAGCGCCGCTTCCCCGATGGCGCGGCGCGCTATGAAGCCGTGTTCGGCGAGCCACTCCACGACCATCTGGTCTGCACCGAGTGCGGCGCCATCATGGAGATGCCCAACCCCTGCGTCGACCGACTGTACCAGATGGCCCAGGCCGAGCACGGCTTCGTGGCCACCAGTCACCGACTCGTCATCACCGGCCGCTGCGCCGCCTGCAGCCAGCGCTGAGGTGTCCATGCCGCAGTTCGATCAGCACTTCAGTGTCGACCAGGCCAATGCCCTGCTGCCCAGCCTGCGCGTCTGGCTGGCCGAGCTCTGGCGGCTCGACGAGCAACTGGCGCCCCTGGCCGACCTGCATCGTGACCTGCTGCTGCGCGCCGAGACCCACAACGTGGGCGGCGCCGGCCTGGGCCGCTGGGCCGAACTGTCCGTCCGGTGGCGGGTGGTTGCGGAACGATTCGTCGAGGCCGGCGTGCAGGTCAAGGACCTGGCACGCGGCCTGTGCGACTTCCCGCATCTGCGCGAAGACGGCGAGGAGATCCTGCTGTGCTGGCAGATGGGCGAGGCCGATGTCGCCTGGTGGCACGCGCTCGATTCCGGCTTCTCGGGCCGCCAGCCGCTCTAGCCGCCGCGCCGCTCAGTCCAGCCCGGCGAAGGCCTTGAAGTTCCCCGCCAGCAACCGCTCCACATCGCGATCGACCTCCGCCTTGGTGGGCTGCCAGCCGGCATGCACCAGGTCGGCCAGCTTGTCGCCCATGACGCGGGTCAGGATCGGGCGGAAGTGCTCCCACTTGTAGAGCAACTGGTCCAGGATGCGGCAGTCGCTATGCTGCGGGATGTGGCTTAGCCCGAGCAGTTCGAAGCGCATGCGCGTCATCTCCTCGATCAGGCTCGGGTTGTTGAGGAACCACCAGCAGCCGAACGGCAGCAGGTTGCCGAACTTGCGCGCGATGATGCACAGCTCGTGCTGGTTCTCACGCGCCAGCACGGTGATCATGAAACGGTTCTCGGGGTAGGTGGCGCACAGGTACTCGATCCAGCGCAAGTCCGAGGTGGCCAGGCCGTCGCCGGCCTGCCCGAGCGCCGGGTTCAGCGCGCGGCGCACGCCGGGCATGACGGCCCAGGGCAGGTTGCGCTCGCGGCAGACCGGCACAATGACCTGCTCGGTGAGCCACGACTGTAGCGTGTCGCTGGGCACTGGGAACTGCGGCGGCATCGACGCGGCCAGGTAGACTGGCTGCATGATGTCGATCCAGTCGGTCAGGAAGCGCCGCGCCTCGCTGAGCGTCTGAGTGCTGGTGTCGGCGGCCACCTGATAGCCCCAGAGCTGCAGCTTCGGCACCACCTCGGCGAAGCGTAGCAGGAACGTGTCGATGCGCAAGGCCGGCAGGAAGCGCGGGTCGATGTCGCCGCCGGCCACCCAGATGGGCCGCTCCATCTCGTCGAACGGGTCGTTGGTCATGACCACCGACGACACGTTGGCCAGGCCCAGGATCTTGTCGACGTACTGCTCGGGCGTGAACTGCGCGGTGAAGGCGCGCGCGTTGTCCAGGCCGTCGCGGTCAGGCTCGATGCCGAGCTTGCCAAACACCGTGATGATGCCGCGACACGCCTCGCTGACCGGCAATCGGTCGACGAACAGCGTTTTCCAGATGAGGTCGGCCTGCTGTTGCTTGCTCAGCGCGTAGAAAGCAGCCGGTCGCAGCGTCGGGTCGGCGCGGTGCACCTCGGCGATCAGGTAGTGGTAGGTGACCAGTTCATCGACGCCGTAGAGCAGCAGATCGCGAAAGCACGGCGCATACAGATGCGTATGCAGGTCGACGATCGGCGTGCGCGCCACGGCTTCGCCCAGATAGGCACGCACCTCGGCTTCGGTACGCAGGCTGCAGCCAGGTTCGATTGACACGGTCCATCTCCGCACCGGCGCATTCACCGCGCGCCAGCAACATCCTGCGGGCCCGCCTCAGGCGGCGCCCACCCACGCCGCGCAGTCGGCGGCGGTGAGTTCCCACAAACCGTCCACCAGAGCCACCGCGCCGGCCAGCGACTCGCGCGAATGATGGGTCAGCACGCCCACCACGGCCATACCGCCAGCCACCGCCGCCTGCACCCCGGCGGGCGCGTCTTCAAACACCAGGCAGCGCGCGGGCGCCACGCCCAGCCGGCGCGCGCACTCGAGAAACACGTCCGGCGCGGGCTTATGGCGCGTGACATCCTCCATGCCGACCGTGGCCGAGAGCAGACCGTCGAGGCCCAGCGCAGGGACCAGCGCGGCCAGGTTGGCGCGCGGCGTGGAGGAGCCGATGGCCAGCTGCCAGCCGTCCGCGTGGAGCCCGTCGAGCAGTTCGCGCGCGCCGGGGAACAGCGTCAGCTCGCGCACGGCCACCTCGCGGTAGATGGCTTCCTTGCGCTCGGAATGGCGCTCGACCTCCTCAGCGCTCAGCGGCCGGCCCAGCAGATCGGGGATGATGTCGCGGTTGGCCTGGCCAAAGCAGGCGAAGAAGGCCTCGCTTGTCATGGGCGGCAGGCCGAGCTCGCCGCACAACTGCTGCCAACTGACGTGGTGGAGACGGGCGCTATCAACCAGCGTGCCGTCCAGATCGAAGATCGCTGCTCTGGGCTGCATACATCACCGTTGGGTGCGCAGTCTACGACACCTTGGGCACAACGCCAAGACCGACGACGGACCACGCGCACACGCGTGATGTGACTTGACGCTGGGGATTGCGCGCACTAGCCTTGCCGCAGGTAATGTGCCTGTGCCCGTGAGGAGCGATGCGATGCGCTCGATGCTGTTGCTTCTGCTGGCCGCGCTGACCCTCTCGTCTGGCGGAACGGTTGCGCAGCCGCGCACCTGCCTGGGCATGCTGCCCCTGCGGCCGCAGCCGGGCGTGGGCGCCAGCGCCGCCGAGGCGGCATTCATCAACTCGCTGACCGAGGCCCTGCGCGGGGACCTCGAGCTGGCCCAGGTGGGCCAGGTGCGCGCCCTCGCCTGGCCTACCGCGCTGCGCCCCGACGACCGACCGACGTTCGAAACGCTGATCGAGTTGGGTCGCCAAGCGGGTTGCGGCGGCGTGCTCGTGCTGACGGTGGCCGAACTCGACTTTGCCGACAAGACGACGCGGCTGCCGCTCGTGGGCAATGTGACCACGCGGCGCGCCAGCCTGCGGCTGCGCGGCGGCCTGCTCGACGTGGCCACCAGCGCCGCCGTGGCCAACCTGGACCAGGCGCAGAAGCGCGAGGCGCGCGGCGCCAAGGGCCCGGCTTGTGAGCGCCTGCTGCGCGAGGGCGTCGGGACGCGCGACCTCGACACCAGCCCCATGGGCGCGGTGGTGACCGCCCTGCGGGCCGCGCTGGCCAAGGACATCGCGGCCGCGCTGCCACGCCTCAGCGCCGTCGCCACCACCCCACCCACGCAGCGCGCCGATGCGCCGGCAGACGCCGCCTTCGAGCGTGCCCAGTGGTCGACCTCGATCTCTGCCGGCTATGGCCGCCGCGACACCGTCGCCGTGTTCAACCGCGGCGCCCAACCACGCTCCTTCATCATCAGACCGATCACCGAGCCGCCGGGCATCGATGGCGCGGTGCTCGGGCTCGGCGCGCCAGGCGAGCCATGCACGCTGGCACCCGGTCAGTACAAGTATGTGCGCCTGGTGCTCAACGCGCCGCGACAGGTCACTGCCGGAGATCTGGTGCTCGGCCTTTACTCGGCTGCCGCCGGCTCCGTGCCCCCCATCGAGGGCGCCCCCGTCGACAAGGCCACGGTGCGCGTCGAGTTCGGCGCTCAGGTTGGCCAGGTGGCTTTCCAAGTGGTCAGCCAGGACCCGCTGACACTGGCCTACACCTGCCGCGTCAGCAACCCATCCGACAGCGCGGTCAACGGCCTCCGCCTGCGGCCTGATCCCGATGACGGGCGCGTCCAGCTGCTGCCCGGCATGGGCAGCAACGCCATCCACGGCGCCGTGCTGCCGGCGCACGGCTCCTTCACCTTCCAGGTCGTGCCACGCATGGGCATCGACGCGCGCGCCTTCGATGTCAAGCTGCGCGGCTACCTGGGCGTGGAGCATGCCTACGAATGGCCGCTGCATTTTGAACTGCCCGAGGGCAAGCGCATGTACCTGGGCACCAGCCACAGCGCGCAGTACATGAGCGACAGCTTCGAGGCCTGCGTCAACCAGGGCGACATCCTGCTCGACTGGGGCTCCGTCGACGGCAAGATGATGTTCAAGTGCCTCGACGAGGATGCCGTCGCACCCGACGTGAAGCGCACCTGGCAGGAGTGGGAGACACTCATCCTCAACCGCGGCTGGCAGTGGGTGCTGGACACCACCGGGTTCCCCGGCGCGGGCAACCATGAGCCCACGCGGGCCGCCGATGTGCGCGGTATGACCATTCGGCCGACCGTGGCGGCCCGACTGGGCGGCCTGGAGCGCGACGCCAGCGACCACCCCATGGCCGCGGACGGCAACCGATGGCTAGGTCTGGCCTGGTACGAGCCTGAACAGGACGGCCGCGTGGCGGTCCACTTCGCCGCACTGTCGCATGGCGCGCAGGCCAGCCGGAGGATGGGCGTGCTGCGCGCCTCGGCGCCGGGACACGAGGCGCTCTGGCCGTACCTGCGTGTGCGCCGCGCCACGGACCAGGCCTATCTGACGTGGGAGGACCGCGCGCCCGGCCGGGCCGGCGATGTGGCCTTCAAGGCCAGCGGGCGCGACATGAACGCCTGGCGCAAGACGCAGTACCTGACTGACCACGGCAAGGGCGTCGACGACCCGGTGGTCCAAGTGAGCGGCGAGCAGACAGTCGGCGTGGCGTGGTGTGATCTGCGCGCCGGCGGGCAGGTGTACCTGCGGCTGAGCCAGGACGATGGCCGCACCTTCGGGCCGGAGCTGCCGCTCCCACGTGAGCCTGGCGAGACCCAGGCCTGGCCTCAATTCTCCTTCACCCCTGGCGGCCTGCAACTGGTCTGGGTGTCGGTGCGCGGCGCGGAGCGACGCATCATGACCGTCGCACTCAGCGCCAAGGGCGAGCCGGTCGGCGCCGCCACAGTGCTCAGCCGGCCTGGTGCTGTTTGTGGCGAGCCGCAAGTGGCGGCCAACGCGCGGGGCGACTTGGCGGCGGTGTGGCGCGAGGCCGACGGCGCGGCCAGCGAGGCGTGCTTCGCCAGCGCCCGCGCGGGCGGCGCGTGGTCGGCGCCACGCGTCTTGTCCAACGATTCCGTCTACTCCGAGTACCCACTGGTCGGCTACGACGACGACTTGCTGTGGGTCACCTGGCATGGCGACTCCGAGGGCGTGGCCGACCTCAAGTACGAGATCCGCAGCACCGATGGCGGCGCGAGCTGGGGCCCGCGAGCCGCGCTGCCCTCGCTCGAGAACAGCGTCGAGCGAGCCTGGCTGGCGGCCACCTTCCAGCTCCAGTGGCCGCGCGGCAGCTACAAGCCATTCACCCTCGTCTTCTCGGTCAATGACCGCGAGGTCGGCCGCCTGGCCAATGTTGTGCCCGATGGCACCTACCTCTTCGAGGTGCCGCGCGAGCTGATCCCCACCGCGCCCTCGCGCCTGCCCAGCGCCAGGATTCACATCCAGGCCGTCGGGTGCAGCGGTGCCCACTACCTGCTGGCCACGGACACGCGGCTCATTGTGCGCCGCCGCTTCACGCAGATCGCCGTCGCCGCCACGTCGCAGGGGCAGGCCGACCAACTCGCTGACCGCGCCGGGGTCGGTACCAACCACGACCAGGTGGACCTAGCCCTATCGGCCAACGGCGTGAGGGACCTGCCCCAGACGCTGGCTGCCGGTCGCGTGCTGTCCCTGCCGCTCAGCGTGGCCAACCTCGGCGCCAAGCCCGCCAGCCGGGTCCGCCTCGTGGCCTACGATACCGACCCCCGCGACGCGCTGAGCCGTAACGACACCAGCCGGCTGGGCGAGGTGGCGGTGGGCGCGCTGGCGCCAGGCGAGACCCGCGCGGTCGTCCTGCGCGTGGTCGGCCGTGCGCCTCAGACACCCCAGCTGTTCGTCGCGGCCCTCAGCGCGGAGCCCGACGCCTACGCCGCGGACAACCTGTGGGTGGAGCATTTCGTGGTCGGTGAAGAGCGGGCCAGACCGCCGTTGGTCGGCACCGATGTACCAGACGTGTTGTACGCCCCGGCGCTGCTGCCGTCGGTGCAGCTACCCAACCTGCCAGCGCTCCGCGACCTGCTGGCACAGCCCGACCTGGCCAACTTGCTGGGCCACGCCAACTGGCCCATGCCGTCGCTGCCCTCGATCAACGGGTATGTCAGCCAGGCGCTGGCAGGGCTGCATGTACCCAACGTCACAGACCTGTTCCCCGGTCTGCCCAGCGTGCCGGGCGTGCCGGGCCTACCGGGTCTGCCGCGGCTACCAGGCTTGCCCTAGAGGTTTTCGGCACGGTCGGCCGCCGCCGCTGCTGCCCGCTTGGCTTCAATCTCGCGCTCAACCACCGCGCGGATGATCGACCACGCGTCGGGCGACACATGCTGGAAGGCCTCGACCACCGCCGGATCGAACTGCGAGCCCGCGCAGCGGAGGATCTCCTCGCAGCTCTCTTCGTAGCCCAGCGCCTTGCGGTACGGCCGGTCGGAGGTCATGGCGTCGAACGTGTCCGCCACGGCGAAGATGCGCGCGCCGATGGGGATCTGCTCGGCGGCCAGCGCGCTGGGGTAGCCCGTGCCGTCGAACCGCTCATGGTGGTGCCGCACGATCGGGGCGGAGCGCTCGAGGAAGCCGATGTTGCGGAGCATCGTGTAGCCGAGCTCGGCGTGGGTGCGCATGATCACCCACTCGTCCTCGGTCAGCCGGCCGGGCTTGAGCAGAATGCCGTCGGGAATGCCGATCTTGCCCATATCGTGCAGCAGCGCGCCGCGCTCAATCTCGACCAGTAGCGCGCCGGAGTAGCCCATCGCCTCGGCGATCCGGGCGGCATAGCGGGTCACCCGCTGCGCATGGCCCTCGGTCTCGTTGTCCCGCAGGTCGAGGGCGCTGGACAGGGCCTTGAGTGTTTCGTCGTAGGTGCTCTGCAGTTCGTCGAGGGCGGCGGTGACGCGCCGCGCGTGGTCCTGCTCGGCTTCGAACAAGCGGGCGTTCTCGATGGCCGTGCCGAGTTGCGTGGCCACCGCCTGGAGCAGACTCTGGTCGACGGTGGTGAAGCCGCCGGGCACCGTCTTGTTAAGCAGGTGCAGCGCGCCAATGACACTGCCGCGCGCGCGCAAGGGGCACGAGAGCAGGCTGGTCACACCGTTGCTGGGCGGCGCTTCGACCAGCAGGTCGCCATTGAGGATGAGCGCGCGGTCGCGCTTGACCGCCTGCCAGGTTGCCCAGTGGGTCAGCACCGCCGCGCCGGCCGGAAGAACCGCCGACCCGACAATCTCGAGCGGCTGGTCGGGCTCGGTCACGTGGACCACGAAGCCCAGTTCCGCATCCATCAGGTCGACGATGCGATCAAGGGCCTGGTCGGCGATGGTATCGGGGTGCAGCGTGGCGGCCACGTCGTCGCCGACGCCGTAGAGCAGCATCAGTTCCTCATACATCTGGCCCAGATGGCTGGTCATCTGCTCGAGTTGGCTCTCGTAGCAGGCCGCCAACTCGCGAGCGAGCGCCTCAGGCTCCGGACCGAGACCCGCCATTTGTCGCAACAACGTCTGTGCTGTGCTCATGATGAGAGAATCCGCCATTGCTCCAATCGGCCCTCGCGGCTAGCCCGCCATGGCCGATTCTGGCCAAACCGCATCCCTGCCGCCGGCCTCAGCGCCACCCTGTGTGGAGTCCGAGTCTAGTGCCGCTGCCCGTCTGCGTCAACGCGCGGTTCGCGCCAGGTGTCCCGTGCTTAGCATGGTGCGCCGCTCAGGCGACAAGTAAGCACCATGACCAAGACGTTACCCGACAACCTGACCGTGCGCCCGGCCACGGCGGCGGAGATCGAGGGCATCGTGGCGCTCAACACCACGGTGCACGACGCCACCGTGGGTGAGCTGGCTCGCCAGCTGATGACCGTCCACCCCCACATGAGCCCCTCCGACTTCTGGGTCGGCGTCACGCCCGCGGGCCAAGTGGTGAGTTCGCAATGCCTCATCCCCGGCCACCTGCGTCTCGGCCAGACCATCGTCCCGTACTGTGAAGTGGGCTTGGTGGGCACGCTTGAGCCGTGGCGCGGCAAGGGCCTGGCCAGCGCCATGATGGCCGCCTGCCATGCCGACCTGGCTCGCCGCGGCGCCCTGCTGACGCTCATCGCCGGCATCCCGTACTTCTACCGGCGCTACGGCTACGAGTACTCCGTGCCGCTGGACGCCCATCACCTGCTCGATCTCGACCAGGCGCCCGCGGACTCCGACGGGTTCACCTTCCGGCTGGCCGAACCGCGCGACGCGGAGCGACTCAACTGCTGGCGCAACGAGGTCAGTGCCGAGCTCGACCTGGCCTCCACGCGCGACGAGGCCATCTGGCGCTACCAACTGGCCGACAGCCAAGGTAGCGGCTACGAGGCCGAGACCTGGCTGGTGGACCGAGGCGATGAGACCCTGGGCTATGCCCGCGTCTTCTTCCACGGGTTCGGCCAGGGGCTCATTCTGGGGCAGGCTTCTCACCTGCCCGAGGGCGCCGACCTGGCCGTTCTGGCCCATGCGCGGCGGCTCGCGATAGCGCGCGGCAAACCCCACTTGCGCCTGGATCTGCCGGCCAGCCACCCCTTGGTGCTCACGGCCAATGCGCTCGGCGCGCGCTGCGAGAGTTGCTATGCCTGGCAGGTGCGCGTCGCCGATCCCGTCGCCTTGCTCTCGGCGCTGGCGCCGGAATTGGAGCGACGAGCGGCCGGCCTGACGGCGGTGGTGCATCTCGGCCTGTACGGCCCGACCGTGGCGATTGAGCTGGTCGACGGTCGCGTCACGAGAGTCGGGCCGCCCGTCGGCGAGCCCGACCACCACCTGCACCTCCCGCCGCCGCTGTTGGCACCGCTGGCGCTGGGCTATCGCACGCTGCCCAAGATCCGCGAGTTCTATCTTGATGCCTACGTGGCCCGCGGCGAGGCCGCCGTGTTCGAGCAGCTGTTCCCAGCGCTCACGGCCTGGGTGGAACCCGTCTACTGAGCGAAGGACTCTCGCGCACCGCGCCGAACCTCGGAGCATACAGCCGGAGATTCCGATGCGCGTCGCAGACAGCAACCCGTCCCGTCGTGGCTTCCTCAAGAGCGCTCTGGCCGCCGGGGTGGCGCCGCTGTTCGTGCCGGCCAGCGCGCTGGGCAAGGACGAGCGGCCCGCGCCGAGCAACCGCATCGTCATGGGCGCCATCGGCATGGGCGGTCGTGGCACGGGCGACATGGGCGACTTCCTGGGCCGGCGGGAGGTGCAGATGGTCGCCGTGTGCGACGTCGTCCGCGCCAATGTGCTCAACGCCAAAGGCATCGTCGATCGCCGCTACGCCAACCAGGCCTGCGCCGCGGTCAACGACTTCCGCGAGATCACCAGCCGCGACGACATCGACGCGGTCATGATCGGTACGCCCGACCACTGGCACGCGACGATCTCGTGCGACGCCATGCGGCACGGCAAGGACGTCTTCTGCGAGAAGCCCGAGACGCTCACCGTCCATGAGGGCCAGGTGATGATCGAGACGGCGCGCCGGCTCGGCCGCGTCTTCTCGGGCGGCAGCCAGCGCGTCTGGGAGGACTACAACTTCCTCCACCGCATCCAGCGCAGTGGCGTCATGGGCGCGCTGCAGGAGGTCTATGTCAACGTCGGCGGACCGTCGGTCGACCACTGCCTGCCGGCCGAGCCCGTGCCCGACGGGCTGGACTGGGATATGTGGCTGGGGCCGGCGCCCAAGGT
Organism: Armatimonadota bacterium; assembly: GCA_016235455.1. Classification (GTDB taxonomy): domain Bacteria; phylum Armatimonadota; class UBA10988; order UBA10988; family UBA10988; genus UBA10988. Next base: position 1,923 of record JACRKZ010000131.1, on the reverse strand, counting down.
GCCATTCAACCACCGGCTGCTCGACTTCCGCGCCTGGCGCGACTACTCGGGCGGCGGCATGACCGACTGGGGCGCCCACGGCTTCGGCGGCGCGCTGTTCCTCAGCGGGCTCCACGAGACCGGGCCGACGGAGATCATCCCGGCCGACGGCCGGGACACCAAACGGCTGACCTATCGCTTCGCCAACGGCATGACCTTCTACCACGGCGGCGGCTGGGGCGGCATCCTCACCGCCAAGTTCGAGGGTGGCGAGTTCACCGAAGACCAGCGCACCCAGCGCACCCGCGCGCCCAAGCTGCCGGCCAACCTGGACATCCCCAACTACAAGGGCAACGGCGGCCTCATCGGCGACTTCCTGCACTGTGTGCAAACCCGAGAGAAGCCCTTCCGCGACATCGCCGTCGCCCACCGCACGGTCACCGTCTGCCACCTGGGCAACATCGCCACCTGGCTCGGCCGGCCGTTGCGCTGGGACCCGGAGAAGGAAGAGATCCTCGGCGACCCCGAGGCCAGCCGCTGGCTGTCACGGCCACGGCGCGGACCGTGGGCGATCTGAGGATCGAGCCCCTGAGGATCCACAGATTACGCAGATTACCTGACTGGCCGTCTGTGCAATCTGCGCAATCTGTAGTTCTTCGCAGCCCCAAGCACCAGCGCTCAGTCCCGCGCGAAGCTACTCACACCGTAGCCAATCTCCTCGTCCGCCATCTGCAGGTCGTAGTCGATGGCGATGTGCTCGGGGTGGCCGTCGGCGGCGTTGTAGGTGACCGTCACCGTGGCCGCGTGGCGCTGGTACGCATCTTCGAGCTTGGCGAACAGGCCCTCGATGGTCAGCGCCAGCGAGAGCTGCCCGGCCGGCACGGGCGTGCCGCTGGTCTCCCAGTTGGCCGTCGACAGCACGCCGTTGCGCACCGTCACCACGATCCGTTCGCGGTCGGGGCAGAAGCAGTAGGTGGCCAGCGTGAGGTGGTAGTTGGCCGACCCCGACGCCCGCCAGCGCGAGCGCGCGGCCGCCAGGTCGGTGACCGCGGTCGCCGTCTGCCCTCCGCAACCGCCGAGCGCCAGCACCATCAAGCCCATCACCACGCGCCGCCAGGTCAGCATCGCCCTACCCCGCTGGCCAGGCTGGTTCGCGGCGCACGGTGCACATCCTGCCGAGCCCGGCGGCAGAGGAGCCGGTCGGCGGACGCCGAAGCTGACGGCATGATGATCGCTCTCCTGTCGCTCGCTCTCACCGCGCCTGCCACGCGCGAGGTCGTTTCGCTGGCCGGCCCCTGGCGGTTCGCCATCGACGCCGACGACCACGGCCTGGGCGAGCGCTGGTTCGAGCGCGCGCTGCCCGACACTGTCGCCCTGCCGGGCACCACCCAGACCAACGCCAAGGGCACGCCGAACGCCAACCGTGCGGCCAACGGCTGGACGCCGCTGCACCACTCACCGCGACTGGCCTGGTACCAGCGCGACATCGACATCCCCGCCGACTGGGCCGGCAGCCACGTCACGCTGACGCTGGAGCGCACCAAACGCACCACGCTGTGGCTCGACGACCAGCGCATCGGCGCCCAGGACGGCGTCTGCACCGCGCAGACCTACGACCTGAGCGAGCACCTGAGTCCCGGCCGGCATCGGCTGACGATTCGCGTCGACACCGAGGGCTTCCCGCCGGGCATCGGCGGCCATCACCTGGGCGGGATGCAGGGCAACTGGAACGGCATCATCGGCCGCATCGAGCTGCTGCGCACCGCACCGGTGTGGGTGGAATCGGCCCGCGTGCGGTCCGCCGTAGCGCGGCGCGTGGCGCTGGTCACTTTGGCGCTTGGCAACCGCTCCGGCGGTCGCGTGAGCCAGAGCGTCACGCTGCGAGCCGAGAACTGGAACACGGACCGCCGGCACACACCCGCGCAGGTCAGCGCCGAGGTCGTG
>JACRKZ010000130.1 GCA_016235455.1 Armatimonadota bacterium | reverse complement strand
GAGCGGCGCAGGGAGCAAGAAACGGTGTCAGGGACCGTTTTCGCTCACGAAAACGGTCCCTGACACCGTTTCTTGCTCCCTGCGCCGCTCTTCGGATTGCCGCTGAGCCGACCCTCTGCTATCCTTATGTTCCTAAGCAGGTGGCGATGGCGCGCAACAGCTACGAACCGCCGACCTCGAGCGAACTGGTCCGGTTGATTGACACGCCGGCACCGCTTTCCCCTGACGACTTCGCGACGACAGTGTCCGCACGCCTGCGCGCCACCGGTGCCAGCGCGCTGCCCGTGGTCGATGGCGTGACGGTCATCGGCGTTGTCGGTCAGCGCGAGTTGCTGGGCGCCCTGGTGTTGCGCTCCGACCCCGGCGAGCGCGTGCGGCAGATGCTCACACCGGTGGCGCCCGTGCCGCTGACGACGCCGCTATCCGACGCCATGGCGATGCTCCAGCGCGCGGATGTCGAGGTGCTGCCGGTGGCCGAGGACGGCCGCTACGTGGGCATCATCACGCGCGAGCGCCTGCTCAGCGAGTCGCTCGACCGACGCACGCCCAAGCGCATCGGCGGCATGGCCACGCCGCTGGGCGTCTATCTCACCGACGGCCTGCACCGTGGCGGCCGAGGCGACCTCGCGCTCATCCTGACCGGCGCCTACCTGACGCTGCTCATGGCCCTGGCGCGACTGCTCGGCGGGCTGTGCGCGGCCATGGTCTCGCCCGATCCGCAGGCCACGCTGTGGGCCACGCTCGGCGGCCCGGCCAGCACGCCGGCCGCGGCCTGGGCCGACTGGCTGCCGTTGCCGTTCTTCGCCATGCTGCTGCGGCTGTCGCCCCTGGCTGGCTACCATGCCGGCGAGCATCAGGCGGTGCATCTGGTGGAAGGCGGGCTGGCGCTGACCTCGGAGCAGGCGGCGCTGATGCCGCGCGTGCATCCGCGGTGCGGCACCAACCTGGGCGTGCTGTTGTTGTTGCTCACCCCGGTGGCCATGGTGGTGGCCGGCTCTTGGCCGTTGTGGGCGCTGCTGCCCGCGGGGCTGGGGCTGTGGCAGTGGCGGCGACTGGGCGGCTGGGCGCAGCAGTTCGGCACCACGCGGCCGCCGAGCGACCGGCATCGGCAGGCCGGCATCGCCGCCGCCAAGCTGCTGTTGCGCGACTACGAACGCGAGCCGTTCCGCCGCGCGCGGCTGTGGCGACGAGTCTGGAACCGTGGGCTGCTCCAGGTGGCGCTAGGCGCCACGGCCGCCTGGTGGGCCGGCAGTGGGTTGACCCTATGGCTAGGCGCGTGGATAATCCGAGGATGAGAAATCACCCATGAAACAGCTTATCGAAGAGGCCATTCGCGCCAGTCTGCACTGCCTGGCCACGGAGAACCCCGGCTTCGACCCGGACTCGGTCAACTTCTCGGTCACGCCGACACAGCGTCGCGAGCACGGTGACTTCTCAACCAACGCGGCCATGGTCGCCGCGGGCGTGCTGGGCGTGGGCGACCGCCGCGGCCTGGCCAGCGTCTTGGCCAGCGCCATGACCTTCCCCGAGGGCGCCGTCTCCAAGGTCGACATCGCCGGACCCGGCTTCATCAACTTCTTCGTGGATGACCGCTTCTACCAGCGGCTGGTGGCCCAGATCACCGCGGCCGACGAGAACTACGGCCGGCTCGATCTCGGCGCGGGCCAGCGGGTCAACGTCGAGTTCGTCAGCGCCAACCCCACCGGCCCCTTGACCGTCGGTCACGGCCGCAACGCCGTGCTGGGCGATGTGGTCGCACGGCTCTACGAGTGGGGCGGGTTCGACGTGACCCGCGAGTACTACTTCAACAACGCCGGGCGGCAGATGCGCATGTTGGGCGAAAGCGTCCGCGCGCGCTACCGCGAGTTGCTGGGGCTCGACTGGGAACTACCCGAGGGCGGCTACGAAGGCGGCTACATCACCGACATCGCCCAGTCGGTGCGCGACGAGCACGGCGACGCTGTGGCCGACGGCGATGAGTCGCTCTTCCGCCTGGCCGCCGAGCAGGCCATCTTCGCCGAGATCCGCGGCACCTGTGAGCGGCTGGGCGTGCGCTTCGACGAGTTCTTCAACGAGGGCACGCTGTACGCCAACGGCGGTATCGACGAGGTGGTCGACGCGCTGCGCGCCAAGGACCTGGCCTACGACAAGGACGGCGCGGTCTGGCTGCGCGGCGAGCCGATCGGGCTGGACAAGGACCCGGTGCTGGTCAAGTCGTCGGGCGAGCCCACCTATCGCCTGCCGGACATGGCCTACCACCGCAACAAGATCCGGCGCGGCTACGACCGCATCATCGATGTCTTTGGCGCGGACCACATCGACACCTGTCAGGAAGTGCTGGCGGTGGTGCGCGCGCTGGGCGACTCGACCGACCATATCCACGTGGTGCTCTACCAGTTCGTCACGCTCAGCCGTGGCGGCGTGCAGGTCAAGATGAGCACCCGCAAGGCCAACTTCGAGACGCTCGACGCCCTGCTCGACGAGGTTGGGCCGGATGCGGTGCGCTACTTCTTCGCCATGCGCTCGCCCAACAGCCACATGGACTTCGACCTGGAACTGGCCAGCAAGCAGGCGGCCGAGAACCCGATGTTCTATGTGCAGTACGGCCACGCACGCATCTGCTCGGTCCTGCGCCGGGACGAGGCCGCGGCACTGGCCGACGCGCCGCTCGACTTGAGCCTGCTGGCCACCGAGGCCGAGCGAGCGCTCATCGTGCAGTGTGCGCGGCTGCCCGAGATGCTGTCGCGCGCCCTGGCTGAGCATGAGCCGCACCGGCTGACCGCCTACGCGGCCGAGGTGTCCACCGCCTTCCATGTCTTCTACGACCGTTGCCCGATCCTCGCCGCGGAGAGCCGCGCCTTGGGGCGGGCACGGTTGGAACTGGCGCACGCCGCGCGCATTGTGCTGCGCAACGTGCTGAACATGCTGGGAGTCACCGCGCCCGAGCGCATGTGAGGGAAAACCATGGGCGTCCTCATCGCACCAAGCATCATCTGTGCCGACTTCAGCCGATTGGGCGAAGAGGTGCGCGCCCTCGACGAGGCGGGCGCCGACCTGTTCCACTTCGACGTGATGGACGGGCAGTTTGTCCCCAACCTGACGCTGGGCAGCCAGCTCGTGGAAGACCTGCGACCCTACACCGAGAAGCCGTTCGAGACCCATCTGATGGTGCTCGAACCCGACCGGCACATCGAGCCGTTCGTGCTGTCGGGCAGCGGCCGCATCACCGTGCACGTGGAGGCCTGCCGCCATATCGTGCGCACGCTGAACCTCATTCGCACCTTCGATGACGTGGCCACCGGCGTCGCGCTCAATCCTGGCACACCCGCTTCGGCGCTCGACGCGGTGCTCGACTACGCCGACGCGGTGACGGTGATGACCGTCAACCCCGGCTACGCGGGCCAGCATTTCCTGGAGCCCATGCTCCGCAAAATCGAGCAAGTACGCATGATGATTGAGTCGCGCGGCCTCAAGACGTTGGTCCAGGTCGATGGCGGGCTATCGCCCGACAACATCGGCTCCCTGGTCTCGGCCGGCGCGGACATCGTGGTCGGCGGCGGTTCGAGTGTGTTCGCCAACGGGCGCGACTATAAGGGCAACATTGCCAGACTGCGGGGTCGACTATGAGCGAATCATGGCAGGAACGCGTAACCATCGAAGGGCTGAGCATGGACGACGTGCTCTTGGTGCCCGGCTATGCCGATGTGTTGCCTGACGCCGTCGATGTGCGCACCCATCTCACCGCGCGCATTCCGCTCAACATCCCTATCCTGTCGTCCGCCATGGACACGGTGACCGAGGCTCGCCTGGCCATCGCCCTGGCCCAGGAAGGCGGCTTGGGCGTCATCCACCGCAATATGCGCATCGAAGAACAGGTGCATGAGGTCGACAAGGTCAAGCGCTCGGAGAGCGGCATGATCGTCGATCCCGTGACCCTCACGGCCGACGCCACCTTGCAGGAGGCGCTCGACCTGATGGCCCGCTACAAGGTCTCCGGCGTGCCCATCACCGCGGCCGACGGTCTGCTGGTCGGCATTCTGACCAACCGCGACGTGCGCTTCGTGCGTGACTACAGCCAGCCGGTGAGCGCGTATATGACCAGCCGCGATCTGGTCACCGTGCGCGAGCACACCAGCCTGCAAGAGGCCGAGCAGCACCTGCACGAGCACCGCATCGAGAAGCTGCTGGTTGTCGACGAGAACTACCATCTGCGCGGGCTGATCACCGTCAAGGACATCCAGAAGGTGGTCGACTTCCCCAACGCCTGCAAGGACGACCTGGGCCGGCTGCGCGTGGGCGCCGCCGTGGGCACGGGCGACAAGGGCCTGGAGCGCGCCGAGAAGCTGGTCGAGGCCCAGGTCGATGCGCTGTTCATCGACACCGCGCACGGCTACAGCCGCCCGGTGATGGAGGCGCTGCGCGAGTTCAAGCGGCGCTTCGGCGCGGACACGCAGGTCGTGGTGGGCAACGTGGCCACCTATGACGGTGCCAGAGCGCTGATCGACGCCGGCGCCGACGGCATCAAGGTGGGCATGGGCCCCGGCTCCATCTGCACCACGCGCATCGTCTCGGGCGCGGGCATGCCGCAGATCACCGCCGTGTTCGAGTGCGCCCGCGCGGCCGAAGGCACCGGCGTGCCGGTCATCGCCGATGGCGGCATCCGCTACTCGGGCGATATCACCAAGGTCCTCGCCGCCGGCGCCGACTCGGCGATGATCGGCGGCCTGCTGGCCGGCACCGAGGAGAGCCCCGGCGAGACCGTGCTGTTCGAAGGCCGCACCTACAAGGAGTACCGCGGCATGGGCTCGCTGCGCGCCATGAAGGCGGGCAGCGACCGCTACCCCAAGACCGCCCAGGGCCGCGACGACGAGTACGTGCCCGAAGGCATCGAAGGCCGCGTGCCCTACAAGGGCTCACTCAAGGGCATGGTCTTCCAACTCGTGGGCGGCATTCGCGCCGGCATGGGCTACTGCGGCGTGACCAGCATGGCCGAACTGCGCACCAAGACCACCTTCACGCGGGTCACCGCGGCGGGCATGCGCGAGAGCCACGCCCACGACGTGACCATCACGCGAGAGGCGCCGAACTACCAGGTGCGCTGAGTTCGGGTGGAAGGGTCTGTGGTCCCGCCGTCTGGCGGTCCATGGGCTGACGCAGAACCGCCGCAACCGCCTGAAGGCGAATGACGCTTCCACTACATCGGCAGCCCCCTCTGTAGTCCCCCCGCGAGCGGGGGGACGGTGCACTGACTCCCTCCCCGCTCGCGGGGAGGGCTGGGGTGGGGGCCGTCCGCGACTCCATCACCACACGCCCTTCCGCGCCACCGGGCACCGTATATGGCGCGCGCTGCCCTGACCGACCAACGGAATCGCCATTCGCCTCCAAGCGGAATTACAAACCCTAGGACGCGTCTAGCGCCCCATCGAAGCACGCTGCCTCGCCTGGCTCAAGGTGGATGCGCGCGCGCTGGTCGCCATAGCGCACCACCGCCGGCCCTCCGCCGACACTTCGGATCGTGGCGCTGGTCAGTTCGCCATCCTGCCAGACCAGATCCACCTCGAACCCGCCACGCGCGCGCAGGCCGGTGGCCGCGCCGTCCGGCCACTCGGCGGGCAGCGCCGGCAGCAGGTGCAGTTCGCCCGAGTGGGACTGCAGCAGCAGTTCCATCAAGGCCGCGCACACGCCGAAGCTGCCGTCCACCTGCATCTGACCCGAACAGATGGCAAACAGACTGGCGGTGGTGTAGTGCTTCAAGTAGTAGGCCAGATGCTCGACCGCCTGCTCCGCGCGGCCCAACCTTGCCCAGCAGCCCAGCTTCCAGGCCGACGACCAGCCGTTGCCGAGCAGCCCGCGCTGCTCCAGCACCGCCGCCGCGGCAGTCGCCAGCTCGGGCGTGGCGTCGGGTGTGATGGCGGCGCCGGGATAGACCGCATAGAGGGGCGAGATGTGCCGATGCGGATGCTCGGTCTGACCCCAATCCTCCAGCCACTCCTGCAGCGCGCCATCGGCGCCGACCTGCAAGGGCGGCAGGCGGCGGCGCGCGGCGCGCAGCTTGCGCGCGAAGGCGGCATCGCGGCCGAGCGTCTGGGCGGCGCCGGCCACGCCGTCCAGCAGGTCGCCGACGATCTCGATGTCGATGGTCGAGCCGGCGCAGATCATGCTGCCGTCGGCCATGTGAGTGGTCACCTCATCGAAGAAGCGTTCGCGGCCGGGCCGGTCGGGCACGTTCTCGGGCGAACTGGAGGGGTTGGTCACCAGCCAGCCGTGGTCGGGATGCTCCACCAGGAAGTCCAGGTAGAACAGCGCGGCGCCGCGCAGGATGGGATAGACCTGGGCCAGGTGCTCGCGGTCGCCAGTGTAGCGGAAGTGCTCCAGCAGGTGCTGACAGAGCCACGCGCCGCCGGGCGTGAAAGTGCCCCAATGCGTGCCGTCCATCGGCGCGCAGACGCGGTACAGGTCGGTGTTCTGGTGCAACACCCAGCCGCGCGCGCCGTAGTGCTCACGCGCCACGTCGCGGCCCTGGTCGGTGCAATCGCGGAGCAGGCTGAACAGCGGCTCGGCGCACTCGCTCAGGTTGCCCGGCTCCGCCGGCCAGTAGTTCATCTGCAGGTTGATGTTGGTGGTGTACTTGGAGTCCCAGGCCGGATTGGCCGAGGCGTTCCACAGCCCTTGCAGGTTGGCCGGTTGCCCGCCGGGCCGCGACGAGGCGATCAGCAGGTACCGCCCGTAGTGGACCAGCGTCGCCGCCAGATCGCCGTCACTGAGCACGTCGTCGGCCAGCCGCCGCTCGTCCGTGGGCGCGTCGGGCGCCGGGCCCAGGTCGAGGCTCAGGCGCCGGTACAGCGCCTGGTGGTCGCGCGTATGCGCCGCGCGCATCGTCTCGAGGTCGCGGCCGGCCAGCGCCGCCAGCGTGGCGTCGTTACGCGCTCGCTCGTCGCCGCTCACGTCGTGGTAGTTCACGAAGTTGGTGGCCGCCACCACCAGCAGCGTCACGGCATCGGCACCGGTCACGGTGAGCGTGTCGTCGTCGACATGGATGCTGCCACCCTCGGCTGTCGCGCGCAGGCGAGCCTCGTAGCGGATGCGTCCGCGCACACCCATGTAGTCGGCCGACTTGCCGCGCAGCACCAACCCGTCGGGCGGGGCACCGTCCATGGCGAAATAGTCGGTGGCGTAGTTGGAGTGCGCACTGTTGCGGCAGCCGCGCAACTGCGCGGTGAAGCTGATGGCGCCAGGCTGGTCGGCGGTCAGGCGCACAACGATGGCCTGGTCGACGGCGCTGACGAACACCTCGCGCTGATGGCTCACGCCGTCACGGCGGTAGCTCACGCGGGCCACCGCCTGGTCGAGGTCGAGTTCCAGCCGGTAGTCTTCGGGCTCGCCGCCAGGCCCGAAGGCCAGCACCAGGTCGCCGAGCGACTGGTACTTCATCTGCTCCACCGGCCGGCCGAGCAGGTGGCGACCAAAGAGCTTGTGCGCGCGCGTGTAGTCGCCGGCGAAGACCAGCCGCTGGATCTCCGGCAGCGCCTGGCGAGCGCCGCGGACGGTGGTGGAGTACGGCCCGCCCGACCACAGCGTGGACTCGTTGAGCGCGATGCGCTCCTCGTCCACGCGGCCGAAGACCATGGCGCCCAGCCGGCCGTTGCCGACGGGCAGCGCATCAGGCCAATCCTTGACCGGCTGGCGGTACCACAGGCGATGAGACACGAGGCAGCTCCCTGAGCGCTGCCCCTCTTCGCTGCCACCGCGGATCATCCTGCCGGTCAGGCGCCCAGCAGATGATCGACGCTGGCCAGCATGGCGCGCAGCCCGACGGTCAGCGAGCCCTCATCGATCTTGAAGCGCGGGTGGTGGTGCGGTTGGTCGCAGGCTTCGCCTTCGTTGCGCGCGCCGACGAAGAAGAAGCAACTCGGTACCTGCTGTGCGATGCAGGCGAAGTCCTCGCCGCCGGTCACCGGCTCGAACGCGATGACCTGGTCGGCGCCAGCCACCGTCAGGCAGGCAGCGCGCACGCGGCTGGTCAGATCGGCATCGTTGACCACCGGCGGCGGCCCTTCGGTGATGGTCACCTCGGCCTCGGCGCCCAGCGCGGCGGCGACGCCCGTGGCCACGGCCCGTACGCGGTCGCGCACTTGCCGGGTGGTCTCGGGCTCGAAGCTGCGGATCGTGCCGATCAGCGTGGCGCGTTCAGCGATGACGTTGTGCGTGTCGCCGGCGGCCACCTGCGTGATGGTCACCACGGCCTTGCGGTCGGCGCGCACGTTGCGGCTGACCACCGTCTGCAGCGCGGTGATGATGTGGGCGGCGGCGACCACTGGGTCGATGGTCTCCCACGGCGCCGAGGCGTGTCCGCCGCGACCGCGCACAACGATCTCGAGGCGGTCGGCACAGGCCATGATCGGACCCGCCGCCAAGGCGATCTCGCCCACCGGCGTGCCCGCCCACAAGTGCAAACCCAGCGCCATGTCGACCGGCGGATCATCGAGCAGGCCATCGGCGATCATGGCCAGGGCGCCCTGCACCCCTTCCTCGTTGGGCTGGAAGGCCAGCTTGACGCGGCCGCGCAGGCGCGCCGTGTGGGCGCACAGGCACTCGGCGACGCCCAGCAGGATCGCCGTGTGGCCGTCGTGCCCGCAGGCGTGCATCTTGCCGGGGTAGACCGAGGCGAAGGGCACGTCGGCCTCTTCGGTGACGGCCAGCGCGTCCATGTCGGCCCGCAGCAGCAGCGTCGGGCCGGGGCCGGCCTGGCCCTCGATGACCGCCGTGACGCCCGTGCCGCCGACGCCCGTGCGAGGCGTCAGGCCGAGTTCGGTCAGCCGGCGCGCAACGATGCCGGCGGTACGGTGTTCCTCACAGCCGAGCTCGGGATGCTGATGGAAGTCGCGCCGCAACGTCACCACGCGCTCCATCACACGATCCAGACCGCATCCGCCCATGCTCCACTCCCTTGGCCAGCCGCCTCAAGTGCGCCAGTTCTTCACCATGATGCTCCAGACCGGGCGTTTCGACCAGCATGGGCACATGGGCCACGCGCGAGTCGCCCAGCAGCGCGGCGAAGCCCTCATCGCCGATGGTACCCCGCCCGATCCGCTCATGGCGGTCCACGCGGCTGCCCAGCGCGTTCTTCGAGTCGTTGAGGTGGATCACGCGCAGCCAGTCGAGCCCGATCTCGGCGTCGAACTCATCGAGCATGGCCACCACGCCGTCGAGGCTGCGCACATCGTAGCCCGCGGCGAACACATGGCAGGTGTCCAGGCAGACGCCCACCCGTTGGGGCAGGTCGACCGCGGCGATGAGCTGGGCCAGCTGGGCAAAGGTGTGGCCCAGGCAGGTGCCCTGGCCGGCGGTGGTCTCCAGCGCGGTGGCCACGGTCAGCTCGGGATGGTCCAGGTAGATGCCGCGCAGCGTCTCGGCGAAGCGGGCCAGGCCGGCCTCCTCGCCCAGGCCCATGTGCGCGCCGGGATGGGCCACCAGGTAGGGGATGTCGAGCGCCTGACAGCGGCGCAGCTCCTCGATGTAGGCCGCGCGCGACTTGGCGAAGACCTCGTCGTCGACGCTGGCCAGGTTGACCAGGTAGGAGTCGTGCGCCACGACCGCCTGCACCGCGCCGGCGGCGCGGGCCTCGTGCCACAGCGTCAGGGCCTGGTCGTCAAGCGGCCGCGCCTGCCACTGCATGGGTGAACTGGTGAAGATCTGCACCACCTGCGCGCCGATCGCGTCGGCACTGATCAGGGCCTGGTGCAGTCCGCCGGTGGTAGCGCGGTGCGCGCCCAGTTGTAGCATCGGTCGTACGGCCTCCGTCGGCGCTCATTATGGGGCAGGATCAGCGGAGCCATTGACGGCAGTGCCGCGGGCAACCACTCTATGTGCATCGAAGGGACTCGTTCAATGGCCATCACTCCTGGGTATGACACCATGACCTATCGCCGTTGCGGACGCAGCGGGCTCCTCCTGCCGGCGCTCAGCTTGGGTTGTTGGCACAACTTCGGCGACGAGGCTGACCAGATGGAAGCCCGGCGCATGTTGCGCCGCTCGTTCGAGCTGGGCATCACCCACTTCGACCTGGCCAACAACTACGGCCCGCCGGCCGGCACGGCCGAGATCAACGTCGGGCGTATCCTGCGCGAGGATTTCGGCGCCCACCGCGACGAGCTGGTCCTCTCCAGCAAGGCCGGCTACCGCATGTGGCCCGGGCCGTATGGCGACTGTGGCAGCCGCAAGTACCTGTTGGCCAGCCTGGACCAGTCACTGCAGCGGCTCGGCGTGGAGTACGTGGACATCTTCTACAGCCATCGGCCCGACCCGGGCACGCCGCTGGAAGAGACCATGGGCGCACTGGACCACGCCGTGCGCTCGGGCAAGGCGCTCTATGCGGGCATCAGCAGCTACAGCGCCGAGCAGACCAGGCGCGCCTCGACCATCCTGGCCCAGTTGGGCACGCCATGCCTCATCCACCAGCCCAGCTACTCCATGCTCAACCGCTGGATCGAGCCCGACTTGATCGACGCCACCGGCGAGCTGGGCATCGGCCTCATCGCCTTCTGCCCGTTGGCCCAGGGCCTGCTGACCAGCCGCTACCTGCAGGACATCCCCGCCGATAGCCGCGCGGCCAAGCCGTCGGGCTTCCTGCAGGCCAGCTCGATCACCGACGACTTGCGCGCCAAGCTGAGCGACCTGCACGCTGTCGCCAGCGCCGGCGGCCGCAGCCTGGCGCAGCTGGCGCTGGCCTGGGTGCTGCGCGACGAACGCGTCACCAGCGCGCTCATCGGCGCCAGCCGCGTCAGCCAGATCGAGGAGAACGTGAAGGCCCTCGACGGCGCGCCGCTGGGCGACGATGAACTGACGCGCATCGAGGCCATCCTGGCTCAGTAGCAGCCCAGGCACAAGGCAGCATACGGCCCCAGCCAGCGCACGCCGGCTGGGGCCGTATGGCAGGTATGCGCCGCCGGCCGATCACTTCCGGGCAGTCAGCTTGGTCAGCCGGGCTCGGTACTCCGTCTCGGCGGTGTACTGATCGGTGGTGTAGTAGACATACTCGAACCGCCGGCCCTGGGCGATCACGCGGATCTGCAGGAAGCGCACCTCGTGCCCCGGCCAGATGACGGTCATCTTGTCGCGGTACAGCACGTAGGTGCCCGTGCGGCCGCGGCTGTCGGCCCAGGTGCCATCGGCGAAGTAGGTGGTGCGCAGGTCATCGTTGCGGTCAACCCAGGTCTGGCCGCTGTCGCTCGACTCCTGATCGCGCAGCCACTCGCCCAGGATGAGCGTCGGCAACCGGTCGATGATGCTGCTCGAGTTGGCGTCGCCGGCACCGCAGCCCGCCAGGACCACGACCAACCCGACGGTCACGGCCATCCTTAGTACTCTCATTACTCGACCCTCCGCTCCCAGTGTGACACGGCCGCGCCACATAGCGTCAACCTCTCTGGCCCGCGCGGCAGGATTCGTCTCGTCTGAGGCCAACCACACGACGCGGAGCCGCCCCTGTGAGCGCACCCATAACTCGCCGCACACTGCTCGCTTCGACCGGAGTCCTGACCATGTCACAGTCTAGCCGCGGTGCCGAACAGCGTTCACCAGGAGAACAGACTTCGGCCCAGCCGATTCCGGTGCCACGCCGGCCGAACGTGCTGGTCATGCTCACCGACGATCAGGGCTGGGGCGACCTGAGCATCCACGGCAACACCAACCTGGCCACCCCGCACATCGACTCGCTGGCGCGCGACGGCGCGCTGTTCGAGCGCTTCCTCGCCTGCCCGCTGTGCGCGCCGACGCGCGCCGAGTTCCTCACCGGCCGCTACCATCCGCGTGGTGGCGTGCATGGCGTCACCACCGGCACCGAGCGGCTCAATCTGGACGAGACAACCATCGCCCAGTCGTTCGCCGCCGCGGGATACGCCACCGGACTGTTCGGCAAGTGGCACAACGGCAGCCAGTACCCCTACCATCCGCGCGGTCGCGGGTTCGACGAGTTCTACGGCTACTGCTCGGGCCATTGGGGCCACTATCACGACCACATTGCCGAACGCGATGGCGAATGGCAGCGCAGCCGCGGCTACCTGACCGACGACCTGACCGAACACGCACTCGATTTCGTCGACCGCCATCGGGCCGCGCCGTTCTTCTGCTACCTGGCCTTCAACACGCCGCACTCGCCGTTCCAGGTGCCTGACCGGCACTGGGATCGCTTCCGCGACGATCCCATCGCCCTGCGCTACGCCGGGCCGGAGCACGAAGACCTGGACACCACGCGTTGCGCGCTGGCCATGGTCGAGAACATCGACGAGAACGTCGGCCGGATGCTGGCGCGCCTGGACGCGCTGGGGCTGGCCGAGGACACCATCGTCGTGTTCTTTGGCGATAACGGCCCCAACTCGTGGCGCTGGAACGGTGGCATGAAGGGCCGCAAGGGAGCCGTCGACGAGGGCGGCGTGCGCGTGCCCTGCCTGCTGCGCTGGCCGGGCCACCTGCCCGGCGGACAGCGCCTGACGCCCATCGCCGGCGCCATCGACCTGCTGCCCACCTTGACCGGACTGGCCGGCGTGCCGCGCGTGGGTGACAAGCCGCTCGACGGGCGCGACCTGGGGCCGCTGCTGCGCGCCGACCAGGCCGACTGGCCGGACCGCCGCATCTTCAGCCGCACGGGCAACCGCGTGAGCGTGCGCACCCAGCGCTGGCGCATGGACGACCAGGGACGGCTGCACGACATGCAGGCCGACCCGGGCCAGAAACGCAACGTGGCCGCCGAACAGCCCGCCGTGGCCGCCGAACTGCGCGCGGCGCTCGACGCCTGGCGCGCCGAACTGCTGGCCGACACGCGCGACGACCGGCCGTTTTCGGTCGGCTACCGCGCCTTCCCGCGCACCTGGCTACCAGCGCGCGACGGCGTGGCCGACGGCGCCATCGCGCGCAGCTCCAAGCACCCCAACGACAGCTTCTACACCGACTGGACCAGTCTGGCCGATACCATCACCTGGGATGTCGAGGCGGCCACCGACGGCGAGTACGAGGCCATCGTCTCCTACACCTGCCGCGCGGAGAACATCGGTGCCGAGCTGGAACTGACCTGCGGCGCGGCCAGCACCCGGGCGCGGGTGACCGAGGCCCACGACCCACCGCTGATCGGCGCCGCGCACGACCGCGTGCCACGCGAGGAATCCTACGTCAAGGACTTCCGACCGCTGTCGCTGGGCCGCCTGCACCTTGCGCCGGGGCGCCGCAAGCTGACGCTACGCGGCGTGGAGAAGCCGGGGCCCGGCCTCGTGGACGTGTGGGCAGTGACGCTGGTCCTGGCTGACTAGCGATCGGCGGCAGACCGTCGGGTGTGGCCGCGGCTGGTCGTCGCCTCACGGCACAACCGGCCCCACGACCACGCCGTCGCCAAGGGCGGCTCGCCCGCGCCATGAATCGCGTCACATCAGCATTGCGCGGTTCAACCTGACGTGATATACGTAAGCACTGGGGGCGTCTTGGTTTACCCATGACGGGCCACCCGAGGAGTAAGCTGTGAAGAAACGCGGATTCACCCTGATCGAGTTGCTGGTGGTTATCGCCATCATCGCGATCCTGGCCGCCATCCTGTTCCCGGTGTTCGCCAAGGCCCGGGAAAAGGCGCGCATGTCGTCCTGCCAGAGCAATCTGAAGCAGATCGGCGTGGCGATCATGCAGTACAACCAGGACTACGACGAACGCTTCCCATCGTCGCGGCTCAATGGCAACACGACGCACTGGGGATATGGTATTCAGCCGTACCTGAAGAGCATCCAGGTGTTCGCCTGCCCCTCGAACCCAGGCAACGGGATCGAGATGAACTACGCCGGGACCGTGCCGTCCGGCAGCCGTCTGCGCCTGTCGTACGCCTGCAGCCATGGTGGCGATGACGGCACCGGCTCGTCCTACGGCGGCCAGGGCCCGATGATCGACGATGTGGCCGCTGTGGCGTTGGCCTCGGTCATCTCGCCGGCCCAGGTCATTCTGGTCGGCGAGGCCTACTCGCGCTACGACCCGGACTACTGGAACAACAACGCCGACATGCGGCTCTGGGGCCACAACGGCATGCCCAACTGGCTGTTCTGCGACGGCCATGTCAAGGCCATCAAGCCGGGCAACACCGTGACGCCGATCAACATGTGGAACATCACCAACAACCCGGCGCCCACCGCCGACCTGATGACCTGGCTCACGACGGGCCAGCAGAACTTCTGAGCCTGGGCTTCGACCCGGCGTCTCGACGCAACGCTCCCGGCCCCGTGCCGGGAGCGTTGCGCATTTGGGGCACGGGCTTGGCAACGCCCGCACGTCGGACCGTCAGCGCCGGGGGTACCTCGTACCCAGCACCGGCTGACCGGTGGTCGTGAGCAGACTCGGCGCTACTGAGGCGCGGCACCGGCCTTGGCCGGCGCCGGAGCGGCCGGCGGCGGCGGGGCGATTGAGCCGGTGGTGGTCGCCTCGCTGGCCGCGGGCGCGGGCTTGGCAGCTTCGCGCCGCGGACCGTTGGCGCGCGCGTCGTTCACCGCACCGGTGAGCACCTTGCCCAGCCAGTCGGCGCCGCGCAGGCGCGATTCGGCGGCGTTGGCCTGAGCCTGGGCCTCGGTGACGGCCTGCTCGGCGCCAATCAAGGTCGGCACGGCGGCACCGGCGGAGGCCCGCTGGGCGGCCTCGTCGAACCAGAACGTCTCGGCCAGATAGGCGCGCGGCAGGCGAATGGCCAGCACCAGCACGTCACCGGCGCCGATCGTGGCCACCGAGTCGGGGCCGATGGGCAGTGCGGCCGGGTCGTAAGCCCCCAGCCCGCCCGGCGCGCTGCGGGCAAAGGCGTCCGCCACGCCGCGATCGCTGGCGGCCTTCTCGGCCGCGCGGTAGAGGCCCGCCAGCGGCGTACCGACCGTCGCCCGGCCCAGCAGTTCGCCGTACAGGCGGCCGGCCGTGACGTAGTCACTCACATCGCCGGCGGTGCCGGGCACGAAGGTGCGGCCGATGACGCTGCGCAGGCCCCAGCGCGAAACCACGATCTGCACGGCCGCTCCACCGCGCACCGGGTCGTCGCCGGCGGCGGCCAGGCCGTCGCGGTCCAGTCGGTCGAGCGCGGTGACGCGCAGCCAGTCGACGTTCAGGCCTTTGTCGGCCAGGGCGCTGGTCAGGCTGGCGGCGACCTTGCGCTCGGTCTGCTCGGCGCCGGCCGCGGCCAAGGTGGTGGCCACGGTCTGGGCGCCGGTCCGGGTCAGCCAGGCCAGCCGCTTCGCGTCGCCACCGCTGAGGCGTCGGCGCAACTCAGCCAGTTCGTCGGCGCAGTAGTCGGTGCCGGCGCGCTGGATGTCGGAGGCCAGCGGGCGCGTGCCGAGCAGCGGTCGCACGGCGCGCGCGGGCGCCGCGGCATCGCTGCCCAGGTCCCAGCGGTAGGTCCGGCCATTCCAGTCGAGCGCGCGGAACGGCGCGCGCAGCGCATCGACCACATCGTTGGGCGCCACGACCAGCACGCGGTCGGGCAACACGGCCAGACAGCCCGCCGGCCGGCCAGGGCCAGCGTCCATGCTGCCGCCCAGCGTGAGCCAGGCCACGTTGCGCGCGTCGGCCAGCAACACGCCGCCGCGCTGCGTGCGCTGCAGCCAGTTCCGCACCTGGTCGACGCGCGCGGCCACTTCGGCCTGCCAGGTCGTGGAGTCGGGCGCGGGGATGACCTCGGTGGTCGCCGTCGACGGCGCGGCAGCGGCCGGCGGCGGCGCGGGCGCGGTGGACGCGGTGGACGCGGTGGCCATGGCGCTGGGTAGCGGTGGCACGGGCCCGTCGGTCTTGGGCAACGGCTTGACGCGGCACGCCGAGAGCAGCAACGGAGCTGCGATGGCAGCGGCTAGAACGTGGCAACGTCGCACCCAACGCGGCATTCGTCGGCTCCCAGACGCACTTCACAGAGCGCTCTCATGCTAGCACGCACGGGAGGCGGCGTCAAAGGGAGCGTGCAGCGTGGGCGAGCATTGGTCACCCGCCCAAATCCGGCCGCGCGCGTAACGCGCCAGCCCCTGCGCCTCACGCCCCACGCCCCACGCCGCGAGGCACAGCCGAGCACCCCGCACTGCTTGCCGCTAACAACGCCGACAGTTACCATGCCGCTGACGAGAGGCGACCATGTCCGAGTTGTACCCGCTGTTGTGCCGGCCTATCTACAAGGAACGCGTGTGGGGTGGGCGCCGCCTGGCGCGGCTGTACGACAAGCCGCTGCCCGCGAACCTGCCCATCGGCGAGTCCTGGGAGGTGGCCGACCTGCCCGAAGGCGCCAGCCGCATCGCCAATGGCTCACTCGAGGGCCAGAGCCTGACCGACGTGGTGGCCACGCTCGGGGCCGAACTGATCGGCACGGCCTGGCCGGCGGGCCGGTTCCCGCTGCTGGTCAAGCTGCTGGACGCCAACGACGACCTCAGCGTGCAGGTCCACCCCTCCGCCGACGACTGCGACAAGTGGTTCGCTGGCTGTCATAGTAAGGATGAGTCCTGGGTCGTGGTCGACGCGGCGCCGGGCGCCGTGGTGCAGTTCGGGTTCAAACCCGGAGTGACCCAGGCGCAGTTCGAGCGCTCGCTGGACGACGACTCCATCGCCGGGCTGCTGGCTCCGCTGGCCGTCCATGCGGGCGACGTGCTGCGCGTCGCGCCGGGCATGGTCCATGCGCTGGGCCGGGGCGTGGCGGTGCTGGAGGTGCAGGAGCCGAGCGACACGACGTTCCGCATCCACGACTACGGTCGCGGCCGGCAAGTGCATATCGACGAGGCGCGGCGCGTGGTGCAGGTCGTGTCGCCCGCGGAGCCGTTGGTGCAGCCGGTGGGCTTCGAGACCGACTGGGGTGTGTGGGAACTGCTCGTGGATGTGCCGGCCTACCGGCTGGAGCGCATCGCCGCCGAGTCCGACCTGGGGTGGGACATCGATGAGCGGTCGGTACAGGTGATGACCGTGCTGGAAGGCTCGGGCCTGCTCAACTGGGAAGGCGGGCGCCTGCGCTTGGATCCCGGTGACACCGTCCTGTTGCCGGCGCGGCTCGGCCGCGTCGAGATGGAGCCGCTAGGCGCCCTGGTCGCCGTCTTGGCGGGCGCCGGTGGCGTGCGTTTGGTCGACTGAGGAAGGAACCAACACATGGGTAAGAGCAAGCTGCTGCCCTGGCTCAAGGCATATGACGTGCGCGGCGAAGTGCCGACCGACTGGGACGTGGGCGAGGCTTACCGCATCGGCCTGGCCTATGCCGAGGTGGTACGCCCGCAAGGGCCGGTGGCCGTGGGCTATGACATCCGCCTGTCGAGCCCGAGCATTGCGCGCGCGGTGGTCAGCGGCCTCAATGCCGGTGGCGTCGACACGCGCGAGATGGGCCTCTGCGGCACCGAGTTCGCCTACTTCGCCTGCGCGCAGCCGGGTCTGGGCGGTGCCATCATGGTCACCGCCAGCCACAATCCCAAGAACGACAACGGCATGAAGCTGGTGGCCTGGGACGAGCGCCGCCACGCGGTCAAGGCACTGACCCGCGAGGCCGGCCTGCTGGCCATCGAGGAGAAGGTGCGCCTGCGGAAGCTCAAGACCGCCGTGCATCCGGGCCGCAGCCAGTGCTGGAACGCCGTGCCCAGCTACCTGAGCAAGCTGCTCGACTTCGTGCGCGGGGTCGACCTGGAAGCTTTCGAACGCGAGCACGGCCGCCGGCTCAAGATCGTCGCCAACGCCGGCAACGGCGGCGCCGGGCTGATCATCAACGAACTGGAGCCGCACCTGCCGTTCGAGTTCGTCAAGGTCTTCTTCGAGCCTGACGGCAACTTCCCCAATGACGTGCCCAATCCGCTGAAGAACCAGAAGAGCAACGCCGCCACGCGCCAGGCCATCCTGGACAGCGGCGCCGACTTCGGCGTGGCCTGGGACGGCGACTACGACCGCTGCTTCTTCTTCGACGAGACCGGCGAGTTCATCGACGGCTACTACGTGGTCGGCCTGCTGGCCACGCAGTTGCTCAAGCTCTATCCGGGCGCCAAGATCATCCACGACCCGCGGCTGATCTGGAACACGCAGGAAATGGTGGAGGCCGCCGGCGGCCAGGCCGTGCGCTCGCGCACCGGTCACGCCCGCATCAAGGAACTGATGGTCGCCGAAGACGTGCTCTACGGCGGCGAGATGTCGGCGCACCACTACTTCCGCGACTTCGGCTACTGCGACAGCGGCATGGTGCCCTGGCTGCTGGTGGCGTCGCTGCTGGCCACCTCCGGCGTCAAGCTCTCGGAGCGTGTGCGGGCCAGCGTGGCCAAGTACCCGTGCAGCGGCGAACGCAGCTTCGCCGTCAACGACGCGGAGCGTGCGTTTGCCATGGTCATCGAGCACCTGGACGTGGCCGAGGCTGACGTCGACCGCTTCGACGGTATCTCGCTGACCTTCGACGCCTGGCGCATGAACCTGCGCGAGAGCGACACCGAGGCCGGCCAGATGCGGCTCAACATCGAGAGCCGCGGCGACACTCAGTTGCCGATGGACAAGGCCACCGAACTCCTGGAGCTGCTCGCGCCCGTGCGCGTCTGATACCAGATCGCGCCAATGACCCACGGATCACGCGGATTGCACAGATGAGAGGCCCGTCCATCTGTGCAATCTGCGTGATCCGTGGGTCTTCTATCTCGTTGGGACCCGCAGCACCGTCACCGACGTGCCGGGGAAGGTGTAGTCGAGCACCGCGCCAGCCAGCTTGGCCGTGCTCCGGCGGGGCGCCACCTTGAGCGGCTCGGCAAACGAGTTGGCATCGTCGGCGCCGTCGCCGCTCAGCGTGGTGACCTGCACCGTGCCGTTCTCGGCGACCTTACCAGCCAGCTTGACCTGCGTGACGATGGCCGTCGGCGCCACGTTGGCCACCTTGACGATCACGTCGCCCGAGGCCTTGTCGCTGACGGCCGAGACATGCAGGCCCGGCACCGCGCCGCGGAACGTGTAGTCGTGCACCAGCTTGCCGTCCAGGTAAAGCTTGATGTTCTGACCCTTGGTCGCCACGCGGATATCGTACCAGCGGCCGGTCTCGATGCTGCCGGGCACCTGCGCCACCTGGTCCTTGCCGCCCTCGGACACTTCGATGCCGTGCTGCTTGTTGCCCCAACCGCCCAGGTTCCACCAGGTCCAGTTGCCCGTATCCTGATGGTCGAAGAGGATGAGGAAGCCCTCGTCGCCAGCGGTCTTGCGCGCCTTGAGCGTGAGCGTGTAGTCGGTCCAGGCGGGGTCGCCGAAGACCAGTCGCGCATCGGTGGCGCCCGCCTCGGTCTGAACGATCGCGCCGTCGCGCACCGCCCATTTCGGCGCGATGTCGCTCCGACCCTCGCGCCGCCAGCCGTTCAGGTCCTTGAGGTCCGCACTGGAGTACAGCGTCTGACCGTCGCGCGTGACCTGGATGTCCTTGTACTCGACGGCCGTGGCCCAGGAGCCCAGCCCGATGCCGCCGCGGCGGACCGGTGCCGGCGCGGCCGGCGACGCCAGCTCGACCGGCAGCACGACGTCGCCGCGGTTGCGGCTGAACAGGTACTGCACCCAGTAGCTCGGCTGGCCGAAGACCGCCGCCGAGTTGTGGTAGATGAGGTTCGGCCACCAGTTGTTCGTGTGGTCGGGATTGCAGAACAGCGGTGCATACGAGGCCATGTGGACCACGTCGGAGTTGCGTTCCAGACCGGTCATGAACGCCGCTTCGCCCACGGCGCCCTTGATCGAGCCGTAGTGCGTCGTGCCCTGGGTCACGGCATACTCGCCCACGAACACCTGGTGCTGGCTGCGGTCGTAGCCGTCGTACATGCTCGACCGGCGCGCGAAGAACTCAGGCGTGGCGTAGTAGTGCTCGTCGTTGATCTCGCTGGGCGGGTTCTTGGTGACGATGTTGCTGATCAGGTGCAGGTCGGGGTACTTGGCCCGCAGCGCGGCGGCGAACACCGCGTACCGCTCCTCGTAGGCCGGGCCCCCGTTCTCATTGCCAATCTCCAGATACTTGAGCGCGAACGGCGCCGGATGACCCGCCTTGGCGCGCAGGGCGCCGTAGCGGCTGCTCGCCGGGGCGTTGGCATACTCGACGGCGTCCAGCGCATCCTGCACGTACGGGCCGAGCTGGTCCATGGGCACGTTCTCGCGGTGCGACATGCCGACATTGATGCAGAACACCGGCTCCGCGCCGAGCTGCTCGCACATCAGCAGGTACTCGTGGTAACCCAGCCCGTGCGTCGCCTCGTAGTTCCAGATGTTGTGCTGCGTGCGCCGCAGCGACGGGTCACCGATGGTGTCCTTCCAGCGGTAGGCGTGCTGCATGGTGTCGCCCTCCACCCAGCAGCCGCCGGGGAAGCGCACGAACGCCGGCTTGAGCTCGGCCAACATGGTCATCATGTCAGGCCGCAGCAGGCCGCCCCGGTAGGTGTCGGCGGGGAACATGGACACCATATCCACAAAGACCGTGCCCGCCTTGGACAGGCTGAGCGTCAGCCGGCCCTTGGCGTCGGTCGCACTGCTGGTCAGCGTGAGCTGATACTGCTTCCAGGCAGCGGTCAGCGCGCCGGTCTTGGCCTGGGCCAGCGGCTTGCCGTCGGCACTCTCCAGCGCCACGCTCAGCGGCTCGGCGTAGCCCTCGGCGCCACGCGCCCAGAGCGAGAGCTTGTACTTGGCGCCCTGGCGCAGGCCCATGCCCCAGAACCCGTCGTTGGCCACCGTCAGCGGCGGCGCCTCGGCTGCCAACTTGAGGCTGCGGCGGTTGCGCGTGGACAGCAGGTCGGGGTTCATCGGCTGTTCGAGCGACACGCTCATCGCGCCCTTGCCGCCGCGATCGAGAAGCGACCACCAGCGCGGCTGGTCGGCGTCCTCGAACGAGCGGTTGCGCACCAGCTCGGCGTAGATGCCGCCGTCGGCCGAGCAGTTGATGTCCTCGAAGAAGACGCCCCACAGCATGGGGCTGACGGCATGGCCGGGTTGGGCGACATCGACAGTCAGCGTGGCGGGCTGCGCGCAGACGGCGCGGACAGCCAGCGCGACGACCAGGGCGAGGCGTTTCATGGGCTACTCCGACCACGAGCGTACCCGCTGCGAGAGCGCGCCGCCATGGCCGATTGCCGCGAGTTGCTTGACCTATCCTATTCGAGGTAGGCCAGGCCCTCGTCACCCAGCGTCTGCCGCACAGCCAAGGTCAGGCGCTCGGCCAGGTCGCCCGGCGCTTGCGCCCCGAGCTTGAGCACGTAGCGCGCGATGTTGATGCCGTCGCGCACGGTGTAGCGCTCGTCGCGGCCGTGGGCACGCTGCAGGAAGTCGGCCACGTAGTCCAGCAGCCCGCCGTCGGCAAACGGCAGGTTCTCGGCCAGAATGGCCAGCTCGTCCTCGCGCTCGGGGAAGTCGATGAGGATCTGCGGCTGCAGGCGCGAGTGGATGTACTCGGGGATCTCGAACGTGCTGGCGTCGTCGTTCATGGTGGCGACAATGCGGAAGTCGTCGTGCGCGGGGATCTTGATGCCGGCCACGATGCTTTCGACATAGCGCCGCCGGTCGAGCAGCGGGGCCAGGCTGGCCCACGACTTCTCGCTCATGCGGTTGCCCTCGTCGAGCACGCACACGCCGCCGGCGAGCATGGCGCTGACCAGCGGGCTGGCCACGTAGACCAGTTCGCCCGCGCCGCCGATGACCGGCGTGACCAGCAGATCCTCGGGCCGCGTGTCGACGGTAGCCTGGAAAATGTACACTGGCCGGCCCAGGCGCTTGGCCGCGGCGTAGGCCAGCGTGGTCTTGCCCACGCCGGGTTTGCCGATGAGACGCGGATTGAGCGGCACGTCGGCGGGATCGATGACCAGCCAGGCTGCCAGCAGCTGGCGCAACAGGTCGTCGTTGCCCACCCAGGTCAGCGGCACCTCATCGGGATGCGACAGCCGCAGCCGTATGCCTTCGATCTCAACCCAGCGCTGCTCGACCGTCATCGGTGCACCTCGCCGCCAGGATACCATGCGGTTGGCGGTAAAGACCTTGTAAAGGCGCGCGTTATGTAGCGACTCCGGGCCTATAATCGAGGGCCAGAGGTTAGGACGATGCCGCTGTACGAGTTCCGCTGCCGCGACTGCGACCATGGTTGGGAGACGCGCATGGAGTGGAAAGCTCCACAGCCCGACTGCCCCGACTGTGGCAGCGAGAACGTGCGCAAGGTCTTTCATGCCGCCGCCCTGGTGTTCAAGGGCAGCGGCTGGCATGTCAACGACTACAAGTCGAGTTCGAAGAATGGCGCCACCAAGCCCGCGGCGCCGGCCGAGGGCTCCGGCGAGAGCAGTAGCAGCAGCAGCGAAAGCAGCAGCAGCGCCGGCTCCGGCAGCAGCGACAGCACCGCAAGTTCGAGCACGGCCAAGGACACTGGCACGTCCACGGCGAAGAGCGACTCCACGACCAGCGCGCCGTCGAAGTAGGCCCGACAGCGGCGTCGCCGCGCGCGGTCGCGGAGACGCTGATGTCCTCGTTGCTGCTGGCCCTGACGCTTTTTGCCGCGCCGGTCAACCTGGTGCCCAACGCCAACTTCGCCGCCGATCCCACCGGCTGGAACCTGCCGCGCCAGGTCACACTCGACACGACCGTCGGCCATGGCGACCAGCGCAGCCTCAAGTTCCACAACGCCGACGCGGCGGCCTACCCGATGGCCACCTATCCCCTGCCGCTGGTGCCCGGCCGCTTGTACCGCTTCAGCGTGTGGGTCAGAACCCAGGGCGTGACCGGCGAGGAGAGCGGCGCCACTACCTGCATCGAGTTCGACGGCCCCAAAGGTTGGCTCGGCGGCGCCTACCCCAGCGGCCGCAAGGGCGACGCGGACTGGTTCCAGGTGGTTGGCGACATCACGCTGCCGGACGAGGCCACGGCGTCGCACCTCACCCTCTACCTGCGCAAGGGCTGCACCGGCACCGCCTGGTTCGACGATGTCGAGGTGATCGAGGTGCTGCCGCCGCCGCTGAGCGCCTACCTCGAACGGCCCAACTACCGCGGCCGCGTGCCCGCCGGCACCGACCTGCCGGACGCTGTGGTGCGCGTGCGGGTCGGGCGCAACCTGGCCGGCGACCGCACACCGGCCGACACGCAGCTCAAGCTGTCGCTGGCCGTGGCCGATCGCAACCTGCGCACGGTCGACCTGGTGCCCACCGGCCCCAAGGTCACGATGAAGCTGCCGCTGGGCAAGCTCGACAAGGGCTACCACGAGCTGCGGCTGCGCCTGCTGGCCAAGAACGACGGCAGCCAACTGGCCGCGTGGGACGCGCCGCTGAACGTCTACGACCCCAAGGACCCGCCGTTGGCCGTGGATATCGACGACGACGGCTACTGCCGCGTGGCCGGCAAGCGGTTCTTCCCGCTGGGCCTCTATCTGGGCGGGGTCAAGCCCGAGGATCTGGCGCGCATCGCCGCGGGCGGGTTCAACACCATCATGCCCTATGGCAGCACCGATGGCGGCGATGCCGGGGTGAAGGCACGACTCGATGCCGTGGCGGCGGCCAGGCTCAAGATCATCTTCTCGATCAAGGACCTCTACCATGGGACCGAGTGGTCACCCAAGGAGATCACCGCGCCGGCCGAGGCCGACGCGCGGGCCGAGCACTATGTGACCACGTTCCGCGACCATCCCGCGCTGCTGGCCTGGTACCTGAACGACGAACTGCCGGTGGCCATGCACGACACGCTGGCGGCGCGCTACCGCCGCGTGGCCACGCTCGACCCCAGCCATCCGACCTGGTCGGTGCTCTATCAGGTCAATCAGATGGAGCAGTATGTCGACACGGCGGACGTGCTGGGCAGTGATCCCTACCCCATCCCGGACGCGCCGGCGGCCATGGCGGGGCAGTGGACCACGCTGACCGCCGCCGCCAAGGGCCCGTGGGGGCCGATCTGGCAGGTGCCGCAGGCCCACGACTGGAGCGTCTACAAGAAGGACGCCAAGCCCCATCCGCCGACGCTCCAAGAAGAGCGGACGATGACCTACCAGCGCCTGGCGGCCGGCGCCCAGGGCCTGATCTTCTACTCGTGGTTCGATCTGCAGCGCGACCCGGGCGGTTTCGCGCCGCGCTGGCAGGACCTGTGCATCGTGGCCGACGAGGTCAACAACCTCATGCCGTGGCTGCTGTCCACCGAGCCCGCACCCGACCTGAAGCTCGCCCCGAGCAATCTCAAGACCGTCTATGCCCGCACCTGGCAGCGCGAAGGGCAGACGCTGGTCATCGCCGCCAACGGCGCCGACCAGCCCGGCCGGGTCGGCTGGACGCTGCCCGCGGGCCGGACGGTGCGGCGGCTCAGTGGCCAGGCCACCTGGACCGGCGAGGCGGTCGAACTGCCGACCAACGGCGCGGTGGCGCTACTGGTGGAGGGGAAGTGATGGCCGTGAGCTCACTGTGGGAGCGCCAAGCTCCAGCTTGGCCCACGTCACCACGGCGACCGGTCCGCGACGCCAGGGCCGACTCCGCAAATGCCACACTGGAGCTTGGCGCTCCCAGATCGGGCTCGGTCCGATGAAACTCGCCAGCCAGGAGATCGCCTTTGGCCAGCGCACGCTGGTCATGGGCATCGTGAACGTCACGCCCGACTCGTTCTCGGGCGACGGCACGGGCGGCGATGTGGCGCGCGCCGTGGCCCAGGGCCGAGCCATGGTGGCAGACGGCGCCGACTGGCTCGATATCGGCGGCGAGTCGACCCGGCCCGGCGCGGTGGCCATCAGCCGCCAGGAGGAGATCAACCGCGTCTGCCCCGTGGTCGCGGCGCTGGCGCGCGAGGTGCCTGCACCGCTGTCGGTGGACACGCGCTGGGCCGAGGTGGCCTCGGCGGCGCTGTCGGCCGGCGCACATCTGGTCAACGACGTGTCTGGCCTGACCAACGATCCCGCCCTGGCGGGAGTCGTGGCGCGAGCCGGCGTGCCGGTGGTGTTGCAGCATATGCGCGGCACGCCTGACACAATGCAGTCACTCGCGCATTACGAGGATGTGGTAGAGCAAGTGCGGACAGCGTTGGCCGGTTGCCTGGCCGCGGCTGTGTCCGCCGGCATCGAGCGCGGTCAGTGCCTGGTCGACCCCGGCATTGGCTTCGCCAAGCTGACTCCGCACAACCTGGAACTGCTGCGGCGGCTGGGCGAGCTACGCGAACTGGGCGCCCCGATCCTGATCGGCGTGTCGCGCAAGCGGTTCATCGGCGAGGTGCTGGGCGTCGAGGCCAACGACCGACTGGAAGGAACGGCGGCCGCCGTGGCACTGGCCATTGCCGGTGGCGCCGATGTCGTCAGAGTCCATGATGTGCGCGCCATGGCACGCGTGGCCCGCATGAGCGATGCCATCGTGCGAGGCTGGGCGCCATGAGCCGTGCGCTGCTGGGACTGGGCTCGAACCTGGGCGACCGGCTGGCCATCCTGCGGGCTGGCGCCGCGCGCCTCGCGGCGCATGAGAGCGTGGCGCTGGTGGCCGGCTCGCGGGTCTACAGTTCGCCGCCCATGGGCGAGAGCGCGCTGCACGAGTTCCTCAATGCGGCGGTGCTGGTGGAGACCGATTTGGGCCCGCGGGAACTGCTGACGCTGGCCTTGGCGGTTGAAACGGAGCTGGGCCGGGTACGTACGGTACGATGGGGTCCGCGCACGCTGGACATCGATCTGCTGTGGATGGACGGCGTGAGCCTGGACGAGCCGGGGCTGACCGTGCCGCACCCGGGCCTGGCCGAACGCGAGTTCGTGTTGCGGCCGGCGGCCGACCTGCTGCCGGACCTGGTGCTGCCCGACGGTCGCACCGTGGCGCAAGCGCTGATGGAGATGGACAGTCATGCCTGCATTCCGCTACCGGGGTCGGACCTCGGAGGGCAACTTTGAGGAAGGCCGCCTGGAGGCGACCGACCGCGGCGATGCCCTACGCCAGCTGTATGAGCGCGACTTCCATCCCAGCGGCCTGGAGCCCGTCGACGAGAAGCTCAGCGGCGGGCGGCGGCCCAGCAAGCCGGCGGGCCGGCGGGCCAGCCCACCCGCGGAGGCGCCCGGCCTGGCCAGCCTGTTCCTGCGCGTGAGCCTGCAGACGCGCTGCGCCTTCTGGCGCCAGATGGCCCATGCCCTGAAGGCCGGGATGACCGTCCACGAGGGGCTGAACATGGTGTCCACCGGGTTCGGCCGCCTCTCGGCCTTCGCCCGCGACACCGCCCTGTCCACGGCGCAGGGCGCCACGTTCTACGAGGTGCTGCGGAATCGGCCCGAGCTGTTCTCGGTCATCGAGTCGGCCATGGTGCGCGCCGGCGAGGTGAACGGCCGGCTGGACGTGCAGTCCGAGCGTATCGCGCAGCATTTCGAGCGCGAGATGGAGGTGGCCAACTCGCTGCGCTGGCGGCTGGCCTACATGGGCTGCCAGTGGGTGGCCATGTTCGCCACCATGTTCGTAGTGGGTGTGGTGGCACCGGCCATTCAGGCCGTGGGCATGGGCCAGAAGACCCACTTGCTGTCCAGCACGTTGCGATTCGCGCTGCCGTTCGTGCTGATCATCGGCACGCTATTCGCGCTGCGCGGCAGCTACGCGTCGATCATGGGCCTGCGCGTCGGCTTCGACCGTTTCAAGCTCAAGGCGCCGGTCATCGGCCCGCTGTTTCGAAAAGTGGCCATCTCGCGCTACACGCGCGTCCTGAGCGACTTGCTCGCCGCCGGCGTGCCCGCGGGCGAGGCGGCGTCGGTGGCGGCACCGGCCTGCGGCAACCTGGCCATGACCCTTAACCTGGAAGGCATCCCTGCCCAATTGCGCGGCGGCACGACACTGACCGAGGCGCTACTGGCTACCGGCGAGTTCCCGGTGCAAGTTACGCAGATGGTGCGCACGGGCGAGCATTCGGGCACGGTGGACCAGTTGCTGGACCGCGTTGCCACCTACTACGAACAAGAGGCGGTCGCCGCGACTCAAACTCTAGTGGTCGTTGGTTCGGTGGCCGGGCTCATGGTGTTCGCGGTAGCGGTGCTAATCTATGCGCTCCGGTTCTACAGCGGCATGATGAACAATGGCATTCTGGGCGATCTGCTGAAGTAGCCGCGAGGAGAGCGATGCGAAGGGGAGTCGACTACTACGGGGTACTGGGCGTCTCACGGGACGTCGCGCCGGACGAACTCAAGCGCCGGTTCCGCCAGCTCGCCCGCCAGTTCCACCCCGACGTGGCCGCCGACCCGGAGTCCGCGCAGGCGCAGTTCATCCTGGTGGTCGAGGCCTACGACACGCTCAGCGACCCCGCCAAGCGCCGCGCGTATGACGCGCTGAGCCGCGGCGGCACCCCGCCGCCGGGTGCGCCGCCACCCTCGAGCTTCAAGCAGCGTCAGATCGACGACTGGTTCCGCCATGCCGTCCATGCCATGGAGCAGGGCGATCTGAACTCGGCCGCCGCCCAATGCCGCAAGATCCTGGCCACCGACTCGGACTACGCCTCGGCCCACGCCCTGCTGGGCGACGTGCTGTCCGCCAAGCTCGAGTGGGACGCCGCCGTGGTGCACTACTCGGGCGCCGTCACCGCCGCGCCGCGCAATGTGGTCTATGCCCGCAAGCTGCGCGCCGCGCTGGAGAGCGGCCAGCAGGCCCGCGCCGCCGAGGACCGCCGACGCAAGCTCTCCGAGCAGCGCCAGAAGGCCATGGAGGCGCTCAACGCCCGCCATGAGTGGCTGCCCTACGCGCTCATGCTCACCGCCGCCTGGGTCGTCGTCATGCTCATCTGGGGCCTGCTCAAGCCCGGTGAGCAGACCCTCTCGTGGCTGCCCCTGCCCACCAACCTGGCGCTGGCCGCCGGCGGATCCGGCCTGGCCTTGGGCTTCATGTTGGCCTTCGTGGGCATCAAGCCCGACCCCGGCTCGGGCTGGGCCAGCATTGGCCTGGCCATCGCCGCAGTGGCGCTGTTCTATCTCAGCGCCGCGGCCTTCTGCGTGTGGTCGGCCATGCGCGCCAAACTCCACCGCAGCCTGACCGCGTCGTACCTGACCACGCTGCTGCTGGTCGGCGGCCTGGCCGGCATCGCCGCGCTCACACCCGAGGGCGCCAGCGGTGATTGGCGCATGATGGCGCTGTTTGCCGGCAACCTGATCTTCCCGCTGATGCTCATCGGGCATAAACTGGGGCGGCTGAGCCTGAGCGTCGCTGGTTGACGCCGGGCGAGCGCCCCAGGACGACCCGATGGTTATCTGTGACCCCCAGATCATGCGCGAGCTGTCGCGCGAGTGGCTGCGCGAAGGCAAGACGATCGGCCTGGTGCCGACCATGGGCAATCTGCACGAAGGGCATCTCTCGCTGATGCGCCGCGCCGCGAGCGAGAACGACATCGCCGTGGCCAGCATCTTCGTCAACCCCAAGCAGTTCGGCCCCAACGAGGACTTTGCCGCGTACCCGCGCACTTTCGAGGCCGACCTCGCCGGCTGCCGCTCGGCGGGCCTGGAGATCGTCTTCGCGCCGACCGGCAGCGCCATGTATCCCACGGGGTTCTGCACGCGCGTCGAGGTCGACGAGCTGACCAGCGGCTTGTGCGGCGCGGCGCGGCCAGGCCACTTCTCGGGCGTGACCACGGTGGTGGCGCGGCTGCACTGCCTCATTCTGCCCACGCGCGCCTACTACGGCGAGAAAGACTATCAGCAGCTCCAGGTTATCTCTAGGATGACCGAGGATCTTGGCCTCGGCATCGAGGTCATCGGCATGCCGATTGTGCGCGAAAGCGATGGGCTGGCCATGAGCAGCCGCAACCAGTACCTCGACGCCGACGAGCGTCAGGCCGCGCTGTGCCTCTCTCGGGCGCTGCGCGCGGCGCAGGAGGCGGCGGCCGGCGGGCCGGTTTCGGCCGCGGCAATCGAGGATGCGGCAGCGGACGTCATCGCCGACGAGCCGCTGGCGAAGATCGACTATGTCAGTCTGGTCGATCCCCGCAGTCTGGTGCCGATGGCCTATCTGGACGAGCCGGGCCGGCTCTGTCTGGCCGCGCGGGTGGGACCGGCGCGGCTCATCGACAATGCGCTCATAGTGCCCGGTGGCAGCCTGGCGAGTTGAAGGGAGCCTCTCATGGCTAGCCCATTGAAGATCGGTCTGGTCGGCGCCGGCGCCATTGGCGCGGCGATTGCGCGCGCCGTGGACAGCGGCGACGTACCGGGCCAGTTGGTCGGTCTGTGCGAACTCGACGACGCGCGCCGCGAGGCGCTGCTCGGCAGCCTGGGCCAGCCGGTGCCATCGCTGGATCTGGCCGCGCTGTGCGCCGCTTCCGACGTGGTGGTCGAGGCCGCCGCCGGCGCGGTGGCGCCGCTCGTGGTGCAGGCGGCGCTCGACGCCGGCTGCGACGTGTTGGTGATGAGTGTTGGCGGTCTGCTGGGCCACGACGAACTGGTCGAAGCTGCGCGCGCCGCGGGCCGCACCATCTACGCGCCTACCGGCGCCATCGCCGCGCTCGACGCCATCCGCGCCGCGCTGCCCGCCGGGCTGGACAGCGTCACGCTGACCACCACCAAGCCGCCACGCGGCCTGGCCGGCGCGCCGTGGGTGGTGCAGCAGGGCATCGACCTGGCCGCGCTGACCGAGCCCACAACCATCTTCGAGGGGTCGGCGGCCGAGGCGGTCAAGGCGTTTCCGGCCAACGTCAATGTGGCCGCCGCGCTGAGCCTGGCCGGCATCGGCGCCGAGCGCACCCGCGTGCGCGTGGTGGCCGACCCGACCAGCAGCGTGAACTGCCACCGTATTGAAGCCAGCGGCGGGTTCGGCCGGCTGGAAGTGATCGTGGAGAACGTCCCCTCGCCCGACAATCCCAAAACCAGCTACCTGGCGGCATTGTCGGCCATGGCGCTGCTCAAGCGCCTCAGCAGCCCGTTGGTGGTGGGTACATGAGTGACTTTGGACTGATCGAGGATCTGCGTCGCTGGCTGGCCGAGGATGTCGGCTGGGGCGATGTGACGACGAACCGCTGCGTGCCGGAGAGCGCGCGCTGCGTGGGCCGCTTCGCCGCGCGCGGGGCCGGCGTGCTGTCGGGCATCGACTGCGCGCGGCAGGTCTTCGCACTGCTCGACCCGGCAGTGGTGTTCGAGGCGCATCTGGCCGATGGCGAACCCTTCGAGCCAGGCACACCGGTGGCCACGGTCTCCGGCCCGGCGCGACCCATCCTCACCGGCGAGCGGCTGTCGCTCAACCTGGTGCAGCGGCTCAGCGCCGTGGCCAGCCTGACGCGGCGCTTTGTCGACGCGGTGAGCGATACCGGCGTGACCATCCTGGACACGCGCAAGACCACGCCCGGCCTGCGCCGGCTGGAGAAGGCGGCCGTGGTCCATGGCGGAGGCTGCAACCACCGCTTTGGCCTGAGCGACGGCATCCTCATCAAGGACAACCACATCATCGCCGCCGGTGGCATCGCGGCGGCGGTGGAAGCGGCGCGCTCGGGCAATGCCATGCTGCGGGTCGAGGTGGAGGTGGACACCCTGGGCCAGCTCGAGGAAGCCCTGGACGCCGGCGCCGACGGGCTGCTGCTGGACAACATGGGCCCGGACCTGCTGCGTGAAGCGGTCGCACTGGCCCGCGGCAGAGCCTGGACCGAGGCCTCCGGCGGCGTCAACCTGACCACCGTGCGCGCTCTGGCCGAGAGTGGCGTGGACTACATCAGCATCGGCGCGCTGACGCATTCGGCGGCGGCGGTGGACATCGGCCTCGACTTCGAGATGCAGACTTCCAAATGAGGATGCGGTAGAGAAAGGTAGACAATGGAGCGCACTCTGGCGATCATCAAGCCCGACGCGGTACGCGACGGCCATACCGGCGAGATCCTGGCCACGATTGAGGCCGCGGGCTTCCGCATCGCCGCCCTCCGACGGGTCTGGCTGACCGAGGCGCAGGCCAAGGCGTTCTACGCGGTGCATGAGGGCAAGAGCTTCTTCGACGGGCTCATCGGGTTCATGACCGAAGGCCCCTGCGTGCCCGTGGTATTGGAACGCGATGACGCGGTCAACACCTGGCGCGAAGTATTGCTGCCCATTCGCGCCAAGTTCGGCCGCGACCAGCGCTACAACGCCGTGCATGGCAGCGACGCGCCGGAGACGGCGGCGTTTGAGATTGCATGTCTGTTCAGCGGGCTGGAGATCGCGTGATCTACGAGCCGGCGGAGTCCGGGTCAAGGCGGGCGAGCAGTTCACCCGCCGCCCGGTGGCTCGGGTAACGGCGCAGTTCCTCGGCGACGCTGGCGCGCGCCTTCTCCATCTCGCCAGCCTGGGCGTAGCCCACGGCCAGGTTGTAGTGCACGTCGCGCAGGTCCGGGTAGTCGGTGGCCAGGCTCTCCAGCACCGCCAGCGCCTCCGCCGCGCGGCCTAGCGCGTGGAGCGTGGCGGCCAGATTGAGCGACGCCGACACGTTGTCCGGCGCCAGCCGCAGCGCCGCGACGAAATGACTCTCGGCTTTGCTCAGCCACAACGCGCGGCTGGCCTCGGCGCTGTTCTGCGCCAACTGATAGCAGCCCGAGCCGGCGTTGATGTGCGCCTCGGTCCACTCCGGCACCAACGTCGCCGCCCGCTCGAACGCGGTCACCGCCTCGTCGAACCGACCCGTGGTGACCGCCCGGCTGCCGGCCGCGTAGGCCTGCTTCGCCGCCTCCAGAGCCGACGCCGTCTTGCCCGTTGCCACCCGCTTCTGCCATGGCCATCGCATCGCTGTTCCCCTAATGAACGGTGTTTGCAGGGGAATGTTACCCCGAAACGGTGGATCTCTACCCATAATACCTTTGCTCTGATGAGGCCCGAGCCAAGCGTCTCGGTCGTCAGAGGCTGGTCCAGACGGCCGCGAGGTCGCCTTTCAGCCTCACTGGGCGCACCCCGTGCGCCCCGCGACGAAAGATGGCGACTCGGCAACCAGCATCGGCTCGACCCCGCCGCAGGCGAGGTCACCTGGGGGGACGATGGTGGTCGGGTGAGGATGACTTGTGCCGTTGTGGATAGGAATCGTGCCGCTGTTGCTGGGCGGCTTGGCCGACCTTGGCCTTGATACCCAGCTGGCACAGCGCCCCATGGCGCCGTGCCAACTAGCGCAGCGGATCTACTTCCGTCGAGCCGGCAGCCTGATGGTCTATGACCTGGCTCGACGCGAACAGCAAACTCTCTGGCCCCAGCGCAGCCCAGACGACGAAGACGCTCCGGCGATCAGTCGCGACGGGCATACGGTCTTCTTTGTGCAAGGTGGCAACCTGTGGGCGCTGGCGTCCGACAGCACCACCCCGCGCCGACTGACCAGCCTGGGCCGGACCGGCGACGAGGCTGAGCAGGCGCCGCGCTGCGATCGGCCCATGCCTTCGCCCGATGGCCACTGGCTGGCCTACCGGGTGGTGCGCCCTGGCGACCGACCGCAGATCCGGCTCTATGACCTGACCACCGACGAGGACCGCGTCATCGCCGAGGTCGACGACTTCAGCGTGTCGTGGGCGCCCGATGGCGGCCTGGTCTACACCGCGGGCGGCCGCATCTGGCAGCGCAATCCGCCCGACAGCATGCCGCGTCCGCTGATCCCCGACTTCGCGGCCGAGGGTGTGCAGGCGGCGCCGCACTTCGCGCGGGATGGCCGACTGCTGTTCACCTGCGATCGCCAGCCCATGGTGCGCCTGACCAACGGGCGGGTCATGACCGCCGCCATCCTGGCCACCGACACCACACGCGCCTGGTCCACGCCGCGCGGCGAGCAGGTGGCCCTGGAGCGCTGGCTCACCGACCCGCGCGACGCGCGCCGCAGTTGGTCCGAGTTGAGCGTGGTCGACCCCACCTCGCGCCGCCCGCGCGTGGTCATGTCGACCTACGCCGCCTCGGGTCGCGGCGGACGCGCCGAGATGCTGGGCTGGATGGACGCCGAGCGCATGTTGGTGCTGCGCGACATGTATGAGAACTGCCGCAAGGTCTATGCGGTCAACGCCGTGACCGCGCGAGCGGACCTGGTGCTCAAGGGCCAGGATCGCGACGCGGGGTTCGCCGTCTGGCCGAACTGACGGACTGACCACCGACCGGGAGAGGTCACACGGGACACGCGGAGCGCAGGCTTCCGGCGCGCCCTGGGTGACCTCTCGCGGTTTGGGTCACCGGTAACAGATGGGGTCCGGCACGCCGGCCTGGGCGAAGCCGCGCAGCCGCAGCAGGCAGCTATCGCACACGCCGCAGGCCACGTCTTCGGCCTGGTAGCAGCTCCAGGTAGCGGCCAGCGGCGCGGCCAGCTCCACGCCGCGCGCGACGATCTGGCCCTTGTTGAGGTGGATCAGTGGGGTGGTGATGCGCGGGTCGGGATGGTCGTCGTGGTTGCCCAGCCCGATGGCGCGCTCAATGGCGTCGCAGAAGCTGCGCCGGCAGTCGGGATAGCCCGAGCTGTCTTCCTCCACCACGCCACACCAGATGGACTCGGCGAGCAGCACCTCGGCCCAGGTGGCGGCGATGTAGAGGATGTTGCCGTTGCGCTGCGGCACATACGACACCGGGATGCCGGGCCGGTCTGGGTCTTCGCCCTCGGGCAGCGCGATGGCCGTGTCGGTCAGCGCCGATCCGCCAAAGGCCGCCAAGTGGCTGATGTCGACCACCTGTCGGCGCCCAATGGCCAGGGCGTCACAGACCTCGCCAAAGGCGCGCAGCTCGCGCCGCTGCGTGCGCTGGCCATAGCTGACATGCAGCGCGGCCACCTCATGCCCCTCGGCCTGCGCGATGGCTGCGGTTACACACGAGTCCAATCCACCGCTCATGACGACGACGGCAATGCTCATGGGAGTGCGCTCCAACTCGAGGCAAGCGGCTGCACCATCGTAGGGCGACCGCGGACGGTCGCCCTACGACGCGAGGCTCAGCTTGGGACGCGCAGGATGGCGCCGGTGCTGGCGCTGGTGGCCATGGCCGTGTAGCGCGCCAGATAGCCCTTGGTGTAGCGCGGCGCCGGCGGCGTCCAGCCTTCGCGGCGCGCGGCCAGCGTGGCTTCGTCGACGACCAGTTCGATGGTGCCGGCCGGGATGTTGATCTTGATCAGGTCGCCCGGCTCCACCAGGCCGATGGTGCCGCCGGCCGCGGCCTCGGGGCTGACATGACCGATGCAGGCGCCCGCGGTGCCACCAGAGAAGCGACCATCGGTGACCAACGCCACGCTCGTGTCGAGACCCATGCCCTTGATGTAGCTGGTCGGCGCGAGCATCTCCTGCATGCCTGGCCCACCCTTGGGTCCTTCGTTGCGGATGATGACCACGTCGCCCGGCTTGACCTTCTCGTTGAGGATGCCGTTGCAGGCCTCTTCCTGGCTTTCGAAGATGACCGCAGGCCCCTCGTGCACCAGCATCTGCGGCAGCACGCCAGCGGTCTTGACCACCGCGCCCTGGGTGGCCAGGTTGCCGAACAGAATGCTCAGGCCACCGGTGGCGCTGTAGGCATTGGCGCTTTCGCGGATGACGTCGTAGGCGTCCACCTGCGGTGCGGGGCCTTCGGCCGGCGGCGGCGGCGTCTCGGCCAGCAACTCGGTCACGCGTGAGATGCGTCCGGTGGGCACGATGGCGCCCAGGGCATACAGGTCCTTGGCCTCGTCGCACACCGCCGCGCCGCGCAGGTCCCAGGCGTCGAGGTTCTCGCCCAGTGTATGACCGGTAACGGTCATACAATCGCGGTTGATCATCGACGCATCGTGCCGGGCGATGGCGCCCAGGATGGTGTGGATGCCGCCACTGACGTGCACGTCCTGCAGATGGTAGTCGCAGCTCGGCGCCACCTTGCAGAGGTTCGGCGTGCTCTTGCCGATGGCGTCGATGCGGGCGATGTCGTAGTCGACTTCCGCCTCGTTGGCCACGGCCAGCGTGTGCAGAATGGTGTTGGTACTGCCGCCCATGGCCACATCGAGGCGCAGCGCGTTGTCGATGGACTCGCGCGTGATGATGTCGCGCGGCTTGATGTCCTTGGCGATCAGCTCGATGATCTGCCGAGCCGCCCACTCATAGAGCTTGCGGCGCTCGGGCGAGACGGCCAACGTGGTGCCGTTGCCCGGCAGGGCGAGGCCCAGGGCCTCGCACAGGCAGTTCATGGAGTTGGCGGTGAA
Organism: Armatimonadota bacterium; assembly: GCA_016235455.1. Classification (GTDB taxonomy): domain Bacteria; phylum Armatimonadota; class UBA10988; order UBA10988; family UBA10988; genus UBA10988. The sequence goes on along the minus strand of JACRKZ010000130.1, from coordinate 45,235 downwards.
CATGCCCGAGCAGGAGCCGCAGGTCGGGCAGGCCACCTGTTCGAGGGCTTCCAGCTCCTCGGCGCTCATGTTGCCCTGCGCGTGCTGGGCAACGCCGTAGAAGACGCTGATCAGGTCGGAGGCGCCGGCACCGGCGGCCATCGGCCCGCCCGAGACGAAGACCGTGGGCACGTTGGTGCGCACTGCGGCCATCATCATGCCCGGCACGATCTTGTCGCAGTTGGGGATACAAACCATGCCGTCGAAGCAGTGGGCCTGGATCATGGTCTCCACGCTGTCGGCGATGATCTCGCGGCTGGGCAGCGAGAACTTCATGCCCTCGTGGCCCATGGCGATGCCGTCGTCAACGCCGATGGTGTTGAACACGAACGGCACACCACCCGCGGCGCGGACCGCCTTCTTGACGAACTCGCCGACCTCGGCCAGGTGCGCGTGACCCGGAATGATGTCGATGTAGCTGTTGACGATGGCCACGAACGGCTTGTCCTGGTCGCCATCAACGAAGTTGCCCGTGGCCCGCAGCAGGCTGCGGTGCGGTGCACGCTCAAAACCCCTCTTCACGGTGTCGCTACGCATGGTCTGTATCCTCGGAAACAGCGGATCTGGCCCAGCCACGCAATGCGTGGCAGGCATGGTGAGTCCATGGTACGCCCGCGGCCCAGGCGGGGCAAGCACTGCGCTGAGCGCGGGTGTGCGTCGGACCGTGTTGCTGGGCGGCTCGCCGTCAGTGCGCGGCGCGCGCGGCCCAGCGCCGCCCATCATATCTGTCATCCTTGTGAACGCTGCCGTCTGGCGTTTGTGGGCTTATGATTCATACTCATGGCACATGGCGTCGCCATGCCGCAGAGAGTGGTACCTGGTAGATGAGCATTCGGGCCAAAGCGCTGGTGATTGTGGCCGCCGTCCTGCTCACCTTGAGCATGCTTGTGCTGTTGGTAGTCATGCGGTCCGGGCTGCAGGACGCGGTGGCCGCCGACGGCGAGGAAGCGCAGGCTCGCGCCGGGCGGTTGCGCGCCACGTTGGCCGAGCAGGTCGGTGAGCTGCACCGACGCGTGACCGACTACGCCAACTGGGACGACACGTATGCCTACTGCCGGCAGCCCAACCCGGCGTTCGTGGCGGCCAATCTGGATCCCCTCACCCTACAGCACCAGCAGTTCGCCGAGCTGCTGCTCGCCAAGCCCGATGGCCAGGCGCTCGTCGCGCTCGGTGTCGATCCGCGCACGGGTCGCGCCACCACGCCGTCCGACTCCGTTCGCCGCCTGTTGCGCGACGACCCCAAGTTGCTCGCCGCGAGCCTGGAGGCCAACGGCACACGCGCGGTGCGCGTTGTCGACGGTCGACCCATGCTCTGTGCGGCCAGCCCGGTGCTGACCAGCCAACGTAAGGGCCCGGCGGCCGGTGTGCTGCTGGTGCTGTGGCCGCTTGATGCGCTGCAACTGGGCCGCATCGCGCAGCTCAGCGGAGTCGCCAGCACGCCGGTCGACGCCGCGTCGACCAGCGTGCCGGCAGCCGCGCGTCAGCGACTGAGCAGCGGTCTGGCCGATCCGCAGCCCGTGCTGATGACTCAGCACGACACGATCGTCGGTCTCATGGCCTTGAACGATGAACAGGGGCGGCTGGCGACCGTCTTGCGCTACGACACACCGCGCAGCGCCATGCTGCGCCACCGTGCGTCGATCCTCGAACTGGCGCTGATCATGGCGCTGCTCACGGCGGTCGCGGCCGTATGCTGCCTGGTGCTGCTCGACCGCATGGTGCTCTCGCGTCTGGCCCGCGTACGGCAATTCGTGGCCAGCATCGACGTGGACCAGCCGCCGGTCGGGCAGGCGCCCACCGACGGGCGCAGCGACGAGCTGAGCGCCCTGGCCGAGGCCATCAACAGCCTGTTGGCGCGTGAGTCGGACCAACGAGCCCGCTCGGCGCGGGCCGATGGCCGTCTGACGGCGCTGGCCGACAGCACTCGCGAACTGCTGGCCGGGATCGATGACAATCACTTGCAGCGCTTCGTCAACTGCCTGGGCCCGGCTTCCAGCGCCGACCGTGTGCGCCTGTTCCTCCACGAGACCGATGCCGACGGCGTGGTGCACGTGCGCACCTGCGCCGAGTGGTGCGGCCCTGGAATCGCCTCGCAGCGTGACCGCACGGTCAACGTCTCCTACTCTGGCCCAATGGCCCGCTGGCTGACGGTGCTCCCACACGGCGATCGCCTCCACAGTCGCGTTGCCGAGCTGCCCGAGGTCGAGCGCCAGCTACTGGAATCCCACGGCGTCCAGGCCCTGCTGGTCCTGCCTGTGCTGGTCGGCGACGAATTCGCCGGCGTGGTCGGGTTCGACAACTGCCACAGCGACGACCTGTTCGACCCGGCCGATGAGGTGTTCCTTGAGAGCGCGGTGGCCAGCCTGAGCCAGGCCATCCGTCACCAGCGAGATACCGACGCCCTGGCCGAGAGCGAGGCCCGCGCCCGACTGGTGGCCGATAGCGTCATCGACGTCATCTGGACCTGCGATTTCGAAGGACGCTTCACCTACGCCAGCCCATCGATCTATGAGATGCGCGGCTGGCGTCCCGAGGAGATCGTCGGCCACCACACGCTGGCCGACGCGCTCACGCCGGACGGACTGGCCGTCGCCATGGAAGCGCTGGCCGAGAACCTGGCGCTCATCGCCGCGGGCCAGATACCACCGGTCCGCACGTTCGACCTCCAGCAGCCGTGCCGTGACGGCTCGCTCATCTGGACGGAGTCGCGCGTCCAGGCGCTGATCCGCGGTGGCGAGGCCATCGGCTTCATCGGTGTGACCCGCGACGTCACCGAGCGGCACGAAGCCCAGGACGAGCGCGAACAGATGACCGCGCGCCTGCGCCAGGCCGCCAAGATGGAAGCCGTCGGCCAGTTGGCCGGCGGCGTGGCGCACGACTTCAACAACGTGCTCACCACCATCACCGGCTACTGCGACCTGCTGCGCCTGACCACACCCTCCAACAGCCCCATCGTCAGCGACCTGAACGAGATCCAGCGCGCTGTCGGCCGCGCTGCCGAGCTGACCCGCCAACTGCTGGCCTTCAGCCGGCAGGACACCGGCCGCGCCCGCGCCATCGACCTGAACAACGTCGTCGTCGGCATGGAGCGGATGCTCAAGCGCCTGGTTCCGGCCAACATCCAGCTTGCGCTCGAGCTGGACAGCCAGCCCTGCTTCGTCACCGCCGACCCAGGCCACATCGAACAGATCATCATGAACCTGGTGGTCAACAGCGGCCACGCCACACCCGCCGGCGGCTCGATCACCATCCAGACGTCGCGGGCCGACCTGCACAACACCGTCTTCGAAAACGAACTCGACCCGGTCAGCGGTCCGCACGTGCTGCTGTCCGTCCGCGACGCCGGCCATGGCATGGACGAGGCGACGCGGCAGCGTGTCTTCGAGCCGTTCTTCACCACCAAGCCAACCGGCACCGGCACTGGCCTGGGCCTGGCCGTGGTCTTCGGCCTGGCACGCCAGAACGGCGCTCATGTCAGCTGCGACAGCGCGCCCGGCGCCGGCACGGTGTTCAGCGTCTACGTGCCGAGCACCACGGCACCCGTGCTCGACTCCGCGCCCAGCGTGGAGGCCGAGGCCATCCCGGGCGGCTCGGAGACCATCCTCGTGGTCGAGGACGAGGTGGCGGTGCTGACCATCACCGAGCGCGTACTCACGAACCTGGGCTACACCGTCGTTGTCGCCAATTCGGGCCACCAGGCCATGGAGATCCTGCGCGACACGAGTCGGACCGTCGATCTGCTGCTGACGGATATGGTGATGCCCGAGATGAGCGGTGCCGAAGTCGCCGCGGCCGCCAGGAGCGAACGGATCGGCCTGCCGGTGCTGTTTGTGTCGGGCTACGCGGAGTCGGTCCTGGCCGGCATGGGCGCCACGCTCGGTACCACCGAGCTGCTCTCCAAGCCCTTCACCGCGCCGGAGCTGGCCGAGAAGGTGCGCCTGGTGCTCGATACGGCCCAGGGACGGGCCGGCAACCGGCGCTGAGGCCAAGCGGCGCTGGCGACGGGCGTCGTACGCGCCCGGGCCCGTCTGGCGCTTGCGGTCAGATGCGACCGCTTGCTGGAGAGCTGGCGGCGCGCCCAGTCGGCGCGGCTGGCGGGTCGTCCACCACGTCGTCGTAGTGGTAGCGGGAGTCGTAGAAGTCGTGGGTCAACGGCATCATGCGCCAGAGGAGCCGCAGGAACCCGAACATGGCCATGCCTAGCAGCGGCACCAGCACATCGACCAGAGCGGTGCCCGGCAACGCCGCCGACAGGGCCCGTGTGGACTCTGGCCCGGCCTGCAGCGTGATGGCGATGAAGACGCCGGCACCGACCTGACCGAGTGTGGCCAGGTCGTTGGCCACAGTACCCAGGAGCAGGCCGTGCAGCGCGCACGCGGCCACAAACCCCGCCCCACCCGAGACGCCTAGCAGTGCCAGCGCTGCGCTCTGCGGCGCGGCAAGGTCCGAACCCTCCGCCGCTAGTACAGCGACTAGCAGGCTGCCGCCGAGCCAACGGGCGTTGATGCGCAGTCGCCTGCGGTTCTGCGATTTGGTCATGACCGTTGCCCTTTCACAAGTTATGCCCGACCGGCCCGGCTGACAAACGAACGGCGCACCTGCCAGTGACGGCTCTCCGGCGCCGCGGGTGGCAATGGCGCCGATCCACGGCCGTCGACCGGTCGCTACGCCCTCAGATACCCCGCGATCAGATCCCGCAGCGCCGCCACATCGAACGGCTTGCGCAGGTAGCGTGTCGCACCGGCCTCCAACGCCTGCCGCTCATGGTCAGCCTGGCCCAGCGCCGTGATGACCACGATGGGCAGCGCCGCCAGGGCTAGGTCGGCCCGCACGGCGCGAGTCACGGCCAGGCCGTCCATGCCCGGCATCATCACGTCCAGCAGGGCGAGCACCGGCCGGTGCTCGCGGATCGCCGCCAGCGCGGCCAGGCCGTCCGGCGCGGATACCGGCTGGCCGCCCTCGCGCTGCACGATGAAGGCCAGCGAGGCCAGCAGTCGCGGCTCGTCGTCGGCGATGACCACCACCTTGCCGCTCACTGGTCACCCCTCAACACCGCGGCACCGGGCGGCGGCTGCCACGGCAGATGGACACAGAACCGCGCTCCGCCGCCGGGCGCGTCCTCCACCCAGATGCGGCCGCCATGGTCGGCGACAATGGCTTTGGCGATGGCCAAGCCCAGGCCGGTGCCGCCGCCCGAGCGATCCGCGTTGCGTGCCTGGCGGAAGCGTTCGAAGATGCGCGCCCGATCCTCCTTGGGCACGCCCGGGCCGGTGTCGTCGACAATGACCCGCACACCGCCGTCATCGGCCACCGCGGCCAGCATCACGCTGCCGCCGCGCGGCGTGTGGCGGAAGGCGTTGGACATCAGGTTCGAGAAGACCTGCTCCAGCCGCCGCCGGTCGGCTTGGATGGTCGGCAGTTGCGGCTGTACGCGGCGACCGACGATGATGGCCTCGGCCGCCGCCTTGGCCAGGTAGACATTGGCGAAGTGCTCGAGGATCTCGTCCAGGTCCACCGGCTCGACCTCGTAGCGGATGGTGGCGTTCTCGATGCGTGCCAGATCCAGGAAGTTGTCGAGCAACTCACCCAGTCGCTCGGTCTCTTCGGCGATGATGGTCAGGAAGTCGCGATAGGTCTCCGGCGGCTCGTCGACGTACATGCGCAGCAGGTCGGTGTAGGTGCGGATGCAGGTCAACGGGGTGCGCAGGTCATGCGCCACGACGTTCAGGAACTCGCTCTTTTGCTGGTCGACGGCGCGCAACTGGCTGTTGGCCCGTACCAGCTCATCCGCCATGATGGCGTTGTTGACCGCCGTGGCCACGTGCGGCGCGTAGACCTGGACCTTCTCGGGGTCGGGCTGGCTATCGAGCGTGATGAGCCCGAGCGGCTGCTCGCGGCCGGCCAGCGGAATGGCCGCGAAGCCGCTCAGCAGGCCGAGGTCGGCCACCGGGACCGTGCGCCCAGTGAGCAGCGCCTCGTCGCACTGGGGAGCCACCTGACGGGCGAACACCTCGGGCAGTTCAGACGCCCGCGGGCCCACGGCCGCAACGCGCCGCAGCAGGCCCTGGTGGGCGTCATGCAGCCACAGCGCCACGTTCTCCGCGCCCAGATCGCCGCGCAGCGAGTTGCAGAGGCGCGCCGCCGTGTCGTGCACCGTGGCCGATTCCAGCGCGTTGACGGTCATCTGGTACAGACCGGTCAGGCGCTAGCTCTGCTCGCTGGCGCGAGCCTGAGCATCCTCGGCGCGACTGGCATGCTCGGCGGCCAGGGCCGCCAACGACTCGGCGCGTCGGCCCAACTCCAGGCGCTCGGAGATGTCGTGGCACAGCACGACGCCATGGCCGTCGCGGGCCATGACCAGGTGCGCCTCGACCTCGCGCTCGCCCACACTGAGGATGCCGTGCCAGCGGCCGCGCTGACGCGCAGCGGCCACGGCCAGACTGTAGCTGGGATCGTGGAAGAGATCGTCGATGCCCAGGCCCAGCAGTTCGTCGTCGCCAAGGCCAACCAGCTCGGCCAACAGCGCATTGGCGCGCGAGATACGGCCCTGCGGATCGTACAGGGCGATGCCCTCGGCGCTGGCCGCCAGCAGTTCGGCGAGCCAGGGCTGGGTCAGCGCGTCGGTGCCTTCAGCGCGTTCGGCCATGCCGTCACCTCATGCCACCAGCTTGTAGCCCACGCCGATCACCGTCTGGATGAGCCGGGGCTCCGCCGGGTCCTCTTCGAGCTTCTCGCGCAGCCGGCGAATGTGCATGTCCAGCGTCCGCGTGCGGATCTCACTGGTGTAGCCCCAGACGCGCTCCAGCAGGTAGTCGCGGGTGCGTACCCGGTTGGGGTACTCGGCCAGCGCCACCAGCAACTCGAACTCCTTGGGCGTCAGGTCGACCGCGTGGTCGCCGCGCCGGACCGTGTAGGCCTCGCGGTCGATGAGCAGATCGCCCGCGCGCAGTTCACGGTCGCGCCCGGCGGCGTAGACCGACGACCGTCGCAGCAGAGCCTCCACACGCGCGCAGAACTCGGCCACGCCGAACGGCTTGACCAGGTAGTCGTCGGCGCCAAAGCGCAGCCCGACGACCTTGTCCTGCTCCTCGACCGCGGCGCCGGTCATGATCATGATCGGCACGTAGGTCCGCTGACGCAGGCGCTGACAGACCGCCAGGCCGTCCAGATCGGGCAGGTTGAGGTCGACCACAACCAGATCCGGCCGCTCGCGGATGGCGTGCGCCAAGCCCTCTTCGCCGCCCTGGGCCGTGGTCACGCGATGCCCTTCGCGCTCGAGCGCCATGCGCAGGCCATCGGTGAGCCGCCGGTCATCGTCGATGACCAGGATATGAGATACTTGTTCCATGCCGTCTACCTGCTAGGTGGTGGCGAAGAGCGTATCAGCGCGCTTGACCGCCTGCAAGTACGTCTCCGAGACCCGCTCGGGGTCAACCGCCAGCTTGTCGGCCACGGCTCTCACCGCCGCCCAATCGCCCCGCTCGTAGGCTACCACACCGTCGAGGATGTCGCGCATGCGGCCCTTGCCCTCGATCAGCGCGTCCAGCACCTCGGTGGCGATGGGCACCTGCTCCAGGCACTCGGCCAGCGGGCGCTGCATGATCGTGTCGAGCATGGAGAACAGGCCCGCCAGGAACAGGTCGGTCGATCGGTCGGCCATGCCCACGAGGCTGCCCATCTGCTCGCAGAAGTGCGCGCGCACCAGCGATTGCAGCGCCAGCTCGGGCGGCTTGTCGTCGGCCATCTGGGTCAGACAGAGCACCGACATCCACTTGCGCAACTCGCGCTCGCCCACGGCCACCAGCGCGTGCTTGATGGAGCTGATCTGCCGGCGCCAGCCAAAGGCCGCCGAGTTGAGGTACTTGAGCAGCTTGTAGGAGAGCGTCAACTCGCTCTTGATGACGTTCTCGATGCGGCCCAGATCGAAATCGCGACTGTTGACCTCGCGCAGCAGGCGCAGGTAGTTGGTCTTGGCGGCCGGCACATCGCGCCCGGCAATGATGTTGGGCCGGCAGAAGAAGTAGCCCTGGAACAGCGTGTAGCCCAGGCGGACCGCGTCGACGAACTCCTCCTCGGACTCCACCTTCTCGGCCAGCATCGTGATGCGGTACGGACGGCAGCGCTGCGCCACCGCCTGCTTCTGGATGTCGTCAGCCAGCATCCAGTCGACCTTGACCACGTCGGTCAGCTCAAGCAGCGCGTCGTAGCGGCGGTCGAGACTGATGATGTCGTCCAGCGCCAAGGTGTAGCCCAGCGCCTTGAGGTTGCGGCAGACAGTCACCACCTGCTCGTCGGGCTCCACGTCCTCCAACACCTCGATCACCAGCCGGTCGGGCGGCAGCAGCGTGGGGAACTCCTGCAGCAACGCATTACGCGTGAAATTGACGAAGGCCGGCCGACCGCCGGTGATGGTGTCGATGCCCAAGGTCAGGAAGGCATTGACCAACAGGCGCGACGTCGCCGTATCACCATCCGTCCCATCAAACGTGTTCTGGTGCGAGGATCGATAGAGGAGTTCGTAGGCTTTGACCTGCCGGTCCGGCCCGAAGATGGGCTGTCGCGCGACGAAGACGTCCATGCTGCTGACCGGCGGTGCGGAAGCCGGCCCACCGGTGGTGCCCATCGCCATCGAATTCCCTCCCTGCACGCCAGATCAGACGCCCAGGATCGCCCGGAGTTGCACAACATGGTCGGCCACCGCGACCGCGCCATCCCACTCCGCCGCGCAGCCAAATCCGTACGCGGCCGCCACGAAGGGCACGCGGTGCGCCGCGGCAGCATTCCTGTCGCTTAGTCTGTCGCCTACCATAACACTCGTCCGTAACGCGGGCGTGTCGGCCAGAATGCGGGCCACCATATCGGCCTTGCTGCCGATGCCTGCCGCTTGTGCGTGCCACTGGTGGGTGAACCAGCGGTCCAGCCCGTGCACCTCGCGGTGCACCGCCTGGTAGCGCTCGCTGCAGTTGCTGGCCAGGGCCAGCGTGCGGCCGTCGGCCAGCAGATCGTCCAGCAACTCGGGCACGCCGTCGTACAGGCAGCCCCACCGGCCCAGGGCCCGGATGCGGCGCTCCATGGCGTCCAGTGTCAGCGTATGCATCTCGGGCCAGCGCGGGCGGAGGCTCTCCGGCAGCATCGGCGGGTAGGTCTGGTGCGACGGGTAGCCTAGCGTGGCCAGCAGCGCGGCCTCGTCGGGCTCATCGATCGGCACGCCGCACCGTTGGGCAAACGCGCGCAGGCCGTCGCGAATAGCGTCGGGGGTGAAGCGCTCGGCGGCGCAGAGCACGCCATCGAAGTCGAAGATGACCAGATCCGCGGGTAGGGTGTACATCGGTCCCAACGATACCAGCGATGGCCGCATCGACCAAGCGGCCCAAGCCGGATCCAGGGCCGCGTTGTTACACCAGAGGGGTCGGCTCTTTACACCGGCGTGACACCCCTCGGGTTGACTCATGGCCCAAGCACCGGGCGCGCCTTAGGCTCGCCTACGAGTTTTCGTGTAGCCAATGAGCATGCCAAGGAGGAGAACCATGGGTCTCAAGCCGTTGGGCGACCGTGTTGTCGTCGAGCCCAAGGAGCTGAAGGAAGTCGTCCAGGGCGGTATCGTCCTGCCCGAGTCGGCCAAGGAAAAGCCGACCGAGGGTGTGGTCGTGGAAGTCGGCCCTGGCGAGCTGCTGGAAAGCGGCGAGCGCGTGCCGATGCCGGTCAAGGTCGGCGACGTGGTGATCTACGGCAAGTGGGCCGGCACGGACATCGAGATTGACGGCAAGGATGTCAAGATCCTGAGCGTCAGCGACATCATGGCGGTGCGCGAGTAGCATCGACCCTCAAGGGAGCAGACCGTGGCAAGCAAGCTGCTGGCATATGACATCACCGCCCGCACCAAGATGCAAAAGGGTGCGGACCAGGTGGCTGACGCCGTGAAGGTGACCCTCGGACCGCGTGGCCGCAATGTGCTGATCGAGAAGAGCTGGGGCTCGCCGATCGTCACCAAGGACGGCGTGACCGTGGCCAAGGAAATCGAGCTGCCCGATCCCATCGAGGATCTCGGCGCGCAGCTCGTCAAGGAAGTGGCCAAGAAGACCAACGATGTGGCGGGCGACGGCACGACCACCGCGACGGTCCTGGCCCAGGCCATTTTGCAGGAAGGCCTGCGCAACGTCGAGGCCGGTGCCAGCCCGTTGCTGCTCAAGCGCGGCATCGACCAGGCCGTGGCGCATGTGGTCGAGCTGCTCAAGGCGCAGGCTGTGCCCGTGAGCGACAAGGCCGCCTACCAGAACGTGGCGACCATCGCCGGCAACGACCCCGAGGTCGGCGAGATGGTGGCGACGGCCCTGGACAATGCCGGTCACAACGGCGTGGCGACGATCGAGGAGGGCAAGACCTCCGAGACGACCATCGAGCACGTGGACGGCATGCAGTTCGACAAGGGCTATCTGTCGCCGTACCTGGTGACCGATGCCGAGGCCATGGAAGCCATCCTCGAAGAGCCGTACATCCTGCTGTGGGAGAAGAAGATCAGCGACGTCAACTCGCTGGTTCCGCTGCTCCAGCAGATCCACGGCGCCGGCCGGCCGCTGGTCATCATCGCCGAGGACGTCGAGGGCCAGGCCCTGGCCGCCCTGGTGGTCAACGCGCTGCGCGGCATCGTCCGCTCGGTGGCGGTCAAGGCGCCGGGCTTCGGCGACCGCCGCAAGGCCATGCTGGGCGACCTCGCGGTCCTCACCGGTGGCGCCTTCATCACCGAAGAGCTGGGCGTTCCGCTGGAGAACGTGACCCTCGAGCAGCTCGGTCGCGCCGACAAGGTCACCGTCACCCATGACACCACCACCATCATCGGTGGCCAGGGCCAGGCTGACGCCATCGCCGGGCGCATCAAGCAGATCAAGAACGAGATCGAGAAGACCACCTCGGACTACGACAAAGAGAAGCTGTCCGAACGGCTGGCCAAGCTGTCCGGCGGCGTGTCGGTCATCCGCGTGGGCGCCAGCACCGAGACCGAGCTCAAGGAGCGCAAGCAGCGCTACGAAGACGCTCTCAACTCGACGCGCGCGGCCATTGAGGAAGGCATCGTGACCGGTGGCGGTACCGCCCTGGCCCGCGCTGCCGCCAAGCTGGCCGACCTCACCGACGACCAGGCCGACACCCGCGCGGGCATCGCCATCGTGGCGCGCGCGCTGACCCGTCCGCTCAAGCAGATCGCGGTCAACGCCGGGCTCGAAGGCTCGGTGGTCTGCAACAAGGTGCTCGCCACCGACGATGCGCACTTCGGCTACAACGCCGGCACCGGCACCTACGGTGACCTGTTCGCCGAGGGCGTCGTCGACGCCGCCAAGGTGGTCCGCCTGGCGCTGGAGAACGCTGGTTCCATCGCCGGCATGATCCTCACCACCGAGTGCGCCATCGCCGAGAAGCCCGAAAAGGCCAAGCCGGCCCCCGCCGGTGGCCCCGGTGGCATGGACGGCATGGGCGGCATGGGCTACTGAGCCTGGCCGCAATCAGCTGAGCTGGCAGCTCGCGCGACCGGGAACGGTTCGCGCGAGCTGTTCGCTTTTGGGTACAAGAAGGTAACAGCCCCGCCGTGCCGAATGCGCGGCCTATGCCCACGGAGGGTCGTCATGAAGAGACTTCTGGTACTGCTCGCGATGGCCTTGGCCGTGGTCGCCGCCGGCCTGGCGCAGGACGATGAGGACCAGCCCACCGGTCCGCTACGCACCTTGCGCTATCAGCCCAAGTCCGGGATGGCTTGGCTGTTGCATACCGTGACCACCTCGGACCAGACCATCACGTTGCGGCAGACCGCCAAGCACAAGGCCAAGGTTGAGGACGAGCGCTGGGAGCGATGGGACGTGCTGGAGGTCAATGACCAGGGCGAGTTCACCATCCGCGCCACGCTCTCGCGCTTCCGCCAGAAGATCTGGGATGGCGAGGAGATGAGCGAGGAGGTCGGCACAGGCCTGGACGGCGCCACGACCACCTCCAAGGACTTCGCCAAGGCGGCCAGCGGGCAGACCTACACCTTCCGCGCCCAGCCCACGGGCGAGGTCATCTCGGTGGACGGGCTGGACAAGATCGTCACGGACATCAAGGCCAAGAGCGCCGATGCCTTCGATCGTCCGATGCAAAAGGCCTTCTTCGACGACCGCCTGCGCGCGCTGTATGGCAAGGACAACGTGCTCAACACGCTCTCCTATCGGCTCAAGCGCTATCCCAAGGAGCAGGTACAGGCCGAGCAGCGCTGGACCCAGAAGCACAAGGAGGACCTGCGCGTGGGCACCATGACCACCACCGAGCGCATCCGCGTCGCCGCCAAGGACGCGCCCGACGGCTCCATGCGACTGCTCTCCGAGGGCTGGTTCAACTTCGTCAACAGCGGCCGCGAGGAGGTCTCGGTCGACCTTCCGTTTGCCAAGATCGAGGGTGAGGACATCCTCGACCCGGTCACCGGCTTCCCCAAGGTCCGCAACACGACCTACGAGGTGGAAGTCGATGTGACGATCGACCGCAACGGCATCAAGAGCCATCTGCTGAAGCTGCTGTTGCTCGACAAAGAGAAGATGGAGTTCCTGACCATCAAGTGAGCGGGCTGCACTCGGAGCGTCACGCCGAGGCGCCGACCTTACCCGCCCAGGTCACCCCTCGCGCCCAGAACGCCGCCGCCCAGGCGCCGTACGTTCCGGCGTCCAGCGCCGCGCGGATGTCGCGCATCAGTCGCTGATAGAACGACACATTGTGGTAGGTCAGCAGCCGCGCGCCCAGAATCTCGTTGGCCTTGACCAGATGGCGGATGTAGGCCCGCGAGTGCCGCTGGCAGGTGGTGCAGTCGCAGTCGGCATCGAGCGGCGACTCGTCGCGCTCGTACCTGGCGTTGCGGATGTTGACCCGACCGGTCGAGGTCAGCGCCGCCGCCGTGCGGCCCAGCCGCGTAGGCAGCACGCAGTCGAACATGTCCACGCCCGCGCTGACCGCCGCCACGATGTCCTCGGGCCAGCCGACGCCCATCAGGTAGCGCGGCTTGCCCTCGGGCAGCAGAGCGGGGCCATAGCTGAGCACTTCCAGCATGACCTCCTTGGGCTCGCCAACGCTCAGCCCGCCCAGCGCGTAGCCGGGCAGATCGAGCTCGACCATGCCCGCGGCGCTCTCCTCGCGACAGGCGCGGTCGAAGCCGCCCTGCACGATGCCGAACAGCGCCTGGTCGGTGACATGCGCGTCGCGGCAACGCCGGGCCCAGACCAGGCTGCGGCCCATGGCCTGGCGCAGCCGCGCGTCATCCACGCCCCACCCAGCCACGTCGTCAAAGCACATGATGATATCCGCGCCGAGCTGTTCCTGCACCAGGATCGAGCGTTCGGGCGTGAGCTGATGGTACGAGCCGTCGTGGTGCGACTGAAAGCGCACGCCGTCGTCGTCGACCTTCCGCAGGCCCTCCAGCGAGAAGACCTGGAAGCCACCGCTGTCGGTGAGGAACGCCCCGGGCCAGCTGGTGAAGCCGTGCAGCCCGCCCAGCGCCTGCACCACCTCGGCTCCCGGACGCAGGAACAAGTGGTAGGTGTTGGCCAGGCACAGGCGGCTGCCCGTGGTCCAGACGTCGTCCCAGGTCAGCGATTTGACCGTGGCCTGCGTGCCCACGGGCATGAAGACCGGCGTCTGCACAATGCCGTGCGGGGTGTGCAACTGGCCGCGGCGCGCGCTCGTCGCCGGGTCGTGGGTAATCAGTTCGAGATGGATGCTCATGGTCGAGCGACAGTATACCCGCCGTGCGCCCCTACTTGGCCACCGGCCGGGTGCTCAGCGCCGCCGGATCGAGCGGCGCGCCGTTGCCCGAGTCCAGGCGGCTGAGGCCGCTCTGCATCAACTGGTAACGCGGCTGCGGGTCGAGCGCAATGGCCGCCTGCAGGTCGGCGGTGGCCTGGGAGAGCGAGTGGCGCGTTAGCGGGTCGGCCGAGGAACCAGCATCGCCCAGGCGGGCCAGCAGGTAGCCGGCGCGCTCGGCATAGGCCTCAGCCAGCACCTGGGCGCCGGTGCGGCCGCTCGGCCGGCGCTTGGCGAGCTTGGCGGGCGGCAGCTTGGCCAGCATGTCGACCGCGGCGCTGACATGCTTCCAGGCCTCGGTCAGGTCGCTGTCGGCGCGCCAGACGGCTTCGGCCAAGGCCAGTTCGGCCTCGGGCAGGCCCGGATGCCGGGCGAGCACCTGACGCAGCCGCAGCTTGGCGTCGTCGAGCAGGCGGTCGCGCTGGCTGGACACGGCGGCCGGGTCGGTGGCCGCCTCGAGTTCGGCGTCGAGCTTGGCCGCCTGGTCGAGCTGGGCGGTGGCTTGGGCCAGTGGCGACGGGCCAGCCAGTCGCCAGGCAGCGACCGCCGCGAAGCCCATCAGGCCCGCGGTGAGGATGAGCAACAGAGCTCGCCGGTCCAAGCGGTACATGACCCTGATTGTCGCCGAGCCGGGCCGACGGCGCAAGAGGGACGCGTCCCGGCCCCACGCCTACGGCAGCATCGCCGCCCAGCGCCGGTCGGCCCGGGCCGCGGCCAGCAATTGCTCGGCCGCGGCCCGAGCGGCATCCTCGGCACCGTCGGCCTCGAGGTCGATGGGCGCGGGCCGAACGCCCAGCCTATCGCCAGCCAAGCCCATGGAGCACACGCGCACGCGCAGGTTGTCTTCGAGCAGGCCGCCCAGCGCCAGCGGCACGTGTCCGTGCACGGCCGTGGCTTCCACCCAGCGGTCGAGCAGCGCTCGCTCGACGTCGGTGAGCGGACCGCGGTCGGCCGCGGCGGCGTTCTCGACCACTGCCTCGGGGTAGTTGGCAGCCGGGACGCAGGTGGTCAGGTGGGGGTTGTCGAGCAGCCAGCGATGGGCCAGCGTGCCGATCGGCGTGGTGGAATCAAGCCCCAGCGCCTCCGCGCGGAGGTTGCGCAGCACGCTGGCGGGGATGCCATAGAGGCGCCAGACCATCGACTTCATGGCCACCCAGGCCGCGCCGGTGTCCTGTACGGCGGTCTGCAGGTCGCCTTCGGCCACGCGGTTCGACGGGTTGTAGGGGCACATGACCGAATCAAAAGGCCAGGCTCGCAACAGCCGCGCGGCGTAGTTGGGGTCGTGGCAGGAGAAGCCCACGTGGCGGATGAGCCCCGCTTGTTTGAGGCGCTCGGCCTCGGCCATGGCCTCGTCCATCTCGGCCGGATGACCGACGGGATCGCCCTGCTCCATGGCGCCCATCAGGAACTGGTCCAGCCACTCCAGCCCAGCCTCGCGCAGCCGGCTCTCGACCTCGCTGCGCAGGTACGCAGCGGGCGTGAGGCCCGACTGGGGCAGGAGCCCGAAGAAGTCGACCCTCATGCCTGAGACGAACAGCCCGTCGCGGCGGCCGAGCAGCCGCAACGACTCACCCAGCGAGGCGATCTCGCAGCCGAAAGTGGAGTCGAAGTAGGTGATGCCGGCATCGATGGCGGCGCCGACGGTGCGCGCGCGCTCCTGGGCAGAGCGGTGGAACGTCGCCTGGCGAGCCAGGCCGCCACGCGTCTCCATGCCCTCGCGGTGGCCACCCAAGCCTATGGCGCTGACGAGCGTGTCCGTACGACCGTAGCGTCGATACTCCATGAGACTCCCTTGGCGCCCAGTCAGGGCAACTGGATCTGGGCGAGCGCGGCCTTGGACTTCTCAGCCCACTCCGTACCAGGATGCTGCGCCAGCACCTTCTCGTAAGTGTCCTTGGCCTTCTTGGGGTCGTTCTGCTGCTGGAAGCAGCGGCCCAAGTAGTAGCGCGCCGCCGGCAGGACCTCGGTCAGGCCGGTGGTCTCCGCGCCGCTGAGCGCCGTGACGGCGTCGGCGTAGCGCGCCGCCATGAACAGGCACTGCCCACGCTGGAGCAAGGCCCGGGCCCGCAACGTGGCATCCACCGGCGGCTTGGTGTCGGCCGCGCAGAGCGGCTCGTAGGAGTCGGCGGCAGCCTGGTACTTGGACTGATTCTGCAGCGCCACACCGAGGTTGAACTGCGCGTTCTGGGTCAGCGCGTGCTCGGGGAACTCCTTGACCAACTGCTTGAAGGCAGCTTCGGCCTCGGACCACTTGCCCGCGCGGCTGTGCGCCTGGCCGCGATAGAACAGGCTGTCGGGCCGGTTGCGGCCTTGCGGATTGTCCTTGTCGTAGGCGTCGAACGCCGCCAGCGCACCGGGCACGTCGCCCGCGCGCAACAGGCAGTAGCCACGGCGGTAGGTCGAGGCGGCGCGCAGATCGGGATCGTCCAGCAGCTTGCCAGCCTGCTCATAGGTGGCCACGGCCTCCTTGAACGAGGCGGCCAGTTCCTGCGCCCAGGCCAGATTGTAGAGGGCCCGCGGCTTGAGCTTGTGCTGGTCGTGGGCCTTGAGCCAATCGCCGTAGGCGGTCACGGCATCCGTATACCGTGCCTTCTCCACCAGTTGGCCGCACAGCCGGAAGTCCGCGTCGGCGGCCAGGTCAGTGCCCGGCACGTCCTTGCTTACCTCGGCGAAGGCGGCATAGGCTTCGTCCTTGCGCTCAGCGTCGAGTAGCGCCCAGGCCAACTCGTAACGGGCCTCGCCGCGAGCTGCGGGCTCGGTGGCGGCCGCCACGGCCTCGGTCAGGACCTTGACCGCATCGGCGAAGCGCTTGGCCCGTGAGAGCAGCTGCGCCAACGCCAGCCGGGCGCTGGCGACGCGTGCGTGCTGGGCATGAGTCGTGATGAACTGGTCCAGCGCGGCAATGGCGCCGGGCTCGTCACCGGCCTGACGCAGCGCCTGGCCCGACCAGTACAGCGCGTCCTCGGCGGCTTTGTCGGCGGGATAGTCCTTGGCCAAGCGCGCGTAGGCCTCGGCGGCCTTGGCGTAATGGTCAGCCGGCGCAGTGCTCAGGTAGTAGCTGGCGGCCAGATTGGCCAACGCGGCGGCCGCGCCGTCCTCCTTGGCGTAGTCACGGAGATAAGCCTCGAAGGCGAAGATGGCCTCAGCGTAGCGCTTGGCGTTGAAGTGCGAGTAGCCAGCGGTGAGCAGCGAGCGGGCGCTCTGCTGCGACCCGGGGAACTTGCGCCGCAGTTCCTGCCCGGCGAGTTGCGCCTTCTCCTCCTGCCCCGCCTTGCGGTACAGGTCGACAAGCCGGCCCAGCGCCTCGGCTACCAGCGGGTCGGTGCCCGCCTGATCGGCAAACGCGCGGTACGCAGCGATGGCGGCGGCCTGGTCGCCCTCGCCCTCGGCCACCTGCGCCAGGCCCCAGCGCGCGGTCATCGCGGCGGGCTTGGTGGCGTGGTGCTTGAGGTACAGCTCATAGGCCCGGCGCGCATCGGCCCAGCGCTTGGAGTCGATGCCGAAGCGCCCCATCTCGATGAGCACGGGCGCCGAGCTGTCGGCCTTGGGGTCGGCGCCGACCACTTCGTCAAACAGCTTCATGGCTTCTTCGGCGCGCCCCTGCTTCCACACCGCGAAGGCCAGGTTGTAGCGCACCACGGCCAGGTCGCTACCGGTCGCATACTTGGCCAGATACTCGCGCCCGACCTTCTCGGCCTCGGGGAACTTGGCCTCGCGCAGATAGACCTCGGCCAGCCGCGCCTGCGCCGTGGGCGCATTGGGGTGGTCGGGGTGCTTCTGCAGCACCAACAGGTAGGCGGCTTCGGCGTCGGTCCACTTGCTCTGGCCAAAGCGGGCCTCGGCCAGACCCAGCAGCCCGATGGCCTCCGGCTCGCCGGTCAGACCTTCGAGCGCATCGCGGTAGAGCTTCTCGGCGGCTTCGTAGTTCTTGGCCTGGAGTTGGCGATAGGCCAGGTTGAAGCGCTCCTCGCCAGCGTACTTGGCCAGGTCGGGATAGTCCTTGGCCAGCCGGTCGGCGGCGGCCTTGGAGGCGGCTACATTGCCGCGCTCGGCCTCGATGGCGGCGATCCGGCGCAGCCCCTGGGGAGCGAAGTCGCTCTTGGGCAAGGTGTCGGCCAGTTTGGCCAGCAGGGCCACGGCCTGGTCGGCCGCGCCGAGCTGCTTGTGGCATTCAGCCGCGTAGAACATGGCCTCGTCGGCCGAGGGTCCGTCAGCGTTCTCGTCGAGGTAGCGGCGGAAGCCGGCCAACGCCTTCTCCCAGCGCTTGCCGGCATAGTGGCAGACGCCTTGGCCGAGCCGCGCGAAGCCGATCAGATCCTTGCAGTCGGCGGCGGCAAGGATCTCCGCGGGCGACGCCAGGAACGTCTCGTAGGCGGCGGCCGCATCGTCCGGCCGGCTCATCTTGTAGAGCGCCTCGCCCCGCCAGAACCAGGCCTTGGCCTTGAGATCGGGCTTCTTGCCAATCTTGGTGTAGTCGAAGTAGGCTGCGGCCGCGGGCTGCCACTTCTCCGCGCAGAAGTAGTAGTAGCCCTTGTTGAAGAGCGCGCCATCCGCGTACTTCGACTCCCCGTAGCCGCGCACGCAGGCATCGAAAGCGTCGGCGGCCTCGCCGTACTGCTTCAACTGGCCCAGGCACTGGCCGATGCGATAGGCCGCGATGGCCGCCCGCTCGTCCTTGGCGAACTTGGCCACGAAGGACCGGAAGCTGGGCAACGCCTTGTCGAACTGTCCGCCGTTGTAGGCAGTGTCCGCCGCGGCATACAGGTCGCCCGCCTCGTCGGCGCGAGCCAGAGCCGCGACCAGAAGCACCGCCGCCAGACGTGCGAGACGCGTCAAGCCAACGCGATTCATCGTAACCCTCCCGACCCTCATGCCTAAGTGTACCGCCATTTTGACACAGATGTGTACTCGCTGCGGCGCAAGAAACGGTGTCAGGGACCGTTTTCGTGCGCGAGAACGGTCCCTGACACCGTTTCTTGCGCCGCGCCGGATTGACAGTCCCGCCGGTGGCCCGCACAATGGGCTTCCATGCCCTATGACCTGAGCATCATCATCGTCAACTGGAACACGCGCGACGACCTGGCCCGCTGTCTGGCCTCGCTGGTACCCGCGTGTTCGCGTCTGGCGACCGAGGTGGTGGTAGTCGACAACGGCAGTCGCGACGGCTCGGCGCGCCTGGTGCGGCGCGACTATCCGTGGGTCAGGCTGATCGCCACGGGGCGCAACCTGGGCTTCGCGCGCGGCAACAACGTCGGTCTGGCGCAGGCCACGGGCCGCTTCCGCCTGCTGCTCAATCCCGACACCATCGTGCATGATGACGCGCTGGAGCAACTGGTGCGCTACGCCAACGCGAACCCCGAGGTGGGCCTGCTCGGGCCCATGCTGCTCAACCGCGATGGCTCACTGCAGCCGTCATGCCGCCGTTTCCCGACGGTGTCGGCGCTGCTGTTCCGCAACACGCCGCTAGAGCGTTGGTTGCCCAACAACCGCTTCGCGCGGTCATACTTAATGGAAGAGTGGAACCATCGCGGGCCGCGCGAGGTGGACTGGCTGTCGGGCGCCTGCCTGCTGGCCCGCGCTGAACTGGTGGAGGCGCTGGGCGGGCTCGATGAGCGGTACTTCATGTATGTGGAAGATATGGACTTGGGTTTACTGGCGCATCGCGCGGGCTGGCGCGTGGTCTATCTGCCCAGCGCCCGCGTGACCCACGCGGTCGGCCGCTCCAGCGACCAACAGCCCGCGGCGATGGTCAAAGCCCATCACCGAAGCATGTACCTTTATGTGCGCAAACACTATGGCGTCGCCGCCGCGCTGCTGGCGTCGCCCTTGCTGGCGCTGCGGTGCTGGGTGATGTTGCAGCGCGCGAAGCCGAGCCTATGAACGCCGAGCCCAAGACCAAGGCGATGATCGACCAGGAGGTCGTCGAGCTGCTGGAGCGCCTCAAGCGCTACCGGCCCGACGCCGACGGCGAGTTCGTGCAGCGCGCCTATGAGTTTGCCGCGCACGTGCACGAGAAGCAGCTGCGCCAGAGCGGCGAGCCGTACATCGCGCATCCCGTGGCCGCCTGCCACATTCTGGCCGACATCGAGGCCGACGAGATGGCCCTGGCCGCCTGCATGTTGCACGACACCGTGGAAGACTGCGCACAGGATGAGGAACGCGAACTCAAGATCGTCCGGGTGCGCCTCGAAGAGCTCCAGGCCGCGGGCAAGAAGGGCCAGGCCGAGCAGCTCCAGCGCGAGTTGACGGCTCAGGAACGGTTCATCGAGAAGCTCAAGGACGAGGTGGCCACGGGGCTGCGCGAGGAGTTTGGCGACGTCGTCTTCAACCTCGTCCAGGGCGTGACCCGCCTGAGCGCGGTACGCTTCGCCGATGTCACCGGCCAGGACGACACCACTTCCGACGACGAACTACACCGCCGACTGCAGGCCGAGAACATGCGCCGCATGGTGGTGGCCGCCGCACAGGATGTGCGCGTGCTGATCATCAAGCTGGCCGACCGCCTGCACAACATGCAGACGCTCTATGCCAAGCGCCGCGCCAAGCAGCTCAAGATTGCCCGCGAGTCCGAGGTCATCTACGCCAAGCTGGCCGAGCGGCTGGGCATCTGGCGCATCAAGTGGGAGATGGAGGACCTGGCTCTGCGCTACCTCCAACCCGAAGCGTTCCTCGAGATCGAGCGTCGCGTGGCGCGCACCCGCGACGAACGCATGGCCGAGATCGACGGCGTGGTGGCGCGCATCAAAGAGGCCACCGCCAAGGCTGGGATCGAGGTCGACGTCGTCGGCCGGCCCAAGCACCTGTACAGCATCTACAACAAGATGTTGCGCCAGGGCATCGACTTCGAGGAGATCTACGACCTCGAAGCCATCCGCGTCATCTGCGACACCGACCATCACTGCTACATGGTGCTGGGCATCATCCACAGCCTGTGGCCGCATCAGCCCGAGCATTTCGCGGACTACATCTCCAACGCCAAGGGCAACGGCTACCAGTCGATTCACACCAAGGTCATCGTGCCCAGCCACGGACCGATGGAAGTGCAGATCCGCACCCAGGAAATGCACCGCGCCGCCGAGTACGGCGTCGCCGCGCACTGGCGTTACAAGTCCGACGGCGTCATCGACGAGGCCTTCGCCAAACGCCTGACCATGATGCGCCAGCTCTTTGAGATGGCCCGTGACAGCGATCCCGGCGCCGACACCGAGGAGGGCGAGAGCGACTTCCTGAGCGAGGTCGAGGCCAGCCTGTGGGACGAGGAGATCTTCGTCTACACGCCCAAGGGCGAGGTCATCGACCTGCCCAAGGGCGCCACCGTGGTCGACTTTGCCTACCGCATCCACACCGAGGTGGGCCACAACTGCATCGGCGCCAAGGTCAACCGTCGCATCCAGCCGCTAAACCACGCGCTGAGCAACGGCGACACCGTCGAGATCCTGCGCCAGCGCAACACCGGCCCGTCACGCGACTGGTTGGGCTTCGTCAAGACGGCCACGGCGCGCGCCCGCATCCGCGCCTATCTGCGGCGCAAGGAGCGCGAGACGCTGGTCGAGGCGGGTCAGCAGTTGCTCGAAGCCGAGGCCGTGCGCCAGAAGCTCGACCTCAAGGACCTGTTCCGCCGCGACCGCCAACTGCCCCCCACCTACCGCCGGCGCGAGCCCGAGCAGCCGGTGGAGGATGTGCTGACACGTGTGGCGCGTCGCCGCAGCTTCGCCACCGATGAGCATCTGCTCACCGCGCTGGGCGACCGCATCGTCTCGGCCGAGGGCGTGCTCCACCAGATCCTGACCGACGTCGAGGAGGCCGAGAAGGCGGCGGGCATCACCGAAGAGGTGGAGACCATCGCCACGCGCGCGGCTCAGGCCGGCGCCGAGCAGGGCCGGCTCAACGTGGCCGGCGCCAGCGACGTCATGTTCCGCCGCAGCAAGTGCTGCTTGCCCTTGCCTGGCGACCCCATCGTGGGCTACCTGACGCGCGGCAGCGGCATCGCCATCCACCGCGCCGATTGCGCCAATGTGCGCCACCTGCGCGAACGCGAGCCCGAACGCGTCATGGACATCGAGTGGCAGGAGACCGAGCACGCCCTGTATGACGTGCCGCTGGAGATCCGCGCCAACGACCGCATGGGCCTGCTACGCGATCTGGCGGGCCTGATGAGCGAGGTCGGTGTCAACATCACCGGCGCCAACACCATCTCCGCGCCGATCCGCTCCAGCGGTGACCACGTCGCCACCGTCCGCCTGCAGCTCGAGTTCATCAACCGCGCCCAGCTTGACGAGCTCGTGCGCCGCCTGCCTTCGCTGGGCGTGCTCAAGGTCACGCTGCGCGGCCAGGTCTTCCACGACGCCGAGAAGGAAGTGCGCCAGCGCGTGTCGGTGTCGGGGACGAAGCGGGCGAAGAAGTAGGCGGGCGGGGACGCGAGCCGTTGGCTCGCGCGGCGTGGGGCGTCGGGCGTGGGGGAACGCCTGGGCTGTAGGCCGCTCGGCGCACGCGCTCACGGACCGTCGCTGACCCCTTACGCCCGACGCCCTACGCCGCGCGAGCGCCAGCTCACGTCCCCCGCGCTGCGCGCCTACCCGACCGCCGCCTCCGGCGGCTGGGTGACAAGGCTCAGCGCGCGAGCCAGGTCGGCCGTGGAGATCGGCTTCTGCAGGCGCAGGTCGATGTCGGCGCTGGCCAGCGCC
This sequence comes from Armatimonadota bacterium, assembly GCA_016235455.1. Lineage (GTDB taxonomy): Bacteria > Armatimonadota > UBA10988 > UBA10988 > UBA10988 > UBA10988. Next base: position 22,703 of record JACRKZ010000130.1, on the reverse strand, counting down.
TCGGGCGGTAGCGGCGAGTCGTAGCCGGTGACCAGCAGCACGGGGGTGCCGGGGCTGGCCTGCTTCAGGCCGCGGGCGAGTTGCAGGCCCGACATGCCCGGCATAGCCCAGTCGGTGATGACCACGTCGTGCCGGCGTGGGTCGAACATGGCCAACGCCTGGTCACCGTTGTTGGCCAGCGTCACGGCGTGGCCGGTGGCCTGCAACAGGTTGCCCAGCGTCTGGCGCACGCCGGCGTGGTCGTCCACCAGCAGCACGTGCAGCGGCCTCAGTCCTGCCGTGTCGTCGCCCACGGCGGTCGGCGTCCAGCCGTCGCCAGGCTCGCTGGCACCGACGCACTGTTGCGATTCGGTCGCCGGCAGCCACAGCGTGAAGGTGGTGCCCACGCCCAGCGTGCTGTCCACATGGATCTGGCCGCCATGGCGCTGGATGACCGACTGCGCCAGCGACAGGCCCAGGCCCGTGCCTTCCTCGCCGCCGGTGGTATAGAACGGCTCGAAGCAGCGCCGCCGCACCTCGGGCGCCATGCCTACGCCGGTGTCGCGCACACTCAGCGCCACGCGCGGCCCGTCGTCCCACGTGCGCAGGTCCAGCCGGCCGCCGTCGGGCATGGCCTTCACCGCGTTGAGGATGAGGTTGGTGATGACCTCGCGGATGGCCGTGGCCTCGACCAGCACCGACTGCGTGGCGCCGGGCTCGAAGTTGAGGTCGATGGGCGCGTCGGCGCGCAGCGGGCCATGGCACCAGACGGTGTCGGTGAAGCCCACCACGTCGTCCACCAGGTCGTTGAAGTCGGCCTGGGCGACCGCGTCCAGCCCGGCCTTGATGAACCCGCGCAGGCGCTTGACCATGACCGCGGCATCTTCAGCGGCACCCTCGACGCGCTTGAGCTTGTCGTGGATGTCCGGTGGCAGTTCGGGCCGCTGCATGACCAGTTGCGTGACGCCCATGATGGTCGTCAGCGCGTTGTTGAAATTGTGTGCGATGCCGCTGGTCATCTCGCCCACGGCTCTCATGCGCTCGGTGGCGATGGCCGCTTCCTGGCTGCGGGCCAGTTCCTCATAGGCGCTGCGCAGCGCCGTCTGCTGGTCGCGCAGGGCCTCGGCGCGGCGCACGCGGCTCAGCGCGATGGCGGCCTGCGTGGCGAAGGCGCGCACGGGCTCGGTGTCGTCACGGCTGAGCGTGCGCCGGGAGCCAACCACGAGCAGGCCCAGGCACTCGCCATCGGCCGCCAGCGGCAGCACCACGGCGCTGGCCAGGGCCAGCACGCGGGTGATGTCGGGCAACAGCGCCTGGGTCAGCGGCGAACCGACATGCGCCGCGGTCAGCCGCGCCACGTCGTGGGTGATGACTGGCTCGCGCGAACGCACCGCATAGGCGGCCGGTGTACCCGGCGTGAGCGCCAGCCGGCACTCGCTCAGCGGCCGGCCAAGGATGGACTCCACCGCGGCCAGGTGGCGCTCGGCGCTGCGCGAGGCACGCGCCAGGGCCAGGTGCCCGTCGTCGCCGACCAGCAGCGTGGCGCAGAGCGTCTCGGGCAGGAACTCGCTGACCCCGTCGCACACGCGTTGGAGCACCGTGCTCATGTTCTCCGAGCTGTGGATGGCGGCGTCCACCTCTTGCAGGCGAGTCATCTGGCGGTGGCGAGCCACGAGTTGGTCGTTGGTATGCCACAGGTCCTCGGTGCGTTCGCGCACCTGCACCTCCAGGCCCTCGGCCAGTCGCTTGTAGTCGCGCTGACTGGCGTCGAGCCGCTGCTCGGTGCCGGCCAGGGCGATCACCAGGCGGTTAAGTCCGGCCGCCGCCGCCAGCAGGGCGCCCAGCACCAGCGCCACCGCGGCCAGCGAACTGATCGCCGGATCGGCGGGGTCGAACGCGGGATTGGGCGGCCACCAGCCCATCACCCCGGCCCAGTCGCCCAGCGCGTAGGCCACGCCGCAGGCGCCGGCAGTGAGGAACAGGCCCTCGCCCGGCCACAGCAACGCCGCCTGGCACAGCGGGAAGAGGAACAACAGTTGCGCCGCGGGCGTGAGCGTGCGGCCGTAGTGGATGGCCACGGCCGTGGCCAAGCTGTCTACCAGCAGTTGCACCAGGATCGAGGCGGCCGCCGGACGGCGGCGGCGCGCGACGCCGAGCAGCAGCAGGTTGTAGCCGGCGACCACCAGCGCGGTGGTCAGGCAGGGCCGGCCCCCACCGGCCAGACCGATGCCCAGGCAGGCTGACGCGAAGAGCCACCGCGCGCGCAGCGCACGCGGTCCCAGCTCCCAGGTAGCGCCACTCAGGCCGATCTTCACCTCAACAACTCCGATAGGCAACCGGGCACCAGGTTGTGCGAGCGGAACAGCGCGATCTCGCTGGGCAGGCAGGCCACGCTGGCCGAGCTGCCCACATGCTGCAGGACGATGGCGCCGCCCACCAGCCCTTGCGCGCTGATGCGTTCCTGCACGCTCTCGGGCGTGGCTTCCTTGCGCCAGTCGAGCGTGTCGATGGTCCAGTAGACCGGCAGGAACCCGTTGCGCACGGCCACCCGCAGCACGCGCAGGTTGCGGTCACCCAGCGGCGGCCGCCAGTAGGGCCGGTAAGCGGCGCCGGCCAGCGGCAAAATGGACTGCTCGGCGCGCTCCAGCTCGGCCAGGCACTTGGCGTCCGACAGCTTGGTGAAGGCGGCGTGGGTGTCGCTGTGGTTGGCGATCTCGTGGCCCGCCGCGGCGATCTTCTTGACCGACTCGGGCGCGTTGCGGGCATAGGCGCCGGTCACGAAGAAGGTGGCCCGCAGCCCCCGTTCGGCCAGCAGACCCAGCAGTTTGTCCACCGGCAGGCTGTCGAAATGGGCGTCGAAGGTCAGGGCCACGCGCCCACCGGCCGCCCGGCCCTGGGCCAGTTCGTTGGCCGATTCGCGGAGCACGGCGGCACCACCGCCCCACTCGGTAGTAAAGCTCGACGGCAGGACCACCTGGGCCAGCCGCGCGCGCCGCTCCTGGGGCGACAGCACGCCAGCCACGCGCGGCGCCGACTCGGGCAAGGCCGGCGCGGTCGGCTTGGCGGGCACCGTCTTGGCCTCGGCGACCTTGGCCTCGCCCGTCTTGGCCGGGCCGGTCTTGGTCTGCGCCGCCGACTCGGGCTGCTCACGACGCGGTGCGGGCTCGGCGCCGATGATCCGGCCGTCTGGGTGCACGGTGGCGGGCCGGCGCCAGCTCGCCGGCAGGATCTGGCCGCCCTTGGCCACCAGCAGCCCCAGCACCATCGACGAGGCCAGCAGCAGCACGATCACCGGCGTGGTCAGCCACGGCACGCGCGGGCCGCCCGGCTTGGGCCGGCTCGCCGCCGGCTTCGCGGCCGCGGGTTTGGGCTTGCTGGACGCGCGACTGCGCGACGCGCGAGGCTTGGTTGTGCCAGACTTGCCACTCACGGGGAAACCACGCTCCTTGGTCGTCACGAGGGATGCCGAGTCTTTGGAGTACGCTGGATCGGCGAGGGTTCGCGGCATAGCCAGTTTTGACCAGGATGGCCGGTCAAAGTGAGTCGGGCGCGATTGCCGTGAACTCCCGTGGCCAGGAAGGGCACATACCCATGCGTAGGAGAAATGCCGTGGCAGCGGAACCCGAACCGTCCGCACTGGCGCTACGCTCAGGCGTGCTGGTTGAGCCGTTCGACGTGCTGCTGGCCCGCCATGGGCCACGCATCTACGCCTTCGTGCGGCGGCTGGTCGGTCCCGAGACCGCGGACGACGCCGCTCAGGAGGCCTGGGTGGCCATCTACCGCGCCCTGCCGAGCTTCCGCGGCGAGGCCAAGCTGACCACTTGGATGCTGACCATCGCCGCGCGCTGTTGCCGCCGTCAGCGTCGGCCCGCCCTGAGGCTGGCCGAGGAGGCGGACACCGACAGCCTGCCCGACTCGGGCACCTCGCCGCCGCAGGCCGCGCTCAACCGCGAGTTGGCCGGCGTGGTGCGCGAAGCCATCGACCATCTGCCGCCGGGCCAGCGTGAGGCGGTGCATCTGCGCTGCATCGAGGAGCTGAGCTACGACGAGATCGCCGGGGTGCTGCACATTCCCATCGGCACGGTCCGCTCGCGCCTGCACCACGGCACCGCGCGCCTGGCCACACTGCTGGCCCCCTACCTGGAGGACCGCTCATGAGCGCCGACCGCTCGTTTGACCCTCGACTACAGCCCTACCTTGACCAGGAGCTGAGCGCCGCAGAGCGCGCCGCCCTGGAAGCCGACCTGGCCGGCAACCCCGACCTGGCCGCCGATTTGGCACGGTTGCGCGCGGTCAACGCCCTGGCCCGCGAGAGCCTGCTGCCGGCCATGCCGCGCGGATTCGAGGCGCGCGTGCTGCAGGCCGCCGACCGCATCGTGGTCCAGCCATGGTGGGCGTTTCTCGTTCCGTCGGGCCGCCGGCCGTTCACGCTGTTGGCCTGGGGCCTGAGCGCCTGCACGGTCTTGGCGGTGGTGCCGGCGCCCTTCAACGTCCTCTTCCCGGCCAAGAGCGAGGAAGCAGAGCCGCCGCCGATGGCAGGCAGCGCGGCCGACCGCGTCGACGCAGCCTCCTCGATGCCGCCACCCATGAGCGCACGAGCGCCGTCAGTGACCTCGTGGTCCATGCGATCGACGGCGCCGGCCGCGGGCTCGCCGGCCACTCCACCACCGCCGTCGGTCGCGACCATGGACGCGGACGCCGCGCCGCCTGCGCCAAGATCGGCCCGCGTGGCCAAGGGCATCGCCGAGGCCAAGCCCAGCGGGGCTGTCATCGGCGCGGTGCCCGTCGGCGACCCGCTGCGCGCCGGCGAAACCGACGACAACCAGAGCTTCGGCAAGTACCTGGACTACCTACGCAAGTACTCGCCGCCGGCCGGAGCGCCGTGGGTGGATGTACGCGAGCGCTACACCATCGTGGTCACCGACGCCCAGGGCCGCGCCGTGCCCGATGCCGAGGTGCGCATCCCCAGCGCCAAGTTCACCGCACGCACCGACGCCGGCGGGCAGGCGGTGTTCTTCCCCAATGCCTCCGGCCCGCAGACGCCGCACAGTCTGGAAGTGGGAGTGGACGGCGCCGGCAGCCCGGTGTTCACGCGGCGGCCCGAAGGTGACATCTGGCGGCTGACCACCAACCGTGGCCAACAGGACCGACTGACGCTCGACGTGGCCTTCGTGCTGGACACGACGGGCTCCATGAGCGAGGAGATCGAACGGCTGCGCGAGACCATCAGCGATGTGTCTCAGCGCGTGGGCAAGCTGCCCAACCGGCCGCGGCTGCGACTCGGGCTGGTCATGTACCGCGACCGCAACGAGTCGTATGTCACGCAGACCAGGCCGTTCACCGAATCGGTCGATGAGTTCCGCGGCTACCTGCGGGACGTGCGCGCCGAGGCCGGCGGCGATGAGCCCGAGGACGTCAACGCGGCGCTCGGCGCCATGGTCGACGAACTACAGTGGTCGCCCGCGCCGGCGCTGCGCATGGCCTTCCTGGTCGGCGATGCGCCGCCGCACCTGGACTACCAGGAGACCCAGTACCTGCCCGTCACCCAGCGTGCCGCGGCCAAGGGCATCAAGATCTGCGCTGTCTCGACCAGCGGCGGCTCGGGCGATGCCGACGACGACCTGCGCGAGTATGTGTGGCGCCAGGCCGCGCTGTTCACGCGCGGGCGGTTCCTGTTCATCACCAAGGGCGGCGATGCCGGCACCACCGTGCATCACGTCGAGCGCCAGGACTACACGGTCACGGCGCTGCCCGACCTGGTGGTACAGTGCGTAGCGCGCGAACTGGGGGCGCTGGGCAAGGCGCCAAGCCTGCCGCCGACCGCCGACCTCGGCGCCCCGCTGCCGAGCCGGCCCACCGCCCGACCCACGCCGCCACCGCCGCCGCCAGTGCTGCACGACGAGCCGGAGCGCCCGGCCCTGCCGAACCCGCGCCTGGTGCTGATCGCGCTGGCCCTGCTGGCCAACGTGGCCGGCTGGTGGTACGCCTGGCGTCGCTCGCGGCAGCCACTGTCTCCGCCCCGGCCGTTGCCCGACGACCAACGCTGGCAGCCGGCGGTCGTTGCCGGCGATGGCGCCGATGCTGGTGCGCCGCTCGTAGCGGTAGCCCATGCCCAGGCTCCACCAGCGCGTGAGGTTGTACCCCGCGCCGACCTCCAGCCTGGTGGTGGATGGGCTGACGGGGCTCTCGCGCAGCTGCGTGAAATGCTCGGCGGCCAGGCGCAGGTCCAGCTTGGGGGACATGCGCTGCCGCGCCGAGAAGCGCCAGCCCGAGGAGTCTTCGCCGTACTCGTGGCCCAGGAGATAGCCGCCGCGCGTCCACGACATGCCACGGTCCTGCTGCCCGAGGTAGGTGCCGGTATCGGGCAGAATGGCGGCTTCGAAGCGGTAGCTCGTGCCCGGCAGCGCGCCCGCGGGGGTGTACTGCACACCGCCCAGCCAGCCGCGACGCGTCGCGGTCCTGGGCGGGCTGGGCGAGAAGTCGAAGTCGTCGAGGAAGAACTCGCCGTAGACCGACCACTGGCGGGTGGCGCGCAGCGTGGCCTCCAGGCTGCCCACGTAGTTGCCGTAGCCGCCGTTGGCGCTCTTGCCCGAGACGAAGCGCACGGCATAGAGTGGCAGCGCCAAGGCGGCCAGGCCCTGCGAAGCGCGGTCCGTCACCAGCCCTTCGTTGACGGCGATGGTCAGCGGGCGCCAGGGCTGGTACTCGATGCGGCGCAGAGCCACGACCCGCGCGCCGTTGTTGTCGAAGTAGCCGACATTCTCCTCAATGCGCAGCGGCCGGCCGAACAGCGACAGGCGCCAGTCGAGCATCAGGCGATCGGGCGAGAGAGCGCGGTCCGACCACAGCAGGTCGTTGTAGCCCGAACCCAGGCGGAACGAAGCGCGGCCGGCGCCCAGCGTGAACGAGCGGCTGGGCCGCCACTGCAGCCAATAGGTGTCGAGCGTGGTGCGGTCGCGGCCGGACGGCATGGCGCCGAGGCTCTCCGTGCTCACCGTGCCGCTGAACGTCAGTTGCGGGCCGACACCGGCGAACACCGACGCCCTGGCGCGCCCGTCGAACGCGTCCTTGTCGCTGCTCACCGACCCATCCACGCCGGCCGTGGCCAACACATGCAGGCCGGGCTTGACCAGCGTATCGAGATGCTGCAACGCATGGCGCGGGTCAGTGCCGACCAGAGCCAACTCGGACTGGTAGTCTCTGACCACGCCGCGCAGCATGGCCGCCGTGGCGGAGTCCATGCTCTGCACCGGCCACCGACTGTCGTCGTCGACCAACTGGGCCAGCGTGGGAGCCAGGAACCGGGCGATGTCCAGCCGGGTGTAGGAGGCCACTCCCGCGCCGGCAAACTGCCGCCGGCCCGCGCCGGCGATCATGCCGCGACCTGCGAGCGCCTCGAGCAGGCGCATCACAGGGTCGTCCACCGACACCATGTTGTCCGCGCCGCTCGGCGTCGGCTTGCGGTGTGTGGCGGCAACCGGCGCGGCGGCGCGTACGCTCGCCGGCTGGGCGATGTACCGTACCACATCGCCCAGCCGTGGGCTGCCCGCACCGGGCTCAGCGCGCCAGGCGCCGCTCCAGCCCTGGCTCGGGTCGCCGTCACCATCCCACACCACCTGCCCGAAACCCGCGCCTTCACGGCGCAACTCGCCCGGCTGCTTGACCAGGGGGCGAGCGCTGCCCGCAACCCACAGCGCCGCGCCATCGACGCGCGACACACGACCCTCGACGGTGGGGACGCTGAGCACCGGCAGCACGCCAGTGGGCGCCGGCCCGGCCGCGGGCACCGTCTTGTCGGCCGTCAGTCGCACCATGTCGCCGAGGCGCAGCGTGGCGGACGCGTGGTCGAGCGTGAGGGTGACGAGCCGGCCATCAACGGCGGCCACCTCACCCACCAGGTCGTGCCCGGCGTCGGTCCAGCGCGTGCCCACCTTGGGGCAGCCGCCCTCGGCCACGGTCAGCTGCACGGTTCGGTCTGCAATGGCAGTCACGGATAGCGCGACCGGCACGGCGGCCGACAGCGCCGCCATCACCAGCCAACCCGCTGTCAGCGCCCACACAACGCGGCTACCCATGCGCATCTCTATAGTGCTCCCAGCCTTTCAGTATAGCACTCTCCCCATCCCGGCGCGGCTGCCGGTCGACCGCCGCTGGTGGCAGCTTGGTTGAACCAACCGCTGACCAGCAGCACCAACGTCGGACCAGCGCGCCCGGCGCGCTGGCCGTATACTGTCGAGTGGAGACGGCCAGGTGAGTTGCGACCCTCTTCGCCACGCGGGCTCGACCCCGCGCGCTAATGCGACAACATTGTCGTGCCTACCGACAAAGGCGGGCCGCTGATGGCGGCCGAACCGCTGGTCACGCTGACCATCGATGGCCGCGAGGTCGCGGTCGCCGCTGGGACCACGCTGCTCGCCGCCGCCGACCAGGCGGGTGTCGACATCCCGCGGCTGTGCGCCTACCCCGGCATCCAGCCCATGGGCGGCTGCCGGCTGTGCGTTGTGCAGGTCGAGGGTCTGCGCGGCTATCCCGCCGCCTGCACCCAGCCCGCGGCGCAGGGCATGGTGGTGCACACCGAGAGCGATGAACTGCTCAGGCTGCGCCGCTCGACCATGGCACTGTTGCTCACCAAGCACCCCACCGGCTGCCTGCTGTGTCTGCACAACACCGACTGCCTGGAGCACCACGGCTGCGCCGCGCGCCGCTCGGGCACGGTCACCGGTTGCCGCTTCTGCCCCAACGATGGGCAGTGCGAGTTCCAGGGCCTGGTCAACCGGCTGGGCCTGACCGACATGCCCTACCCCGTCGAGCATCGCGGCTTGCCCGTCGACCGCCGCAGCCCGTTCGTCGACAATGACGCCAACCTGTGCGTCCTCTGCGGGCGCTGCACCCGCGTCTGCGCCGAGGTGCGCGGCGCCGAAGCCATCGGCCTGCTGGCGCGCGGCGAGGACACGCTGGTGCTCACCGCGGGCGATGTGCCGCGCACCGAGACGTCGTGTCAGTTCTGCGGCTCCTGCGTCGACGCCTGCCCCACGGGCGCGCTCTCGGAGCGGGTCAACAAGTGGATCGGCCCCGCCGAGCGCAGCACGCCGAGCACCTGCGCCTTCTGCGGGCTCGGCTGCCAGATCGAACTGGACACCGTCGGCGACCAGGTCATCCGCAGCCGCCCAGCGCCCGACAGCGCGCTGTGCGTCAAAGGCCGCTTCGCCGTGGTCGAGACGCTGCTGCCCGAAAACCGCGCGGTCGCGCCCATGGTGCGGCGCGATGGGCGATTGGTCGAGACCGACTGGGAGACCGCGCTGGCGCGGGTGGCCGAAGGCCTGGCCGGCTGCGCGCAACCGGCGGTGTTTGCCTCGCGCGACCTGCTCGACGAGGAGTTGATGGCTGCGCGCTCCCTGGCGCTCGACGTGCTGCACACGCCACACCTGGACAGCGATGCCAGGCTGCTCGACGGCGACTTCCCCGCGACCAGCGCCACGCTGGCCGATCTGCGCGCGGCAGGCCGCATCGTCTGCGTGCGCTGCGACCTGCGCTTCGCCCATACGCCGGTCTTCCTGGCCATTCTGGCCGGGCTGGCCAACGGCGCCGAACTGTGCTGCGTGGAGCCCTTCGGCACCGACCTGCTGCCGCACGCCACGGTCGTCCGTCGCCCGCTGCCCGGCGGCGAAGCCGCGGCGGTCGCCGACCTGCTCGACGCCCCCGACACGGTGGTCGTGTGGGGCTCGGCGCTCATGCAGAGCGATGCCGGCGCAGCCTGTCTCGAGCTGTTCGCGGCCAGCGGCGCGGCGCTGCTGCCGTTGCTTGATGGCGCCAACTCGCGCGGTGTGCAGGAGATCGGTATCGAGCCGGCCGACGGCGGCCGCGGGCTCGACACCTGGTTCGAGGCCGATAGCGAGGTGGACGGGCTGGTCTCGCTGGGTCACCTGCCGCTGGGCCATCGGCCACCGCTGCGTTTCTGGCTGGCCGTGGCCACCAGCCTCGACGATGCCACCGCCTATGCCGATGTGGTTCTGCCCGCCGCGGTGTTCGCCGAGACCTCGGGGCACCTGACCGACCTGTTCGGCGAGACCCGCCAGGTCACTGCCGCCATCGCGCCGCCGGAGGACTGCCGGAGCATCGTCGACATCGCCGGCGAGCTGACCGTGCGCCTGCTCGACCTGCCGCGGACCGCGGGCGCGCCGGTGCCGCGCCGACGTTCGCTGCGCGTGCGCTGCCGGCTGATGGGCGAGACACTGCTGCTGAGCCGCGAGATCTCGCACTTCGCCTATCTGGGCAATGCGCTGACCCGGCGTGTGCCGGGCCTGGCGCCACTGGCCCTGGAGGACGTGGTGCGCATCCATCCCGACGACGCCGCGCGCCTGGGCCTGGCCGAAGGCGACGAGGTCGGCATCGAAACCGAAACCGGCGCCGTGGCGGTGACCGTGGCGCTAAGCCAGGCCATCCCGGACGGCACCGCCCGGCTGGTGCTGCGGCCGGGCGAAGAAGGCTTGCACGGACCAAACCCCTGCCCGGCGGTGTTCGTCTCCGAGCACGAGGCCGCGCGCGTAGCCGCCACCACGGCGGCGGCGCGAGCCTGAGGAGCCAGCATGTACGAGATCGTCGAACGGCGGCAACTGGTGCCCGACCACCATGTGCTGACCATCCACGCGCCGCACGTGGCCAACAAGGTGCAGCCGGGTCAGTTCGTCATCCTACGTTCCGACGAGGAGGGCGAGCGCATCCCGCTGTCCGTGGCGGACTTCGACCGCGAGGCCGGCACGGTGACCAGCGTCTTCCTCGAGGCCGGCGCCGCCACCATGAAGCTGGCGCGGCTGGAGACCGGCGGCACCATCCCCACCTACATGGGCCCGTTGGGCAAGGCCAGCGAGGTCGAGCCGTGCGGCACGGTGGTGCTCATGGGCGGCTGCTACGGCATCGGCGCGCTCTACCCCATCGCCCGCGCCCACCGCGCTGCGGGCAACCGCGTCATCAGCATTCTGGAAGCCCACACGCAGTGGTTGCTCTACTGGACCGAGCGGCACCAAGCCATCGCCGACGAGGTCTATGTGATGACCTCGGACGGCACGGCCGGCGAGCGCGGCCTGTCGTTCGACAAGCTGACCGCGCTGCTCGATGGCGGCCTGGCGCCCGGGCTGGTCTATGCCATCGGCTGCACGTTCCTGATGAGCAGCGCCGCCAAGCTGGCCGAGGAACGTGATCTCAACCTCAAGGTGGCGCTCAACACGGTCATGGTGGACGGCACGGGCATGTGCGGCGGCTGCCGCTGCAGCGCCGGCGGCGAGCCCAAGTTCGCCTGTGTCGACGGGCCTGAGTTCGATGGCCGCGCCGTGGACTGGGAAGGCCTCATGGCCCGGCGCCGCGCCTATCGGCCGCAGGAACTTGCCACCATGCGCCGGCTGGATTCCAGCGGCAAGTTGGCCTCCAGCAAGCCCGCGGGAAAGGGGCCGCACCATGGCTGAACCCCCGAGCGGCAAGAAGGTCATCGACCTGGTGCGCCGGCCCATGCCCGCGCAACCGGCCGACGAACGCAGCCACAACTTCACCGAGGTGGCGCTGGGCTACACGCTGGAGCTGGCCAGCGAGGAGGCGCGCCGCTGCCTGGACTGCAAGATGCCGCGGTGCATGGACGGCTGCCCGGTCAATGTCGATATCCCCGGCTTCATTCGCGAACTGGCCAAGGGCGATCTGCGCGGCGCCATCAGCACGCTGCGCGAGCACAACCTGCTGCCGGCGGTCTGCGGCCGGGTCTGCCCTCAGGAGAACCAGTGCGAGGCGGTCTGCAACCTGGTCAAGCGCGGCGCCAGCGTGGCCATCGGCCGCCTGGAGCGCTTCGTGGCCGATGCCGCAGCCATGGACAACATGATCGAGCCGCCGCAGCCCAGCCCGTCGACGGGCAAGCGCGTCGCCGTGGTCGGTAGTGGGCCGGCGGGCCTGACCTGTGCCTGCGACCTGCTGCGCCTCGGGCATCAGGTAACCATCTACGAGGCGCTGCATGAGCCGGGCGGCGTGCTGATCTACGGCATCCCCGAGTTCCGCCTGCCCAAGCACATCGTGCGCCGTGAGATCGACCAGATCCGGGCCATGGGCGCCGAGATCGTCTGCGACTTCGTGGTCGGCCAGAGCGCCACGCTGTCCGAGCTGCGCGCGCAGTTCGACGCCGTGTTCGTGGGCACGGGTGCGGGGCTGCCGTGGTTCATGGGCATCCCCGGCGAGAACCTGGTCGGCGTGATGAGCGCCAACGAGTACCTGACGCGGGTCAACCTGCTCAAGGCCTACCAGACCGGCGCGGCCACCCCGGTACCCAAGCCGCGCGTGGCGGCGGTGGTGGGCGCGGGCAACGTGGCCATGGACGCCGCGCGCACGGCCCTGCGCCTGGGCGCCAAGCAGGTGCACATCGTCTACCGCCGCAGCCGCGACGAAGTGCCCGCGCGGCTGGAAGAGGTGGAGCACGCCGAGGAAGAGGGCATCATCTTCGACTTCCTGACGCTGCCCGTAGCCTTCGGCGGCGAGAACGGCCGCCTGACCACCATCACCTGCCAGAAGCAACAGCTCGGCGAGCCCGACGAGCGTGGCCGCCGCTCGCCGGTGCCCATCGAGGGTAGCGAGTACGACATGCCCTGCGACCTGGTGGTCATGGCCATCGGCCAGAGCCCCAACCCGCTGATCAAGAACACCACCCCCGACCTGCAGACCAGCCGGAGGGGCACCATCTCGGCCGATGACAAGACCGGCCGCACCAACCTGCCCGGCGTGTTCGCCGGCGGCGATGTGGTCACCGGCCAGGCCACCGTCATCCTGGCCATGGGCGCTGGGCGCAAGGCCGCGGCGTCGATTGACGACTGGCTGCGGACTGGCGAGTGGGCGATCGTGGAGGCGGAGGGTTAGGTCGGGTTGACGGGCTGGGGCCTCCCCATTGCGCGTCTTGGGACGCAAGAGGTGTGCGGGGATGCTGGACCTGGATGACCTGGCGGCAGGCATGCCTGCCGTTACGCCCGAGCTGGGTGTGGCGCTGGCGCAGGCCGGAGCCGTCTGTCTTGAGCTGGAGGGGCACCAGCAGGGCGCATTGGTATCTGTTGCCGGCGCTTTGGCTGCGGCGCACGAGCTGCGGTGGTCACCGATGACACCGCAGATGGCGCGCAGCTACAACGAGGAGACGAGAGCGACGGATCTCGGTGCGGTAGGGCTGGCTCTGCTGCTGATGCGCGACATCACGGGGCTAACTGCGGTAAGCCAGTCCCGACTGGGAACGGGGTTTGACTACTGGCTAGGCGACGACGTTGTTGGCGATCTGCCGTTGGCTGGCCAAGTGAGGCTGGAAGTCTCAGGCATCCGGCACGGCGCCGCACACGATGTGACGAGGCGGGTTCGTGAGAAGCTCGCCCAGACCCATGGTTCTGACGGCACCCGTAAGCCGGCTTACGCCGTGGTCGTCGAGTTCAGTGCGCCCTTGGCGAAGGTGGCGTTGAGATGAGTACCCCAAGGCAGCTACATAGCGAAGCCATGGCACACGCGTCCAAGGCAGTGCTCGCCCAGTCTGCTGGGCGTAGCGAAGAGGCGGCCGACCTGTTCAGCCGGGCGCTTGGGCTCGAGGTGCAGGCGCTGAGGCCGTTGCCGTTGCCCCACCGCGTCGAACCGACGCACAGCGTGCTCTGTCGCAGCGCTGCCACGCTCGCCCTGGACTGCGGCAACGCCAGGCTGGCTGAGAAGCTGGCTTGCGAGGGCTTGGCCGGTGACCCGCCGCCGCCGATCGACGACGAACTAAGGCAGGTGCTGGCGCAGGCCCAGGCGCTGCGCCAGGCGCCGGCCGCAAGCGACGTGTCCGCCGCGGCGTAGATCGCCTGGAGTCGCGACCTCTCCTTGACGCCAATCCAGCAAGCGTCCCGAGCCCTGTGGCATGCGAGTTGTCGCGGGCGTTGCGGAGCGACCACGCGTTGGGTACTCTATGCGTGGAGTTGCCTGATGATGCTTGCCTGTCCCGCCCTCCTCCTCGCCGCCGCCCTTCAAGCCGCGCCCTACACCTTCCCACCCAACGTCCCCGAAGAATGCCGCGTCCGCGACGGCCTGCCCAACGTCCTGGCCAAGCTGACCGCCGGCGAGACGGTCAGCGTCGCCTACCTCGGCGGCAGCATCACCGCCGCCGCCGGCTGGCGGCCCAAGACGTTGGCCTGGTTCCGCGCGCAGTTCCCCACGGCCAAGGTGGAGGAGATCAACGCCGCCATCTCCGGCACCGGCTCCGACTACAGCGCCTGCCGGGTCAAGGGCGATGTGCTGGCGCAGAAGCCGGATCTGGTGTTCCTGGAGTGTCGCGTCAACGGCGGTGGTGGCTATGAGCAGCCGTCGGTCGAGGGTGTGGTGCGCCAGGTCTGGCGCGACAGTCCGCGCTGCGATATCTGCTTCGTCTACACCGTCGGCCACTGGATGATCACCGACGTGCAGAACGGCAAGGCGCCGTGGTTCACACCCATCATGGAGACCATCGCCAACGCCTATGGCATCCCCAGCATCGATCTGGCACCCGAAGTGGCGCAACGCGTCAAGGACGGCAGCGTCATCTTCCAGGCGCCCGCGCCGGTGCCCGGCAAGCTCGTCTTCTCGGGCGATGGCGTGCATCCCGGCGACGGTGGCCACGAGATCTACCGCGAGGTCATCGCGCGCTCGATCCTCAAGATGCAGGGCGTTGGCCAGCCCGGGCCGCACGAGCTCATCGCGCCGCTGGGCGCGCATCCCTGGGAGACCGCCGAGTTGCTGCCCGCCGACCGGCAGACCCGCAGCGCCGGCTGGCAGCCCGTCGACCGCACCGCCGACCCCGTCTATCGCGACGACTTCGGCCGGACCGACGCCATGCTGCGCGGCGCGGCAAAGTGCGACAAGGCCGGCGAGACCATCACGGTGAAGTTCGACGGCACCACCGTCGGGCTCAGCGACATCCCCTATGGCCAGCCCAGCAACATCGAAGTGTCCGTGGACGGCGGCCCGGCCAAGGCCTTCGCACGCCCGCAGACCGAGGCGATCCGCAAGTACGCGCGGTTCTTCTACCTGCCCGAGCTGCCGCCCGGCCCGCACACCGCCGTGTTCACCGTCAAGGACCTGCCCGCCGGGCAGTCCTACTATGCCGGCCAGATCCTGGTCGTCGGCAAGCTGTTGCCCTGAGGACGTACCCCATGCCCGTAGTCATCGTCGAGGCCGATCTGAGCCGGCCCGACCACCAACACCATGTACTCATGCTGACCGACGCCTACGCGCGCGACCCCATGGGCAGCGGCCAGCCGTTGGCGCCCGAGGCCGCCGAGCAGCTCATCGAGGGTCTGCGGTTCATGCCGACCACCCTCATCCTGCTGGCCTATGCGGACGGCGAGCCGGCCGGCCTGGCCACCTGCTTCCTGGGCTTCTCGACGTTTGCCGCCAGGCCACTGGTCAACATCCACGACCTGGCCGTGCGGCCCGAGTACCGCGGGCTGGGCCTGGGCCGCGAGCTGCTGGCCGCGGTGGAGGCCAGGGCCCGCGAACTGGGCTGCTGTAAGGTCACGCTGGAAGTGATGGAGCACAACCACCGCGCCAAGGCCGTCTACGCCGCGGCGGGTTTCGGCCACGCCTATGCCGACGGACCGGGCGGTGGCGCGCTGTTCTATGACAAGCGGCTCTAGCCGGCGACCTGCCGGCAGTGCTCCTGGTAGAGCGCGTAGTTGCGCCGCAGGATATCGGGGATCGCCAGCTCATACGGGCAGCGCGGCAGGCACTCGCCGCAGGCCACGCAGTCGGGCACGGTCTCCATGGCGCGACGCGCGAAGTTGACGGCCACGTCGGTCGACATGCGGCTGGCGATGATGGGATAGCCCATGGCGGGCGTGATCAGCACGCCGTTGGGGCACGGTTGGCAGTACTCGCAGCGCCGGCAGAACACACTACCCACCTCGGCGGCCACGCGTGCCCACTCGGCGCGGTCGGCATCATTGACCTGGTTCGGCTGCTCATAGAAGCCGGTCACCTGCTCCACGCCGGCCACGCTGTCCAGACCCGGGATGGGGATGGCATCGGGATACTGCCGCAAGAACCGGAAGGCCTGATCCGCATCGGCGATGACCCCGCCGGCAAACGGTTTCATGACGATGATGCCCATGCCCCGCTGGCGCGCGGCGGGATGCAGCCGCTCCGCGGCATCGGTCTCGATGAAGTTGAACGGGAACTGGATGGTGCCAAACAGCCCGCTCTCCACCAGCCGCAGCGCCATGTCCAGGCTGTGCGAAGTGACGCCCAGGCAGCGGATCTTGCCCTGCTCCTTGGCGGCCAGCAGCGTGTCGGCGATGCCGCCGGGCCGCGTCAACGCCTCCCAGTCCGCCTCCTGCGACACCTGGTGCGGCTGATAGAGGTCGAGGTGGTCGGTGCGCAGCATGCGCAGCGACTGCTCCAACTGCGCCAATGCCTCGTCGGACGTGCGGCGCATGGTCTTGGAGGCCAGCACCACCTGATCGCGCAACCCGCCCAGGGTCCGGCCAATCTTGTCTTCGCTGTCGTGGTAGGCATTGGCCGTGTCAAAGAAGGTGATGCCGCGGTCGAAGGCACAGCGCACCACGCGCTGCGCGTCGTCGCTGGTCAGGCGGATGATGGGGATGCCGCCGAAGCCCACTTCGGAGACGGTCAGGCCGGTCTGGCCCAGGGGTAGGTACTGCATACGTCTGCTCCCGCGCAGCGCATTGTACTCCGCGACCAGGGCAGAGCCAGTCGCCGCCGCGGTTCAGTCGGCGCGCAGCAAGGCGCGCAGCGCGTAGACGCGCGTGTTCAGATCCTGCATCAGGTCGATCATCTCGCGGTGCGGCTCGAAGGCGCGGTCCACGAACCCGCGCGAGCTGTTGTCATCGTCGCCACTGTACTTGAACCAGTGCCAGCCGACGCAGTTCCGGTTGCCCAACATGCCGAGGCACAGGTTCTGGTAGAACAGCCCACGGTCGCGTTGGCTGCGGACGCGGTAGCCCGCGCCGTTGGTCGCCACCTTCTCGGAGACCAGGCTCATGGCGTACCACTCGGAGTTGAGGATGGGCCGCCCCGACAGCTCGGCCCAGCGGTCCATCTGTGCGTCGTCGTTGTCCCAGTGGTGGTACATGTTGATGCTGACCACATCGACCGGATGGCTGCCGCGGAGCGTGCCGTCGTTGATGTTGCGGCCATTGAGCCGGCTGCCGAGGTAGAGATGGTTCGGGTCGTGCCGCCGGATGGCCTGGCCGACGACCGTGTAGTAGCGCTCGGCGACCGTCGCGATGAAGGCCAGCTGGTCGGCGTCGGTCACGTTGTCCGCGCGCCTGTCGTGAGCCTTCAGCCAGGCGTCGGCGGCCTGGTGGCCGGGGTCGCTGGCAGGCAGGCGCAAATAGCAGCTCAGGCCGTCAGGCCGGAACGGCAGTTCGTTGTCCGACAGATGGCCCAACAGCCAGGGATCATCCCGGGTCGCCTCCAGGGCAGTGGCCAGCTTGTCACAAAAGGCGGGGAACTCCGCGTCGAACACGGGGATGGTTTGTTCGGCGAACTGGCGCGGCCCGGTGCCCAGCGGACGCTGGTTGTCGTAGGCGTTCATGAAGCTGATCGTCGTGCACCACGCCAGCCGTTCCTTGGCCTGCTTCAGCGTGGCCACGTCCGACCAGCGGCCCAACGTGTTGAACCCGCACTCCTTGAGGTAGCGCACCGTCTGGTCGGCCCAGCCGCTCAGGCCGCCGAACCGGGTCTGCACCAGGCTGGGCGCAAAGGCCCCCGCGTGGACCGAGCAGAGCCCGACCGAGACAAACGGCCAACCTTCGGGATCGACAAGCGTCCAGCTCTGACCGACGCGCTCCGTGTGGAAGAAGCCGCTCGCGCGCAGACGCGGGCCCGAAGCCAGGCCGCCATACTGGCTGAGCACCGGCGGGACTGGGCGCTCCTTGGCCACATCGGCCACGGTGCGCACGTTGACCTTGTTCCAGCGGCCGTCGTCCAGTCGTTCGGCCTGGGCCGTCGGCACGGGCGGCGTTGCACCGGCCGGACCCAGCGCACCGGCCGCGGTGGCCGGCGCCTCGCGCAGCGTCAGGCTGTACTGGTTGGGCGCGTCGGTCAGGTAGCGGTCGAGGACCGGCGAGTAGGCCTTGACCTGCACGGTGCGCCCGTCGGGCCTGAACTCCAGCAGCCGCAGGTAACCTCGACCATTGCCCCCGATGGCCTCGTAGTCGTTGAGGATCTGGTGCACCAGGTTGCCGTGTTGCCCGTCGCTGGCCAAGTAGGCCACGCCGCCAGTGCGCACATGGCCGCAGACCACCATCATCACCCCCGCGTGGCGGCTGACCAGCTTCTGCCAGAGCTGCTCGCCATCGTTCCCATCGCCGCCGTAGCCGTGAGGGTTCGCGCGTTGCTCGCCCTTGGTATGGTCGAAACGCGTGTTGTCGCGGAACAGATAGGCGTGCGTGCAGATGATCGCCAGGCGGTCAGCGTACTGGGTCAGGATGCGGTCCGCCCAGGCGATGGTCGCATCGCGCGGCGCGAACTCCAGGTTGAGAATCAGCCAGCGCCGGCCAGCCATCTGAAAGAGATGGTAGTTGTTCTCCAGACGCGCGTCCTCGAACGTGCCGCCGAAGGTTGGCCAGGGCTGGAAGGCAGCGGTGGGGAAGGTGCTGTTGAGTCGTGTCTCGCGCCCGCCACCCGTGTAGTCGTGGTTGCCCGTTGTCAGCGTGTAGGGCACCAGCCCGTCGAGCGCCCCCAGGGCGCGCTGGGCGATGTCCCACTCCGCCGGCCGGTCGTGCTCGGTGACGTCGCCCATGTGCAGCACGTAGGCAATGTTCCGCGCGGCACGGTGGTCGACGATCCAGCGCGTCTGGGCTTCGAACGACTGTGGTTTCGACACGGTGTACCACTGCGTGTCGGGCAGCAGAACCAGCGTCGTGCTGCCCTCGACCCAGGGCGTAGGCTCCTGTGCCCGGGCAGGGATGAGCAGGGCCGGCATGACCACCAACAACGGCACCACGATCCGCCACAACCTGGGCATGGGTAGGGCCTCCGCGCCGAAACGATCGTAGGCCGCGCCGGGCCGGGAGTCAACGGCGGCCCGGATGAGCCGTGCTCAGGGGTGTCGGGAGCTAGCGCTTGGGCCTCAAGATGAAGTGCTGCTGACTGGCCATGCTGGGGGTGGCTACCACGTACTGGCCGTCCAGGCTCAAGCCCTGGGGGATGCCGGGTATCTCCACGCACAGCTTGCCCGTCTCCAGGTTCCACACCCATAGCTTGGAGTTCTGGGCCAGGGTGTTGGTCAGCAGCCACTTCGACGCGGTGAACTGGCTGTCGCTGCTCCGCGTCCCGGTGTATTGCCCGCGCACCTCGCCCGATGGCAGGTCGTGTCCTTCGAGGATCATCTGGCCGTTGAGGTGTCCGCTGGTGATCAGCAGGCCGGTCTCGGTGATGAACGCTGGCGGGCCGGCTTCGAGCTTGCGGAGCAGCTTCCCCGTGTCCGGGTCGAACAGGCACAGATTGGCCGCGTCCGTGACGAGTGTCTTGCCGTCCGTGGCGAACAGCAGTGGCAGACCCAACACCGTGGACTGCAACTCGCCGCCCGGTAGACGGTAGACGGTCGTCTGAGCCGGCCTGACCAACTGGTTGCCGTTGACCACCGCTGGCTGGCCGGTGGCCAGGCGCGTGCTGTCGGGCGACATGACCCGCATGCCGTCGCGCCGAGCACGGCCGGGCAGCGTCAGCAGCAGACGCTGGTCGCGCACGGTGTAGACCAGCTGGTCGTTCGGCACTCGCTCGTCGGTCGTCTTCGTCGGCACCGAGTCGGTCAGCACATACTGGCCGTCGGCGCTGAACCAGGGATGCCAGCCACGCACGGTGCCCAGCAAGATGCCGGTCGGCACCTGCCACAGCTTGGTGGTCGGCTCCTTGGTCGCCTCGTGGCTGGTGGCCAGGATGCGGCCGTCAGGACTCAGCCGCAGCCAGGCGAAGCGATCGAGGTTGGGCTCTGGCAGCGTGGCCACCAGCTTGCAGGGCGACGTGCCCCAGATGGTGAGGCTGGCCTGGGTGACCGCGATCAGGAACCGGCCGCCCCAGCCGTAGGCGACGAACTCGCCGTCGATGACACCCAGTTCGTCAGCCTCGGGCAGCTTCCGTACGCTCAGGCGTGGTACGGCGCCCGGCAGCTTGACGGTGAAGGTCTTGTTGTCAGTCCCCAGGTGCACCGGGCCTTCGGCCGAGGTGACCACTTCGGCGCCGCGCGCCCAGTCGCCCGGCTCCTGGGCCACCACAGCCGCGACCAGACCAGCGATGACCAGCGCCGCGAGCCGCGCGCGCGCGCCGGCCGGCCCGAACACGATCCCCTGTGCCATGACCAGGACCCCTTTGGATCGAGTGTAGCCATCGTCGTCGGTGATGGCCACTCGATACTCGGGCGGCGATGTGCGGCTCATCGTGTGGCGCGGCTCAGGCTGCGGCCGACAGACGACGACGGAGGGTAGCGCCGGCGCGCTACGAACACTGGCGCAAGCTGGGCTGGAGCCAACGCGATGGGCGACGAGACGGTGGGCATCTGGCCGTACCTGGTCCGCGACTGGACCGACGCCATCTTCTGCCGCGCCGACGCGTCGGCCTTCATCGAAGATCCGCTGCGTTGGTGGACGAGGGAGCCAGCGCTGGCGCGCGAGTCGCTGGCCTACTGCCGCCAGGTGTTCGAACATGCCGAGCAGTTTGTCAGCGACTACGGCTGGGAGTTCGCGACCGCCGGGTTCACCTTCCTCGTCAAGCAGACCGCGAGTCTGATCTCGATGGAGGAACTGCCCGAGGACGACCGCGTGGCGGGCGTGGTGGCGCTCCGAGCCTTGTTCACCGCGGTACCGGCGGTGGCGTCGCTGTCGGAGTTCGACGACTTCCGCCTACGCCGCGATGAGCCCGCCATGGCATCCGTCTGCCTGGCCCTGCTCGACTTGATGGGCTGGCTGCTGCTCCATGGTAGCCAAGGGTGGGCCCAGACCCATGCGCTGGGCTGCCTGGGCAGTTGGTGGTGCGGGTTCGCCGACGAGGTCGAGCTCCGCGTGAGCGCATATCTGCAAGCAGCGGAGCGCCGCCCGCCCACGAACCAGCAGGCGACGCAGAACCTGCAGCTCGCCAGGCTGATCCTGGCCGGCAAGTACAATGACTGGTAGCCACGGCGGCACGATGTGGTCCACCGGTTCGTACGCTGATCCTCTAGCTGAAGCGCGCAATGTAGTACGCAGTCTCGCTAGAGCAGACCGAGGAGGGCTCTGCCGTGTCAGTGCCAGGCCTGCCGAGCTGCCATTCCCAGGGCCTCACCGAAGAGGAGGCATTGGCCAGCATCGCCGAGGCCATGCGCGACTACCTCGCCGTCGCTGCCGACTTGGGCGCTGAGGCGCGGGAGCAGGAGGTGTAGCGGCCGGCTCCGGCCAATCCGCTGACCGGAGACCCCCATGCTCGCCCTGCTCCTCAGCCTGACCCTCACCGCCGCCGGACCGTGGCACCTGGTTGGCCCCGGCGGTGGCGGCTGGATCCAGTCGGTGGCCTACTCGCCGCACAACCCGCGCACGCTGTTCGTGGGCTGCGATGTGGGCGGGTTCTACCGCAGCGACGACGGCGGCGCGAGCTGGACCATCGCCAACACCGGCCTGCGTGACCCGTTCGTCCAGGCCATCGTGCCGCACCCGACCAGGCCCGAGACGATCTACCTGGCCACGCTCAGCGGCCCGCACCGCAGCGACGACGGCGGGCGCACCTGGCGGCTACAACGGACCGGCTTCCCGCCCACCGAGCGCTATCGCTACACTGCGCCGTTGGGCTGCCTGGTCATGGACCCCAAGTCATCTGACACGCTTTATGCCGGCATCGGCAGCCCGCGCGAGCACAAGTGGGGCCAGGGCGCGGTGTGGGTGACGCGCGACGGCGGTGAGCATTGGGCGCGGCTCAACCCCGCCGGCAGCCTGCCCGACGATGCCATCGTCTCGGACATCCTGCCGCGCGCCGATGGCCTGCTCGTGGTCACCAGCCGCGGGCTGTACCGGACCGATGGCACCGCCTGGGCCAAGGTGGGCGGCGGCCTGCCGGCCGAGCGGACACGCTTCGTCGCGACCTGCGCCGGGCGACCTGACGTGCTTTACTGCACGGTCGAGAGTACGCCGGGCAAGTCGCCGCTGGATGGCGGTGTGTGGCGCTCGGACGATGGCGGCACGAGCTGGCAACGGCGGGTCGAGGGCTTGCACCAGTGGGCTAGGGAGGGCGACGGCAACCGCATGTTGACCAGCCAGTACGACCA
Source organism: Armatimonadota bacterium (assembly GCA_016235455.1). GTDB lineage: Bacteria > Armatimonadota > UBA10988 > UBA10988 > UBA10988 > UBA10988. Next base: position 463 of record JACRKZ010000130.1, on the reverse strand, counting down.
CCTGGCGGTCGACCCGACCAAGCCCGACCATGTCTACGTGAGCGGCGCCGCCTGGGTCAATGCCGGCGTGTTCGGCAGCGACGACGGCGGGCTGCACTGGCGGAAGCTGACCAACCACGACAAGGCCCACCCGCCAGCCAACGTGGACCAGGGCTACATCGGCTGGGGCCCGGTGCCTGAATGCTGGGCGCTGCATCCGCGCGATGCGGGTCGGCTGCTGTTCGGCACGTCGGGCTCGGTCTGCGAGACGCTCGACGGCGGCGCGAACTGGCGGCAACTGCACACCACCGCCCAGCCCGACGGCTCGTGGCGCGGCACCGGCGTCGAGGTCACCTGCCTGTGGACGCTCGGTCCGCACCCGACCCGCGGCGACGAGTGGCTGCTGGGCTACATGGACATCGCCAACTGGCGCACGACCAATGCCGGCGCGTCGATGGCGCGGGCTGTGGCCGGCGTGAAGGCC
>JACRKZ010000125.1 GCA_016235455.1 Armatimonadota bacterium | reverse complement strand
GAGCCAGCACAACGCGACTCTGGGCAGCTTCCTGCGGACATCGCCGATGCCATTCGCCGATTGCCTCGGGCTGCTTGCGGCCGGCTCGATCCCCCTGCTGGCGCTGGAGATCGTCAAACTGGTCCGGCAAGCCCGCGCCGCGCGGGCCGCGCCGGCACCCGGATCGGCCGCTGGGGCGTAGGACGGCGGCTCGGCGCAACCCCGCGATCAGCGCCAAGGAGTCCTCACGCCCTCGGCGAACGCGGTCTCCCAGCAACCGACCGGGAGAGCAAGATGAAGTTGGCCCTGAACGGAGCCGAGCCTACGATGCCCGCGGGCACCATTCTGCCCAGTCCGCCCATCACCGCGCGCGACGAGGAGATGGTGCTGCAGAGCCTGCGCAGCGGTGTCCATACGTGGGGCGAGCACTGCGAGGGCTTGCAGCGCGAGTTCGCGCAGTGGAACGGCAACCGGCACTGCCTGGTCGTCAGCAGCGGCACCTCGGCGCTGCACCTGTGCCTGGCCGGCGCCGGCGTGGCCGCGGGCGACGAAGTCATCACCCCGGCCTACTCCTGGACCTCATCGGCCTCGTGCATCATCCACCACAACGCCATCCCCGTGTTTGTCGATATCGAGCCGACCTGGGCCAACCTCGATCCGGCCAAGATAGAGGCAGCGATCACGCCGAAGACCAAGGCCATCCTGGTGGTCCACCTGCACGGCGTGCCGGCCCAGATGACCGAGATCATGGCCATCGCAGAGCGCCACGGGCTGCAGGTGATCGAGGACTGCTGCCAGGCCCATGGCGCGACCTACGGCGGCCGGAAGGTCGGCACGGTCGGACACCTCGGCGCCTTCAGCCTCAACCAGAACAAGATGTTCTCGGCGGGCGAAGGCGGGCTGCTGGTGACCGACGACGAGGCCGCCCTGGAGCGCGCGCGCAGTCTGGTGCTGTTCGGTGACTTCCGCGCGCCCGAGCCCGACCGGGGCGGCTACCCCGGCTATGGACTGGCCTGGCAGTACCGCTACAACGAGCTGTCGGCGGCCTGGGCGCGAGCGCAGTTGACTCAACTCGACGACGGCATCGCGCATGCGCGGCATCTGTTCGGCATCCTCCGCGCGGGTCTGGCCGATGTGCCGGGGCTCATTCTGCCCCAGGAGCCCGAGTTCGGCCGCGAGAACGCCTACAACTTCGTGTGCCATGTGGACTCCGAAGCCGTCGGCTACAGCGGCCCGCCCAACTGGCTGCGCGAGGCCGTGGTGCAGGCACTGAGCGCCGAAGGCGTGCCGGCCGGCATGTGGCAACGGCGCATCCTGCCCGAAATGGCCGCCATCGCCGCCAAGAACGCCTATGGCCACGGCAGCCCGTGGCGCGAGTCCGGCTCCGAGGTGACCTACCGCGCCGCCGATTACCCGGCCGCGCTGTACCACTCAGCCACCTACTTCATCTTCAACGGCCTGCGCCGGCCGAACACCGACCACGTGGCGGAGCTGATCGTCGAGGCCACGCGCAAGGTGTTCGCCAATCTCGACCAGATCGACATCGACGCGGTGGCCTCGAAGGCCGACGTGAGCTTGTACGAGCGTGGCTGGAAAGGCCGTAGCGTGGAGGTGTGAGATGCGTGCTGGATTCGCCTGGGTCGACGTGACGCCGCCGCCGGGCCTGGCCCTGATGGGTCAGTTCCATGAACGGCTGGCAACGCACGCGCGCGACCCGCTGTGCGCCAATGCCGTCGCCTTCCAGGCCGGAGACGCGCCGGCGGCGGTCATCGTTTCGTGCGATGTAGCCCTGCTCGAGACGCCGTGGGTCGACAGCGTGCGCCAGCGCTTCGCCGAGCAATCGGGCCAGAGCGCGGAGCAGCTCATCGTCCACGCCACGCACACCCATGTGGGGCCGTGCACCACCGGCTTCTTCACCGGCGAGCCCGACGCAGGCTGGCTGGAGACGCTGGCCGCCGGCATCGTCGAGGCGGCCACCCAAGCGTTGGCCCGCCTGACGCCCGTGACGCTCCAGACCACGAGCTGCCAGTTGGCCAACCTGGGCTGGAACCGCCGCGGCATGTACGCCGACGGTACCAGCAGCATGTACGGGCATAGCGACGCGCCCGGCTTCCTCGGTCTGGAGGGTCCGCGCGATCCCGAGGTGGGGCTCATCGCCGCGCGCGATGGCGGGGGCCGCGTGGTCGGCGTGGTGCTCTCGTTCGCCACCCATCCCAACAGCCTGGAGGGTGAGCAGTACTACAGCGCCGACCTGCCGGGCGAAGTGCGGCGCGTATTGCGTGGCGCCTATGGTTCGGAGGCCGGCGTGGTCTACTTGACCGGCGCCGCGGGCAACACCGCACCGTCCATCCTCCACCCGCACGACCCCAGCCAGCCCTGGCGTGGCGAGGCCGGCGTGCGGCGCTCGGGGGAGTATCTGGGCGGCATGGTGCTGGCGGCCCTGGCCGAACCCTATCAGCCCGCGCCTGACGAACTGGCCCACCACCGACTGACGATTGACGTGCCGTTGCGCCACTGGCCGACGCCAGACGAGCCGCATTACCCCATTCCGCTGGACCATGCGGACTGGGGCGAGGCGTGCGACTACTACCGTGCCGAGGGCGAAGCCTGGCCCACGCGCGAGAACCCGGTGCCGGTGCATCTCAACTGCGTGAGGGTGGGCGATGCGCTGATCGCCACCTGCCCCGCCGAGCTGTTCGTCGAATGGGGCCTGGCCCTGCGCGCGACGCGGCCGGGCGCGGTGACGCTCATCGCCGAGCTGACTGACGGCTACGTGGGCTACGTGCCGACGGCCTTGGCCTTCGGTCGCGGCGGCTATGAGACCTGGCCGGCCTACAGCAGCCGGCTGATCGAGGATGCGGGGCAGCGGATCGTCGATGGCTGGCTGGCGCTGACAGCTTAGCCGGCCCAGGAGGACTGGCGCCCGGAGGCGCGAAGAGTGCCCGCGGCGAGGGGATTGCCATCCCCAAAGCGCCGGTGGGGCACTGCCATGCGGTCTTGGTCCTGCGCGGTCGTACTGCTGGCATGCGTCGCGGTCGGCTGGGCCGAACCGGGCGCGCCGTATCTGGTTCTGCATCCAGCGGGGCACACGGGCCGCATCGAAAGCCTTGCATTCGCCACCGCCGCCAAGGTCGTGGCGAGTGCTGGCACGGACTGCGTGGTGCGCGTGTGGGACACCGCTGTCGGCGAGCTTCTCCGCACGATCCCGCTACCTGCCGCGCAAGCCCATGGCGGCTCTGTGGACTGCCCCATGGCTCTATCGTCCGACGGCTCGCAGTTCGCAGCGGCCCTTGGCACTCCGTACCTGCAACTATGGATCATCGATGTCGGCACGGGCTCCCTTGTACAGAGAATCCCCTTCGGCCGGCAACTGGCCGGCAACGGCGGCCTTGCCTTCTCGCCAAGTGGACGGCTGATCGCGCTTGGAGTCCGTGAGCACATCGTGATCTATGAGGTCGCCACCGGCCGACTCATCCGCGATCTTCCCGGGCCGACAGGTCGCGTTCGACCTGCGATAGAGCTCTGTTGGTCGCCGCAAGAGGATCGCATCGCCTTCTACAGCTGGGGAGATCGGTCTTCCGTGTGCGTCGTTCCTCTTGCCGGCAGCACAGGGGCCGAATATGAGGTGGATGCGCCGACCCATGGACACTCAATCTGCTGGTCGCCCAGCGGCCGGGCAATCGTCTGCGCATCCTGGTCGGCGAAGGTGGCCGCCTGGGATGCCGCGAGACTGGAGGCCCTTCGCGAGGGCCCAGACCTGGTGCAAGCGATGGCCTTCAGCGGCGATGGCGAACGCCTTTGGGCCTCCATGGCGCACGACGCTGGGCACGCCGTGCACGAGCTCGACGGCGCTTCTCTGACGGAACGACGACAACTGCCAGGGACGTTTGGCCAGGTGCTTTGTCTTGCCGCGAGCGGCGACTTACTCGCGGTCGGCGAGAACGAGGGCAACGTCGAGGTCTGGGACACCAAGAGCGTGCGGCTCGTCCAAGCCCTCAGATCCCCGGGGCGGTGCGTCTTCGCAGTTGCCTGGTCGCCCGATGGATCCGCATTGGCTTGGCGCACGACGTTTGCGCCGCTCTCGTCGCTGCCGACCTCCGACACCCTTAATCGCTCATTTGACCTCGGCCAGTTGATGCCGGCCGGCGCGGCCACCGCAGGCTGGCGGATGGCGGTCCACAAGACCCCGACCGCTAGCGCCGAATGGGGCGAGCGGGCAGCAACGAGTGTGGTCGTCCATCGGCCGGGGCTGCAAGACGTAGTCGTGAATCCGGACGGGGACACGATAGGTGCGTTCTCGCTGACACCAGACAACCAGTTGCTTGAGGCCGGTCATCGGGGAGTCGGCCTGTACGACCAGCGAGGACAACCGGTGCGGCGGTTCGTTGGCGCGACGGGCCACTGCAAAGGCCTGGCCACCTCCCCCGACAACCGCTACCTGCTCAGCGGCGGCGACGACCAGACCCTCCGCATCTGGCGGCTACACGCCACCGAGAAGACCGTCCCACCGCTGCTCAGCCTGTTCGTCGGCGACAACGGCGACTGGATCGCCTGGACCCAGGAGGGCTACTACGCCTGCACGCCGGGCGCCGAACGCTGGATCGCCTGGCAGCGCGACTACCCCGACCGCATGCCCGAGGTCTATCCCGTCTACCAGTTCCGCCAGCAGTTCTACCGGCCTGACGTCATCTCCCTGGTGCTCAAGCACGGCGATGTGAGCAAGGCGCTGGCCGAGGCGGATGCCCAACGCGGCCGGCCTGGCACGGTCACCGTGGCCGCGCCGACGGTGCAGGCGCCACCCAGCGTGACCATCCTGACCCCCAAGGACGGCGCGACGGTCACCGCCGACGAGATCGACCTGCGCGCCAAGGTGGTCGACCCCAATGGCCGGCTCATCCGGCGCGTGCACTTCACGGTCAACGGCCGTAGCATCGACGGCGCGCGGTTCGTCTTCGTGCCCATCCGCGACGAGCCCGGTGTGTGGGCCACGCGCGCGCCATTGTCGCCGGGCGAGTGCACACTCAGTGTGGTGGCCACCAACGATGTCGGCGCGGAGTCACTACCGGCCAGCATCAAAGTCACCTGCCAGCCCGCCGCCGAGGGCCCGCCACCGTCGCTGTACGTGTTGGCCGTGGGCGTGGGCAAGTACGCCAAGCCCGAGTACAGCCTCAAATACGCCGGCGCCGACGCTATCGCTCTGGCCGAGGCGCTGCGCGCCGGCGCGGGCCGGCTGTACCAGAAGGTCGGCCTGAAGGTGCTGAGCGACGACCAGGCCACGCGGGCCGGCGTGCTCGACGGGCTGGAGTGGCTCAGCCAACAGGTCACGCAGCGCGACCTGGCGGTGGTGTTCATGGCCGGCCACGGCGTGCCCGACGTGCGCAACGACTACCAGTTCCTGCCCTTCGATGGCGACGTGGAGAAGCTGATCAGCACGGGCGTGAAGTGGACCGACATCCGCGCCGTGCTGTCGAAGCTGCCGGGCCGGGTGATCCTGGCGCTGGACACCTGCCACTCGGCGGGCGTGACCGGCGCTCGGGCGCTGGGCCCGCGGCTGGACTACACCAATCTGCTGCGCGAGGCCGCTACCGACGAGGTCGGTCTGGTGACGCTGAGCTCGTGCATGCCGCACGAGGTGAGCCTGGAGAACGAGGCCTGGCAGCACGGCGCGTTCACCAAGGCGATGATCGAAGCCTTGCAGGGCCAGGCCGACAACAACCACGACGGCATCGTCAGCCTGGCCGAGGTGGACGCCTATGTGTCCGAGCGGGTCAAGGAACTGACCGGCGGCCGGCAGCACCCGACCAGCCAGCGCCCGGCGACCATTCGCAGCAGTCTGCCGCTCGCGTTGTGTGAGCAGGCGGGGAAGTAGACCAGAGCCGCTTGACGCCAAGCGACACAGCGAGGCAGACTCGGCGTGTGACCTGCTGCTCATCGCCGAAGGAAAGCACGAAATGGCCGTTCGACTCATCGCTATCGCATCTCTGCTGCTGGCCGGCCTCGCCAGCGCCCAGACCGACCAACGGCCCGGCCCCGAGGGCGAGTTCGGCAAGACCATCCAGGTGGGCCGTGAGCGTCCGCTCTACTTCACGCTCAAGAGCGCGGAGTACCGGGTCGACCGGCACATGGTGGACGACTACCTGTGGGCGCCCACGGAGCAGGAGAAGCTGCTGGTCATCCACTACAGTGTCCAGAACTCGACCAAGAAGCCGATCGACTACACCGCACTCTACCCCACCTTCGAGGTGTATGACTCGGAGAACAACGGCTACCAGATGGTCGACAAGCTGGGAGTCGGACTGGAAGACACCGGCAAGCGGCCCAAGGGCCAACTGCAGCCGGCCCAGACCATCCTGCTCTACACGGCCTTCCGCGTGCCCAACAAGGCGCAGTGCAGCAAGCTACTCGTGCTGCCCAGCAGCACGACCGAGCCGGTGGTCCGCTACAAGCTGGACGGCAAGATCGCCGCGCTCAAGGCGCCATACGCCGACCCCGCCGACCCCGCCGGGCTGACCATGCGAGTCGACGTGACGGCTAAGCTGGGCGAGGCGTATCCCATGGCCTGGTTCGACGCGAGCGTCATAGGCCCGCGCGAAGGCCTGCCGGGCCCGACCCGGCCAGCGCCCAAGGGCAGCCACTGGGTGGCCTACGACGCCTCGCTGCGGCTCATCGGCACCAAGGCCAAGAGCATGTTGCTGGCGGCCCTGCCCGCGGTGGTCACGCTGGCCGCCGGCACCGAGGTGCCCATCACCAGCCTGCACGGACTCGACAGCTGGCAGATGCTCAACCAGGAGATGCGGCCCGACAGCGAGATGAAGGTGCGCATGCTGTTCGCCATCCCCGACGGCGCCGAGGTCAAGTCGCTGCGCTTCCGCGTGGCCGGCCTCGACAACGCCTGGAAGCGCTACACCCATTCGTTCATGTACGACCTGACGCCGCCGCCGGCGCCCTGACCCGGCCACCAGCTTCTCTACAGCCATCCGCCAGGCCATCTCGGGCTCACCCCCGACGGCCCCTCGTCGTGTGCGGGGACACTATGGGGGTGCAAGGTGCGCGCGGGCCAACACTGGCCCGTCGCTCGCCTGCACCGAGGATGCTGAGCACCATGACGCCCGAAGCGGCCAAAGCCCTCCTGACCTGCGCGGCCTACGTGCTGGCTCTGGCCATCTGGCTGCCGGCACAGGCGCTGTTTGCGCAACCTGCCGCCGACAAAGACCTGCGCCGCAGCGGCATGGCTGATGGCTGCCAGGCGCTGATGGCCCAGAAACAGCAGCTTGCGGACGAGCTTCAGGCTCAGGACGCCGCCTGGGCCGATCGTGTCGCCGGGATGGACAAGTGGCCGGGGCCGGAGCGGAGCGACGCGGTGGCGGCGGTCGTCACTGAACTGGTGATGCAGCGGGCCGCCATCAATGCGCGCCGGGCCGGGATGGACACAGACGTGGTGGCACATATGGCGCTGCACCGGCGAGCGAGCAGGTGGTCCCTGGGCCCGTGCCCGCTGGTGACGCCCGCGGCCGCCGTGAAGTTGGCCCCGCGCGTTACTTGGCCGCGGGGGCCGGGCCCCAGCGGTCGCTGACACGCAGGTGTGTCAGACAGGCGCCGCGTCCGTTCGCGGCCCGACCGAAGTAGCAGGTCGGCGTGTTGGCCGGCGCATTGAGGCCCGTACCGGCGGTCGTGGCGCAGAACAGGTTGCCAGGCGCCGTCGCCGGCACCGCGTAGTAGGCCATCGCGCCCAACCGATCCAGCTGGCTGACCCACTGGAAGTACGACGAGTTGCGCATGATGCAGTCTTGGGCTCCGCTGGCTTCGCCGCCGTTTCGCTTGCCCTCGACCAGCCCGTGCAACGTGTACGGCCGAGTGGCGATCTCCGTGCCATCGACGCCGTAGATCCTGCTGCCGCGGTCGTTGATGACCACGTCCTCGCGCGTGGTGCCCGATCCTGAGTCGCCATGGTGCTGCGCGCCCAACGAATGACCCAACTCGTGCGCCACGCCCACCGCCCGCAGCGTGTCGCGCACCGCGTCGGGCAGGAAGGCCAGGCTGCGGTTGATTACCGTCTTGTCGCAGTCGGCCGGCGATGACTTCACACGGTCGGGCAGGCTAATGCCGATAATGCCCTCGGCCAACGGCTCACTCACCAGCCGCAGCGCGTGTTGGGGCGCTATGAAGCCGGTGCCGCTGTTGATGTTGACCACGCGGTCGGCCGGCAACTCGCCCCGGCTCAGCCGCACCACATTGATACCGCTGGCACTCTCGAACAGCTTGAGCCCGGGCTCGGCGTCGGCGCCCATTTCGTTGACGATGACCAAGTCGCGGAGCGCCGGATGGAGCCGCGCGATGGCGCCCTGGTGGACCAACCCGCGATACTCCTCATACAGGCTGAGGCCGTCGCCCTCGAAGCGGTCGAGCGCCGGCTCGGACTCGGCGTCCCAGATGTCGGCCTGTCCGCCTCCGCGAGTACCTTCCCAGGCATCGGCCACGTGGTTGTTGTTGTCGTCGCGCGGTACGGCCAGTTCCTCGCGGGCGGGCTGACCCTCGAGATGGCCGTAGACCACACTGCCATCGGTGAGCTGGCAGGTCACGCGGACCCGGCCGTAGGCGCCATAGTCGTAGCAGTTGACCACCGCCGACGCCGACTGCACGTCGGCCGCCGTGGTCTCCGACACGCGGCCCTGATCCTTGGGGGTCATGCCAGGGCACTCACCGAACCGCAGGTCAGGATCCGTCTTGGCGCCCTTGAGCGGCAGGTTGAGCGCGACGCCCGGCTCCGTTGAGCTGTCCGCCAGCTCAAATCGGAAGCGCCCTTTCTGGAGCGGGGTCCGACCAGGCTCGCCCTTGACTTGCAGGCGTGCCGAGAGACCCAGCGTGTTGCCCACCGTCTGCTCGTCGGCGCCACCCGCGGGTAGCCACTCGGCGTACGGCGCGCCCGGCTCGATGATGCACTCCACCGGCGGTGGCTTCACGTCATAGGAGACGGTGTACTGGATGTCGGCGGTCCAGTAGCGCGATTCGTCGCCGGACCAGGTGTTCTCACCGGCCTTGCCGCCCAGGTCGATGTGTGGCTCGCCACCGCGCCTAACGATGCGACCCGAGGCGAAGAAGCCCTTCTTGTCCGTGTCCCAGGTGCCGTCCACGGACTGATCGTCGGTGCCGCCGAGCGTGTCGTTGAAGGCATCCGCGACCAGACTCGCCGCAACGGTGCCCTCGGGCGGCTCGTTCTCGCGGTCGATGGGGTAGTCGTCGCGCTGTCGGTCGTCGCAACTGGTGCGGCGCTGCGTCCAGTTGCCCTTGGCCGCCACACCGTCCACATTCGGGTAGCACAACAGGACGAGCCGCCACACGCCGTTGGGCAGGATGACCACCGAACCGGCCGGGCTGAAGGCGGGCAGCAACGGCTTGCACTTGCCCGGCACCGAGTAGGACCACGCGCCGCGGTCGATGCTGGTGAAGCGGCCACCCCGGTGCTTGAGGCAGCCGGTGACACCCGTCTCGGTGACGTTGAAGCTGCCGCCGCCCGAGGCCGAGACGCCGCAGTTGGAGCTCGAGGGACCGGGCGCCCAGTCCTTCAGGCGCCACGAACTGGTGCCCGCGAAGATCAGTTGCAGTCGGTCGGTGCGGGTCTCCGTCTTCTCCGATGGCTGCTCGCCACCATGGTGCCCACGGAGCTGACGGGTATGAACGCCGGTGTAGGTGGCGCGCACCCACAGTCGCACTTCGCCCGTATCGTCGTCGGGCGCCGCCAGACACAAGGTCGCGGCCGCCAGCAGCCCGCACGACACCAGCCATGGGAAACGCAAATCCGTTCGCCTTCCGGGTCGTTGGGGCGACCGCGCGCAGTATACACGGATCGAGCGACGCCCTTCTCGTTTGCGTGCCCCAGCCCGGTGACCTACAGCATGTCGTCGCGCGGCTGGTCGTGCATCAGCCGACGGATCGGCGCAAACGAGCCCAGAATGGCCTGGTAGTCAGGATCGGCCGTCGTTGCGAAGATCGGCTTGCCGCAGGCTTCCGTGCCACCCGCGGCCCTGGCCAGCGGGGCCAGAGCGAAGTTGTTCAGCTCGGGCTTCTCCACACGGATGTAGAACGTGCGCGGGATGCCCTTCCCATGGCAGCTCTGACAGCGCCGTTGGGCGACTTCGGCGAGCACCTTGTCCAGATCGGCGGGGAACAGGCGCCGGCAGCCCATGGTGTCGGCGTAGCTGACGCGCGAATTGGGGTAGTACGGCACGTTGAGATCGATCCAGGCCAGGACGCGCCGCTGGCTGGCAGTGTCCATCTGGAAGCGCGGCTGTCCCTGGGCGTCGGGGTGGCCGGCCAACACGATGTCCGCCAGCCTGCTCTTCGGCGAGCCCCAGGTCTTGGGCTTGACCATCAGGATGTTGTACTCGGCGCCGTTGATGGTGGAGATCCAACTTGTGTAGGGGCTCCGGCCCTCCTGCCCACTGGCCACCGCGACGCCGTGCAGCCCCGGTTGCCACTCGCCGATGGTGCCACGGCGTGCCAGGATGTCGTACGACACGTTGAAGAAGTCGGTCATGTCGCCGCTCAGGTCGACGCCGCTGGGCGCTGACCGCTCGTTGTGGCAGGTGACGCAGTACTTGTCGAGCACGGGCTGGACCACATCGCGGTAGCTGAAGCCGCCGACACCCCACTCCGGCGGACGGAGCTCCTGCGGAGCCGCTTTGGCGGACAGATTGGCCAGGCGCGACTGCGGAGCGCCGCCCCGGCGGTCGGCATGGCAGCCCACGCAGCCTTGCACCTCGCCCGGCATGAAGTGGACGAAGGTCCTCATGCGTTGCAGCACGCGGCCCTGGGCATCGAGCACCTGGAAGTGGATCGGCTTCTCGGCCGGCACGCGCAGGCTGACCGCGCCGTCGGGCGGCACATCGACATAACCCCAGATGCGCTTGGGCGCATAGGTGGCACCGCAAGACACCAGCGGGAACTGGAAACCGAACGCCGTGTTGGCGGCATAGCCATGCGCGCCGGGCACCGCCGTCAGCAACGGCGTGTAGGTGCTCTTGGCGATCTCCTCGACCACCGCGAACTGCTTGATCTCGCCGCGTTTGACCTCTGGCGCCAGACCCGCGTAGACGTCGGTGATGACCACCGTAGCCATGGCGTCGGCCGGCGCAGCCGGCAGATTGGAGGCAATCACCGGCGGCGACGGGCGTGTTGCGACGGGGATAGGACCGTAGAAGCCCATGCCCTCGCGGCGGCGGATCAGGCTGGCCGGCGGCACGCCGCCGTCGATGGTGCGCAACTGCACCTCACCGTTTCGGCAGACCAGGAAGTGGTTGGCATCGACCGGGAAGGGCGACTCGTAGGGGCCGGCGTTGGCCAGCCGGTTGCCATCGCCCGCATCGACGCGGCCGAGCGCGATCTCCGGGGTCAGGTTGGTGATGGCCGCCTGCGCGTTGGCGCCCTGGGCGGGATCGATCAGCCCGATGGCCCCACGGGCCGAGCCGTTGTGGCCCGTGAGCGTGCAGATCACGCGGTCGGAGCCCGGCATCGGGTGCGGCTGCATGAAGGTGCCGGGGTCGAGCACGCGGTTGCCGTAGAAGCCCGACACGCCGGTGCCATCGGGGTGCATGACCCACAGGCTCTGGATGGGGATGGCCGGCCGGTCGACATACTCCCAGCGCGTGTAGATGATGCGGCCGTCGTTGAGGACCGCCGGCGTGAAGTCCATCAGGTAGTTCGACGACAGCCGCCTCTGACGCGAGCCGTCACCCTCCATGCGGTACAGCACGGGCGACGTGGTCACGAAGCAATAGGCGTAGGCGGGCTGCCGGTCAGAGATGAAGGCGATGCCGCCGTCCGGCAGCCAACAGGCGTTGAGGTTGTGGTTCTGGCCGCTGGTGAGCTGCGTCAGGCCCGTGCCGTCCAGGTTGATGCGGTAGATCTGGTAGTTCTCGTCGGAGATGCCCCGCGGATGCTCCTCGGTCGTCTCCCACAGGCCGCAGCGCAGCGGCTGCCCGCGGCGCTTCCAGGAGAAGACGACTTCCTTGGCGTCGTAGGACAGGCTGCAGTCGAGGATCTCACCCTCGGGCGATGCCACCAACTCGCGCAACGACCCGCCGTTGGGGCCCGGTGACCACACATACAGGCCGCCGCCCGGCTGGAAGCCCTCGGCGTGGTAGGTGTAGACGTGCGACAGATCCATGCGGTGCCGCTTGATGACCAGGATGTCGCGGAAGCCCAGCGCACCCGACCGCACCACCTCGTTCAGCGGGCTGGGCGGCGCCATGAACGCCTCCAGGTCCTGATCGGACGGACTGCTCGCGTAGACGGCGATCTCCGAGGCGCCGGGGTTGGGTCCGCTGTGTGCGCTGAGGAACTCGATGCGCAGCTTGCTCACGGTCCGCCGAGGCAGTCGCACGCGTTGCGGGCCGTGCTCCGCGGCCAACTCTCCCTGCGCCGCGGGCGTGGCGTCCTGGTCGAGATACACAGCGTAGCCTCGCCAGGTGTCGGTCAGGATCCAGCCGGTGCGGGCGAAGTAGACCAGTTCGCCGACCTCGACGGGCGCCGGCCAGGTGAGCGCGAACCAGCCGCGGCCGGCCGACCGCGCGCCGTTGGACGCCCAGGCTCGGTTGGCATCGTCCTGACCCTCGGCGTCAGGCACCACGCCATCCACCGCGAAACGCGCCAGGTACTGGCCGCTGAACTCCGACGACGCCGAGACGGCGGCCTTCGGTGCCAGGTTCTCGGGCCCGGCCAACGCCAGGCCAGCCAGCAGCAGTGGGCAGAGGTTGACCAGGCGAGTCACGTTGACCGCTCCGCGACACCAGGCGGCCTGGTGCGTCACAGCGCCGATCCTATCGCCTCGCCGCCGCGCGCGTCAATGCACCTCAGTCGCCAAGCGCGACATAGTCCAGCCGCACAGTGCCCGTCAGCGGCGCGCCGGTGGCCAGATCCAGCCGGATCTGCCGGATGCGGCCCGCCCAGCCCGGCGCCCGACTCAGGTCGATCGTGTAGGCGCGCGGTGCGGTGTCGCCCGCCACCACGTCGAAGGGCACGCTCTTGCGCTCGTCCCAGGTGCGGTCGGCATCGGTGATGTAGCGCAGGCGCATCCGGGTCGCGGGCGTGTGGTTCATCAGCCGGAGCCGCAGCGTGACCGCGCGGGCCGTGTCCAGAGCCAGGCTATCCTTGGATAGCAGGTGCCCGTCGGTGCTGGCGTCGAGGGCGACGATATAGAAGCCGCCACCCACGTACTGGATCGGCTCGGCGCGGGTCGACCAGCGCTGGTCGGCGTACTCGCGCAACTTCGTGCCCAGGCCGGCTTCGGTCCAGCCTTCCTTGTCGCCCGCGGTCGAGAAGTCCCAAGCCAACGCGGCGGTAGCCGCGTTGGCCAGTCGATGCACGACAACCAGGTCGCTGTGCCACAACTCGCCGTCGTCGGCCACAAGGCGCAGCAGGTAGTCGCCCGGCACGGACAGGTCGGCCGTGGTGGCCGCGGCGTCGGCCGGGGTGAAGGTCACCGCGCCGGGACCCTCAATCACCTCCCAGTGCACAGCCAGCGGCTTGCCGCCGGGCGTGGCGCTGTCGGTGGCCCGGCCGGCCAGAGCCACCTTGCCCTGATTGGTCCAGATGTCCGGTCCGGCATCAGCGGCCGGCGGGTCGTTCAGCGGCATGGCTCGACGCAGCGCCGCGGGGCTGTCGTAGCCAGCATTGGCGCGCACCTCCCAGCGCGTGGTCTTCGGCGCCTCATTGATGAAGAACTGCACGCCAGGGTTGAGCACGTAGCCGCAGTCGCGCACGATGCCCGTGCTGCAGCAGACATCCGCGCTGTTGGTCTGGCCCCAGACGTACACCTCCGCCGGTCCGAGCTTGCGGCCCAGGTTGTTCTGGATGAAGCGTGATCCGGCGATCTCCACATTGCGCGTCTGCGGCGCTTCCAGGCCCAGCATCTCGATGGCCGCGCCGGCGTTACGCTCGAACGTGCAGCGGTCGACCAGGCAGCCGTGGCCGGTATTCTCAAAGTCGATGCCACCCTCGTCGGCGCTGCCCGAATCGGGCTGCTGTCGGAAGGTGCAGTTGCGGATGACCAGGCCCTCGGGGTCGCACAGCATGATGCCCATGGTGCCGGCCGAGGCGTGCCAGCCGGGCGCGTGGAACAGGCTGTTGATCAGCCACGAGCGCCGCGCACTGATCAGCGCCGGATGCGGCGAGGTGTTGTGGACGTGGTTGTCGTGGGTGAAGACGCGGTCGATGGTGAGGTTGTCGCCCACGGCGAACCAGGCCCACGAACACTGGAACATCTCGCAGTCGCGCAGCAGCACGTCGCGCGGGTCGGCGCCGCACACGGCGATGCCCGGCGACAGGTTGAGACCATCGCCTGGCGCGCCCAGCCGGTCCTGCCATTCGGGGATGCCGTGGGCATTGGGGCGATAGAGGCCCTCGATGTGATGGGCCAGGCAGTCCTCGATGATCACGCCCGAGTGGTTGGGGTCGCGGTTCATCACGATGAGCCCCTTGCCGGCATAGCAGAAGGTCAGGCCGCTGATGCGCAGGAAGTCCGGGTCACGGATGAACGCACAGCGGTCGTCGATATGCCAGTCGCGCCGCAAGATGGGCCGCGCGCCGTCGCCATAGGCGCCGATCTCGGCCCAACGGCGCGCCGTGCCGTGGGCCTCGAGGCGCAGTTCGTGGTTGAACACGCTGCCGCGCCGCAGCAGCAAGCGGTCGCCGGGGCCGAGCACTTTGTCGGTGACTTTGGCGAAGTCGCGCCAGGCGGTCTCGGGCGATGTGCCGGCGCGCGCATTGTCCCCGGCGATGCTGTCCACGTACCACGTGGTGCCGACCGCCTCGCAGACGAACACCGGCGGCGTCGGCGCGTCGCTCTGGCCGAAGAAGGCCAGCGCACGGCGGTACGGCGCGGGCTTGGCCGGGCCGTCGGCCAACTGCACGGCGGCCCACGAACTCAGCGACGTCTCGGCCCGCACGGTCCACGCCACGGCTCGGCGCTCGCCGCTGGCCAGCGGCCCGACGGTCACGGTCGGCTCGTCCAGGCAGGTCACTCCCGGCCCGACCGACAGCGTGGCCACGGCACGGCGCGCCGGCGAGCCCAAGTTCTCGACCGTACCGCTCAGCCGCTCGACCACGCCGGCGCGCAGCAAGGTGCGCTCCTGCTCCAGCGCGGTGAGGCGCAGCAGCGGCAGGCGCGGGTTCTCGATGCGCAGATCATCGCACCAGGCGGGCACGCCGCCCAGGCGCACCGGCTCGGGCCCCGGCTGCGGCAGGCCCGAGCGCACGGTGGTCTTGCGCTGGCCGTTCACGTCGAGCGTGATCGCCTGGCCGTTCCAACTCGCGCTCAGCCGGTACCACACGCCCGGCTCGGCCTTCACCGCCGACTGCACACGCGGCTCCCAACCGCCGAGGTTGATGAAGAACGAGAAGCGCCCACCCTCATTCGGCGGGTCGACGCGCAACTGGTACTCGCGGTCCTTGCTCACCAGACAGCCGATGCCGGTGGGCAACTGGTCGAAACGCACGGCGCAGTCGATGCGCAGGCCCGGCGCCAGCCGCAGATCGTCGCGGTCGGGTGTGGTCAGCGGCGTGGCCAGATTGACCGCCTGGCCGTCGCGGCCCGGCTGGAACCCCGCCGTGGCCGGCGCCAACGCATGGCCGCCGGCCTCGTCGCGCAGATCGCCGTCGAACGCCCAATGCGCCACACCGCCCGAACGCGCGCCGGGGTTGGTCAACGAGAACTCGTCCACCACACCATCGAACGGGCCGATGGTCACTGGCCCGGCATCCATCGGCCCATAGCGCAGCGGCGCATCGGCCGCCGTGCGTTGGCCCTCGCGCGCCCCGCGGCTCGCCTCGCCGTTCACTTCGAGCGACAGCTCATGGCCGTCCCAGCCCGCCACCAGGTGGTACCAGGTGCCCACGCGCGGCACCACGCGCGAGCGCACACGGGGCTCCCAGCCGTCGAGGTAGACGAAGAAGGCGAACTGCGCGCCCTCGCCGGCCGGGTCGACGCGCAGCATGTACTCGCTGTCCTTGACCACCACCTCGCGCCCTGCCACCGGCTCGCCGTCGAAGCGCACCCACAGGTCAAGCCGGAGCCCCGGCGCCAGCCGCAACTCGGCGCGGTCAGAGATGGTGGCCGCCTCGCCGCCCAGCTTCAGCCCCTGACCCGTCTGGCCGGCGACGAAGGAAGCCTTGGCACACCAGGCATCGTTGCCGTGACCGCTGGCGTCGGCCAGATTGCGGTCGCACGGCAGTTGCAGCACGACACCCGCCGGCGCGGCGAGCAGCGGCGCGGCCGACAGCAGACACACGAACCAGCAGCCAAGGCATCGCAACATCGCGGGCTCCCGCGCCAAGGATGCCACGGCTGGCTATCGCGGCGCCAGCACTTTGACCAGATCGGCCGGCACGGCACCATGCTCAGGCACCGCGTTGTCCAGCGGCGGCAACGCGCCGGGCCCTGGATCGTCGGCGACGCTGAGCGTGGCACCCAGCGTCGAGAAGCAGATGAGGCGCCCACCGCTGAGCGCCACCCGGCCGTGCTGCGCGGGCGACGCGCTGCGCCACAGCATCCCGCCCGAGCCTTGGTCGAAGCAGTCGAGGCCCAGCATCGTGGGCACGTAGAACCGCGATCCCGAACGGACCGCCGCACCCATCGACTGCGTTTGGTAAGGGAAGGACTCGACCTTGCCCGGCCGGCCGTCGTCGCGGTAGGTGACGACTGTGGTGGCAGCGCTCCCGGCGAGTGTCAAGGCCGGCGATCGGTACACAACATCCTCCTCGCCTTGCAGCGGCGACAGTTGTTCGGCCGGCAGGTCGCGGTCCCAGATGCGCGTGCCGCTGACCGACCGCAACGCCAGGAAGCGCCATGGCCGGCCGGGCTCCGCGGTGGCCAGCACGGCCAGCAGCCCGATGGCGGGATCCAGCCTGACGACGGCCGTAGACCCTTGGCCCTGCCAGGTCCAGCGCGGCAGCCCATCAGCCTCCCCCCAGGCCGCGATGGCCAACGGACCGTCCTGGTGTCGGGCGCCGCCACCGTTGCGCTGGGCCACATAGAGCACGCCGGCGTCGGTGGCGTCAGGCGCCACGTCGACCACGTCGGCCGCGCTACGCCACTGCTCCCGGCCGTCGCTCAGCCGCAACGCCAACGCGCCGCCAAAGCGCCACAGAAAGAGCAAATCACCGCGCGCGTCCATGCACAGCGGGGCATCTTGGCGGACGGGTATCTCGGCCCGCCAGAGCACGGCGCCCGCCAGATCGAGGCAGGCCGCGGCGCGGCACCAACCAGCCGGCCCCGGCCCCGCCGCAGATTGGGTGTCGGGCCTCGACACGATGACCACACGGTCGCCGGTCAACCGTGCTTCGTCGGCCCGGAAGGGCAGCTCCAGCGTGTGGCGCAAGGCCCCGTCGGCCACTTCGTAGACCCAACCCGTACGTCCCCTGCAGACCAGCACGCGCCCCCGATCGACACTGGGACCGGCACAGACCGCCTCGCTCACATGGCCCAGCAGGCGGATCCAGCGCAGTGTGGGCCGCACGCGCGGCGCCGTGGGCTCGGGCGGCAGCCCCCTGAAGTAGAGCCCATCGCCGGGCTGGAAGGCGGCGGTGTCGAAGATCACCTCGATGTCCTTGGCGGGCACACCCGAGACCGACCAGCGCACCGTCGGCGGGCGCTCATCGAGGGTGGCCTTGGCCGTGGGCTCCGAGCACTCCACCTGCCTGGTACCACGCGGTAGCCGCACCGTCACGTCGAGGGTGCCGAAACGTCGCCAATGGCTCGCCGTGCGCACGATGTAGCCAAACGCGGGCAGCAGACGGCTGGCGGGCATCGGCCGGCCATCAGGGCCCAGGTTGGCGGTGAGCTCGACGCCCAGCCGGTTGACCGAGCCCACCGGCTGCGTGTAGCCCACGACCAGGTCGTGGGCGCCCTGGCGCAACGGCAGATCGGCCGTCGCGAAGGCGGCGGTCAGCGTGAACGTACCCGACGCCGCCTCGGCCAGGGCCAGGGGATCGGGCACTCGCGGATCGACGGCCAGAGCCAGCCGGCGTAGCGTGCTCAGCTCGGCCAGCGGCCCAGCAGGCATCAGCGGGTTGTCGGCGATCGGCGAGCCGCACAGAAAGTCGGCGAGATCACTTTCGGCGCCGACACCCGCGCGCTGCCTGAGCCAGCCGCCGGCGAAGCTGACCGCGGCAAACCAGAGGTCCCCGCTGTCTCGCTTCTCGAGCGGCACGGCGGCTGTGCGCCGCGCCCGGATCTCGGCCACGGCGGCGCGCAGATGGGCGTCTCGCGCGATGGCCAGTTCCACCGCGCGACGCCAGGTGTCGGCATACGGCTGCAGCAGATCGACAGTGGAGAGCAGGCGCGCGGGTACGGCGCGGCCGTTGAGCCCGAACCGCAAGTTGCTCGCCTGGCCAGTGAACGGGAAGACGATGGGCACCGTCACCGCCTCATCGGCCGCAAGTTCGTAGCGTGCGGTCACCCGGCTGTCCCACCAGTGCGACGTGTAGACCTTGCCGCCTTGTGTCCACTGGCGTGGGGCTGGGCCGATGTCGACCGACAGCGACTCGTGCAGAATGTCGACGGGCACCGCCATCGCGGGCACCAGTCGGCCGCCGCTCCAGTGCTCTTCCATGGGCATCGGGTTGGCCGCCAGCATCCCGACCCAACACGCACCCGCCACCAGCGCCGCAACCGCTCGCTTCATGGCCCACCCCTGCCCAGCCGGCCGGCTCTCCTACCCGTGCCGATGCCGCTCGATGATCTCTACCTGCAACTCGCGCGACAAGTTGACGAACCGCGCGGAGAATCCGCCGACGCGGACGATCAGGTGGCCGAACTCGGCGGGCCGGTCGAGCGCCGCGCGCAGCTCCTCCACCGGCGTGGCGTTGCCCTGGAAGATCATCCCGCCACCTGCGGTGAAGGTGTCGACCACGGCGCGGATGACCGGCTGGCTGGCCCACTGGGGGTCGAGGTCCCACATGGTCGAGGCGCCGCCGCTGACCAGGTGGTTGGGCAGTTGGGTGTACGAGCCGATGCTCGCGGTCAGGCCACGGCGCAGGCCGGCCGCCTGCGGGGTCAGGCCGTGGCCGATGGGCTGGCCGCGGCGCCGGCCGTCGGGCGAGGCGCCCAGGCTGCGGCCCATCTCCGGCGCCCAGACGAAGGTGAACAGGATCGGCTTGACATAGCGGCCGTGGCGGTTGCGCCAGGTGTCGAACGGCGCCAGCACGCTGCGCAGCACACGGTCCATCATGGCATCGGCGTCGGCCTCGCCCAGGCCGTACTTGGGCAGTGCCAGCAGCCGCCGTTGCACCCGCTCATGGCCCACGAAGTCGGCGCGCAGCGCCGCCAACAGCTCGTCGGGCGCGCAGAACCCGTCGTCAAAGACGGCGCGCTTGACAGCGTACAGCGCGTCGGCGGCGTTCTGCAGGCCCAGCGGCGTGCCGCCATAGTCGGCATAGCGCGCGCCGCCGTCCTGCTGCGAGCGGCCGCGCGCCAGGCAGTCGTCGGTCATGCTGCTCAGCAGGAACAGCGGCCGGCAGCGGGCCATCTCCTCGCTCCAGATGTCCAGGCAGCGGAACTTGGCCAGCAGCGCGCGGTTCAACTCGTGCTCGAAGGCGGCATAGAGCGCCTCGAAGTCGGCATACTCGGCCAGCGAGCCAGGCACGTCGAGCCGCTGCTGCCCGGTGGTCAGGCACTCTCCGCCGGTCAGCACCAGCCCGAGGGTCTTGGGCAGGTTGTAGATGAACGAGAACAGCAGGTCGCTGTTCAGCCCGTGCGGCGCGAGTTCCATGCAGCCGCCGCACATGTACTGCGCCGCATCGGCATAGGGCAGACGGCCATCGCGGGTCATGGCGGCGATGATCGGCTCGTCGGCCAGGATCTGCGCGCGGTTGCCGCCTTGCAGCAGGTACTCCACGCAGCGGTCGTGCCAGGCCGGCGGGTTGGCCGCGCTGACCCGCGTGTAGACCGCGGGGTGCGTCAGGTCGAGCTGCTCGAACACATCGAGCAGCAGCCACGACAGCGGGTTGACCGCGTCCCCGCCGTCGGGCGCCACGCCGCCGACCACGATGGTGTTGACGTGGCCGTCGGACAGATGCACCCGCTCATCGATCTTGAGGAACAGCTCGGCCAGCAGCTCGCCAGCCTCCTGATAGCTGATCAGCCCGGTCTCATACTCGTCGCGCAGGAACGGCCACAGGTACCAGTCGAGCCGGCCGGGGCTGTTGCCGCCATACGGCGCCTCGTACATGACGCACTGCCACTGCGCGTAGAAGCTGACGACCGCCTCATAGAACGAGCGCGCGGGCTTGGCCGGCACCTGCTCCAAGGCACACAGACTGGTGGCCAGACGGGCGCGCTCCTCGGCGTCACTCTCGGCGGCCAGGCGCTCGCGCAGCGCGTCCACATGCCGCTGGTTCCACTCGACCGCGGCTTGCAGCAGGATGATCGCGCCCTGGTAGTAGTCGCGCGCGGCCGAGTCGTCGGTGGCGGCCAGGGCCTGCTGGTGCTGGTCGATGAGGCTCTCGAACCCGCCCGACAGCACGCGCTCCCAGTGCCAGGCGACATGGCCGGGGATGCCGCTGCCGTCGATGACAAACGACTCCGCGCCGTCCGCCGGGCGGCCCTGGGGATGCTGGTTGGCCAGCGGCGCCATCTCGGGCACCTCGGCCGCCACGCGCCGCGAGGCGGCCACCACCGTGCAGTCGTCGCCCCATTCGGGGCTGTGCCACTGCGGGTCGGCGCCGTGGTAGAACATACCGTGCAGCCGCTCGCCGGGGTGCAGCAGCACCGGCTCAGCCACGAGCGCATCGGCCAGCGACCGTGCCTGGCGCTCGGGCAGCGGCAGATGCGCATAGCGCTCGCGGAAGGCCGTGGTCTGCACCGCGACGCGGTTGACGCCCGGCGCGGACCGCGCGCGCTGGGCGGCGGCGGCGGCCAGGGCGCGGAGCCGGTCGGTCAGCTCGAAGCGCGGGCGGGTGGTGGTCGTGGGCATGGGCGCGTCTCCCGGTCGGAGCATAGCATTTCGGCCGCCGGCCAGTACAGGCGCGGCGGCGTAGCGGTTCAGGCGCGGTCGCGCCCGACGCGCACCGTGGCTCGGAGGCTGAAGGCGAAGCGCTCGTCGGGCACAAGCCAGGTGAGCTGGTCGACCACGAACTCGCCCGTCAGCGCCAGGCCCGACAGCTCCTCGCGAACGGCAACAGATTGCTGTGGCGTCAGCATCTCAGCGATGGTCATGTGTCCTCGGAACGGCCAGCGGCGCGGCGCGGCGCCGCGCAACATGCGGCTCCCTTCGAGAACGGGCAACAGCGCTTCCAGGCGGCCCTGGGGCTCGACATCGAGCACGATGCCTCGGCCATCACCGCCCACGATGATCGGCCCGTAGCGCAGGACAAACGGCTCGACCGCCGCCAGCCGGTCTTCCAGTTCCGTCAGGTCGATGGGGTCGACCGGGCCGGGCACCGGCACGGACAGGCTGATGTGCGCCGGGCACTCAGACGACTGCGACCAGGCGTAGTGCGAGCGGAGCGCGCTGACCACCGTCTGGTGCGGTTCTGGCGGCACGATCAGCACGATGCCGTAGCGGTACTCCACCATCCACGGCTTCCAACCGGCCATGTGCTCGGCGTAGTGGGTCGAGATCGCGCTGCTCCCCTGCGGCACAGCCTACTTCGCCGCCGCCGCCACAATCTCCTTGATGTCTTTGTGATTGGCCGGGCTGTACCACCCGTGCACCACCAGGATATCCCCGTGCTTGACGCACTCGATGAGTTGCTCGCGCACCGGCTTCACGTCGCGGTCGCCCAGGTAGAGCGCGCAGAACGCATTGGGGTAGAGCCGCCGCACGTCGCCGCCGGTGCCCAGCTGCCGCTGGTTCTGGTAGTCGCGATACGGCGCCGAGCAGGCGTAGTAGGCCGCGTTCTCATGCTCGGGCATGAGCAGCACGTCGGGATGGCGCGCGGCGAGCTGACTGAAGATGCTGGCCGACATCGGCGCGTTGGGGTCGCCGTTGCTGTCCACGTAGAACAGCGTGCAGCCCCAGCGCTTCTGAGCGTAGGTCAGCTTGGCGTCGAGCGTGGCCAGCGGGTCGGTCACTTCGTACTGATTGACCCCCGCGCCATAGGCCGTGCGCAGCGGCAACTGCGGGCGCAGGCAGACGCCGACCTTCAGCCCGGCATCGGTGAACAGCTTGAAGTAGGCATCGGCCACCGGCTCCATCTCGGGCGGCAGCGACCGCGGGTCGCCCAGGTAGCTGATGGCGTGCGGGTACTCCTGGCCCTCGGTGTCCCAGGTGATCATGCCCTGAGCGTTCAGGCCCTTGAGGACCTGAACGCTTTGGCCCGCCCAGGCCATGAGCCGCTCGCGGAACTTGGCGCGGCCCTCTTCGGTGACGAAGTCGGCCTGCTTGTCATTGAACCAGCCGCGCGGGTTCTTCTCGCCGTTGATGCCCGAGCTGGAGGGGAACAGCGCGCCGATCGGCCGGCGGTCGGTCCAGTTGAGCCGGTAGGGCAGCAGCTTGGCGAAGCGGTCGAGCAGGTCGCCGAAGACCTGGTCGTCGGTGGCGCCAGCGGGGCCAAAGCGCAGCGACACGTCGTAGCGGTCGCTCGCGTGCGGGGCGATGGGCCGGCTGAGCTGGGGGTTGAGGATCTCAGCGTTCCAGTCGCTCACCGTAGCCAGAATCATCGGTCGGCGGGCCAGCGATTCGCGGCCCTGCCAGCCGAACTGCAGCGGACGTGCCACGTCTTCGTTGCACGCGGCCAGCACCGCCTGGGGCATCCGCGCGACGAGCGTGGTCGGCCAGCCCAGGTTGAAGGTGCGGTACGGCATGTGCGGCACCCAGCCCGCGGGCGGGCTGGGGAAGGCGCTCTCCATGGGCGACATGGTGACATCCGCGATGGTCTCGTCGGTCAGGTTCTCGACGGTGACACTCAGCCGCAGGCGCGTCGGCTCGATGGTGTAGGCGCAGCGCACGGTACCCCACGGCCAGGTCAGCGACAGCGTCCGGGTCGCGGCGTCGAAGCTGCGCTGGCCGCCCTTCATGTCGGCCGCATGGCGCAGCCCATCGGCAGAGCGCAGGTTGGCGCCATAGACCTGAAAGGCGCCGTCACCGACAAACGAGGCGTCGGCATAGCTCAGGCGGCTCAGGCCTTTGGCGTCGAACTGCGCCTCGAGCGCGGGCGCGGCGCACAGGGAGGCGGCCAGCAGTACGACCACGACGATGGCCCAACGGTGCATGGATGGTCTCCGCGCGCGGCTTGGCTGGCCACCACCGGACTCCTCCTGGCGCCGCCCGCATGGCGCGCTAGAATGGCCGATATGGGGCCGTGTGGCCCCGCAAGCCGCGGGCCACCGGCGTCCTCGGAGGTTGTCACCATGAAGATCCTGGACTACCTCAGCGCCGAACGGGTCGACTTTGAGGTGCGGCACCATCCGCTGCGCTACACGGCACTGGAGGAGGCCGCCGCCGAGCATCTGCCGGGCCGCATGTTCGCCAAGACCGTGATCGTGGCGGTCGACGGTGAGTACGCCATGCTGGTGTTGCTCGCCGCCTGCCGCGTCGACCTGGACAAGGTCGCGCGCCTGCTCGGCGGCGAGCCGCGCATGGCCTCGGAGGGTGAATTGGCCGAGCTGTTCAGCGACTGCGAGCTGGGCGCCGAGCCGCCGTTCGGCAGTCGCTACGGCCTGCGCACGTTTGTCGATGAGCATCTGGCCCAGCAGCCCACCATCGCCTTCCGCGCGGGCAGCCATCGCGAGGTGATCATCGTGCGCTGGGACGACTACGCCCGGCTGGAGTGGCCGCGCGTAACCCAACTCGCGCTCGGCGAAGGCGTGCTGGTCTAGCGGTCGGCCAGGCAGGAGACGGCCCGGCCGTCGCGAACCGAACGCGTGGAGAGCCGCCATGCGCTCGTGGGTCGTACTGTGCCTGCTTCTGGCCGCCGCGCTGTCGAGGCCAACCTGGGCCGCCGAATGGTTCGTGCAGCCCGGCGCTACTGGTGATGGTTCGGCGGCCCGGCCGTTCGGCACCGTCGCCGCGGCGCTGCGCGGCGCCAAGGCTGGCGACACCGTCACGCTACGCGCCGGCGTCTACGCCGAGACGGTGCGACTGGATCTCTCAGGCACCGCCGACCAGCCCACCGTGTTGCGCGGCGCGCCCGGCGAGCGCGCCATCGTGACCGGGTTCCGGCCGCTGACCGGCTGGCAGCCCGCGGGCGCCGGCCTGTACGCCGCCGAGACGGAGACCGAGCCCGACGGCCTGTTCGTCGGCGTCGCGCCGCAGCCGGTGAGCTGGTGGCCCGCCGCCGACCAGCCGATGCGCTATCTGACCGGCCCCGAACTGACCGACCGCGACGCCTTCCCCGGCGGCGATCCGCTCGGCGCGGTGGCGGCGCGGCCGGCGTCGGTCATGGCCTTCTGCTACAACGCGGCATCGAACACATTCGACACGCTGCCGCTGGCGGGGCTGAGCCTGGCCAACCGCGCACTGCTGCCAGCGGCCGGCGTGCGGCCGTTGCCGGCGCGGGCCAACGGGCATCGCTATCGACTGGCCAACCACCCCGCGCTGATCAGCGGACCCGGCCAGTGGGCCTATGAGAAGCTGGGCGACAAGCGCTACCGCGTCACCTTCCGGCCGGCGGCCGCCGCCGACCTGCAGCGCACGCAACTGCGCGCGGCCGGGCCAGCGCTGGCCGTGGGCACCTGGAACCGGCGCGTGACCAAGGTGCGCGTGGAGAACCTGGAGATCAGCGGATCGCGCGACGCCGGCGTGCAGATCGGCGGCTGCGACGGCGTCACGCTGAGCGGCTGCATCCTGCACCACAACGCCGGCAATGGTCTGTTCGCGCGGCAATGCACGCAGTTGCGCGTGGAGCACTGCTTGTCCCTGGCCAACGAGGGCACCGGCCTGGGCATCGCCTCTAGCCGCCAGGTGGTCATCGAGGGCAACGAATCGGCGTACAACCTGGTCGATGGCCTGGTCGTGGCCGGCAACGTCAGCGGCCGGCCCGATGGCGAGCCCACCGCGGAGGACGTGCTGGTGCGGCGCAACTACCTGCACCACCACATCTACATGTCGCACCCGGACAACATGCAGACCTACCGCGGCGTTAGGAACCTGCGCATCGAAGAGAACGTGATGTTGTGCGGCGGGCAGGCGCTGATGACCGAGGAGACCGAGGACGCCAGCCTGACCGGCAATGTGCTCCTGGGCACCGACGCCTTCACGGTCATCTTCGGCCACGACAACTCCAGCCGCTGGCGCGTCGAGCGCAACACGGTCGGCTTTGGGGGCTGGGGCTCGTTCCTCATCTCGGGGCAGGAACACCGCTTCCAGGGCAACCTGCTGCTGGGCAACACGCTCAACCTGGCGGCCTCGGTGACCAGCGACGGCAACCTGTTCTGGCCGCGCGATGCCGCCTCACCCATGGCTGAGACCGGCGCGCCGAAATGGCAGAAGTTCACCGAGCCGGCCCAGGCTTACGCCGCCACCGGCCAGGAGCAGCATTCGCGCCGAGCCGACCCCAAGCTGGTCAACGTGCCCGCGTTGCAGGCCGTGGCGCCGTCGGCCGATGCCAACCGCGCCGACCGCCTGTCGATGACCTTCGGCCGGCGCAACGAGACCAACCTGTTCGCCGTGGGCGACACCATCGAGATCAACGGCGACAGTGTGCCGCGGCGGGTAACCGCCATCGGCGCCGAGACCATCGACTTCGCGCCGGCGCTGCCCGCGCGGCCGTTCCGCGACTGCCTGGTGTGGAACTGGAAGGCGAGCCCGAGTGTGGCGCTCAGCGTCCGGCCCACCGACCAGAGCCCGCAGCCGGCCGTGGGCGCAGACCTCGATGTCAGCGCCTGCCAGCGCGGCGACCTGGACGGCGACGGCCAGCGCGACTTGCCGGTGCTGCCCGAGGAACTGCGCCTGGCGCTCCCTGGCCCGAACGCACCGGTGGTGCCGCTGCAGGGCAGTTGACGATGCGCCTCGCCGGTCTGCTGGTCCTGGCAATGTGGGCGGCGTCGGTGTCAGCCGCACCGTCGGTGTACAGCGAATACGGCGAGATCCGTGACGGCCGCTGGCGGTTCGCCACGGTCGCCGGGCCGTCGGCCACCGATGCCGCGCGCGGTGCCGAGTGCCGGCTCGGCTTGGGCGCACTGGCGCCCCAGAGCGGGCCGCTGACCGGCCTGACAGACGGCGTGGTCAGCGCCGTGGGCGACGACCCCGCGCAGGCAGTCTTCCTGGCCAACTCCTGCGTGCGCGGCGGGACGCTGCTGATGGACCTGGGTCGCGCGCAGCCGCTGGCACAGATCCGCAGCTACTCGTACCACCAGTGGAAGGTCGACCAAGGCGGTCGCGGGCCGCAGGTCTACGCCCTGGCCGGCGCGCTGTCGCCCGACGGGCCGTGGACGGACATCGCTCGCGTCGACAGCCGGCCCAACACCACCGGCGCCAACTGGGGCAACCGACCGCAGGTGGCGCGCATCGCCGGCGCGCTGGGCACGTGGCGCTACCTGCGCTTCGTCATCGAGCCCACTTGGACCCCGTTGCTGCGCCAGACGCCGGACAGCGGCGAGACCTGGTCCAACACTTTCTTCACCGAGATCGATGTCGATACGGAGGCGACCATGGCCCACGCCGAGCCCGCCAGCCTGTATGCCCCCTGGCCCGACCTGCGCGAGGTGGTCATCGTCTTCAAGACCCACTTCGACATCGGCTACACCGACCTGGCCCGCAACATCGTCACTCGCTACCGCACGACGATGATCGACCAGGCGCTGGCCGTGGTCGACCAGAGCCGCGGCTTGCCGCCCGAGCAACAGTTCGTGTGGACCGTGCCGGCCTGGCCCATGACCAAGATCCTCGAGGATTGGCCCGGACAGACCGCCGAGCGCCGAGCGCGGCTCCAGGCCGCCTTCGCCGCCGGCCGCTTCGCCGTGCAGGCCATGCCGTTCACCGTGCAGACCGAGGCGCTGGAGCCCGAGACGCTGATCCGCGGCCTGGGCCTGGCCTCGGGGCTGGCACGCGCCGCCGGTCAGCCGCTGCCCCGCGCGGCCAAGATGACCGACGTGCCCAGTCACTCGTGGATTCTGCCCACGCTGCTGCGCGCCGCGGGCGTCGAGTTCCTGCATCTGGGCGTCAACGGCGCCAGCGCCGTGCCGCGTGTGCCGCTGCTGTTCCGCTGGCAGGGCGCCGACGGCTCGGAGCTGCTGACCATGCTCACCGGCGAGTATGGCAGCGGGCTCACGCCGCCGCCCGGCTGGCCGCACCGCGCCTGGCTGGCCATGGTCATGACCGGCGACAACCATGGCCCGCCCACCCCCGGCGAGGTGCGCGCCCTGCTCGACGAAGCTCGCGCCAAGCTGCCCGGAGTCAAAGTGCGTGTCGGCCGGCTGGAAGACTTCTACGACGCGCTGGGGCAGCCCGAGGGCGTGCCCGTGGTGCGTGGCGACATGCCCGACACCTGGATCCATGGCATCGCCTGCGACCCGGCCGGCATGAGGGTCGCGCGCGCCTTGCCGGCCGCCGCCGCCGCCGCGCGGACGCTGGCCACCACGCTCGGCGCCTGGTCGGCCGGCACGGTCGAGGTCGGCGCCGACCTGGCCCACGCCTATGAGCAGGCGCTGCTCTACGGCGAGCATACCTGGGGCGGCGCGCTCTACTGGGTGACCCAGTACGGCCCGCCGGGGGGCACCGGCTCCGCCCAGGACTGGCACTACGGCGCGAAGTGGCGCGAGGAGCTGGCCGCCGGACGCTTCCAGCGCCTCCAGGAGTCGTGGGAGGAGCACACCGCCTACGCCACCGGCGCCCGCGACGCGGTCGCCGCAGCCACGGGCCACGCTCTGACCGCGCTGGCCCAAGACGCCCCCGGTGAGGGTCGCCGCATCGTCGTGTTCAACCCCCTGCCCTGGGAGCGCGACGGCGAGGTGCGCGTCGACCTGCCCGGCACCGCCATCGCCGCACTCGCGCCCGTGGACGGCGGCGACGCGGTACCCGCCGTGGCCGAGGGCAACAGCCTGCGCTTCGTCGCGCGCCATGTGCCGCCGGGTGGGTACCGGGTCTACGAGCCGATCAAGGCCGAACTGCGCGACCCCGGCCTGCGCGTCGACGAGAGCACCGGCGTGCTCGAGAGCCGCTGGCTGAAGGTCACGCTCGACCCGAAGACCTGCTCGATCGCCTCGATCCAACTGCGCCGCGATGGCCGTGAGCTGGTCCAGCCCGGCTGCGGCCGGCTGCTTCATGAGCGCTTCGACTTCGACCATGTGCGCGCCTTCACCTCGACCTACCTGCGCGGCAACAGCGACTGGGGCTTCGCCGAGTTGGGCAAGCCCAATCTGCCGCCGTCGGCAGAGGCGCCCTACCAGGCGCTGTCGCCGGCCGACGCCACGCTCCGGCTCAGTCGCGACGCGCTGGCCGCCACGGGCGAGATGACCGCGCAGACGCCGTTCCCGGTGTCGCTACGCGTGGTCGTTGGCGCCGACCGACCGTATGTCGACCTCGAGCTGACCGTCGACAAGCCGGCGGACAACTGGCCCGAGGCGGGCTGGCTGGTGCTGCCCATCGCCGCCGACCAACCGCGCTTCTGTGTCGGCCGCGCGGGCTCGGTCATGGATCCAGCCAAGGACATCGTGCCCGGCACCAACCGGCATCTGCTGGCCGTTAGCACGGGCGTGACCGTGCTTGGCGCGAACGGCCGTGGCGCGGGTCTGTGTGGGCCGGACACGCCGCTGGTCAGCCTCGGCGAGCCCGGCATCTGGCGCTACGATCTGGACTACGTGCCGACCCGGCCGGTGGTCTACTTCAACCTGTACAACAACCAGTGGACGACCAACTACCGCTTCTGGTGCGGCGGGCGCCTGACCTGGCGCTTCCGGCTGTGGGCCGCCGATAGCGACGCCACTGAGCCCTACCTGATCACGCCGGCGACGGAACTGCGACAACCGCTGCTGGCCACGGTGGCCACTGGACCAGCGGGCCACCTGCCCGCGAGTGCCGCCGGGCTGTCCCTGTCGCGCCGGGGCATCGAGGTGCTGGCCTTAGGCGCCAATCCCGACGGCGAGGGCACGCTGCTGCGGGTGTGGGAGCAGGCGGGCACCAGCGGGCCGGTGACGGTCAGCCTGCCGGGCTCGTGGCGCACGGCGCAGCCGGTGGACCTGCGCGGCACGCCGGTGGGCGCGGCTATCGCTGTCGAGGGCGGTCGGTTCACGGCGCAGGTGCGCGGGTTTGCGCCGGCAGCGTGGGTGTTGCGCTGAGGGGCACAGGGTAGCACCGGCACCTTGCCGGTGGCTGTCGGGGCCGAAGGACGTTCGATGGTCGAGGTGGTCCGCACACCTGCAGGATGCCGGTGCTACTCGGCGCCCCGCGCGTTGACGGCGACGACGACCTCCACTAACCTCAGGATGTGTTCGGGGTTGAACGATGTTCTCGCGCCTGCTCGTCCTGCTGCTCCTGACCGCCGCGTCGGTCGTCCATGCCCAGCCCGTGCCGCTCGTGCTCCGCCTCAGTGGTGAACAGCGCGACGGCCTGTTCGTCGATTCCGGTCCGTTCGGCTACCACGCCGCGGGCAAGGCCACGCCTGTGCCCGCTGGCCGGCGTGGTCCCGGGATGCGCTTCGATGGCGCGGCCACGCGCCTGGAGGCCAAAGGCCCCCTGCTCGACCGGCTGGTCGGGCCGCTGACCTACACCTGCTGGCTGAACCTCGACCGCCTGCCCCAAAACGCCTTCTACCTGGTGGGCAAGGGCTTCAACAGCGGTCTGCAGCTGAGCCTTAACGAGGAAGGTCGGCCCTGGATCCACGGCAACTGGGGCGGCGGCTGGTATCACGGCGCCTTTGGCGAGAAGCAGCCCGTGGGCGGCTGGCAGCACTGGGCGCTGACGCTGGCGCCGGGCGAGAAGGCGCGCACGTATGTGGACGGCCGTGAGACCAGCAGCCTGGAGTCGCCGTTCGCCGCCTGGCCGGTGGCGGAACCGTTCCTGGTGGGCAACGGCGACCTGGCCGGCGTGCTCGATGAAGTGAGCGCCTATGCTGCCGCGCTGACGCCCGAGCAACTGGCGGCCGAGGCCGCGGGCACGCTGGCCACCAGGCCGGCGGTCGATGCCGACTTCCCTGCGCATGGCTATCCGGTGCGCGCCGCGCTGGCCCGCTATGACCAGCCCCTCGCCTACAGCGAGTTCGACCAGCGCCGCCGCCAGACCGCCGAACGCCGGCCCGGACCCGACGCCGTGGACTGGCCGCGGCTCGATCTGGCCAGCGGCACGCGGCTGTTCGAGAAGTCGGGCCAGCAGTTCCTGGAGGTGCCGCTGGCCGAGGGCGACCAGATCCGGCCGCTGTTCCGCCATGCCAAGGACCAGACCGTCACGCAGACGGGCCACTGGTTCCGCGCCCTGCCCTGGATCTGGGGCCAGCACTATGTCTACACCACCGACACCACCGCGCGCACGTCGGCGGGCGATTGGGAGCTGTGGTGCTGGCCGGTGAAGATCAGCGGACCTGGCGACCAGCCTGTGCGCTCGGTGAAACTGACCGTTGGCGGTCAGACGGTCTACGACCGCACCGAGCCGCTGCACAGCCTGACGCTGCTGCTGCCCGCCAATGCGCCCGACCGGCCGTGGGAGCTGAGCGTCAACGGCAGCGCGCCACAACGCCTCGCCGTCGGGCTCAAGCCGGTCGTGCTCAACCAGCCCGAGGACGTGCCGCTGACGGTCGATCTGGTCCTGCCCGACGGCCTGCGCGTGGCCACCATGGCGCGGCCGGACAGCTTCGCCGACCAGAAGGCCTGGGACGATGACCAGAAGGCGCTGACCGCGGCCAACTTGCCGGCGCGGCCCATGCCCCAGCTGACCACCATGGCCGAGCGGCTCGGCTCACAGGTGCCGCGCTCGCCGCTGACGTTGAACATGATGTCCATGTCGCACGGCATGTCCAGTGGCGCCATGCTCGAGTCACCGCATACGCCGGCCTTCCGCGGCACGCCCGCCGAATATGCCGAGCATCTCGCGGCGCTGGGCTTCGACCGCAACTTCGAGACACTGTCGTGGCAGACGCTGCAGACCTCGTCGGACAAGTACGACGCCATCTGCGCCGAGCTGGCCAGACGCGGCGTGCAGTCGGGCCTCAACGTCACCGGCTGGGGCAGCGGCGCCCAGGAAGGCCATGCCAACATGGCGTTGTTCGCGGCCACCATGCCCGAATGGAACCGGCCGCTGGTGCGCGACTACCAGCTTGTGGCGCAACGCTTCGCGCGATTCCCCAACTTCGGCGGCATCATGACCGGCGCGGACAACGCCGGCTATGTCTCCTACTGGGACTGGGCGCCGCCCATCCCCAACCGCCCCTGGGGCCGTGCCATGATGGCGCTGACCGAGGGCAATCCCAAGGTCCCCGTGGGCCCCGGCCTCAGCCCGCAGACCGACTGGCAGGTGCGCGGCACCCAACGCCAGTTCCTCGAGTACATCGCCCGCTACGACAGCACCTTTGGCCAGTACGGCACGTTCGCCCAGGCCGTGGCCGACGCCGCGCCGGGCGCGCCGTTCGTCATCGGCTCCTATGGCAGCTCTCCCGGTGTCGGCGGGCGCGGCGGCTGGCCCTGGGCGACGATCCCCAGCCGGCCGATCCACGAGAACTTGCCCATCCTGCAGGCCTACGACTGGAACGAACTGAGCTCCAGCAAGCCGCTGCACAATGTCGCGCTCATCGACCGGCTGCGCAGCGACTTCCCCAACAAACCCTGCTGGACGATCATCGACAACTTCGGGCATCTGTTCGGCCGCGAGGCACGCCAGCGCGCCTACGCGGTCGCGCTCACTCGTGGAGTGAGCGCTATCGGCACCAACTTCCTGGCCCACACTACCGTCGACGCCAAGCTGGCCCAGGACGTCAAAGACCAGAGGGAACTGCACGACTGGCTGCACCGCTATGGCGGCGTGTATGCGCAGACCAAGCCCATCGTCACCGTGGGCGTGCTCTACAGCCACCAGCAGGCCATCAGCCGGCCGATTGTCGGTGGCGACAACCCCTCGGCCGAGCAACTGCTGAGCGGCAGCCACGAGGGCAAGACGACCGAGGCGCTGTTCCTCTGTCACGCCGCGGGCTATCCCGCGCGCATCGTCACCGTCGACGAGCTGCGCCGCGGTCTGCCCGCGGACATCAAGGCGCTGCTGCTGGTCGGGCTCAACCGCTTCGACAACACGTGGGTCTGGCATGAAGGCCTGACCTCTTCCCTAAAGCTCTTTAGCGACCGAGGCGGGCGGATCCTGACGGACGACGAGAGCGAGTGCCCCGCGCCATCCACGAGCACCGGGCTGAAGGTGGCCTGCTACATTCAGCAGAGCGAGCAGGACCAGACGCCGGTGCTGCTGGCGCGCAACGCCTCGGGCATCGCGCTGCTGCAGAACGCGCTGCGTGGCCTGGAGCGGCCCATCGTCGAGTCGGCCGACCCGACGGTCTGGGCGCTGCCCACGCAGGCGGGTGACGTGCAGTACGTCACGGTGATCAACTGGGGCTCCGAGCCGGCGAAGAACGCCTCGCGCTTCGTCCGGCCACAGACCGGGCATCTGGTCTGGCACACCGACCGGCCGATCTACGATGTGCGCGCGCGCCGCCGGCTGACCGCCGCCGAGGCCGCCACCGTCGACCTGGCCAGAGATGGGTTCGCCTGGTATGCGCTGCCGCCGAGCGAGCCGACAGCGCCGACCGCCAGCGTGGGGTGGGATCGCGAGGGTTGGGCGGTGGCGCAGATCCGTGGGCCGGTGGCCGGCCTGCCGGTGGAGATCACCGTGATCCGCGGCGCGGAGCAAGCCCACGTCTTTGGCGCAACCGGCCAGACGGTGCGGCTACCGGTGAACAGGGCCGATGAGCCCAATCCCCTCGCCAAGATCGGCACCTTGCGCTGCACGGAGCTGCTAACCGGCTTGAGCACCGAAGGCGACATAGGCTCGGGAGCGCTCACCGCCGTCGGTTCGTCCATGGTCGGCCCGTCTTTGGGCGCGTTCCTTCGTCGAACGGCGACCGCGGTCACCGTCGCGCTGACGCCTACCCAGGCCGCTGACCCGGCCGCCAAGGCGCTGGCCGAGCGCCTCGTGGCCAAGCTCACCCAGTCGGGCCGCCGGGCCAGTCTGGGCACCGTCGACCGCGCCCTGGCCGGCAACGACGGGGTGGTGACCGGTCTGCAGCCGTATCGCGCCATGCAGCGCTATCCGCAGTGGCAGACGGTGGATGCCGATCTTGTGCTGCTGGGCACGCTCAAGGACAACCTGCTGATGCTGGACCAGGCGCGTGGCGGGCTGCTGACCGGCGACGGCGCGCAGGTCACCTACTCGCCGTTTGTCGGCGGACGCTGGGTGCTCAACCTGGTCGGCGGTGACCTAGCCAAGCTGGAGGCGATGATCCGCTAGGAGACGTAGATGCCAAGCGAACTCAAACTACACGCCCATCACGACGGCGACATGCGGGTGGTGGCCACCGCACGCGGCCAAAGCGTGACCATGGACTACCCGCTGACCTCGCCTGAGACGGCCGGCATGACGCCGCTGGAGACGCTGCTGGCCGCCGTCGCCGGCTGCGCCACAAACACCATTGCGCTGCTGCTGGCCCGCTCAGGCCAGTCGCTCACCGGCTTCGAGACCGAGGTCACGGCGCAACGCCGCGATGAGCACCCCACGGTGCTGACCAGCATCAGCGTGGAGTTCGTGCTGCACGGCCAGGTGGATGAGGCGATAGCGGCGCGAATCATCGACCAGGCGCAACACAAGCTGTGTCCCGTGTGGGCCATGATCCAGCCGACCACGCCGATCAGCGTGACCTGGCGCGTGGTCTAGCCCGCACGCACGAAGACGGCCCGCGCTGGGCTGGCGCGGGCCGTCTTCGCGTGGGTGGGCGTACCTAGAAGTCCAGATCCTCGGGATCTAGCGCCTGCACCACGGGGGCGTTGCTGGGCGGCGCCTGCTGCAACTGCGGCGTCGCGGCCGGCCCGGTGCGGGGCGCGGGAGCCGCTGCGGGTCGCCTCGGCGGCGTGCTCAGCGCGGGCCGTTGGGGCGCGCTCAGCGCGGGCCGGGCGGCCTGCGCCGAACTACCCGAGACCACCTCGTCCACCTGAGCCACGAGGCTCAGCAACTCGTCGGCCTGGGCCGCCAGTTCCTCGGCCGTGGAGGCCGACTCCTCGGTGCTGGCCGCCATGCGCTGGGTCACCTGGTCCATCTGCGAGACGGCCTGGTTGACCTGCACGATGCCCTGCGCCTGCTCGCGGCTGGCGCTGGCCACCTCGGCCACGAGCTGGGTCACCTTGTCGACGCTGCCGGCGATGGACGACAACGCTTCGGCCACGTCGCGGCTGGCCACGACTCCCTGGCCGGCACGCTGCCGGGCCTCTTCGATCATGCCGGCGGTGGTGCGCGAGGCCTCGGCGCTGCGCTTGGCCAGGTTGCGCACTTCCTCAGCCACCACGGCGAAGCCGCGACCGGCGTCGCCGGCGCGGGCCGCCTCGACCGCGGCGTTGAGGGCCAGCAGGTTGGTCTGGAAGGCGATCTCGTCGATGGTCTTGAGGATGGCCGCCGTCTTCTCCGAGGAGGCCTGGATATCATCCATGGTCTGGACCATGCGCAGCATGGCGGCGTCGCCCTGTTGCGCGGCCGTCTTGGCCTGCTCGGCCACGGCGGCGGCCTGCTGGGCATTGTCGGCGTTCTGCGCCGTCATCGAGGACATCTGCTCCAGCGAGGCAGACGTCTCCTCCAGACTGGAGGCCTGCTCACTGGCGTTGGAAGCCAGGTCGCCGCTGCTCGAGGCCACCTGACCCGAGCCGTTGGCGACATGGTTGGCGGCCTCGCCCATGCGGCCGATGGCTACCGTCACCGGCGCCGCCACCCGCTGGGCCGACAGGCCCATGGCCAAGGCGCCGCCAATGACACACACGAGCGCCAGCAGGCTGAGCCGGAACATCGCGCGCCGGGCCACGGCGCCGATGACGCTGCGTGGCACCTGGACGATGACCGCCCACGGCGTGGCGCAGTCGCCGAACCGCACCGGATGGCGCACGGTCAGCATGCCGCCGATGTTGCCCTGGCCCTCCTTGCCCGCCGCGATGTCATCGATCATGCCGGCCAGGCTGGGCGCGGCCTCCTTGAGCTGCTTGCCGACCATCTCCTTGCGGCCGGTCATGCCGGCCACCCAGCCCTTGGTGCTGACCAGGATCAGGCTGCCCTTGCCGTCGTAGATCGACGTCTTCTCGATCATCTCCTGGATGAACTTGAGGTCGATGTCGGCACCGGCCATGCCGATGTAGTTGCCGTTCTCGAGAATCGGGCTGAGCAAGCTGGTCATCAGGATCTTCTGCCCGCCGACCTCGTACTCGTACGGGTCGACGATGCACTCCTGCTTGGTCTCCTTGGGGCGCAGGTAGTACTCGCCCTTGCGCTGGCCCCGGTCGTCCAGGTCTTTGTTCTCATAGTCGGCCAGCGGGGTCATGTCCAGCTTGCCGTCCGGATTGCGCACCAGGTAGGGGACGAACCGACCCGTGTCGTCATGGCCGGGAGCCTTGACGTAATCCTTGTCTCGGCCGTCGTAGGCGTTCGGCTCGAAGCCGACGTACGTGCCCAGAATGCCCTTACGCTGCTCGGTCACCACGCGAAGTTGGGACATGAACTGCTCGCGCGAGACCACGGCCTTGGCGCCGGCCTTGGCGTCGGCCTCCGCGGCACTGCCGGCTACGGCACTGCCTTTGGCGCCAAGCACCATGCTCGACAAGGTACGCGCCGTGTTGAGCGCGATGCCTACCGACGACTCCACTTCGGACGCCTTGGCCTCCGCCACCGCCGATAGCTCGCGCGTGGCCGCGGACCGAGACAAGCTGCTCAGCACCGCCGTGCCGTAGATGATGATGACTGCCGCCGTGGCCGCTAGCACTCCTGCCCCGGACCATGTGATCCTGCCCTGTAGACCGCGTTGTCGCATCGCACCCTCCGTTCACACTCGTGTCATATGCCCGGCGCGCAATGCCCCCGTGCCGGCCCAAGCCGGTCATCCATGTGTCGCCTAGACCTTATCTCGGCACTCATCATCCGCCACGCTAGGGCCTCCCACGCAGATTGGTTCATACACACGTCACAAGCGCGACTCGCCGTGGCGGCAGCGGCCTCAGCGATGTGGTATGCCTGTAGCGTCGTCAGAAGGGCTAGCAGCCATGCGGTGCCGACTCCCTATGTTCTGCGCGTTGGTCTCTCTGTTCGTCCTCGTCGCCTGCGGCGGAAGCCAGACAGGTGGCGGTGGCGGTGGCGGCGGTGGCGGCGGTGGCGGCGGTGGCGGTGGTGGTGGTGGAGCGGGTCCGGCGGTGTTGCCCACCGGTGCGCGCTACGACATCGGCAGCCCCGCGCCGATGACCGACATCTGGCTCAGCCCGACCGGCAACGACTCCAACGCCGGCCGCACACGGCAGGCACCGTTGCGCACCTTGGCCGCGGCGTGGGACATGGCCGCCAGCTTCGCGACG
>JACRKZ010000127.1 GCA_016235455.1 Armatimonadota bacterium | reverse complement strand
GGAGTGCTCATTCCTCCTGGCCAGTCTGCTGACCGACGACTGCCTGGAGCGCGGACGCGCCGCGCTCGACGGTGGCCTGCACCGCATGGGCGCCTGCGTGGTGGGCCAGGGCTACACGAACACCGCCGACGCCCTCACCGCGATCCGCGAGCTGGTCTACGAGCGGCAGTCCGTGTCGCTGGCGCAACTCGTGGCCGCGCTCGACGCTAACTACCAGGGCCTTGAGGCGCTGCGCGCGGAGCTTCTGGCCGTGGCCAAGTTCGGCAACGACGATGCCGCGGCCGACGCGCTGTTCGCCCGCGTCTGGGGCACGGTGCACACGACCGCCCATGCGGCCGCGCCCAGCGCCGGCCTCGACTACCTGATCGTCAGCAGCGTCAATCCCGGCGGGTTCGACATGGGCGTGGCCTGTGGCGCCACGGCCGACGGGCGCGGCTGCGGCCAGCCGTTCGCCATCGGCACCGCGCCCACCGCCGGCCGCGACACCAGCGGGCTGACCGCCCTGTTCAACTCGCTGACCCACATCGGCAGCATGAACGGCGGCGCGACGACCAACCTGAAGATCTCGCGCGAGTACTTCACCGAGCAGCGGCATCTGCTCGCCGCGCTGCTGGAGGTGTTCTTCGAGGGCGGCGGCCTGCAGGCCTCGGTCACCTCGGTGGGGCGCGACGAGTTGCTTGATGCCCAGCTCCATCCCGAGCGCAACACGCATGTGCTGGTCCGCGTGGGCGGCTTCACCGCGCGCTTCGTCGAGCTGGATCCGGTGACCCGCGAGGAGATCCTCGCGCGCACGCTCTATTGAGGCCCGCGGCGGTGACCGACGGCATCATCTTCGCGATCGAACGGTGCTGCGTCCATGACGGGCCCGGCATCCGCACGACGGTCTTCCTGAAGGGCTGCCCGCTACGCTGCCTGTGGTGCCACAACCCGGAGTCACACGCCTTCGGGCCTGAGCTCTATGCCTTCGATGAGCGCTGCCGGCAGTGCGGCGCCTGCGCCGCGGCCTGCCCGACCGGCTGTCACACGGTGACCGACGGCGCGCACACCATCGATCGCGGCGCCTGCACGGCTTGCGGCGCCTGTGTTCGTGCCTGCATGGCCGGCGCGCTGGAGATCAAGGGCTACCGAGCCACCGTCGACGAGGTCCTGGCCCAGGTGACCCGCGACCGCGCCTACTACGAACGGTCCGGCGGCGGATTGACCCTCTCGGGCGGCGAGCCCCTGGCCCAGCCTGCCTTCGCCGCGGCGCTGCTGCGCGGCGCCCGTCAGGCCGACCTGCACACGGTGCTGGAAACGTCCGGCGCCGCGCCCTGGCGCCACTTCGAGGCTGTCCTGGGCGATGTCGATCTCGTTCTTTTAGACTGCAAGGAGACCGATCCCCAGCGGCACCGCGAGTTCGTCGGCAGCGATGCCAGGCTGAT
Source organism: Armatimonadota bacterium (assembly GCA_016235455.1). GTDB lineage: Bacteria > Armatimonadota > UBA10988 > UBA10988 > UBA10988 > UBA10988. Next base: position 4,966 of record JACRKZ010000127.1, on the reverse strand, counting down.
CTGGGCCAACCTGGCCAACCTTGGCGCGCGCGGCACGCCGGTCATCCTGCGCTGCCCGATCGTGCCTGGCCTCAACGACCGCAACGACCACTTCGCCGGCATCGCGGCGCTGGCCAATGAGTTCGGCTGCATCCGCGAGATCGAGATCATGCCCTACCACCCGGCCGGCGAGGCCAAGCGCGCCCGGCTGGGCAAGCCGAGTCCGCTCCGCGGGCAGCCGTTCGCGGACAAGGCGGCCGCCGCTGGCTGGCGCGCCGCGGTGGCCGGTGGGACGCGGGTGCCGGTGAAGTAGCATCGGCGGCCCGCTCGCCCAGCCCATCGTAGGGGCGACCCTCTGTGGTCGCCCTGCCGCGGGAAGACGACCTGCCGCGGATCACGCCGACCGCGTTGCCGGGCGACCACAGGCCCCTACGGCGCCGCCTCGCTCTGCCCCCACAGCCGCGCCACCCGCTGCCGGCGCGGGTCGTCCGACGTGGCATAGCCCGCGAGTAGCTTGGCCAGGCCATCCGAGAGCCGACCGGCGGCATCCACATAGGACTGGTTGGCCGCCGCGTTGGACACCGGGTCAGCCAGCGGCTTGAGCTGTCCAGCGGCCAGCAGAGCGAGCCGCTGGTGGCAGCGGGCCAGCACGTCGACCACCAGCCGCGCGTGCGCTGCCTCGTAGCAGTCGGCCAACCCATCAGCGGCCAACGCGGACGCGAAGCGCCGGCAGCGCTGCGCCGCCGCCAGCAGGCGTTGCAGGTCCGTCTGCGTCGACGCGGCCTGATGCGCCACGCGCTGGCCATTGATGTACAGCGCCAGCTCGCCGGCGGCGGTCAGCGTGCCCGCTACATGCACCCACCTGCCCGGCGTCAGCTTGGCGTCGAGCGAGATGACCCCCGCCTGCGTGATCAGGCGCAGCGAGTTGCCGGGGTAGGTGTCGAGCAGGTAGCCGTTGGAGCTGCCGACCTCGGATTTATCGATGATCCGCGCACCGCCCTGCGGCAGGGCCTGCGGGCAGATCCAGGCGGCCAGCGTGCACGCCTCGGTGAACCCCAGTGCCGGCTGGTCGGCCACCTCCGCGAAGCCGCCGCCGTCCAGCCGCAGCACCTTGCCGGCGGGTCCGTCGACCAGCGTCGAGGTGCCGTTGAGCCTGGCCGCGAGCTGCTGGCCAGCCGGGGAAACCACCGCGCCGTCGGCCACCTGGCCCAGGTTCCAGTCGCCCACTGCGTCAGGACCGGCCGGCGCGGTCTGGCGGGCGGCCAGCGCGGCGATCTCGTCCGCGCTCAGCGCCCGGCCAAACAGGCACGCGCGGCCCATCTCGCCCCTGAAGCGGCTGCCACCGTTGCTGTCCGCGCCGATACGCAGCGGCAGGCGGTTGGGCACCAGATTGGTCCGTGCCAACGCGCGCCACGCGTCGCCATCGGGCGGCACGGCGGGCACGCTCAGGTCGGGCGTAGGCGCGACGAAGCCTGACGGAGCCGCGCCGCCCAGCGCCACCTCGATCGCCGCGGTGTCGGGCACCCGGTCGTACGGCAAGGTGACCGACTCAGCGTCGAACAGCTTCCACGGCTCACCGTTCACCATGACGCTGGTCACCGGGCCGGCGCCCACCGTCGCCAGGTACAGCCGCCGGGCGCCCAGCCGCACCGGGAACCGCTGCTCCAGCCGCGTGATGCCGGGCGGGATGTGCGGCCGCAAGGTCAGGCCGTCGGCGCGGTACAGATACTCGAACAAGCCCCGCACGAAGCCGGCCGGCGGGCCCAGGGCGTCGTAGGTCAGGTTGATGGGCTGGCCCGGCTGATAGACGTCGCTGCCGAACTTGACCAGCGGGTTGTCCAGCCGGAAGCGGTCGGCGAAGGTCATCAGCTGACGCATCGAGTCGCGCGCCTCGTCGTAGCGGCCGAGGCGGTAGTAGGCCAACATCATGCGCGCCTCGCAGGTTGACCAGTGGCCGCCATTGACCCACGTCCCATAGGCCCACAGTCCTTGCGACTGCTCGTACATGTCGTCGTACGACGGGTGGTTGGGCAGGATGAAGTGGTACGGGCGCAGGCCGGGAATGCCGGCGATCTTGTCGTAGATGCGACGCGCCTGAGCGTCGTCCACCACGCGGAAGGCCATGGCGTCCTGGTTGGGCGAGGTCTCGAAGTAGCCGTGCTGGGCCGCGCCATAGACGCCGTGGCGCGTGCCGTCGGGGTCCATCGAGTTGGTCAGATAGCCCTCGTCGGTGACCATCTGGGCCAGCCCGCGTCGGGCGGAGTCACGGTGCCCGGTGTGCAACTGAGCCTGCTCCGCGCGGCCGGCGAGCTTCTCGACCTCAATCAGCCGGTCGAGCGCGGCGATGTAGGTCACCGACAGGCCGGTCAGGTAGGCCTTGTCGTAGGCGCCATCGGGTCGCCGGTAGCCGGCGAAGCTGGGCGCCAGCAGGTTGCCCGCCGGCCCGGCCAGGAACAGATCCTTGGCTGGATCGCGGCGCGTCTCGATGAACGCGGCGCAGCGCTCCAGCCGCGGCAGGTAGTGCGCGATAGCCTGGGCGTCGCGGCTGATGAGCAGCAACTCGCATTGCATCAACAACCCGGCGGCAGTGAACTCCATGCCCCAATCGTGGATGGCCGTGCGGCCATCGCCCTGCCGATAGACGATCCAGCCGGGGCTGGCCGCATCGCACAGGCAGCCGTCGGGCCCCACCCAGTCCAGCGGCGGCCCGGCACCGACACGCTTGCCGTCGCCCATCTGGTCGAACCACAGGTCCTGGGAGTTCTGGAGGAACGTGGTGAACGGCTCGGTCAGGAAGGGCAGCGCGGTGTAGGTGGTGCCGTAGCTGTTCTGCACCCACCAGGCGCCCCAGGTCGGGCCTTCCACCAACCCATTCCAGGCCGGCGTGTAGAGCATGGCGAGATTCTGGTACTCGCTGTCCGAGTACAACATGCGCCGCGCGCTATCGAGCAGCCGCAGGTACTCCAGGTCGCCCCGGCCCCGGTAGAACTCCCCTCTGAACCCGTCGTCGGTCGCCGCCGGCGCGGCCATCATGGGCGCGGCAGCCACGAGCAGGGAGAGGAGCGTGGTCAGGTGGTCGCGAGGGATCATGTCGGTGGGTCCTGGTCGGTGCCAGAGACAGTATAGGCACGGCTTGGGGTGCGGGCGCAAGTGGCGCGAGGACTGCCGCCGGAGCCGCCCTGGGTTGCGTCCGCTGTGATGATCAGCCCGGCGCGGATGGCGAGCCGACTCCAGCCTGGCCCGCCTCCCGTGCCAGCTGCAATTCAACGTTTCTTCACATGAAACTCAAGACTCTTCGCGGCGGGTCAGGCGGCACGACCAAGGCGGGCGCCGACCCCGCCAAGTGGCTCACGGAGCAGCTTTGAGATGGTCCGGGTCGAGTCGTCTCGGGTGGCCCGGTGCATTCTGCGACGGCCTGCGCCGACTGTCAGGTGATGTTGGCGTTACAGGACCGCAACAATCGGCTTCAGTTCGCAATATCGCCAGACGAGTATCCAGCGTGGCACGGCCGTCCCCAGACGCGTCCCGAGTTGGCAAAGCGGGTCGGGGGGGCGACGTACCACCTTGCTGGGTGTGTTGGAGTTTGGGCTGATGGGCCCCCTAGGGAGTCGAGAGCAATGCTGAAGAACAAGAAACTGGGCTTCAAGATCGGCGCGGGGTTTGGCGCGATCCTGGCGATGGCGGTCGGGCTGGGGCTGCTGGCAACGGTCAGCATGAAGAGCGTGACGACCAAGTCGGCGGCGTTGGCCAACGAGCAGGCGCCGTCGGTCAAGGTGGCCAACGAGGTCGAGCGTGCCTCGCTGGAGACCATGTACGCCATGCGGGGCTTCTCGCTGACCGGCGACGCGAAGATGGAGGAAGCAGCGAAGCTGCACCTGGGCGAGGTGGAGAAGGCGCTGGCCGATGCCGACAAGCTGGCTGGCAACAAGGCCAGCATGGCCGGACTGAAGAAGGCGGCCGGCGAGGCCGCGGCTGGCGTGGCCGCGTATAAGGACCTGGCCGAGAAAACCTATGCCAACCGAGCCGAGACCAATGCGGCGCAGGACGCGATGAACGCCGCCGCAAAGGCCTGGCTGGAGAACGCCAACGCCTACCTGACCAACCAGGGCAAGAAGATCCGCGAGGACATCGGCAGCAATGCCGGGGCCGAGGCCGTTTCGGAGCGCACCACCAAGATCGAGCGCATGAACAACATCGTCGACCTGGGCAACGCGCTGCGCATCGCCGCCTGGAAGGGCCAGGCAGAGCGCGACCCGGCCATCGTCGAAGCGGCCCTCGGCAACTTCGAGAAGATGGATGCGTTGTTGGCCCAAGTGCGCGCGGTGACCCGCTCAGCCGACGACATCAAGGAACTGGACGCCGTCAAGAAGGCTGCGGCTGACTACAAGACCGGGCTGACGGGCGTTCTCAGTGCCTTCAAGGCACGTCAAGAGCTGAATACCCAGCGCGGCGCGGCGGCCGAGAAGGTGCTGGCGCAGGCCAAGAACACCTCGGTCACCGGCCTGGAGACCATGAGCAAGTCGGCCTCGGCCGCGGCCTTGGCGCTGAAGGCGGCCACGGCCACCTTGCTTATCGGCCTGCTCATCGTCATCGCGGTCGGCGTCGTTCTGGCGCTGAGCATGACCAAGAGCATCACCGGCCCCATCCAGCAGGCCATCGACGGCTTGAGCCGCGCCAGCACCCAGGTGGCGGCCGCCTCGGGTCAGCTCAGCGAGGCCAGCCAGTCCATGGCGGCTGGCGCCAGCGAACAGGCGTCGAGCCTCGAGGAGACTTCGGCCTCGCTCGAGCAGATGGCCTCGATGACCAACCAGAACGCCGAGAGCGCCACCCAGGCCAGCAGCAAGGCTGGTGCGGCGCTGGGCGCCGCACGCGGCGGCAATGCCGCCATGGAGCGCATGGGCGGCACCATGGAGGCCATCAAGACCTCGGCCAACCAGACCGCGGCGATCATCAAGACCATCGACGAGATCGCCTTCCAGACCAACCT
>JACRKZ010000126.1 GCA_016235455.1 Armatimonadota bacterium | reverse complement strand
GTCGACGCGCTTGACGATGACCCCCAGCTCATCCTTGTGAGCCGTGACGATGACCCGCCGGTCGGGTTGCCGGCCGGGCCGCAGAACGAACAGGTTGCCAGCCGGGTCGCGCTGGCATGCGCCGCCATACTGGCCGAACAAGTCGGTCACCAGCGGGTCGATCTCCGCGTCGTAGCCGCCGGGCGAGTGTGCCTGGCAGAGGCGGGTCAGCAGGTCGAGTGTCTCCTCGCGAGTCATGGCGAGCGCGGCTCCCAGACGGCCAGTATAGTACAATGGCTGGCTCACGGAGTTGCGCGTGCCACAGCGGGTCGGTCTCATCGCCAGTCTGCCCGAGGAGCTGAGACCGGTCAAGCGCCGGCTGCGACTGCGCCTGGTCGTCGGCCATGCCGCCCAGGCGCGCGGCCAGGTGCACGGCAGCAGCGTGACCGCGATTCTCGCCGGCGTCGGCGCCCAGGCCGCGGCCAGCGCGGCGCGGGCGCTGGTGGCTGAGGGCTGCGACCTGTTGATCAGTCTCGGCTTCGCCGGCGGGCTCGACCCGGCGCTGGCCGCCGGTGAGGCACGGGCGGTGGCTCGTGTGCTGGGACCCGATGGCGACGCCAGGCTGCCGTCGCAACCGTGCCGTCTGCCCAGCGCCGTACTGATCAGCGTGGCGCAGGCGGCTGGCACCGTGGCCGAAAAGGCCGAGCTGCGTGACCGGACCGGCGCTGACCTGGTGGACATGGAAACCTGGGCCGTGGCTGCCGTCGCCGCGGAGTTGGGCGTGCCTTGGCTCGGGCTGCGCGCGGTGAGCGACAGCGCGCGCGACACGCTGCCCGACCTGGTGCGGCGCCATGTTCGGCCTGATCTGGGCCGGGTGCAGACCCTGCGTATCGTGCTCGCGGCGTTGGTCTCACCGCGCAGTTGGTCCCCGCTCATCGGACTTGGCGTGCGCTCGGTGCGCGCGGGCAACGCGCTGGCCGAGGCAGTGGCGCTGCTACTGGAGGATCTGGCATGACGGTCTGGATGCTGGCGGTGATGTTGGCCGCGGAGCCCCTGGGGCCGACCCCGCCCGCCGCGCCGCGTGAGACGGTGGTCAACCCTACGTCTACGACCGCGCCGGCACCCCTGACGCTCGACCAGGCAGTCGCCGAGGCGCTGGTGAGCAGCCTGACGGCGCGCCACGCGCGGCTCGTCCGCGACAACGCCCTGGGGCAGGCCGACCTGCTGCGGCCGCGGGTCCGACCCGACGTCAAGGCCACCGCCAACGCCGAGCTCGGCCCAGTGGTGCGCGATCCAGCCGCTCCGCGCGCCGTGGTGCGACGCGATGTCAGCGCGCGCGCTCAGATCAGCGTGGAGCAGATCCTCCTGGCCTCGGGCGGCGATGCGCTGCAACGTCGCTGTGAGGCGAGTGCCACCGCCGCTCGGGCCGAGTACGGCGCAGCCCTGGCGCGACTGGACTACGACGTGCGGCTGGCCTGGCTCGACCTGGCCGCGGCCCAGGCCGGCTCGGTGCTGGCCGGCGAAGCGCTGCGGCTGGCCGAGGCGCAGGCCAAGCGGGTCGAGGACCTGCTGACCGTGGAACGCGTGGCCGAGGTGGACCGACTGCAGGCGCGCGCCGGTGTGCTCGAGGCACGGGGCGCCGTGGTCGAGGCCGAGAACGGCGTCGCCCTGGCGCAGGGCAACTTGAACCGCCTGCTCGGCCGCCCATCACTGGCCGCGCCGATCGTCGTCAGCGGCACCGACCAACTGCCGGCCGAGCTGGGCGACATCGCCGCAGCGGTGAGCTGGGCGCGCGACCATCGGCCGGAGGTCGTGGCTCTGGCGGCCCGCATCGTCGAGGCCCGGGCCGGCGCTGAGTTGGCGCGCGCGCAGCGCGGGCCCACGTTGTCGGCCACGGCGACGCTGGGCGGCGGTACCGCCGCGGCGTTCGACCCGGCCTGGGACGCTCGCGTTGGGGTCGTGGCGCGCTGGCCACTTTCGTCGACCGACAACGCCGCCCAGCGCGCCGAGCAGGAGGCGCGTGGCGGCGCGCTACTCGCGCAGGTCGGGCTGGACGAACTGCGCGCGGGCATCGAACTGGAAGTACGGCGCGCCTGGCTGGACGACCGCGCCGCGCGGGCCCGCTATGCCCTGTCCACCGAGCGGCTGGCAGCCGCCCAGGAGGCCTACCGGGTCAAAGCGTTGCAGTATGACCGTCAACGCGCCACCCTGATTGACGTTCAGCAGGCTCTGGTGGAGCAGCGCAAGGCTGCCCTGGACCGTGTGCTGGCCCTGGTGGCCGCGCATCGAGCCGTGGCCGCCTTCCGTTTGGCCACGGGTAACATGGATGGCAACTGAGGCAGACAACGGAAACGTCGACAGTGGCGTGTCGCCACGTCGCGGCGCTATCACCTGGCGGTCGGTGATCCTAGGGCTCCTGCTCATCCCGCCGAACATTTACTGGACCATGCAAGTCGAGGGCATCTGGCACAGTGGCCACCCCTCGGCGCTCAGCCTGTTCTGGAACGTCATCTTCACCGTGCTGGTGGTGATCGTTCTCAACATGGGCGTCAAGCGCGTCGCGCCGCGGCTGGCCTTGACCCAGGGCGAGCTGATCGTCATCTACATCCTGCTGTACATGCCGACGGCCCTGGCCGGGCATGACTCGATGCAGCTCCAGTTGCCCTCGCTGGCGCTGCCATACTACGGTGCCAATGACAGCAACAAGTGGGCCTCGCTGCTGCAGCCCTTCCTGCCTCAGCACCTGGTGGTCAGCCGCGAGAGCGTCTACAAGCCGTTCTTCGAGGGGCACTCCAGCCTGCTGCTGAAGGACCACTGGAAGGCCTGGGTGACGCCTGTCTTCTGGTGGACTCAGTTCATCGCCGCGTTCGGCCTGCTGCTCATCAGCGTCAACGTCTTCCTGCGGCGGCAGTGGACGGAGCACGAGAAGCTCAGCTTCCCGCTGATCCAGCTGCCCCTGGCCATGACCGCGAATGGCGGCGACAAGGCCTTCTTCGGCAACCGGTTGTTCTGGATAGGGTTCGCCATCGCGGCGTCCATCGACCTGCTCAACGGCCTGCACGGCTTCGTGCCCGCGGTACCGCTGCTCCGACTGCGGCATGACCACTACGACTGGGGCAAGCTGTTCACAACCTTCCCTTGGAACCGTGTCGGCTGGATGCCGGTGCCGCTGTACCCGTTCATCATCGCGCTCGGCTTCTTCCTGCCGCTCGATCTGTCCTTCTCCATCTGGTTCTTCTACCTGTTCCAGAAGGCCGAGCGCGTCGCATCCGCCGCGGCCAACCTGCCCAACATGCCGGAACTGCCCTACGTCACCGAGCAGACGGGTGGCGCGTTGTTCGTGCTGTGCCTCTACACCCTATGGCTGGCGCGGCATCATCTCAAGGCCGTGCTGGCCACGATTCTGGGTCGGCCAGGTGGCTTGGACGACAGCAACGAACCGTTCTCCTATCGCCTTGCGGCGCTGGGCATGGTGGCCGGGTCAGCCTTCATCTACTACTTCTGCCGCAAGGCAGGCATGACACCGGGCTTCATTCCGGCGTTCTTCGGCGTCTATCTGGTCATTGCCCTGGCCATCACCCGCATGCGCGCCGAACTTGGGCCGCCGGCGCATGAGTTGCTGGGCGTGAACTCGATGTACCTGCTGGTCAGCCTGCGCGGGGTCGATGCCATCGGCGCGCGCAACTTGATCATGCATCCGCTCTTCTACTGGTTCACCGGCCGGGGCTACCGCACGCAGATCATGCCGCCCATGATGGAAGGCTTCAAGATGGCCGAGCGAGCGGGCATCTCCAGCCGCGGCCTGGGCTGGATCATGCTGCTCGGCGTGTATGTCGGCGGCATCGTGGTCTATGTCATCGGCATCCAGCTCTCCTATACCAACACCTCGAGCTTCAATGGCATGACGATGCACAACTGGGGGCAGGTGGGCCAGACCGCGGCCTGGATCGAAGGGCTGGCCCCGCGCGACCACGCGATGAACGTGCCGCGCGTGGTCGCCTTTGTGGCGGCGATGGGCTTCACAGTGTTCCTCATGCTCATGCGTGTGGTGTCGCTACGGTTCCCCTTCCATCCCGCCGGCTATGCGTTGAGCATGACGTTCGGCGTCGATTACTTCTGGATGTGCATGGTCATCGCTTGGGCGGTGAAGTCGCTGGTGCTCAAGTACGGCGGCTACAAGCTCTACCGCAAGTGCTTGCCGGTGTGCTATGGTCTGCTGCTGGGCGAGTATGTGGTCGGCGCGTTCTGGAGCGTGTTGAGTCTCTACCTGGGTCGGCCGATCTACGACTTCTCGCCCGGCTAGTGGGCCGGCTGATGACCCAATACTGCCGCTGGCCTATGCCGGTCGGTCTCGGCAGCCGATACAATGTAGGATGCCGCGCGTGGATCGCGGGAGGTGAGACCAATGTCGCAGAAGGGTACCAAGGCACGACCGCAGGACGTGGCCGACGATCTGTTCACCGCCAGCCGGATCGCCGTGGAGGCCGAGGAGGCCGCTAAGGTCGGTGGCAACGCCATGGAGCGCCTCAACGAATCCGTGGCGCAGCTGCGGGTGAGCGCGCGCGAGGTCGAGCGGCTTTTGGCCCGCATCGAAACGCTCAGCCGGCAGATCCACGACCGCGCCATCGCTACCGCGGTTGACGCCATGCGCGCCGTGGAGGCGCCCGCCACCGCCAAAGGCACGGCCACCGGCCGGGTCAAGAAGGCCGTGGGATCACGCAGCCAGCGCGTGGCGGCGATGCTCAAGCGCTCCATGGAGCTGTCTGAACTGGCCAGTGAGATCGCCAGCACCGGTGTCCAGCAGTCGGCATGTGTCGACGAAGTCTCCGGCGCCATCGCGCAATTGGTGGAAGTCGTGGCTACGCTCAACAGCGTCGACCAGAACGAGGCGATGGTGGCGCTGCTGCGCGGCAGTCTGCTCGACGAGGCCGCGCTGGACGACCTGCTGTTCGAAGTCTGATCGGCGCGTGCCATCGGCGCTCGCCTGTGCTATCCTAGCGCCCGCCAACCGTCGTTGGCGAGGCGCGGTGGGAGAGCATGGTGGAGGCGTCGGACACCCAGCAGACCAGCATCGAATCGCGTGTGAGAGCGCGCGCGGTGATCATCGCCCTGGCGTTCATCCCGGTGAACGCGTACTGGGTGGTGATGATGGAGGCCATCAAGTACACCGGCCACCCGACCACCTACTCGTTGTTCTTCAACGTGGTCATCGTGCTGAGCCTGCTGGTGGCGGGCAACTACGTGCTGGCCAAGGTCTGGAAACCACTGCTCACACGCGCCGACTTCATCGTGATCTACTTCATGGTGTCGTTCGCCAGCGCGTTAGCCGGGCATGACCAAGCCCAGGTGCTGATGGGCGTGCTCTGTTGGCCCATCTACAAGGCGACACCGGAGAACCGTTGGGCCGAGACCTTCGGCGAGTACCTGCCACGGTACTTCGTGCCACGTGACCCCGCTGCCCTCAAGGCCTTCTTCGTTGGGCACAGCTCGTTCTTTGAGCACTGGCGCGCCTGGGTGGCACCGCTCGGCTGCTGGTTCGCCTTCACCATGGTCATCCTGTTCATGTTCTACTGCATCAACACCGTCTTGCGGCGGCAGTGGGTGGAGAACGAACGACTGACCTTCCCGCTGGTGGCGCTGCCACTGGAGATGGTGCAGCCCGACCTGAGCTTCTTCCGCAGCCGCTACATGTGGATCGCCTTCTGCATCCCGCTGACCATCAATGTGGTCAACAACCTGCACCAGTGGTACCCAGGCATCCCCGAGGTCGGCACACGCACCAAGTACCTCAGCACGTATGTCAACAGCACTCACTGGCGCCCGGTGGGCGGCACGCCGCTGTTTGTCTTCCCGTTTGCCATCGGCATCGGCTATCTGCTGCCGCTGGATGTGCTCGGCTCGAGTTGGATTTTCTGTTGGTACTGGAAGCTGCAAAGAGTGCTGGGCTCGTATTTCGGGCTGACCACGGGCAGCCCGAGCGCGCCGTTCATTCCCGAGCAAGCCTACGGCGGCTACGTGGCGCTGGCGGTGCTGTCGCTCTATGCGGGGCGCAAGCATATCTGGCGTGTCGTGCGCTGCGCCTTCGGCCAGGACCCCGAATACGCCAGGTCGCGGCGCGAGGGCATGCCCTATGCGTTGGCCTTCTGGGGCTTCATTGCCGGCTTCTCGTTCCTGGTCTGGTTCAGCCGCCAGATGCGCATGGAGTGGGGCGCCATCTTCGCCGTGTTCATCGGCTATTTCGCCATCTCCATCGCCGTAGACCGGCTGCGCGCCGAGTTCGGCTCACCCACGCACGACCTGCACGACGCCTACCCCGGGACCATGCTGCCGCGCATGTGGGGGCCGCGCGTGTTCACGCCGTGGACGCTCACTGGCTTCTCGTTCTATCACTGGTTCAACCGCGCGCACCGCTCGCACCCCATGCCCATCCACCTGGAGAGCCTGGTGGCCAGCGGTCGCCTGGGTATCGACCAGCGCAAGATGACCGGCGCCATGGCCGCTGCGGCTGTCGTCGGGCTGATCTCGGCTTACATCGCGGTGCTCGACCCGCACTACCGCTACGGCGCCGACAGCGCCAAGACGTGGGGGCTGCTCAAGTATTTCGGCAACGAGGCCTGGGGCCGGCTGGCCAGCTACATGAACAACCCGGTGCGACCCGAGCCCGGTAGCCTCTACGCCATCATCGTCGGCTTCTTCTGCTGCGTGTCGCTGTTCCTCGTGCGCGTGCGCTGGGTGGGCTTCCCGCTGCATCCCGTGGGCTTCGCGGTCAGTTCGTCGTGGAGCATGGACCAGGTCTGGCTCTCGCTGCTCATCGCTTGGTGCTGCAAGGTAGCTATCGTGCGCTACGGCGGCCTGAAGCTCTACCGCAAGGCCGTGCCCTTCTTCCTGGGCCTGATCCTCGGTGACTTCGTGGTCGGCGGGCTGTTCAACCTGGTGGGCATCTTCTGGGATCTGCCCGTCTACCACTTCCTCGGGTAGGCCCCAAAACCATAAACGGTGTCAGGACCCGTTTCTCTGTCGAGAAACGGGTCCTGACACCGTTTTCCGTTACGCGCTCGGGGGCTGGTATGAGCAGGCCGGGTCGTCGGCGAACATGTCGCCCGTGACCCCGTAGGCTCGGGCCCGACTGCCTCCACAGACCTCGCGATACCCGCAGCGACCGCACTTGCCGGTCAGCTTGTCGGGGTTGCGCAAGTCGCGGAAGAGCTGGCTGTCGCGGTAGATGTCGACCAGGCTCTCGTCACGGATGTTGCCTGCGCTTACCGGCAGGAATCCGTTGGGGTAGACCTCGCCGATGTGCGAGATGAACACGAAGCCCTTGGCGTCGTTGACGCCCTGCACCGGTCGATCCAGGCCGTCCTCGTAGCGGAAGCCGGCACCAGCGAAGGTCACCGGCCCACCGCCAGCCGCGGCGCGACGGCGCTCGATGGCCACGCGCCGGTAGAATGGCGCTGCTGTGGACTTGATGTCGAACACCGCGGACTCGCTGAGTTCGGCCAGCCAGTGCATCAGCTCCTCGTGGCGTTCGGGCGAGACCATCTGCTCGACGTTCGCCCGGCCCGTGGGCACCAGGAAGAAGACGCTCCACTGCACTGCGCCGCTGGCCCGCACATGCTCCATGATCTCGGGCAGCGTGTCGACGTTGGTGTTGGTGACCGTGGTGTTGATCTGGAACGGCAGGTCGATCTCGCGCAAGCTGGCCAGGATGCCCATGGTGCGCTCAAACGAGCCGCTGAACCCGCGGAAGGCATCGTGCACCTCGGCCGTGGCGCCATCGAGGCTCATGGCCAGGCGCTTGATGCCCGCGGCCTTGATCTCCTCGAGCCGCGCCTTGGTGACCAGCGGCGTCGAACTCGGCGTCAGCGAGGCGCGCAGGCCCAGGTCCTGCACGGCGTAGCTGATCAACTCCGTCAGGTCAGGCCGCATCAGCGGGTCGCCGCCGGTCAGCACGAGGATCGGGTTGCCGAACTCCTTGATGGTGCGCAGCAGCCCCTTGCCTTCGTCGGTCGTCAGCTCCTTGGGATGGCGCGATCGCTGGGCCACGGCGCGGCAGTGCACACAGCGCAGCACGCAGGCGCGGGTCATCTCCCAGACGACGGTGAACGGCGCCAGGTTGAAGTCGACCGTCGGCATGCGCGCGTCGTGGCGGTGTCGCTCAGCGGCGGCTTGCGCGTGGAGTGGGGGGTGTTCGTTGCTCATCGGCCACACTCGCTCACAGCCTCGGCCTCGTCCGCGGGGTCGGCCGGATCCACAATGACCGGTTGCGACAGGTCGGGCACGGGCAGGTTGATGTCGATCTCTTCCTCGGTCAGGTAGCAGGCAGGATCCTCCGCACGCCAGTCGCCGTGGAAGCTGTGTGCTCGCACGCGCAGGTTGCCGTTGCACAAGCCAAAGAAGCGGCAGCGGCTGCACTTGCCGGTGATCTGCCGCGGCTTCTCCTTCATCAGTGCCATCAGCGGGTTGCTGGTATCTTCCCAGATCTCGGAGAACGGCCGGTCCTTGACGTTGCCCAGGTCGACATGCCAGGAGAACTGGTCCGGATGGACATTGCCGAGGTTGTCGACACAGACGATGGCGATACCCGACTGGTTGCCACCGTTCCAAGCCAGCATCTGGTAGACCTCGCGAGCACGAGCCGGGTCCATCTCCAGCACCTTGAGGTAGAGGTAGGCGTTGTCGGTGTGGTTGTCGACGGTGAGGATCTCTTTATCCAGCCCCCGCTGGTGGAAGTCCAGCGTGCGCTCGAACAGGTAGTCGATCGCCTTGCGCGTCTCGGGCGGTGTCAGGTCGAAGCGCTGGAGCTTGTCGCCACGACCGGCATAGGCCAGGTGGTAGAAGCAGCAGCGCGGGATGTCCTCTGCTTCCAGCAGGTCGAAGATGCCGGGCAACTCGTCGATGTTGAGCTTGTGCACGGTGTAGCGCAGGCCGACTCGGATGTCACGCGCGCGGCAGCGACGAATGGCATCGATGGAGCTGTTGAAGGCCCCGCGCACGCCGCGCACTTTGTCGTGGACTTCTTCCAGGCCATCGAGGCTGATGCCCACATAAGAGAAGCCGACTTCTTTGATCCGGTCGGCGTTGGCTTCATCGATCAGGATGCCGTTGGTCGACAGCACCGCGCGCATGCCCAACGACTTGGCGTACGCCGCCATCTCGAAAATGTCGTGCCGCATCAACGGCTCACCGCCGCTGAAGAGCACGACGGGCACGCCGAAGGCGGCGAGATCATCGAGCAGGGCCCGGCCCTCGTCGCCGTTCAACTCACCGGGGTAAACCTCGTCCCGCGAGCTGGCATAGCAATGAATGCACTTGAGATTGCAGGTGCGCGTGCAGTTCCAGACAACGACCGGCTTCTTGTCTTCTGAGAAGTGCAGCAGGTGGGCAGGCATCTTGCCGGCACGCCGACCATAACGTAGTGCGTCACTGGTTGTGGCCGTGCCGCAGAGCAAACGAGTCACGCTGAGCATGTAGTGCGCCTCCACCTCGTTGCCGGTCGGCCAACGTCGCCGATTCGGCACCATAGAACTGGACCTGGATACTACTGTCCATTATACTACGCGGGCGCCGTCTGGCAGGAGCCTTGTACCTACGATGGTCGAGATGAAGACGCTGGACCGACGTATCAACCCCATGGGAGTCGCCTTTCCGCTGGCCGTAGCCGTAGGGCTGCTGTTGGCGGTGGCGCAGGCCGAGCCGGCCAGGCCGGCGGTGGTTGGCACCCCCATCTGCATGACCTGCCACAGCAGCTTCGCCAAGCTGTGGGCCTCGCTCCGACACAGCGAGGCCATGCTGGCCGACACGCTGCCCGCGGACAAGCGCGGGTGCGAGGCGTGTCACGGCGCGGGCAGCGTGCATGTCTCCAAGGATCGCGCGCAGATCACCTCCTGGGCCAAGCTCGACGGTGAAGCGCAGGCCAAGGTCTGCCTGCAGTGCCACGCCAAGCAGGGGCTCAGCAGCGACCTGTGGTTCGCGCGCGGCCATGCGGCGGTGACCACCTGCACCGAATGTCATGAGGTGCATCGCTCCACGGGCCGGACCAAGATGCTCAAGCCCGCCGAGGGCCAAGAGTGTTCGCCCTGCCACGACGATCTGGCCGACCAGATCAAGGCCAAGAAGCACCACACGCTGGCCGAAGGCGCGCTGGCCTGCAGCCAGTGCCACAGCTTCCACGGCACGACCGAGAAGAAGCTGCTGAACAAGCCGCAAGGCGAGCTCTGCGCCGAATGCCACGGTGCGGACGTGCCCCGGCCCGACAGCCACAAGAGCAAGAGCTTCCGGCTCAAGCACAAAGCCGATGCCAAGGGCAAGCAGGACGAATGCCTGATGTGTCACGAGCAGGAGTCGTTCTGCAATCGCTGCCACTCGGTCAAGATCCCGCACGCCGAGAACTTCGCGGAGAAGCACGAACGCGAGGCCAAGGCCAAGCCGACCGCCTGCCTGAACTGCCACGACACCAGGTTCTGCGGGCAGTGCCATGATCCCCTGCCCAAGCCCTTTGACAAGATGACCAAGGAAGGTGGCGCCAAGTGATGAGGATGCGTCTCCTTGGCCTGGCAAGCTGCCTGATGCTGGCCGCGACCGCGCGTGCCGACGTCAGCAACGATTGCCTGGTCTGCCACAGCAACGAGCGCCTGGCCGAACGCGACGCCGACGGCAAGGTCCGCTCGCTGTACGTCGATGCGCAGCACTTCTTCGCCACCGCGCACGCCAAGAAAGGCTGTCTCGGCTGTCATGGCGACCTTGGCCTGGGTCCGCACGACCTGGCGCTGGGCCGGCAGCCGGCCGTCAAGCCCGCGTTCGCGCCGTATGTGGCCAAGCTGCCCAAGGCGCGCGCCGTGGCCGTGGCCAACTGCATGGGCTGCCACGAGAAGGAATTCGCCAGCTACCAGCAGAGCGTGCACGGCGAGGCGACGCGCGCCGGCAAGCGGGGCGTGCCACTGTGTGACGACTGCCACGGCAACCATGCCATCAGCATGACCGATGATATCGAGAGCCCGGTCAATCCCGCGCAGCAACTCCATACCTGCGCCAAGTGCCACGCCGACGGCCAGGTCATGGCGCAGTACAACGTCAGTACCAACGTGGTCAAGACGTTTGAGCACCACTTCCACGGCCGCAAGCGCCTGATCGGCGACGCTCGCGTGGCGGTTTGTACCAGCTGCCATGCGCCGGCCGCGTCGGTCCACGAGATTCGCGGTCCGAAGGACCCCAAGTCGACGGTCAATCCCGCCAACCACACCGAGGGCTGCGGCCGCGAGGGCTGCCATCCGGGCACCAGCGAGGCCTTCGCCAAGGGCTTCGGGCACGAAGTGCCAAGTCTGGCGGTGCGACCCCTGGTCTTCCTGATCAGCAAGATCCACATCCTGATGATGACTCTCGTGCTGGGCACCATGTTCTTGCACATTCTGCTCGACATCATCCGGCGCAAGATCAACGCGAGCCGCGCCGCGGCTCAAAGCGGAGGTAAGGCATGAGCGGACGGCGCTATCAACGCTGGGACCGCAGCCAGATCCGCCAGCACCAGTTGCTGGTGACGTCGGTGCTGCTGCTTGGCTTGACCGGTGTGCCCCAGCGCTATGCCGACACCAAGCCCGCGCAAATCGTGGCCTCGCTGTTCGGCGGCGCGCAGACCATGGTCGCCATCCACCGCGTGGGCGGCATCATGCTGCTGGTCTGCATGTTGTGGCACGCGAGCTACCTGATCGGGCGCTACCGCCAGGGCACGTTCCGGCCCAGCACGCTGCCGCGGCTGCGCGATCTGACCGACGCCTGGCACCTGGCGCTCTATCTGGTCGGCCTGCGACCGAGCCCCACTACGAGCGCTACTCCTTCCTGGAGAAGTTCGACTACTGGGCGGCCACGGGCGGCAGTTGCCTGATGATCAGCACCGGCTTCGTGCTGTGGTTCAAGGACATCGCGCACCGCCTGTTCGGCGCACAGGCCTACGATGTGGCTTTCCACTTGCACAGCCTGGAGAGCGTGCTGGCGCTGATCTTCCTGCTGGTCGGTCACGTCTATCACGTGCACCTGGCCGGCGGAATCAAGCCGTTCAACATGGTCTGGCTGACCGGGCAGATGTCGCGCGACGAGATGCACGAACATCACCCGGCTGAACTCGAACGACTGGATGCCGCGGGCCGCGGCGGGGACACGAATGGCGATGGGCCGATCTCGACGCGCTAGCCTGATCGCGCTTTGTTGCGCCGCGCTCGTGCCGCTGCTCACCCAGTGTGGGCCCGCGGTGCGCGGCAAGCAGCAGGCCGCTGTCACCTCGGCTCACCTCAAGCCGGGCGTGACTGCCGTGCCCACCGCCGACGGCAAGACGATCACCGGGCTGACCTGCTTCGAGTGCCATACGCCGCTGGCCGACGCGCCGGCGCGCGTGCGCTTCTCGCACGCCAAGCACGCCGACCGCGGCCTGCACTGCAACGCCTGTCACACCGCCGAGGACCACGCCAAGCAGCCCGCCGACAAGGCCGTGGCACGCCATACCTGGGGCGTGAGCAAGGCCTGCGTGGCCTGCCATGACGGCCAGCAGGCCAGCGACAAGTGCCGCACCTGCCACGCCGACACCGCAGTCACCAAGCCGGCCTCGCACCAGCGCGCCGGCTTCCCGCGCGGCCACGGCCGTGATGAGGCGACGCTCTCCTGCACCTACTGCCACCAGCGCCGTGAGTGCAGCAACTGCCACGGGCTCGAGTTGCCGCATCCCAGCGGCTTCGCCGGCAGCCACATGGCCGACGCCAAGGCCAAGCCCAAGGTCTGCGGCCAGTGCCATGAGCCGCAGTGGTGCGCCAACTGTCACAACGGCCTGACCATGCCGCACCCGGCCACCTTCAAAGCGGTTCACGGCCGCACCGACCAGCGCCTGTGCGCCAAGTGCCATGAGAAGGACGACTGCACCAGGTGCCACAGCAGCCGCAATCCGCACGGCCAGGACTTCGTCACGCGTCATCCGGCCGCGGCCAAGCAGAACCAGCCGGCGTGCGGCGTGTGTCACCAGCAGAACTTCTGCGATAGCTGCCACGGGCTCAAGATGCCGCACCCGCCGACCTTCGGCGCGCAGCACGGCAAGGACGCCAAGCGCTCGCCCAAGACCTGCGCCAAGTGCCACGACAAGGCCACCTGCAACAACTGCCACGGCCGCGAGATGCCCCATCCGGACAGCTTCGTCAAGACCCATGGCAAGGAAGCGCTGGCCGGCCGCGAGGACTGCGGGCGCTGTCATCAGAGCCGCGACTGCCAGGCCTGCCACGGCACCGCCATGCCGCACCCGAGCGGGTTCGTCTATGGCCACAACGGCGAGGTCAAGTTCGGCGAGAAGTCGCTCTGCACCAAGTGCCACAACACCAAGTTCTGCACCCAATGCCATACCAAGGACCAGATGGCGGGCAAGTAGCGCGATGTGGGCCGGCGAGCTGCTCCTGCGTAGCTCGCTTCGGCCTGGGCGTCGGGGCGTCTTTCGCGCCTCTCGCGTCCCCCGGCCTACGTCCACCGCGCCATTGCCCTTCTGGTCAGGCGTGGTAGTATGAGTACGGCGAAGCGTACGCGTCGCTATTCGTTATGTCGTCGTGGAGGTTCCAACACCATGAGCATCAAGCGCATCGCGCTAGCCTATTCCGGTGGTCTCGATACGAGCGTCGCCGTGAAGTGGCTGGGCGAGAAGTACTCGGCGGAGATCGTCGCCATCGCTATCGATGTCGGCGAAGAGAAGAACTACGAAGCGATCCGCACCAAGGCCTTGGCCGTCGGCGCGGTTGAGTCCCACGTCATCGACGCCAAGGACCGTTTCGTCCGCGAGTTCGTCTTCCCCGCGCTGCGTGCTGGCGCTATCTACAACGACAAGTACCTGCTGGCCACCGCGCTGGCTCGCCCGCTGATCGTCGAGGAGATGGTCCGCGTGGCCGAAGCCACCGGCTGCGATGCCGTGGCCCACGGCTGCACCGGCAAGGGCAACGATCAGGTCCGCTTCGAGGTCGGCTTCGCCGCGCTGAACCCTGGGCTCAAGGTCTTGGCGCCGGCGCGCGAGTGGGGCATGACCCGCGAGGAAGAGATCGAGTATGCGCGCGTGAACAACGTGCCCATCCCGGTCGACCTGGACAACCCGTACAGCACCGACACCAACTTGTGGGGCCGCAGTTGCGAGTGCGGCGTGCTGGAAGACCCGAACAACTCGCCGCCCAAGGGCGCCTATGAGTGGACCGTGGACCCGCTCGACGCGCCGAACGAGCCGGAGCGGGTGGAGATCGGTTTCGAGTGCGGCATCCCCGTCTCGCTCAACGGCCAGGCCATGGACCCGGCGCCGCTGGTGGCCAAGCTCAACGAGATCGCCGGCCGCCACGGCGTGGGCCGCTGCGACGTGCTTGAGGACCGCCTCGTCGGCATCAAGTCGCGCGAGATCTATGAGTGCCCCGGCGGGACCGTGCTGTACGCCGCGCACCTGGACCTGGAGCACCTTACAGTCGACAAGGACACGCTCGAGTTCAAGCGCTCGGTAGCGCTGCGCTACGGCCAGTTGGTCTACAACGGCCTGTGGCACGGCACGCTGATGCCGCACCTCGACGCGTTCGTCGAATCGACGCAGCGCAACGTGACCGGCGAAGTCCGCGTCCGCCTGTACAAGGGCAACGCCGTGGTCGAAGGCCGCAAGGCGCCCAAGCCGCTGTACAGCTACGAGATGGCGACTTACGACAAGGCCGACCTCTTCGACCACACGGCGGCCGAAGGCTTCATCGCCATCTGGGGTCTGCCCACCAAGCTGAGCGCCGCGCTCGAACGCGCGAGCAAGTAGTCGCGGCCCCGGACCGCGAAGCAAGGCCAGCGGGGCGCGGAGATCCGCGCCCCGTTTGTCTTTTCCAGAGAGACCAGGAGACGAGCGGTGGCAAACGTCAGAACCCGCATGGCCCCGTCGCCGACGGGCTATTTCCATGTCGGCAGCGCGCGCACGGCGCTGTTCAGTTGGCTGTTCGCACGCCAGCATGGCGGCGAGTTCGTGCTGCGCATCGAAGACACAGACCACGAACGCTCCACCCAGGCGAGCGTCGACGTCATCCTGGACTCCATGGCCTGGCTCGGGCTGGACTACGACATCGGTCCCATCTACCAGAGCCACAACCTGCCGCGCCACACCCAGGCCGCGGCGGATCTGCTGGCCTCGGGCCACGCCTACCGCTGCTACGCCACCACCGAGGAGATCGGTCGGGTCCGCGAGGAAGCCAACGCGCGCGGCGTGCGCTCCTGGAAGTACACCGGCTACGGCTGTGTCATCGACGAAGCCGAGCAGGCGCGTCGCGCCGAGCAGGGCCTGCCGTCGGTGGTGCGCTTCCGCGTGCCACGCGAGGGCGATTCGGTGACCTTCACCGACCTGGTCTACGGCGACCAGGTGATCGATCCCAATGAGATCGAGGATTTCGTGCTGCTGCGGCAGGACGGCTCACCGCTGTACATGCTGAGCGTCGTGTGCGACGACGTGGATGAGGCTATCACGCACATTCTGCGTGGTCAGGATCATCTGTCGAACACGCCCAAGCAGGTGCTGCTGTACCAGGCCATGGGCGCGCCCGTGCCACAGTTTGCCCACACGGCGCTGATCATGGCGCCCGACGGCTCCAAGCTTTCCAAGCGCAAGCATGGCGAAGTGGTCAGCATCACCACCTACCGCGACAAGGGCTTCCTGCCCGAGGCCATGGTCAACTTCATGGCGCTGGTCGGCTATTCGGCGGGCGATGGTGACACGCGCGAGATGTTCAACCGCGCCGAACTCATCGAGCGCTTCGACATCGCCCGCGTCGGCCGGGCCAACGCCAAGTTCACCTTCGACGCGAACAACCCCAAGCAGTGGACCGACGCCAAGGCCCAGAGCCTCAACGCCGAGTGGCTGCGCACCATGACGCTCGAGGAACTGATGCCGCACCTGCGGCCGTGGCTCGAGCGCGCCGGCCTGTGGGACGACGCCTTCGAGGGCGAGCGCGCCGAGTGGTTCCGCGCCACCATCGATCTGATCCGCCAGCGGTTCTGGACGCTGGAGGACTTCGTCACGCAGGGCGCCGCCTACCTGGGCGACCGCGTCGTCTTCGACGCCGCGGCGGTGAAGAAGAACCTGGCCAAGGACCCACGCCTGCCCGTGCTGCTGGCCGGCCTGGCCGACCGGTTCGAGGCCGCAGAGTTCGAGCACGACGCGCTCGAAGCCGCGCTACGCGGCTTCGCGGAAGAGCAGGGCGTTGGCGCCGGCCTGCTGATCAACGGCATGCGCACGGCGCTGACCGGCCAGAGCGTGGGGCCTAGCGCCTTCGAAGTCTGTGTCGCTGTGGGTCGTGAGCGCACGCTGCACCGGCTGCGCAACCTGCCGGCGCTGGCGGAGTAGCTCATGTCGTACCGCATGGTGGCCATCGATGCCGATGGCACGTTCGTCAATGGCCGTGACCACGTGAACCCGCGCGTCCGCGAGGCGGTGGCCGCGGCCAAGGCCCGGGGTGTCGACGTGCTGCTGGCCACGGGCCGCAGCTACGACGGGGCCAAGCTGCTGTGTGACGATCTGGGCCACGACCTGGGCTTGATCCTGGTCAACGGCGCGGTGCTGGCCGAAGGGCTTGACGAGCCGCCGTTCTCGCGGCACATGCTCAGCGTCGAGGCTGGCCGATTCGCCGCCGAGCACCTGCTCGCCGCCGGCTACCAGCCGTTCGTCTACGAGGACCCGCTGTTGGCGGACCGCATCGCCATGGGGCCGGGCGAGACACTCATGCCGCGCTTCATCTCGGAGCGGCCCGAAGCGCACCACCGCTGCGACCTGCTGGCCTGGCTCGATCATCCCACGCTGGTCGTGGTTGCCGCCGGTGACGAGACCGGCATCAAGGCCACCGCGGCGGCCCTGCGCGGACATCTCGACGGTCAGGCAGCGGTTGTACCCGCCTACTACCAGTCGGGCGACATGTGGGTGCTCACCGTGGTCAACGCGCGCTGCAACAAGGCCGCCGCCCTGGCCGAGTGGGCTGCGCGGCGCGGCATCGGCCTGGACCAGACCATGGCCATCGGTGATGGCGACAACGACGTGGAGATGGTGGCCGAGGCCGGACTGGGCGTGGCTATGGGCAACGCCTGCGCCGCGGTGCTCGACGCGGCCGACGTGGTGGTGGCCGACAACGACCACGACGGCGTGGCCGAGGCCATTGAGCGGTTCATCCTCTCGGCCTAGGATGTCCGGTCGGAGACGTACCATGCACAACGACGATGCGGAGGCCCAGGCCCGAGTGCTCATGGCGCGCGCGGAGGCGGTCATGCTCAGCACCGTCGGACCCGACGGCGTGCCGCGCACGCGAGCCATGCTCAACCTGCACAGCCCTCGCTCGTTCGCTAACCTGCAACACTGGCTGGCTGGCCAGGAGCCCTGGACGGTCTGGTTCTCCACCAACACCTCCTCGGCCAAGGTCGCCCAGATACGCGCTCACGGCGCAGCCTCAGCCTACTTCTGTCTGCCGGGCGAATGGACCGGCCTGCTACTGGGCGGCACCGCCAGCGTGGTCGACGACGAGGCCGTGAAGGCCGCCGTCTGGCAGCCCAACTGGACGATGTACTACGGCGAAGACGGCCTGGCCAGCGCCGACTACAGCGTGGTCGTGCTGCGCGCCGAGTGGGCGGAGCTGTACGGCGGCCTGTCCGTACGCCGCTGGAGCATCGAACGCCCATGAGCAGACCCATCGCCATGGTGGCCATGGACATCGACGGCACCGTCACCGACAGCCAACACGCCGTGCGGCCCGCCGTGCGCGAGGCCATCGTGGCCGCGCTCGACCGCGGGCTCGAGGTGCTGCTGGCCACCGGCCGCGTGCTGCGCACGACCCGCCCCGTGGTCGAGGCGATCGACCCACGGCTCGGCGCCATCCTCAACAACGGCGCGGCCGCCTTCGCGCGGCTCGATGAGCCGCCCCTGTGGAACAGCCTGGTGCCCGCCGACGTGGCGCGCGAGGTCGTTGCCTGCCTGGCCGAGCTGGGCCTGCCGGCCTACGTCTTCGACGCCGAGGACCGGGTCATCGGCGTGCCCGACGTCGACGAGTTGCCGCCGGTCTTCCGCCAGCGCTTCGGGGCCATGCTCCAGAGCGTGGGCGATGTGGCCGCCTGGATCAACGATGATCCGCTCATGGTGACCACCTTGGCCGGCGATTCGCCCGAGGCCGAGGCGCTGGTCAAGGCGCAGACGCGCATTCTGGGCGAGCGGCTGGCGGGCCGGGCCACGGTGTCGCCGTTGTGGCATCCGCTGTACGGCAGCTGGATCCTCGACTTCATCGCGCCGGATGTGAGCAAGTGGTGGGCGCTGTGCCGTTATGCGGCGTTGCGCGGCATCGAGCCATCGGCTATCCTCGCGATTGGCGATGGTCTCAACGACATCCCCATGGTCAGCGCCGCCGGGCTCGGCGTGGCCATGGGCCAGAGCTGCCCCGAACTGCTGGCGGTGGCCGATGCCGTGGTTGCGGACAACGACCACGACGGCGTGGCCGAAGCCATCTGGCGGTACGTGCTGGACTAGCCCGCACCAGGCGACACGAGGGATCACATGAGCTTTGCGAGTGACTATCTGGCGGAGACGGCGCGGGTCATCACGTCGTTCGACGAGGCGGCTATCGCGGGGCTGGTGACGCTCATCGAGGACGCCTGGCGCGCGGGCCGACGCATCTTCCTGTGTGGCAACGGCGGCAGCGCTTCGCTGGCCACGCACCTGGCCTGCGACCTGAACAAGAACTGCGCCCATCCCGGCCGGCCGCGCATGAAGCTGATCGCGCTGACCGACAACGTGCCGACCATCACCGCGTATGCCAATGATGTCAGCTACGCGGAGGTATTCCGCGAGCAGTTGGAGAACCTGTTCGAGGCGGGCGATCTGGTCATCGGCATCTCGGGCAGCGGCAACAGCGAGAACGTGGTGCGGACGCTGGCCTGGGCGCGCGAGCAAGGCGGGCGCACGGCCGGCATCCTGGCCATGGGCGGCGGCCGGTGTGCGCCGCTGTGCGATGTCGCGGTCATCGCGCCGACCGACGACATGCAACATGCCGAGGACGCCCACGCGGTGCTCGGGCACCTGTTGATGAAGGTGTTCAGCCGAAAGGTGGCAGGCGACGATGTGGGGTAAGGTGATCCGCTACGCGGAGGTGACCAGCACCAACGATCTGGCCCGCGATCACGCGCGCCGTGGCGAGAGCGAAGGCAGCGTCGTTGTCGCACGCTACCAGACCGCGGGCCGCGGCCGGCGCGGCCGCTGCTGGGAAGCGCCGTCGGGCACCTCGCTGCTGGCCAGTTACGTGCTGCGACCGCCGGCCTATCTGGCCCACAGTGCCTGGATCACACTGGCCAGCGGCGTGGCCGCGGCCCGCGCCGCCGGCTCCGTCTCCGGCCGTCCGGTGCGGCTCAAGTGGCCCAACGACGTGTTGCTGGACGGCAAGAAGGTCGGCGGCATCCTGACCGAGGTCCACGCCGGCAACGGTGGCAATGCCGCCATCGTGGGCGTGGGCATCAACGTCGCGCAGCAGGCCGACGACTTCCCGCCCGAGTTGCTCCCGTTGGCGACATCGCTCTCACTCGGTGCCGGCCACGCCGTTGCCTTGGACGACGTGCTGGCGGCGCTGAACCGCGAGCTCGAGGAGATCTACACGGGCCTCGTGCGCGGTGGCCACGATGTGGTGCAGCGCGCCTGGCGCCAACTCGACGACACGCTGGGCCGCCAGGTCCATGTGGAGTCGGCCCACGAGGTGTTCGACGGCCAGGCCACCGACCTGGACGACCAGGGCGCGCTGTGGGTCCAGCTCGAAGACGGCGAGGCGCGCCGTGTCGTCGCCGCCGATGTGTCGATCTGCCTGGGAGACTGACATGCGCTGTGTCGCGGCTGCGTTGGTGATCCTGCTGACAGCGGCCTGCGGCGCCCAACAGCCTGTCGTGCCCGCCGACACGGTGGTGGCCACCGACCATCTCGGTCGGGCCCTGCCCACCGCCGCCGAGTGCGGGCCGCCCAAGGCGGGCAAACAGGTCGGCATCTTCTACTTCCTGTGGCTCGGTGAGCACGCCGAGCAGGGGCCGTGGGACATCGCCAAGATCCTGGCCCAAGACCCTCAGGCCATGAGCAAGCCCGACAGCCCGCTGTGGGGACCGATGTACGTCGCGCACCATTGGGGTGAACCGCTCTTTGGCTACTATCGCGCCGACGACCCGTATGTCCTGCGCAAGCACGCCCAGATGCTCAGCGACGCCGGCGTCGACTTCGTGGTGTTCGATGTCACCAACAACTTCACCTACAAGCCGTGGTACCTGGCGCTGCTCAAGACCTGGAGCCAGGTGCGGGCCGAAGGCGGCAAGACCCCGCAAGTCGCCTTCCTGACGCCGTTCTGGCAGCCGGCGCGGGCCGTTGCCGAACTGTGGCGCGACCTCTATCAGCCCGGCATCAGCCCAGACCTGTGGTACCGGCTCGACGGCAAGCCGCTGATCCTCGCCGACCCGGACCTCATCGCGGGCACGAGCGGCAACACCCAGCAGGACCGCGCCACCGAGCTGACGGCGGGCCATACGCTGGGCCAGTCGTTCCACACCGACAAGCCGCTGCTCGAAGCCGGCGGCTCGTTCCCCACGTGGACCGAGCTCAACTCCGCGGCCACGCTGAGCCTGCGCCGCGGCGGGCCGACGGGCGAGGTGCTGGTCACCGAGCGCCGCGAGAAGCTGGCCGACAATGCCTGGTGGGTCCTGCGGCTACCACGCGCCGAGCCCGCCGGCGACTACTACCTGGAGCTGTCGCAGCCGACGGGCAAGGTCGGCTGGTGGAGCCACGGCACCGACGTGTTCCCCGCCGGCGAAGCCTATGCCGATGGCCGGCCGGCCGCCGGCGACCGTACGCTACGGCTGGTCCAGGGCGGCGACGGGCAGGATTCGCTGCGCTCGTTCTTCACCTGGCGCAAGCCCCAGGCCGACTACTTTCAGGGCCCGACGGGCGCCGACCAGTGGTGCTGGCTCGAGGTCTACCCGCAGCATGTCTACCGCAACTCGCGTGGCGAGAAGGAGATGATGGGCGTCGGTATCGCGCAGAACGCGGTCGACCGGCGGCTCGGTGCGATGAGCGAGAAGAACTCGAAGGGCCGCGCCTGGCACGATGGCGCCAACGACCCGGCGCCGGACGCCTCCGACCGTGGGCTCAACGGCATCGAGCAATGGCGCCGCGCGCGTGAGCAGGACCCACGCATTGTCTTCGTCACCGGCTGGAACGAGTGGATCGCCGGGCGCTTCCCCGAGTTCGCCGGCGTCAAAGAGCCGGTGATGTTCGTCGACGAGTTCGACCGCGAGCACAGCCGCGATATCGAGCCCATGGTCGGCGGCCATCGCGACGCGTTCTACTACCAGCTGGTGGGCGAGATCCGGCGCTTCAAGGGCGTGGCCACACCCGAAGCGCCCAGCGCGCCCAAGAGCCTCAGCCTGCAGGCCGACCCGGCCGCCTGGGCGTCCGTGGCGCCCACCTACCGCGACGACGCCCACGACGAGGCGCACCGCAATCATCTGGGCTACGGACGCCTGCCGGCCTATGTGAACGAGTCAGGGCGCAACGATATCGTCGAGGCCAAGCTGGCCCGCGATGCCGACAACGTGACTTTCCGCGTGGAGACGCGCGAGCCAATCACTCCGCACAACGGCGAGCGCTGGATGTGGCTGCTGATCGACATCGATGGCCAGCGGGCCACGGGTTGGGAAGGCTACGACTTCATCGTGAATCGGCAGGTGACGGACGCCGCGACGACGACGCTGGAGCGCTGCGACGGCACGGCCTGGTCATGGACGCCCGTGGGTCAGGTCGGCTATCGCGCCGCGGGCCGGCAGTTGGTGGTGTCCATCCCGCGGCGGCTGCTCGGCCTGGCCGGCAAGCCCGTGCGGCTCGACTTCAAGTGGGTCGACCATCCGCTGCGCGACGGCGACATCGACAGCTTCACCACCGACGGCGACGCCGCGCCCAACGGCCGGTTCAACTACCGCTTCGCAGAGTGATCAGCAAGGCCTCGGGCCGGCACCAGAGCCGCACGCATGGCCGAGTCATGCCCAAGCCAGCGCTGACCAGCAGCGTGGTGCGGCCCTCGCGATACAAGCCGCGCGTGTAGGTCGGCGGGCCGAACCGGTAGAGGTTATTGTGCAGCGCGCGGCCGCCGGGTAGACAGATCTGCCCGCCGTGGGTGTGCCCGGCCAGCAGCAGGTCGACCCCCGCCTCCACCGCCTCGGGCATGGCGTCGGGCGAGTGCGCCAGCAGAATGCGCGGCATGTCGGCCAGGCCGGCGAAAGTCTCCTCGACCGGCAGGCGATAGGCCGTGTCGCGCCGGCGCAGTGCAACCCAAGCCAGGCCGCCCAGCGCGAAGCTCGCGCCGTCGCGGGTGAACACGCGCGCCTCATCGCACAAGACCTCGACGCCAGCAGCGCCCAGCGCGGCGCACAACGCCGCCGTATGGGCCGCCGCGTGGCAGTCGTTGTTGCCCAGGACGGCAAACGAGCCGAGCCGGCCGCGCAAGGGCGCGAGGGCCGCCGCACAGGAGGTGATGGCCCGAGCGCCCTCGCAGAAGTCGCCCGTGTAGGCCACGAGATCCGGCTGGCCGACCTGACCCGTCAGGCCCGCCAGATGGCGTTCGACGCGCTGACCACGGCGGCAGTGCAGGTCGGACAGATGGAGGATGGTCAGGCCGTCGAGTGCCGCCGGCCAGCCGACGGGCCGCACCTCAACGCGGTTGAGGTCAAAGCGCCACGCCTCAACCAGCGCGCCGTAGGCGAGCAGTCCCACTGCGGCGATGCCCGCCAACGCCCCAAGCCATACTAACAACGGCCGTTCCTCTTCGTGCTTACAGTGTAGGCCGCTCTGGCTTAGTCGTCGTCCTCATCCTCGCCGGCTACCTTGACCGCCATGGCCATGCGGGTGTTGCGAATCTCGGGCAGTGGCGCGTCGGCGCCCTTGACCGAGGCCCATAGGATGCGGTTGAACTCGGGCCAGGGCTGTTCGTCCACCTCGGCGAAGTCTTGCGCGTCGCACCACGCCTGACCAAATGCGCCATCGGCGTTCTTCTCGTCGACCGGCTGCGCGGGCACGACGCACTGGTACGGCTCCGGCTTGGCCTGCGGCGAGAACAACGTCCACATCGGCAGCGCCGCGGCGTCGAACTGGCCAAGGGGCTGCATGCCGAGGATCAGTTCCATGGTGCGCAGCACCGAGAGTTGGTCGTAGAAGGTGCTTTCGACCTTGCCGCGCTGCACATGGGGTCCGATCACGAGGCAAGGGCTGCGGTGCGCGTCGACATGGTCCGGTCCGTCCTGCGCGTCGTCTTCCACGATGAACACCGCCATCTGCGGCCAGAATCGGCTGTGGCTGAGCCCTTCCACGAGCCGGCCGACGGCAAGATCGTTCTCGGCGACCATGGCCTTGGGCGTCGGGGCGCCTTTGCGCGTGCCCAGCGTGTGATTGTTGGGCAGGTGCATGACCACCAGGCGCGGCATCTCGCCCGTCTGCTCCCAGGTGGCCAGGTCGCCCAACACCGTGGCCACACGGGTCAGGTCCTTGCCGGGGTCGATGCCGCCCTGGTAGACCTTGCTGGTCACGCCGGCGGCGGTGGCCTGGTCCCACAGCCAGGGCGTGGCCGGCTGCGTCAGCGGACCCGGCAGGCCGGGGCCGCGCTGACTGTAGGAACTGCCCCAGCCACGCTCCGTGCCGTCCGCGGCGCTGGCCGCCTTGGCCCACTGATGGCCGTCGACGCTGACCGTCCCGTCGCAGTAGAAGTTGTCGAGCAGCGCGTACTGCTCGGCGAGGCGGTGCTGGTTGGGCGTCACCTCGCGCCCGAACATGACCAGCTTCGGTTCGCCGTTACCTTGGGGCAGGTCGCCGAAGACCTGGTCGTAGGTGCGGTTCTCCTTGATGATGTAGACACAGTAGCGGATGGGCGACGCGCCACCGACGCGGCTGGGAATGGGCGAGCCGGTCGTGGCCTGCCGCGTCCTGGGCTCGGTGCCCAGCAGTTGGTTGTTGTTGGCCAGCACCGTCCGCAGTCCGGCCCGCCACTGCTGCGCCGACGTCGGCGGAATGGCCTGCAACAGCCCGGCCATGGTGCCAGGGATGTAGCGGCGACGGGGCAGACCGTTCTGGGTGGAGCCGAGCCCGCGCCCGCTGGCCACCCACAGCGTGCCATCGGCACCGCGAGCCAGACCCATCGGGTACCAGCCCGCTGGCAGGCGGCCGGTGACCTCGCCGCCGGTGCGCTCGGCATTGAGCGCCAGCGAGGCCACGGCGTTCTCACCGCTGCACGCCACATACAGGGTCTCGCCGCGCTCACCCAGCGCCAACGCGGTTGGCGCGCCGCCCAACGGCGCGCCCGGGTAGGGCTGCAGCCGGACGCGCCCGACCACGTCGAGCGTCATCGTGTCGAGGATCACCACGGTATCGCTGTTGGTGCAGGCCACGTACAGCCGGTGCGCGGCGGCGTCGAGCGCCATGCCGGTCGGATGCAGATCGACCGCGATCTGTTTGTTGCCGCGACCGGCGGCCAGGTCGATGACGGCCACCTTCCCGGCGCCCCACAGCGTCACAAATGCCTGCTGGCGTGCGCCGTCGAAGACGATCTCGTAGGGGTTGCCGCCGACGGGGATGCGTCGCTCCACAGACCCAGCCGCGGGATCCACGATGGCCAGGGCACCGCCCATGATCTCGGTCACCCACAGCCGTGTCCCATCGGGCGACACGGCCAGGCCGCCCGGATAGAGCACCACACCTTTGCCGGCCGGGTCGGGTAGGGTGACCTTGCCCGCAAAGGTCTCGGGGTTCTCCACCGGCGGCGCTGAGGCCATGCGGCGCAAGGGAATCTCGGGCACCGTGACGTTGATCCCGCCGTCGGGCAGCACCTTGACGACGCGGATCACGTCGCTCGGCCCGCCACTCACATACAAGGCGGTGCCGTCGGCGCTGAAGGCCATGCCACGGAAGATGGCCTTGGGCGTCTGGAATTCGGCTCGCTGGACGATCTTGCGCGTCGCCGTGTCGATCAGCATCACCGACTGCACGCCGAACCCTACGTTGGCCACGGCCAGCCGCTTGCCATCAGGGCTGAGCAGGACATGCTGCGGCATCTCGCCGACATCGAGGAGTTGCCCGGCGGGGGCGATCAGCCAGTTGGCGGCGCTGATGCCCGTCGCGTCGTCGCGCCGGCCAGCGGTGCGTTGGTCCATCGGCAGCGCAGCGGCCATCCCGATGGCCATCGTGGCGGCCAGCACGGCGGTCAGTTGGCCGAGTCGCGTTGTCATCGTCATCTCCGGCCACCGTTTCGGCAAGGAGGCCGGCAATCCTCGGCGAACCGGCCAGGCGAGAGGCGAAATCCATGTTAGGTGTGACTCTGCTGTGCGGTGCGGCCCTGGCCGCCTCCGGGCCGCTGACCGTGACGACCGCGGATTACCACGGGTGGTCCGATGCCGTGCATCTGCGCAACGGCGTGGCCGAGGTCGTCGTAGTGCCCTCGCTGGGCCGAATCATGCGATTCGCCCCGGCCGGAGGCGACAACTTCCTGTGGGAGAACCCCGCCTTGGCCGGCAAGACGCGGCCCGAAGGCTTCACCGACTGGTTCAACGCCGGCGGCGACAAGGTGTGGCCCGCCGAGCAGTCGGCCTGGCCCCGCACCATGGGCCGCGGTTGGCCGCCCGATCGCGCCCTCGACGGAGGTCGCTGGCAGGTCGAACTGCTGCCAGACCAGCGGCTCAAACTGGTCAGCCCGGTCAGCGCCGACTACGGCGTGCGGGCCGAGCGTATCCTGACCCTGGCCGACCATCGCGCCAGCCTGCTCATCGAGCAGCGCTTCGTGAAAGTCAGTGGCGCCCCCGTGAAGGTGACCATCTGGAACGTCAGCCAGACGGACGACCCGGAGCTGTCCTGGCTGCCCTTGGGGCCAAGCACGGCGCTGCCCCTGGGCTACCACGACTTCGAGCGGCCCGACCACGCCAACAAGGAAGTGGTCGGCAACCGCCTCCTCGAGATGCACCGACTGGCCGACTCACCGTCCAAGTACGGTACCGACTCCGAGCGCGGCTGGGTGGCCGCCATGAAGCGCGGCGTGGTCTTCAGCCAGCACTACGCCCGGTCGGCTGGCGAGTACCCCGACCATGGCTGCGTGGCCGAGGTCTACACGGAAATGGACTCCATCGCCAAGATGACCGAACTCGAGTTGCTTAGCCCCCAGGCCACGCTGGCGGTGGGTCAGAGCTTGTCGTGGACCATTGAGTGGCGGCTGACCCACGTGCCTGCGAACCTGGAACGGGACGAGCTGCGCAGCTGGCTGGACCGCGAGATGGGCCCGCTAGGGTGGCCCTACGACCGGCACGCCACGGTCAACCGTCGGGGTACCTTGTACTGATAGAACGCGCTGTCGAACGGCTCTGAGAGCGGCGCGGGCAGCCCCAGTTCGGCCATCAGCGCGAGTTGCGCGGTTTGCTCGGCGTCGCCCTGGTTGGCGATGACCAGCAGCCCGCCGGGCGCCAGCGACTCCCAGGCCGCGGCCAGCAACTCGCGCGGCTGGTGCAGCGGCGCGGGCAGGCCCCACCGCCGGTGGTCGGCGACGAACACGAACGGGAACAGCATAGACACCCAGTGGTAGCGTCCGGGCGCAGCGGCGAACGACTCGGGTCGGTAATGCAGTGCGGCCGCCTCGGCCATGTGCGCGGCGGCATGGTCGGCGCGCGTGAACAGGTCGGCGTGGAGCCGCCACGGGTCGGCCTCGTAGCCGTCGATGGTCACCACGCGACCGCGCGCGCAGCCCCACCAGCGCAGGCAGGCCAGGAGCGACTGGGCATAGAACCAGTGCGACACGCCGATATCCGCGGCGGCCAGTTGCCCAGGCGGCTGCCAGCCCAGCCCGCGGCCGAGCTCGGTGGCCCGGGCCAGCAGTTCCAGGTAGTAGAGGTTCTCCGCGAAGTTGGCGCGGCTGGTCCGCCGCCGCAGGTCGTCGAGGTGGAAGTCGCGGCATAGCGCGTCGACGCGGTCGGCCAGACCCGGCCGATCGTCAAACTGCCCCTGCTTGTCCTCGGCGCGCAGGCGCACGCCCCGCCGCAGCAGCCAGCGCGCTGGACTGAGCCGCAGGCGCTGGCGCAGCCCGTAGTCGACCTGATTGCGCCAATCTGATCCCATGGCCCCATTGTACCCGGGCGACCAGCGCATGGCGCATCGCCCTGCGCGGTGGCCAGCTTGCCGGGAGCCGCCTAAGGTGGTACTATCGGGCGATCCTGGGTCTGGTGTGAACCGGAGGGAGAGAGCTAGCGTGGACGCGACGGGACAGAAAGAACTAGCGCGCGATTACTTGGACACTCTGATGGCCGAGTACGTGCTGTCGTCGGGCGGACCGGTCAAGACGGCCGACGTGGCGCGCGAGGTTGGCGACCGGGTAGGCGCGTCGGCACGGCTCGTGCGCAATGAGTTGACGCGTTCGCATCGGCTCACCATGGTGGAGCGCCGATGGGATCTCAAGAGCCGCCAGGACGGCCGCCGGCGTAGCACTGATGGTGCTCTGCAGGCTATCTTGCGCGAGTGTGGCAAGCCCATGCGCATCGCTCACCTGGCGGGTGAGCTGGCCGTGGTGCGGCGCCGCAGCCGCGAGGATCTGCAGCGCGTGGTGACCACGCTGTGCGGCTCCCGCGACAGCTTCTTCGTCACTGGCGACGGGCTGGTCGGATTGCGCGAATGGCTGCTCGACGTGGCCCCCGGCGAGACCGACGAGACTGTCCGCCAGCAGAACTTCTTCCAGGCCGACGTCGATCTCGATGCCGCCCTGGATCACCTGGACCTGGACTCGGCCCGCGCCGAGGAGGACGCCGTTCAGGCGCTCTACACGCTGGTCCACAGCGCCCAGGAGCCGGTGGCCGCGCGGCTGCTGCTCTACTCCTTGTGGGTCGCCAAGGCTGGCAAGGTGGACGTCAACGCCGCCTTCCTGGCCTCGTTGAGCGACCCGCGCGTGGTCGTCCTGCCGGGTCCGGCGTTCGCCACGCAGACTTACGCCGACCAGTTGGCCGAGGTCATCCGCGACCTCTCCGAGCAGCAGGACGACCAGATCACCGGCGCCGACCAGATGGACGTGGGCGAGCTGTTGGCCACCGATGAGGCGGCCGAGTTCTCGCTGGCCTCCGACGACCTCAGTGAGATCCAGCGCATCATTCAGGAGGCCGGAGAGGCCCTGACCCTGGCCAGCCTGGTCAGCGATGTGTTCGAGCTGTTCCCCGGCGACGTGCAGTATGCCGCCGCTCTGCGCGCCATGCAGTTGGCGCTGCGCGGCGATGACCGCTTCGTTGAGTTGACCGAGAACCGCTGGCACCTGCGCGTGCTGCTGCCGCCGACGCTCTATCGCGTGCCGGTGACGCTGCAGCTCTCGCCGATCCAGGTGGCGACGTTGACCGGCGAACTGGTCGACGCACAGCTCACCGACGCCGGCCTCGAAGGCGGCATCGAGTGGGAGGTCCACGCGCCCGACCTCGAGGACATCGGCGAAGACAACGAGGTCATGGACCTGCCCGAGGGCATCCAGTTGGCCAAGAAGCAGCGCTTCGTCACCAGCTACCGCCACTTCGTGTCGGGTACCATCAAGGTCCGCAAGATCGACCGCGGCGTGTTCCCCAAGGACCCGCCCATCCGGCCGATCAAGATGGTCGACGACAACACCGGCGAGGTCTTCGAGCTGTGGCTCAACAACGAGACCGGGCTGCTGTGCGGTCTCGATGAGTGGTACAAGGGTCGGCTCCAGCCGACGGGCCATGTCTTCCACATCGAGCGCGACGAGGCCAAAGAGGTGTGGCGCGCCAGCGTCGAGCCCGAGCCGGATCCCATGCACCTCATCCCGCAGCCGCACCTGGACGAACTCCTCGTGCTGCGCGTCAAGGTGGAACACGTGCAGGACGTCTCCGTGCTCGAGATCATGCGGCAACTCATGGCGCATCATCCGGGCGGCGTGAGCTTCCGCCGACTCTACACCGAGTGCAACATCGTGCGCCGGGTCGCCAAGCGCGTCATCGCCAGCAACCTGAGCAGCTACCCGATGTTCGCGCTCAACGACGACCAGACGCTCTGGCTGTACGACGAACGCAAGTCCAACCGGCCGCGCGCGGCCGAAAAGAAGGCGTTCATCATCGAGTGACCGCGTGGGCCCGGCCTGTCGGCCGGGCCCGTTCCTTTATCTGGGTCGGTGCGCTGGCTGTCACCATCTTCTTTTGCTCACAAGAAGGAGGGTGGGGCGGCGCGGCGAACGGGACTGCGGCGCCCACCGGCGCGAAGGGATGGACCGGTGATCAAGGGCTGGCGTTACCTGTTCTACGCGGTGGTAGGCATCGCTGTCGGCAGCATTGCCTACATCACGATCAGCTTCATTTTGACCGACCGGCTGGTGAAGGCCACGGGCGACGAGGACTTGGCTGTGCGCCAGGCCGCGGCGCACCGGGTGATGCGTCGGCACAAGCCGATCGACTTCCTGGCCACGCAGCCGCAGACGGTGCGCGACAACGTCATTTGGGCGTTGGAAGGCGAACTGGAGAAGAGCGGCGGCTCGGGCAATATCGAAGCTCTGGCTCAGATCGCCTGCGATCTCAGCGGCGAACTGCCGGTCGGCGAGGCTGACCGCGACACCGGTCGCCTGACCTTCGAGCGCCTTGCGGCGCAGACCAAGTACGCCGCGGCGTGCGTGCAGGCGCTGCGCAAGCGAGTGGCCGAAACCACGCAGGCCACCCTCGAGAAGGAGAAGTTCGCTCACCGCCGTGCCGTCGCCGCCCGCTTGCTGGGCCTGGTCGGCGCCACGTCCGCCGAAGCCGATCTGGTCAAGGCGCTGCGCGATGAGTATGAGTTGGTCCGGCAGCAGGGCGCTTGTGCCCTGGCGCGGCTCAAGCCCGCCGCCGGCAGCGAGGGCAAGAAGGCGCTCGACGACTACCTCAGTCCGCTGCTGCACGTGCTCGGCGGTGAGTACCAGTGCTACGTTCGCCTGGACTCCGAAGGCCGCGTGCGCAACAACGCCAGCCGCGACTCCTTCATCTACGGCCCGTTCCTGGTCCGCGTCAAGACGCAGTCCGAAGCCACGCCCGCCGACCTGGCCCGCCAGCGCGACTCCGCCTCCTTCATCCAGGAGCAGGAACGCGCCCGCACCAAGGAAAGCGAAGCCAATCTGGCCGCGGGCCGGCAGGGCCATGTCGTCCGACCCAAGAAGGGCCAGACCGGTCTGGGCATCGTGCCGGGCGGCGTCACCCTCCAACGGCAGGACCTCGTCGTCAAGGACCCCGCCAATCAGCCCGCCATCGATGTCGTCGAGGGCGAGATGCTGGGTGTGCGCATCGACCTGATCAACAAGGGACCCGGGGACCTGGTGTCGGACTTCTTTGTGGCGGTCTGCGCCGGCAGCCCGCTGCCGCGGAACAATGTCGACCGCCCCGCCGAAGGGCCTTACAAGGGCGAGCGCGCCCGTGACCTGCGCGCACTCATCGTGCCGTTCGAGAAGCGGCACAACCGCGCCATGTACCACGCCAATCTCGCTGACACGCCCTACGACGACACGGTAGACACCACCGACCTGACGCTGCACTTCGACGCCGTCGAGACCGACCGCATCGAGGCGCTCAAGCGGCTGGTCAACATCGGTGATGCCAGCGCCGTGCCGGCCCTCGGCCGGGCCATGGCCGACCGCTCGTACACCGTGCGTCGGCAGGCGGTCAAGGGCCTGCAGCGCATTCTGGAAGCGCGCCACACCGATCAGGCCGCGCGCCAGCAGATCGCCAAGGTGCTCCGCGCCACCGGCTTGTCCAGTAAGGACGCTGTCGTGCGGTGCGCCGCGGCCGAGGGACTGCGCTTCGCTAACGACGCTCAGTCCGGCAAGGCGCTCCTGGACCTGCTGGTCGCCGAGAAGGATCCGACCGTGCGCCTGGTCGCCACGCGTTCCATGGTTGGTCTGCCCGAAGGCGTCCGCCGCGCGCTGCTGCCGCAGTTGGTGGCGGGCGACCCGACGGTGCGCATGGTGGTGCCGCGCTTGCTGCAGGGCAAAGCCGACAGCGCCATGGCCGCGTCTCTGCTGGCGCAAAATGATGCCCAGCTCAGCCGTGAAGTGCTGCGCAGCGCTAGCCAGATCCTGTCCAACGCGGCGCTCGAGGGGGCGATGGCCTCCGCCGATGCACGCACTCGCGCGTTGGCCGCGCAGTTGCTCGGCGAACGCCGTTCCATGTCCAGTCGAGCCGTACTCATGGCCGCGCTCCGTGACGTGGACGGCGACGTCCGCGCCGCCGCCGCTGAAGGCCTCGGGCTGCTGATCAAGGGCGCCAAGACGCCGGACGCCAAGATCGTCGCGGCACTGGTCGGCGTGGTCAAGAATGAAGCCGGCGACTACGTCGGCGTCAAGGCCGGCGGCAAGCCAGCCGACCCGGCCACGGCGGTGATCACGGACAAGAACACCCGCGCCAGGGCGGTCGAGGCCCTGGTCGGCCTGAAGGAGCCAGAGGCGCTGCTGGCCGTGCGCGATGCCCTGCAGGACACCAACGCGGACGTCCTGGCCGCCGCGCTGCCGGCGCTCCGGGTCAGCCAGTTGGGCGACCAGCGCACGCGGCTCAATGCCATCATGGCCGACGCCAAGATGCCCGCTCGGGTCCGCCAGGCAGCCGCGCTCTCGGTCTGGCACACGGGCATGAACATCCATCCGGCTGCTGGCACCATGCCGCCAGCCGACCCGCTGGCCGCCGCCGCCAAGGCGCTGGCCCGGACCGAGGCCAAGAAGGCCGACGCCGCCAAGGCCGAGCCCAAGAAAGACGTCAAGGAAGTCACCGAGCAAGACCTGGTCGACAAGACCCTTGACGCCATGGTCGGCCTGCTCAACGACGCCAACGAATCGGTCAAGACCGCGGCGGCCGTCAGCCTCATCGGCCTCGGCGACGACCGTGGTAACAAAGTCCTTCGCGATCAGTTGCGCAGCAAGAACCTGGAAGTTCGCCGTGAGGCGGCGCGCCTCCTGGCCACGCTGCCCGCGGAACGCATCGCCAAGTTGCGCGGCCTGAAGAAGGAAGAGCGCGATCCGGTGGGCTTGCTGTTCAAGGACCTCTACAGCGACGGCTCCTTGAAGGTGAACTTCCGGTTCCTGTGCCGAGCGCTGGCATCGCTGGGCGACAACGGTCCGGGCGTGGAGCGCTTGCGCAAGTCCATGGCTGACGCCGATCCGGTGTTGCGCGCCGCGGCCTTGACAGTGTTGACGGACGTTGGCGACAAGGACGCAGTGAGCTACGTGCTCAAGGGCTTGGACGACAGCAACGAGTTGGTGCGCAGTTACGCAGCGCAGGCCACGGCCAAGCTGGGCATGAAGGACGCCGCGACGGTGGCCAAACTGAGCGCCATGGTCGGCGACACGCCTGACCCCAGCGAAACGGTGCAGGCCAGCGCCCAGCAGGCGTTGCTCATTCTGGGCGCGCGCAGCTAGCGGCAGCGGACCTCAATCGGCATAGTCAGCATACGGGCCGGCGCGACGAGTGTCCGGCCCGTGTGTTTCGAACGGCCGGCCCCCACCTCAAACAGTCGCCTCAACCCATAATCCGCGTTATGTAGCATTGCCGAACCCCACCCGCAGGGGTGTGGTACGGTTCGGTTCCGCGCTCGTTGGTCCCCTTAGGATCCACTGATCACACGGAACCGGAGTGTGCTCTCGGGCAGGCACGCGCCGTCACCGCAGACCTGCGCGCTCAGCCATAGGTCCTGAGACTCCGGTCGTCGCGGCAGCGTGGCGCGCAGGCGCAGCCCTGATCCTTCGTCGCTTACGACGGGTACCAGCTCGCCATCGGCCGTCCTCAGGCTCAGGCGCTCCACATGGTAGCCAGGCGTGAGCCGCACCCGCAGCTCGAGGACGCCGTCGTCAATCGATCGGACACTCGCGTGCACATGTCGCGCGCTCCCGCTGGCCGTGCTATTCGCTGGGTCTCCGGTCAACGCCACGCGCACCAGGTTCGCCAGCCCGTGCGGGTAGCGACGCGCCAACGGTGCCAGCGTGGCCACGGTTCGACGTGCCTCGTCGTAGCGCGCCAGGCGGTAGAGCAGATCCGCCGCCAGCGAGTTGCCACACGGCATGGCGTTGTCGAACATCGGTTTGCTTCGCAGCAGCAAGTCGGTGGCTTCGGCGTCGGCCCCATGGAACGCACCGTCCTCCGCCGCGAACCGCTGCGTCATCTCAGAAGCGAGGCCAGCGGCCTCGACGCGCCAGCGCGCGTCGCCGGTGGCCAGCCACAGGTCCAGGCAGGCGTTGGCGAGCGCGGCGTAGTCATCCAGGAACGCGGCCTGTTTGGCCTGGCCCAGGCGCCACTGGTGCAGCAGTCGCCCTTCGCCGTCACGCAACCGCGCCAGAACGAAGGCGACGGAGCGCTCCGCCACGGCCACCCAATCCGGCTCGTCGAGCAACCAACCGGCGTGGGCCAACGCGCCGGCCATGAGGCCGTTCCAGGCGCAAAGCACCTTGTCGTCGGTGAGCGGCCGCGGCCGACGGTCGCGCGCCGCGAGCAGTTGTGCGCACAGGCCGCCGAGATCCGACGCGACCGCCGGCGTCGCCGGCGAACAGACCAGGCTCAGCACGCCCGGCCGCGGGTCCCGACCGCGGGGTGCGTGGTGGTCCGGTACGTCGGTGGTGCGGAACGCCGCCGCGAAGCGGTCGGCCTGACCGCCCAGGATTTGGGCCATCTCCGCGGGTGACCACAGGTAGTACAGGCCCTCACGACCGTCGGTCTCGGCATCGAGCGCGGTGAGGAATGCGCCTGTTTCGCCGTCGGTGAGCTCCCGTCGAACGAAGCCGACGATGTCTCGCGCGATCTGGCGGTACCACCACGAGCCCGTGGCGGCGGCGGCATCGGCGTAGGCGCGCAGCAGGCCAGCCTGGTTGTAGAGCATCTTCTCGAAGTGCGGCACGGCCCACATGCCATCGGTGCTGTAGCGATGGAAGCCGCCGCCGACATGGTCGTGGATGCCGCCAAGCGCCATGGCATCCAAGCTGCGCAACGCCGCGGCCAGAAGCTCGTCTCGCCCGCCATGCTGCCAGGCAGCGATGAACAGCGCGTCGGCCATGTCCTGCGGGAACTTGGGCGCGCCCCGCTGGCCGCCGTGCACGCTGTCCTGGTCGGCCAACATGCGGTCGAGTGCCGAGGCGATGTCGTCCTGGGTCAGCATATCACCATCGACCGCGGCGGGGCGACCGCCGCGGGCCATAGCCGTAGTCAACTCCTCGGCGCTGGCCAGCAGGCGCTCGCGGTCGTTCCGCCAGACATCACTGAGCGCCGCGACCACCCGGCGCAGCTGGTCGGGCGGATAGTAGGTGCCGCCGTAGAACGGTTTGAGGTCGTGGGTCAGCATGACGGTCATGGGCCAGCCGCCACTACCGGTCAGCAGTTGCACGGCCTGCATGTACTGCTCGTCCAGGTCGGGCCGTTCTTCACGGTCGACCTTGATGCAGACGAAGGCGTCGTTGAGCACAGTCGCGGTGGCCACATCCGCGAAGCTCTCGCGCTCCATGACGTGGCACCAGTAGCAGGTGGAGTAGCCGACGGAGAGCAGAATGGGCTTGTCCAGCCGGCGGGCGGCGTCGAACGCTTCCCCACCCCATGGGTACCAGTCCACGGGGTTGGTGGCGTGCAGCAGCAGGTAGGGCGATGTCTCCGTGGCGAGGCGGTTGCTGGGCTCGGCGATCACGCAAGGGCTCCATGCGCGGCGGTCCGCGTGCAGCCATTGTGTGGCCGAGCCGCGACGGCGTCGGCGCGGATCCGCTCAGCCGGCGAGCCGTTCGACGCGGAAGGCGGAGCCGGTGTCCGGCTCCTTGACGACCTCGATGCGTGTGCCGAAGCGATCCTTGAGCGCCGACAGGTGCGTTACCACGAGCACCAGGTCGAACTCGTCGCCCATGGCGTGGATCGCCTCGACCAGCTGCTCGAGGCCCTCCTCGTCCTGGGTGCCGAAGCCTTCGTCGATGAATAGCGTGCGCAGCCGCGCGCCCGCGCGCCGAGCCAGCAGGCGGCTGAGCGCCAGGCGCAGGGCGAAGTCGACGCGGAACGCCTCGCCGCCGCTGTAGTTCTCATAGCTGCGACTGCCCAGTTCGTCGCGAATCTCGACGTCCAGCGTCTCGCGCAGCGTGCCGGCCACGGTGGCGCGCTGCAGCCGCACGGCCAGCGACATACGGTAGTCGGTGAGCCGCGCCAGGATCTCGTTGGCGCTGGCCTCGATCTCGGGCACGGCGTTCTCGATAACCAGCGCTGGGATGCCGTCGCGACTGAAGGCGGCTTCGAGCGCGCTGACGACGGCGTGGCGGTGCTCGCCGCCGGCCATGCGCACGCGCGTCTCAGCGATTTCCGCCTGCTGCCGCAGGTGGCCATCGGCCAGCGCCTGCAGTTCGCCGCGCCGCGCCTGCAGCCGGCCCATCTCGGCCCGCAGCCCCTCCAAGCCCGCCACGCGCCGCCGCCGTTCGTCGGTCAATTGGTCCACATCCACCAACTCGCCGCCCAGTTGCGCAACGCGCTCCTGAGCGCTGGCCAGGCGCGCCTGCGCCTCGGCCAGCATCTCGTCGAGCCGGCCCATGCGCTGCTCGGCGTCACGCCGTTGCTCGGCCGCGCCAGCCAGCGTCGCCAGCCGCGTCGGCACGTCGGCCAGGCGATCACACTCCGCGCTGTCGGTGGCCCACTGCTCGGCCGGCCAGGGCTCCGCGTCCAGATGGCCGCGTAGCGCCGCCACAGCCTCGCGATGGTCCTGTCCGAAGGCGCCCTGGGCCAGCGTGTCGCGCAGGTGCGCCAGCTCCGCGGCGAGCTGCGCGTGATCGGCAACCAGTTCGGCCAGGCGCTGCTCGCTCTGCTCTAACTGACCCAGCTGGCGCTCCAGGTCTCGGCCCTCGTTCACCTGCTGCCGCACCAACTCGTGCTGGGCAGAGTCGTAGTCCAGAGCCCCCAGCGCGGCGTCGGCGGCAGCCAGTGCCGCATGGTGCTCGACAGCGAAGGCCCGTGCTTGCACGCGCTGCTTCAGCTCGGCGCAGGCCTCCTGGAGCTGGGCCAGGGCCGCGGCAGCGTCGCGCGCGCCGGCCACGGCGAGTTCTGCGGTGGTCAATGCGGCCTGGCAGCGCGGCAGTTCGTCGGCTTCGGCCTGGCGGGCGGCCAGCCGCTGGGTGGTCAGTGCCAGCGCCGCTTCGAGGCGCTCGCGCTCGCGTCGCTGCGTGCGTCCACGGTCCAGCACGGTCTGCGTCCGGCTCTCCGCCTCGGCCAACAGCTCCAGCCGGCGCTCGGGTGCCAGATCCTGGCCGCAGAGCGGACACAGGCCGCCGCCGCTGTCGAGGATCCGCCGGTGGTCTTCGACCTCTTCGAGGTCGACCCTCAGCTGCGTCAGTTCGAAGTTGATCTGCTCGACAGCCGACTGCGTGACTTGCATCTCGTCGCGCAGAACGGAGGTCTCGGCCAGCGCGGCCTGCGCGGCCGCCAAGGCCGTCCGGGCGTGGCTGAGCGTATCCGTGGCAGGCCCGAGCCGGTCCGCATCGCGCCGCACCTCGTCCTGGCGCGCGCTCAGGCCACGGTGCTCGGTGACCAGGGCCGCGCGAGCTTCGGCGATGGCCTTGTCTGCTTCGGCCCGCGAGTCGAGCAGCGTCTGCCGGCGAGCCGCCAGCTCGTCAAGCTCGGCCAGCCGGCTCGACGCCGTCCGGAAGACCTCCACCCGCCGGCGCAGCCGTTCCCGCTGGGCCAACTCGCCTTGCACGGCATCGATGCGGGCCTCGGCCTCGGCCACGCGCTGCGTCAGCTTGCTGGCTTCGGCCTCCAAGGCGGCGCCGCGCACGCGCAACTCGGCCTCATGGGCGTTGAGCGCCTCCTGCCAGCCGCGGCGCTTCTCACGCAGCGCCTCCAGCCCGGCCAGCGAGGCGCGCAGCCCCTCCAAGCGAGCGGCCTGCGCCTGCAGCAAGGGCTCCTCGCCAAGCCGCTCGGTCAGCCGTTGCACCTCGCGCTCGGCGTCGAGCCGACGCTCTCGCAGGTCGGCCAGCTGGTGCTCGGCGTGGGTCGCCTCCAGGCCCGCGTGGCGGAGTTCCTCGCGCCGCCGCCGGTCAGCCTCAATGACGTTCCGTAGCGACTCCAACGCGGCATCCTCGGCGGCGATGGCCGCGGCGGCGCTCTCGCAGGCCGCCACGGTCTCCGCCAGGTCGGCGCGCACCCGCTCGGCGTCGGCGAGTCCCGCCGTGAGTGTCTCGACCAGCGCGCGGTCGCGGTCGAGCCGCCGGTCCAGGTCGCGGCGCTCGTCCTTGGCCAGCGCGGCCAGTCGCTCATAGCGACCGAGGTCAAGGATGTCGCCGAGCACCTGCTTGCGCTCCGCGGGCGAGCGCCGGGTGAACTCGTCGGCACGTCCTTGCAGGAGGAAGGCGCTGTTGATGAAGGTGCCGTAGCCCATGCGCAGCCGGGCATCGATGCGCGCCTGGGTCTCGCGCGCCGTGGCCATGCTTAGCGGCCGCCATTGGTCGCTCTCACCGTCCAGCGCGAAGAAGTCGAGCGTGGTGCTGGCACTGTCGCGCGTGCGGCGTTGCGACCGGCGTACACGGTAGCGCTGGCCATCCTGGTCGAAGACCAGCTCCACGAACATCTCGCCCGCGCCCAGCCGCATCAACCCGCCAGCCCGTGCGTCGCGGCGTGATTCGCCCCATAGTGCCCAGGTGATAGCGTCGAGCAGCGCCGATTTGCCGTGGCCGTTGGCGCCGGACAGGCAGGCCATGTGCAGCCCGTCCAGATCCAGGGGCGGCACCTCGTCGCCGTAAGACAGGAAGTTGCGAAGCCACAGTCGAACGGGGATCACGAGGCCACCTTCGACCGGAAGTCTAGCGACGGCTCACCGACTCGTCAATCGTCGAGAGCAGGTGCCCCGCCGGCCGCGGCGAAAGTAGCCTGGATATAGCACGCAAGCGCCCGAGGTGACCCGATGGCCGGTATGGATCTCACCACGCTCGAATCAGCAGTTGCCGCAAACCCAGACGACTCGACCGCATGGGCCAACCTGGCCGCGGCCTACCACAGCGAGGGCCGCTTC
Organism: Armatimonadota bacterium; assembly: GCA_016235455.1. Classification (GTDB taxonomy): domain Bacteria; phylum Armatimonadota; class UBA10988; order UBA10988; family UBA10988; genus UBA10988. Next base: position 15,170 of record JACRKZ010000126.1, on the reverse strand, counting down.
GAGCCCGCGCTCGAGGCCTTCCGCGAGGCCGCCAGCCGGCAGCCAGGCGATGTCGGCCTGTGGCTTGGCATGGGCCGAGCGGCGCTGGAGTTGCAGCGCGGCGACATGGTGGACATGGCCGTGGCGCAGGCGTTCGATGTCGATCCCAGCCATCCTGAGTTGTACCGCTTGGTGTGCGACTCGGCCACTTCGCCGGACCATGTGGCGGACCGCCTGGTCGGCGCTGCCCGCTACTTGCAGCTGGCACCCGACTCCGAGGACCATGCCACCTACGTGCAGCTCATCCTCGATACGCTGGCCACCGTGGCCGAGTTCGAGCCCTGGCGCGCGGGCGACGTGCTGGAGTCCATGCCCTACCTGGAACCGGTGATCCCCGCGGAGCAACTGGCACCGCTGGCCGAGCAACTGGTCGCCGCCCGCGATCGGGCCGTCGCCGCGCCCGACGCCACGCCCGACCTTAGTGGCCGTCTGGCGGCAGCCGAGGCGCTGCTGACTACGGACCCGGCCGAGGCGCTCGAGGCCTTCCAGACGCTGGCCAGCGAGATTGCCGCGCAGGGCGACGACCACCAGCCTCCGCTCGCCCACGCGGCGGCCACGGCGTACAACGGGCTGGCCCTGGCCATTCTGGCCGGTGCGCCCGCCGCTGGCCCAGAGCGCGCGGCACACCTGGCGTTGGCGCTGGAGGCCGCTGGCGAGGCCCTGGCCCGCGACCCACAGATTGACCAGCCGTACCGCGCCGACCTCGAGACCGAACTGGCCGCCGTGCGGGATGACCTCGTGGCCGGCTCGGCCGACGACGCCGACAGCGAAGTCGCGGCCGACGAGCCGGCCGGTGATGTCGAGGAGACGTCAGGCGACCCAGCCCCAGCCGAACTCGCGCTGGACTCCGCACCCGAGCCAGCAGCGGCGCCGGAGGCGGCCGACGAGGCGGCCATGGCGCCGGCGGACGCGCCGCGGGTGGTGTTGGCCGAAAGCGAGTGGCTGGCGTTGCTGGATGAGGCTTGGGCGGAAGCCGAGCGCGGCAACGCTGACGAAGCTCGCGTGGCCTTCACTACGGTGCTGGACCGGGTCGGCGAGCGCCGCATCCAAGCTCGCGCGCTGGCCGGGCTGGGCCGCGTCGAACTGGCGCTGGGCGCCGGAGACGCCGCGATGCAGCGCACGGAGGAGGCGCTGGCGCTGGACACCGGCTGTGGCCAGGCTCATCTGGTGCGCGGCTTGCTGGCCGAGGGCAAGCACGACTGGCTGCGCGCCCTACAGGCCTACCAGTTCGCCGAGGCGGTGCTGCCTGGCGACGGACGGGTGCAACGCGGTCTGGGCATCGCGCTGTGCGAGCGCGGCGACTACGACGATGCCGTGGCACCGCTGACGCGCGCGCACGAGTCGCTCCCAGAGGATCCCGCCATCGTGGTGGCACTGGGCCGCTGCTTCGTCGCCACCGCGCAGTACCCGATGGCCATCGCCTGCCTGGAGGCGGCCCTGGGCATGAACCCTGATGCCGCCATGGCCGACACGGCCGAGCGGTCGCTCGAGTTGGCTCGAGAGGCCGAGGCCCGGCCGGTGAAAGCACCGCCGCGGCCGAGCAAGCCCGAAGAGGAGGAGTACGACCCGGACACCGCGCCGCCCGAGGCGACGCGTCCCGACGATGACGACCGCCCGGTGCGCGACCGCGTGCTCAAGCGCGCCGACGACGCGCCCGACTTCGATCCCGACCGGCACGTGCGCTGCCATATCTGCCGTTACCCCAACCCCAAGGGCGCCGAGCGCTGCGAGCGCTGCAGTCACAGCATGGCGCCGCCCGTGCCGCCGACGCCGCGGGCTCCCGCCCGGCCGTGCTTCGTGGCCACCGCGGCCTGTGGCGATGCTTTCGCCCCCGAAGTGGTCACGCTGCGCGCCTGGCGCGACACCGTGCTCTGCCGCTCGGCTGGTGGCCGCTGGCTGATCCGGTGTTATGATCGCTGCTCGCCGCCGCTGGCTCGGTTCATCGCCCAGCGCCGCTGGCTGGCCGCGCTGGTCAGGCGCCGGCTGATTACGCCGTTGGCGGAGCGGCTGTCGCGATTGGGGGCGGAAAGGTAGTCCCGCGTTGATGGAGAGCGAACTCAAGCAGACCCCGCTGCACGACCGGCATGTGGCGCTGGGCGCCCGCATGGTCGGCTTTGGCGGATGGTCGATGCCCGTGCAGTATGCCGGCATCGTCGCCGAGCACCGTGGCGCGCGCGCCGCGGCCGGCCTGTTCGATGTCAGTCACATGGGCGAGTTCATCGTCGAAGGCCCCGGGGCATTGGGCCTCCTGCAACACGCACTGACCAACGATTACGCATCGCTGGCCGTCGGTCGTGCACGCTACAGCCTGATGTGCGCCGAAGACGGTGGCATCATCGACGACCTCATCGTCTCACGCGAAGGCGAGGATCGCTACCTGATCGTCGTGAACGCGGGGAACATCGACGGCGACTTCGCGTGGCTCAGCAGCCTGGCCGGCGACGATGTGACGCTGACCAACGTCAGCGACGAATGGGCGTTGCTCGCCGTGCAAGGCCCGCGCTCGGCCGACATCCTGGCTGGGTTGCTCAGCGACGGCGACGCGACGGCCGTGCGGGCGCTACGCTATTACGCGATACACCGGTGTCCGCTGCTTGGCGTACCGGTGGTCATCAGCCGCACCGGCTACACCGGTGATCTCGGCTTCGAGGTGTTCGTGCCCGCCGACTCGGCGGTGACCGTATGGGACGGCCTGCTGGCCGGCGGCGCGGCACAGGGCCTGGTGCCCGTGGGCCTCGGGGCGCGTGACACACTGCGCCTGGAGGCCGGCTTCTGCTTGCACGGCCACGACATTTCGCCCGCACGCAATCCCATTGAAGCCAACCTGGGCCGCTTCGTGAAGTTCGACAAGCCGGCCTTCGTGGGTCGCGACGCGCTCGCCGCGGTGTCGGACGCCGGCTGCGCCGAGCGGCTCGTAGGGCTCAGCGTCACCGAGCGCGGCGTGGTGCGCGACGGCTGTGCCGTCGTACACGACGGCCAACCGGTGGGCCTGGTCACCAGTGGCACCTACTCGCCGCTGCTGGAGCGATCCATCGCGCTGGCGTACGTCCGCGCAGACCTGACCGAGGTCGGCACGGCGCTGGCTGTGGACGTGCGCGGACGCGCCTTGCCCTGCATGGTGAGCGCCCTGCCGTTCTACAAGCCGGGCACATAGCACCGATCTGGGTTAGAATGGTGTCCAAGACGGGTATCCTAGGGGTGTGACCGCCCCTCGCGGGCCGCATGGAAACCGATTATGGCAGCCTCAGCTGATCGCGGAGTTGAGCTCAAGCGCCACTTGGACGAGGCCTTTCGTGCCTTCGAGGCGGGCCAGGACGAGCGTGCGCGCCGTCTGTGCCGCCAGGCACTGGCCATCGACCCGGACAACACCACCGCTCACTCGCTCATGGGCCTGCTCTACGAGCGCGAAGGTCGCGCCGTCGAGGCCGCCGGCGAGTTCGAGCACGTCGTTGAGGTGAACCCCGAGAGCGAGGCCGAGCGCCAGACCCTGCGCCGACTGCGCGGTGAGGAGCGGCCCGACACGGAGCCGGTCTTCCTCGATGAGGAAGACGAGGATGAGGCACGCCGCCGCATCTACACCCACGCCGGCATCGGTGCGTTGGTGGTGGCGATGACCGTGCTGTTCGGCTTCGTGGTCTGGGGCAAGATGCACAACGGAGCGCGCACCGCCACCGCATCGGTGCTCAAGGACCTGGAACTCGCCCAGCAGGCCTTCGAGCGGGGACGCTACGAAGACGCCATGGAGTCCGCCCAGCGCGTACTGGCCGTCCAACCGGACAACGCCCTGGCCAAGCAGATCTACGACCGGGCCAAGGCTCACCTGACCGGCGGCCGCGTGGCCACGGCGCCCCGCGGTGGTGCCGACTACGGCGCGGCACCGCCGCCCACCGTGGCGCCTGCCCTACCCCCGGCGGTCACTCCGCCGGCCGCCCCGGTCACCGGCGCGCCGCAGGGCGCGCCGCAGCCACAGCCCAACCCGGCCTACCAGGTCGCCTTTGGCGGCGGCATCCCGTCGCCGGCCGTGGGCACGGTGCCACCGGCACCCGTGGGCGGCTACGCTGGCCAGCCGCCGAGCGCGGCCAACCAGTGGCCGCAACTCGGTGCCACAGGTCGCGCGGCAACGCTGTCGGGCCAGATGAACCACGCCTCGATGTATCCGCCCCGGCCGCCCGTTGGTCCGTTTGGCGCCAAGTCCGACCGCACCAACCCAGACGTCAGGACCCGGCCCGACCCGCCGCAGACCGCGCGCACGCCCGGCCAGGAGAACCTGGGCGGCGGCGGCAACATCCGCGTTGAGGTCAACCGTTCCGGCTCCCCGACGTCGCCTGGTACCACCGGCGCCGAGGTGGCCCCGCGAACCGACACGGAGACCGCGCCGCGCGCTGGTACCGCCGTCGACCCGGCCGTGCAAGCCGAGGCCGAGCGCCAGCTCAAGATGCGCCAGATGCGCGAGCGCGGCGGTCGCTAGACGGAAGGTCAGGTTCGTCGCGTATGCGTCTGGAGGAGCTGGACTACGATCTACCGCCCGAGCTGATTGCCCAAGAACCCCTGGCCCAGCGCGATGCGTCGCGCTTGCTGGTGGTCAATCGAGCCGACAGATCGATCGCTCACGCCCAGTTCCGCGACCTGCCCGCACTGCTCGATCCCGGTGATTTGGTTGTGCTCAACGATTCGCGGGTACTTCCCGCGCGACTGTTGGGCCACAAGGCTGAGACCGGGGGCCAGGTCGAGATCCTCCTGCTCAGGCCCACCGCGCCCGACCTGTGGCAGGCGCTCGTGCGGCCCGGCCGGCGTCTGCGCACCGGTTCACGCGTCACCCTCGACGGGGTCGAAGCCGAGCTGATTGAGCGCCAAGGCGATGGCCTGTGGCGGGTCGCCTTCTCGCCGCCAGGCGCGTTGGCCAGCCACATCGACCAGATCGGTCAGATGCCACTGCCGCCGTACATCCACCACCGGCTCGACGACCCCGAGCGCTACCAGACAGTCTACTCGCGGCTGCCCGGATCCGCTGCCGCGCCGACCGCCGGCCTGCATTTCACGCCCGAGGTGTTCGCCGCGCTGGCCGAACGCGGCATCGGCCGAGCGCAGGTCACGCTGCACGTCGGGCTCGATACGTTCCGGCCGGTGCAGGAGGCCGTGGTCGAAGACCATCCCATGCACCGCGAGACCTGGGAAGTCAGCCCCGAGGCTGCGCAGGCGGTGACTGTCGCCAAGGCCGCCGGCCGGCGCGTGGTGGCCGTGGGCACGACGGCCGTGCGCACGCTGGAGACCGCAGGACGCGAGACCTTCGGCCCGGGTCGGGGTGAGACCGACCTGTTCATCACGCCCGGCTACCAGTTCCGCGTGGTGGATGCCATGTTGACCAACTTCCACCTGCCGCGCACGACGCTGTTCGCTTTGGTGACCGCGCTGGCCGGCGCCGAACTCATCCGCGCTGCTTACGCCGCAGCCGTCGCCGAGCGCTATCGGCTGCTCAGCTTCGGCGATGCCATGCTCATCCTGTAGCCCCGGAGGTACCACCCATGCCCACGCTAGTGCTGGCCACGCGCAATGCCGGCAAGGTCCGCGAACTGGCCGAGATGCTTGCCGGTAGCGGCATCGACGTGCGCAGCCTGGCCGAGTGGCCGGACCTGGCCGACGTGGTCGAGGACGCCGACACGTTCGCGGGCAACGCCACCAAGAAGGCCGTGGCCACCGCCACGGCGCTCGGTCTGCCGGCGCTGGCCGATGACAGTGGCCTGGTGGTCGACGCGCTCGATGGGCGGCCGGGGGTCTACTCGGCACGCTATGGCGGCCCTGGGCTGACCGACCCCGAGCGCTGCGAGCGCCTGCTGGCCGAGCTCGCCGACCACGGCCAGACGAGCAGCGCGGCCCGATTTCGCTGCGCCATGGCGCTGGCGCGGCCCGATGGCGCGGTGGTGTTGCGTGAAGCCGCCTGGGAAGGCACCGTGCGCGGACCGCGCCGGGGCGAGAACGGCTTCGGCTACGACCCGGTGTTCGAGCCGGCGGACGCGGACGGCACCGCGGCCCAACTTGATTCGCCGACGAAGAACCGGCTCAGCCATCGCGGCCAGGCGCTGGCGCTGATGGTGGCGCTGCTGCGTGACCAGCCGGAGTTGCTGGCCGACTGAGAAGGAATCGCATCGCTGCTCGCCAAGAAGGGCGCGCGAGGGAGGGTGCCGATGGCCACGGCCATCTTGTTGGAGACGGACAAACTCGACGACGCCTTGAGCGGTCGAGCGGGCGCGCCAGGCTTGCTGCCTGCCGCGGGTCGGCCCCTGGTCGACTATGCGGCCCGCGCGCTGGCGGCCTGCGGCGATGTCGAGCGCGTCGTCCTGGCTGGGCCCACCGCCTACGGCCAGCACGCGGTGGCCACGACGCACTGCGACGAAACCCTTTTGCTGGACGATCCCGTCCGCACGTTGGTCGAAAGCCTGCTGGAGCGCTACGGCGACTGCGAGGAGCTCCTGCTCTGGCGCCCCAACGCCCCGCTGCTGACCACTGAGATGGTCGAGCACTTCCTGGCCCACGCGCCGGCCGAGGCGGCCGTTACCGTGGCGCTGGTGCGCGCTGAGCGGGTCGAAGCCGAGATGCCCGACCTGCCACCCGTACCGACCACCGCCCTGGGGCCGGACAACGTGACATTCACGCCGCTGATGGTTATCCGACCGGCGGCGCTGGCCAACCACCACGCGCTGTTGTCGCGGTTGGTGGCGGACAGTATGGCCCAAGCGGAGTTGGTCAAGACTCTGGGTGTGGGCTTCTCGATCAAGCTCAAGGCAGGGCGCGCGCGGCTCGACGAGGTGGCGCGCCGGGTGTCCGAGGTCATAGGGTCGCCGTGTGTGCTGCAGGTGGCGCCGCACGCCGAACTGGCCGTGCGCGTCCGGACGCGAGCGGAGTACCACTGGGTGCGTGAGCGATTGGAGTCCGCCTGATGCTACCGCCCCGCGTCGTGACCGGTGCGCTCTACCTGGTTGCCTGGCTCGTGCTGTGCATCCTCGGCGGCTGGCCGCTGACTATCGCCGTCACGGCGCTGTCGTGGGTGGCCTTCTACGAGTTCCGCTGGGTGGCCTCGCGGCGACGCGTGCGGCTGGCCGTGGAGGTGGGCTATCCCGTCTGCCTGGCTTTCGTGTTGTCGGCGTTCTACTTCGCCAACGATCCCGAGAGTCACGGGCTGGCCATCATGTCGCTCATCCTGCTCGCCCTGCTGGGCAGTTTCGGGCTGCACCTCAACACCACCTCGCGCACGCCCACGGCGGCCATCAGCATGACGGTCTTTGGGTGCATGTACTGCGGCCTGCTGCCCAGCGTGCTGGTGTTGTTGCGCAACCTCGAACCTGACCTCACCGCCGCGGTCGGCCGCTGGGACGCGCCGCTCGGCTTCAGGCTGCTGGCCTACCTCCTCGCGGTGACCATGATCTCCGATGTCGGCGGGTTCGTCTTTGGCAAGCTCCTGGGCCGCCACAAGATGGAAGGCACGGTCAGCCCGAACAAGACCTACGAAGGCCTGGTCGGCGTGGTCCTGAGCGCGGCCCTGGCCTCGCTGCTGTTCGGCGCGCTCCTGCACATCGGCCCGGCGCTGCGCGTCGGCGCGGCCGACAGCTACTCAACCCGGGCCATCCTGCACCGCTTCGTGCTGGGCGCCATCCTGGGGCTGGCCGGCCAACTCGGCGACATGGGCGCCAGCATCTTCAAGCGCGAGGCCGAGGTGAAGGACTACGGCGGTCTGTTCCCTGGCCATGGTGGCGTACTCGACCGGATCGACTCCTTGATCATCAACGCGCCCATCCTGTTCCTCTACGCCAAGCGCGTGCTCTAGCCGACGAGGTGGTCCTATGAAGCGCTCCGAGATCAACCGGTACATGGCCGCCGCCGAGGCGCTGTTCGCCGAATACCACATCGCTCTGCCGCCGTGGGCTGCCTGGCCGCCGGAACGCTGGAACGACGTGGGCAGCGAAGCGGCCGAGATCGCCTGGCACGGCTTGGGCTGGGACCTGACCGACTTCGGCAGCGGCGACTACGAGCGGATCGGCCTACTGCTCTTCACGCTGCGCAACGGCCGGCTGACCGAGCCAGTGAGCCGCAAGACCTACGCGGAGAAGCTGCTGGTCAGCGGCCCCGAGCAGGTCCTGCCGACGCACTTCCACTGGCACAAGACCGAAGACATCATCGTTCGCGCCGGCGGCCGCATGGTCATCCGGCTGTGGAACGCCGACGACCAAGACGGCCTGGCCGATGCCCCCGTGGTGGTCGCCATGGACGGCATACGCCGCCAGTTTGCCGCCGGCGAGACCGTCGTCCTCGGCGTCGGTGAGAGCATCACTCTCGAACCACGCGTCTACCACACCTTCTGGGGCGAGCCCGGCGGGCCGCCCTGCATCATGGGCGAAGTGTCGGCGGTCAACGACGACCACACGGACAACCGCTTCCTCGACGGCGTTGGTCGCTTCCCGTCCATCGAAGAAGATGTGGCGCCGCGCCACCTGTTGTGCAACGACTACCCGGCGCACCTGCTCGGATCGGGCCGCTAGATGCGTGCCGAGCGCGCCGCGCTCGCCAAGTCTATGGCGCCGGCGTTGGCCATCACCCTCAGCACACTGCTGGTCGCCGCGGTGGTCACCGCTCTCGGCTGGCAGGACATCATCGACGAGTACGACCACGTTGTGGCCGACCAGTTGGCGATGCTCAGCCGCGCCAAGGGCGACGCGCTGGCCCGCTGTCATGCTGGCGCGGTGCTGGTGCTCGATCTTGAGTCTTGCGGGATGCCATTGAGCCAGGGCATCCGCCTGGCCCGTCTGCCATTTGGCGCGGCGGTCTATCGCCAGGTGGGGGCCGACCGGTTCGAGCTGGCCACCAACACCTCGGCCGAACGGCCGCCGGATGGGCTGCTGAGCCCGCTGCCGCCTGCCAAGGTGGCCGTCCGCGGACCAGCGGATGCGCCCTGGCTGATTGTGGTGGTCGAACACACCATTCGCACGCCCTACATCGTCGCCCAGCCGTTGCGCCGCGTGGTGGAGCCGAGCAGCACTGACACCGGCCTGGGCGCCACCACCACGCTGGACACCGGGCCAAGCGACTCCGCCGAGACCGCGCCCAGGCACACCGCGGCGCGCCTGGTGGGTCAGAGCAGCGTGGAGCTTGGCCGTGTACAAGGGCGGGTCACGGTCTCCACGGAGCGCGCCAAGGCCGTGCGCCCAGCGCTGCATCGCTTCACGCGCTTCTGTCTGGCCATGGCCCTGCCGCTCCTGGCCTGCATCTGCCTGCTGGGCGTCATTGCCGGCCGCGCCGTGGTCGCCAGCCTGGCCGAGCATCGGCGCGCGGCCGAACGCCAGGCGCTGCACCAGATCAGCGAGGCGCTGCTCTCCGCGCCGACGCTGCGCGAGGTGCTGCAGTGCATCGTCGACCGGGCGCGCGGCATGTTCGGCGCCGCTGGCGCCTGTCTGGCACTGGTCGACCCGAGCACGGGCGATCTCGTCTTCGAAGTGGCCTCCGCCGCCGCCGAGGCAGCCGCGCAACGGCTCGCCGGCCGCAGGATGGCGACCGCCGCGGGCCTCACGGGCTGGACCGTCGCCAACCAGGAGGCAGTGCTGCGCAACGGTGACTCGAGCACCGGCGCGCCGGTGCCCAGCCTCGATGAGGCGCTCGGCGGTGACCGCGACTCGGCCATGGCCGCACCACTCCTGGACGACCAGAAGCGCTGCTTCGGCGCGGTATGCCTGGTCTCCGCCAGTGGGCATCCCTTCGGCGAGGCCGATCTGTTGCTGCTGCGCAGCCTGGCCACCACTGCCGCGGTGGCCACGGCCCGCGCCGCCGCGGTCGAGCGCGAGCGGGAGCAGGCCCGGGTAGCCAACGAACTGGACGTCGCGCGCACCGTGCAGCAGAGCCTGCTTCCCGCCCAGCCGCTCGTCTGCCACGGCTTCGACCTGGACGGCGCCAGCGAGCCGGCCCATGAGGTCGGTGGCGACTTCTACGACTTCAACGCATTGGACGACGGCCGCGTGTCCTTCATCATCGCCGACGTCGCCGACAAGGGGCTCGGCGCGGCGATGTTCATGGTCGTCTGCCGTAGCCTCTACTACGCCTGCGGTGCGGGGCGCCGTCCGACGGCGGAGACGCTGGCCGACCTGAACAGCCGCCTGGTGGCGGTGAACAACTCCAACCTGTTCGTCACTGTCTTCCACGGCCTGCTCGACCCGCTCACCGGCCGGCTGGACTACGCCTGTGCTGGCCACCTGCCGCCCATCCTGTGGCGCGCCGGTGCTGCATCGGCCACCTTTGTCTCTGAACGCGGTATGGCGCTTGGCGTGGTCGACGCCGCGCCCATCGGCACCGGCACGCTGACCATCGAGCCGGGCGATGCGCTGGTGCTGTACACCGACGGCATCACCGACGCCCTAGACGCAGATGAGCGGGCGTTCGGCACCGACCGCCTTCTGGCCGCTGTGGCCAGCGGCCCGCACGGCGGCGCCTCTGCCTTGACCGCGGCGCTCATGGCGAGCGTGAAGCGCCACGTCGGCGCCACGGCACCGTTCGACGATACGACGCTGGTCGTTGTCTGCCGATCAGCGGCCGGCGATCCGGCGTCATAGGCATGTCACACACGTCGCCAACATGGATGTTACTTGGGGCTGCGCAGACGGTATACCATCATACGTGAGTCGCGAGACGGGAGCAGCAGGACGTGCAGCACAGGACGGCCCCCATAGCATTGTTCGGCCGTGACGGCGTGATGGCCTGGGCCAACGCCGCATGGCACGCGCGGTACGCTACGCTCGACGCCGCGCAACTGGCGGCCGAGGTGGCTTCCGCCGACCTTGGCGCCGGTGTGGCCGAGATCGAGTTGGCCGGCACTGGCTCCGTCAGCGTCGAACTGACCCCTGCCGGCCGTCTGGTCAGTTCGTGCCCGGCACGAGTCGCGCTCGACGACATGGGCATCGCGCTGCGCGGTCTGGTGCACGAACTGAACAACCATCTCCACGTCGGATCGAGTGTGGCCGAGGTGCTTGGCGACATCGCCGAAGTGGCCGTCGAAGACTACGTCCTCATCGAGGACCTGCAGAACGCCTGCCGCCGAGCCGTGGGCTTGGCTGAGCAGTTGCGCGCTATCGGTCGGGCCATGAGCGAGCCGCCGTCACTGATCAGCTTGAGCGAGGCGCTGGATGAGGCTGCTCTGCAAGCCGCGGGTACCCCCGATCCGAGCCTGGTGGTGGAGGCCGAGGGGCTGGCCGACCAGTTGATCATGTCCGAGCCCATTGTCTTGCAGCGCATCCTGAGCAACGTCATCAACGAAGCCATGACTGCTGCCGCGCCTGAGACGACCGTCATGGTCACCGCCAAGGCGGCCGATGGCATGGTGCAGTTGCGCGTCGACGCGCTGACCGACGGCGACATCGACGACCTGCGCAGGCGAGTCGAAGAACCCTTCTTCCAGAGCGCATCGGGCCGTTCCCACGGCGGCAGCAGCATGAGCGTGGCGCGCATGTTGGCGCGGTCGGGCGGCGGTGAACTGACCTTCAATGCGCCCGTGCCGCGACGCGCTCAGTGGCTCGTGCAGCTGCCTACGCCCTCATCCTAGCGCCAGGGCGAGGACTCGGCCCACTCTGCGTAGAGCGACGCTGTCAGCGCCGGTAGCACGGCGCCATGCCAGGAGTACCGCGAACGGCGAAAGTGGCCGCGCTGTTCGATTGGCACCACGAGCAGCGGGTCCAGCCGGCCATAGCCCACCAGCAGACGTGGCAGCCGGTCGCGTGCCAGGCCGATCTGTTCCGCGCCGGCCAGCAGCGTCACCGCGTGCGCCGGCTCCTGCTGGCGGGCCGCCAGCGCCGCCAGGCCCATGGTCGCACTCAGTTGCTCAGGATGCCGGGCGAGCGCGTGCTCGAACGCCACGCGCGCGGCCGTCGCGTCCGACTCCAGGCTCGACCAGCCCAGTTCGCTCCAGACCGCGGGTTGGGCACGGTCCGTGACCTCGGCGGTGTGGCGCAGCACGGCCAGAGCGCCCTCCTGGTCGCCCTGGCGCGCGCGCAGCTCGGCCAGCAACACCCGGTACGGGGAATCGGTCAACTGACCACGCCGCTCCAAGCGGGCGAGCATCTCCTGCGCAAGGTCCGCGCGCCCTGCGAGCTGAGCCAGATCGATGCGCACCAGCAGATAGGCGCGCTGCCCGGGGTCCAGCGCGCGCGCGCGCTCCAACTCGGCCGCTCCGTGGGACCAGGCGCCAGTACACCACGCGGCCAAAGCCCGCTGGTAGTGTTGGTGGCCACGGTTCCACACAGTCCAAGTGGCGAACAGCACCAGTAGCAGCGCGGCCACGGCCCAACCGGGCGCTCTGCCCCACACTGTCCGCGGCTGTGCACTCTCAGTCAGCCCCCAGGCCATGCCGAGCACCAGCCAAGCCGTCACGGCCACTGCTGGCACGCCCGTGCTGACATCCAGCAAGCCCGCTACCGCATAGCCAATGGTGCCGGCGCAGAGGCCCGCGGCCGTGAGGCGCTGCGTCACACCGGTGCCATTCCGGCAGGCGCGCCACGCGGCCTGCGCGGCACCCGCGAGCAGGTAGAGCAGCAGCGCCAGCGCAGGCAGACCTCCCTCCGCGGCGGTGTGCAAGTACCAGTTGTGCGCGTGCGTGAACAGCTCGGCATGGTTGCCGGCGGCCTTGGCGCGGGCGAACGACACGAAGAAAGCGCCTGGCCCCACGCCGAGCCACGGCCGCTCCGCCACCATGGCCGTGGCCGCGCGCCAGGTGCCCGCGCGCTGATCGTCACCGAGATGGCCGATCCCGGCCAACGCCAGACGAAAGCGATGGCCCAACGGACTGGCCAGACACCCGCCCGCCACAACGGCCAGCACGATCACTGCGAGCACGGCGGTGCGACGGCGCATGCGCATGGCGGCCGCGCAACACAGCACCAAGGTCAGCAGGCCGGCGGCGATGCCGAGTTGGCCACCGCGCGAGTACGTGGCAGCGCCGCACAGCAGCATGGCCAGGACGATGACCAGGTGGCCGACCAGCAGCGACCAACGGCGGCGCACGGCGGCCACGCCCGCGGCCGATAGCACCAGGGGCAAGGTCAAGGCCAGGTAGCTGGCGAGATTGTTGGGGTGGTTCAGCGTGGACAGGACCCGGGTGCGGCCGTGCTCGGTCATGTACGCAGGCATGATGGGCAGCTTGCCGAGCGCCTGCAGCGCGCCGACCAAGCTGACCAGCGCCACCGCGGGAACGACCACGGCCAGCGCCTCATCGACCTGTGCGGCCGAGCGTACCGTGCGGTACCCGACAACCAGCAGGCCCAGCCAGACGGTCAGCCACAGCGTGGCTTCCCAACCGGCCCGAGGGTAGACGCCGCTCGCACAGGAGGCAATGGCCAAGGCGGCCAGGCTGACCAGGACAGCGCTCAGACGCGCGGGCAGGCGGACACAGCAAAGCGCCAGGGCCGCCGGAACGACGAGTAGAAACAGGCTGAGCCAAGCCAGATCGGGCTCGACGATGAAGACCGGCAGCGTGCCGCCCAGTCCGACGAGATAGACCAGCAGGCCCGCCAGAGCCAGGCGCTCGCGGCGACTACGGCTGGAGCTGGATGCCGCCGGGCATGCCGCCACCGGGCCCTCCGAACATGCCACCCATGCCGCCACCTTGCGGCATGGCCTGGAGCTTGGCGCTCACGGCATCCGCCGCCTTGCCGACCCGCTCCGCGCCGACCTTGTCGTTGGTGCGCTGATAGACCATGCGCAGGTTCTCGTAGCCCATGCGCAGGTCGTTCATGAAGCGGCCCGCCTGCTGCGGGTCGAGGGCGTCGGCGATCCGGTTCAGCGAGTCAAGGCTCTTCTCGGCCTCGGCGTACTGAGCAAGGTCGGTCTGCGCCTTGGCCAGGCCAGCCAGGACCTCGGGCACGTCGGGGTGCTTGTCGGCGATGGCCTTGTACTGCTCCAGGGCGGCGCGAGTGTACTGACGGCCACGCACCACATCAAGCAGCGCTTGGCGAGCGTCAGGCCCGCCGACTTTCGCCAACGCCTGGATGGCCGCCTTGCGGACGGTCTTGTCGGTGTCGGCCGTGGCCATGGCCAGTGCCGTCACAATCTCCTTGGCGTTCTTCGCCGCCGGGTTGGTGCCCGACAACGCGGTCGCCGCCGCGGCGCGCTGCGCCGGATCGGTGCTCGTCAGAAGCGCTTGGGTAGGACCACTCTTCTGGCAGCCCGCAAGCGCCAGACAGACAGCCGTGATAGCAACGAGGCGAACCTTCACCGACGAATCTCCCCTGTGGATAGTAGCAGCGGGCCTGCCGGGTGTCAACGCCCGGCAGGCCCGCGACGAGAGCATCAGCGCGCACGGTGCGCGTTGGTCAGGGCGCAGCCACCTTCACCGGCCACTCTGCGCGCAGCACGTTGCCCGCCGCATCGCGAACGCGCATCTGCAGCGTGTAGTCGCCGGGCTCCTTGGGCAGCTTCGGCGCGGCAAAGGTCTCCTCCGGGCGGTCACAGAGACCGTCGCTGGGTACCCAGCCAAGCCAATCGCCGTCGTCGAACCGGTACTCGGCGCTGCTGATCCAGCAGAGCGTGTCACGGAACGCGAACGTGGCCGGCAAGGGCTTGGCCTCGGTCGGCGCCTGCCAGGCGGCCACCGGAGCGGAGTTGTCCACTGTGAACGGAGTGGACAGGACCTCCACCGTCTTGGGATCGTCGGGGTTGCGCTTGGCGTCCGACGCCACGACCTTCAGCACGTACAAGCCGTCCGGCAGCTTACTGGTGTCCCATTCGAGCTCCTCTTCGGACAGGTCCTCGTCGACGGTCGGCTTCTCGGCATTGGCCTCGTGCTTGCGCGCCTTGTCCAGGAAGCTGGGCCGACCACTGCGCGCACTGCGTGCCGACGGAGGAGGTGCCTCCATCTGCAGCGGGCGCGGCTGACTGGACGCGGGCCGCGCCGATGGGGCCACGGCACCAACGGCATTGCTCGAACTGGGCTTGTCCGTCGAGTGCTTGGGTGAGGTGCTCGGCTTGTCCTTGGTCGAACTGTCGCTCTTGGTCGACTTGTCCGGCTTGGCCTTGCCGTCCTTGCTGTCCTTGTCTTCCGAGGAGTCGCCTGCGCTGGCTTCGGCGTCGATCTTCGTCCACTCGGCCGATCCGGCCTTGGCGTAGAA
>JACRKZ010000181.1 GCA_016235455.1 Armatimonadota bacterium | reverse complement strand
CGCTGGGCCTCGGCCATGGACGCGCGCGACGGTTGGCTGGCCGTCGATCTCGGCGCGGAGAAACTGGTCGGCCGGGTCTGGATGGCCGAGATCGAATGGCAAGAGACGCGCGAGTTCGTCATCGAGGTCAAACAGGGCGACACCTGGCGCGAGGTGGCCCGCGGCACGACTATCGGGCCCGACAAGACCGTCGAGTTCACGCCGGTGCGCGCGCGTGAGATCCGCCTGCGCGTGCTGACCGCCGTGCGGCCCATCAACATCAACGAGTTCCAGGTCTATGAGCGCTGAGCGAAGGGAAGAACGATGAGCCACACCGACGATAGCCTCCAGGGCGACGAACTGGCCTCGCAACTCAAGAGTTCCGTGGTCTTCAAGGGCGAGCACTCCGTGCGCGACGCCAGCCTCAAGCTGCCGCCCGAGGACATGGTCTGGTGGCGCGACGCCAAGTTCGGCATGTTCCTGCACTGGGGGCTCTATGCCATTCCCGCGCGCGGCGAATGGCTGATGCACAACGAGCAGATCCCCGCTGACGAGTACGCGAAACTGGCCGATGAGTTCGCGCCCCGGCACTTCGATGCGGCGGCCTGGGCCGACGCGGCCAAGGCGGCCGGCATGAAGTACATGGTGCTCACCGCGCGCCACCACGATGGATTCGCCTTGTGGGACAGCCCGGCCAGCTTTGGTGGCTTCTGCAGCGCTCGAACCGCGGCGCGGCGCGACTTCGTGGCGGAGTATGTGGCCGCCTGCCGCGCGGCCGGCCTGGCCGTCGGGCTCTACTACTCGCCCATGGACTGGCGCTTCCCCGGCTACTTCCAGCCACGTGAGCTGCCGGAAGACGCCGCGCTGCTCAAGCAGCAGGGCTACGGGCAGGTGGAGGAGCTGGTCAGCCGCTACGGCCCCATCGACGTGCTGTGGTACGACGGCGGCTGGCTGGCGCACCAGGGCACCGACGCCGACGCCGCGTGGTTCTGGGAACCGCTGAAGCTCAACGCCATGGTCCGGGCGCACCAGCCGCACTGCGTTATCAACCCGCGCTCCGGCTGGGAAGGCGACTTCCAGTGCGACGAGGGTGGCCACGAGGTGACCGGTCCCATCCTCGACGAGCCCTGGGAGAAGTGCCTCAACCTCAATCGCCCGAGCTGGGGCTACAACCAGCGCGACGACCTGATGACGGCCCAGGAGGTCGTGCGCATGCTGGTCAATGTCGTCGGTCGCGGCGGCAACGTGCTGCTCAATGTCGGGCCCGATGCCGATGGCGTGATCCCGCCGGCACATGTCGATGTGCTACGGCAGGTCGGCGACTGGCTGGCGGTCAACGGCCAAGCCATCCATGGCACCCGCCCAGGCCCGCTGCAGCCGGTGGAGGGCCGCTACTGCGTCACGCATCGCGGCGACCGCCTGTACGTGCTGGTGCTGGACTGGGGCACCGAGCGCCAGGTGGTGCTGCCGGCGCTCGACCGGGCGGTGGTGTCGGCGGCCATCCTGTCGGGCGGCGCGGTGATCTGCCAGCCGCAGGGACGTGGCGTACTGCTTACGCGCGATGGCGAACGGGCCGCCGCAGGTTACCCGAGCGTCGTGGAGTTGGTGCTCGACAGCGGTCTGTAGCGTCGCGGCCCAGATGGCGGCGCGGTGCACGCAAGCGACTGCCTGTCAGCGCGAGCAGCGTTGTGCGATACTGGCCCATGGCGCCGCCCAGATCCGGTGGAGACTGGGCGACCGGTGCCGCGTCTGCCGAGGGGAGAGTCCCGTGGCCTATGCCTGCCGTGCCGGCCTGCTGTACCTGCTCGCGGCCCTTGCCGCGGACGGCGGCGACCTTGCCTTCAGCGACCCCGCGCGGGTGCGGCCCGCGCCGCCCGGCGCGGTAGGCCAGGCGATCCGCACCCCCGATCTGGATGCGCTGCCGGGCTTCCAGGCGCCGCCGCCGGGCTTTGGCATGGTGCCGTTCTACTGGTGGCTGGGCGACCCGCTGACCAAGGATCGGCTGGCCTGGGAGCTGGGGAAGATGGCCGGCTTTGGCATCTCGGGCTACCAGATCAACTACGCCCACTCGGACAAGGGCGGCCACAGCTACGGACTGACCATGCCCAGCGATCCCGCGCTGTTCTCGCCCCAATGGTGGGATCTGACCGGTTGGTTCCTGCGCGAAGCCCAGAAGCAAGGTGCCAGCATCAGCCTGAGCGACTACACGCTGGGCTTCGGCCAGGGCTGGTGTGTCGACGAGTTGCTGCGCGAACACCCCGAGACCCGCGGCTCGGAGCTGCGTCTGGTCAAGGGCGAGCCGCCGGCGGACGCCGTCGTGCTGGGCGCCATGCCCGACGGCCAGAAGATCGTCGCGGTCACCGTGCCGTGGTCGCTGGACCCCATGAACCCGCTATCGGGCCCGGCCTACGCCGAGAAGTTCTTCGGTCGGTTCGCCGAGCGGTTCGGCGGCCAGGAGGGCAAGGGGCTCAACTTCTTCTTCTCCGATGAACTGACGTTCGGCGTGCGCGGGCGCCTGTGGAACGCGCGGTTCGCCGACGAGTTCCGGCGCCGCAAGGGCTACGACATCGTGCCCGAACTGCCGGCGCTGTTCGCCGATACCGGTCCGCGCACGCCCAAGGTGCGGCTCGACTACAGCGATGTGATGGTGGCGCTGTCCGAGGAGGGCTACTTCAAGCCGGTGTTCGACTGGCATCAGCAGCGCGGCATGACCGTCGGCTGCGACCATGGCGGCCGAGGTCGCGATGTGGTCGAGTTTGGCGACTACTTCCGTGCCCAACGCTGGAATCAGGGGCCGGGCTCCGACCAGCCGGGCCTCGGTCGTGACCTGATCAAGGCCAAGGTGGCCGCCTCCATCGCGCATCTCTACCAGCGGCCGCGCGTCTGGCTCGAAGGCTACTACGGCAGCGGCTGGGGCACCTCGTCGGCCAATGTGGTCGATGCCACCTTCGCCAACTTCGCGCTGGGCTACAACCTGCTGTCGTTGCACGGCATGTACTACGCCACGCATGGCGGCTGGTGGGAATGGGCGCCGCCGGACAACACCTTCCGCATGCCCTACTGGCAGCACATGCGCGGGTTCTCTGAGTGCGTGCGCCGGCTCAGCTACCTGCTCACCCAGGGCGACCACCGCTGCGATGTGGCCATCCTCTACCCCGTGGCACCCATGGAAGCCGGACTGGGCGGACCCGAGGCGGTGCGCGCCGCTTTCGGCACCGCCGGAGGGCTCTACGGCAAGTCGGTCGACTTCGACTTCATGGACTTCGAATCGCTGGACCGCGCCCAGATCGTGGGCCGCGAGCTGCACGTCTCGGGCGAAGTCTACCGCGTGCTCGTGTTGCCGGCGATGCGGGCCATTCGCCACTCGACCTTGGCCAAGGCGCTGGCCTTCCGTCGCGCCGGCGGCACGGTGCTGGCGGTGGGCGCCCTGCCCGAGGTCACCGACCGCCTCGGTCGCGACGACCCGCAGGTCGCCGCGATGGTCAAGGAGCTGTTCCCCGATGGCGTGACGGCGGATGTCATGGCAGCGCTGCCCGGCCGCGACTACGACGGGCCCGGCTATGTGCAGCACCGCCGCGTTGGGCAGCGCGACCTGTACGCCGTCTACAACGCGCCTCAAGGCACCGAGTGCGGCTTCCGCGCCACCGGCCGGGTGGAGCTGTGGGATCCCTGGACCGGCGCCGTCCGTCCCCTGGCCGTCACTTCGCAGACGGCCGACACCACGCGGCTGCGCCTGCCGCTGACCAACACCGAGATGCAGTTGATAGTCTTCGCCCCAGGTCAGCCGGCGACCGAGACGGCGGCCACGGCGCCCGACATGCACGCCACGGAGATCGCGGGCGACTGGGAGTTTGCCCTGCAACCGACCAGCGACAACCGCTACGGTGACTTCCATTGGCCGCCGACTAACGCCATGATTGGCGCCGAGGCACGCTGGTTCGACTACACCGAGGGCGATCCGAAGCAAGGCCTGTGGCGCCGGGAGACCTGCTCGTTCGGCCCCAAGTTCGTCAAGTACGGCCCCGTACCGGCTTCGTCGGACGTGCCGACCCAGGGCGGCGTGCCGTACGCCTTCTCCTGGCGCTGGGGCGTCGAGGGCGATGCCGGGCATCAGGGCTACCACGGGCTCAAGGAAGAGGTGCACGACGAGTTCATCGTACTCGGCAAGCGCGTGGTGGGCGGCGGCTACCTGCCCACCGTCATCAACTACGAGCCCGACGGCGGCTGCACCTGGCTGACGACCCACGTCATCGCTCCCCGGGCCATGACGGGCTATGCGCTGACCGGCGCGGTCAAGCCGCTGTCGGTTCGGCTCAACGGGGAGCTGGTGACCAGCGACGCTCTGGCGCTCCGGGCCGGCGCCAACGCTCTGGCGCTGTGCTACGACAAGCCGGGCCGGACCTGGTTCGTGGTCTCGACCAGGCGCGCCTCGCCGGCGCCCGCCGAGGCCGTCGCCTTCACCGGGGCTGCCAAGTGGATCTGGTATCCCAATGAGTCGGCCGACGGCGAGCGCTGGTTCCGCCGGGGCTTCGAGCTGGCCAAAGTGCCCGCCAAGGCACAGCTGCACATCACCTGCGACAACGGGTACGAGGTCTGGCTGAACGGCACGCGTATCGGCTCGGGCGAGCGCTGGGAGCTGGTGCAGGACTACGACGTGCGCCAGGCTCTGCGCCCCGGCCGCAACGAACTGCTCGTGCGCGCGGTCAACACGGGCGCGTCGGCCGGGCTGGTGGCCGAGCTGACCGCCGATGCGATGCGTCTGGGCACGGATTCGACCTGGCAGGTGGCCAAGACCCAGACGGGCCCGGCGGTGGCGGCTCAGGTGCTGTCCGAGTTTGCCGACAGCCTCTGGTACAACCACCCCCAAGGCCCGCCGCGGCTGGTGCCCGGCGCGACGGACAGCGTGGTACAGCCGGCGTTCCGCACCAGCCCGCTGGCCATGAGCTGGTGGAACAACCCCGCCGTTCTGCCTTTCGACGTTCGTGCCGACGACCCCAATCCGGTAGGCTGGTACCAGTTCACCACGCCGCCGGGCGTGCGCGCGATGAGCATCAGTACGCGCGGCAAGGCCCGGGTCTGGGCCGGCACCCGGCCGCTCAACGCCACCGGCGACCGCTACGCGCTGCCCAAGCCGTCACCTACGCCGGTGGTGGTCCTGATGAGCATCGAGCAGGAACGCGGCTGCTATGGCGGCGCCGCCATTCCCGAGCCGATCCGGTTCGACTGCGGACCCGGCCAACTGGCGCTGGGCGACTGGGGCAAGCTGGCCGGCCTGGCCTGCTACTCGGGCGGCGCGTGGTACCGCAAGACGGTGCAGGTGCCCGCGGCGGGGACCGTGGTGCTGGACCTGGGCAAAGTCGTGGCCAGCGCCGAGGTGCGCATCAACGGCCAACCCGCCGGCGTGCGCGTTGCTCCGCCGTGGACCTTCGACATCACCAGGCTGGTCAAGCCGGGCCCGAACCGCATCGAGGTGTTGGTCTGCAATACGCTCGCCAATCACTACCTCACCGTCCCGACGCAGTACCGCGGCGCGACGACGTCAGGCCTCCTCGGCCCAGTCCGCTTGCTGACCGCGGACTAGCCTCGCTCGGCACACTGGAAGGCTATCAGTCCACGCCCATCGCCGCGCTCAGCCAGGCCACGAAGGCCCAGGACACGACATACCACGCTACGACGCAGAACACCACCATGACCAGCCAGTCCAGGGCTGGTGGGCGGCGGTGGCCGCCGACCACATCGGCTCTCATGACCTGTCCCCAGAAGGCGATCGGGCTGCCTCGAGGCGGCCTGGTCCCTACTGAGAATCGTAGCGCGCGGCGCGCAGAACGGCTACATACTCGCGTGCTCGGAGGCCCGCTCTGAGAACGGGCCAGCCGAACCAGCGACGTCCCACACCAGGCCGTCGCACTCCCCTGCTCGGACCTGCCCCACAGGTCCTGACATGGCAAATCGCCACGGCCTGGCGCCGAGTTCCGCGATGGGCCCGTTGCCTACAGACTCTGCAGCACGGCCACCGCGCGGTCGGCGTCCTCGGCGCTGTCCAGACCGATGTAGGCCACGAACCGCGTGTCGATGACCGCCGCCGACAGGCCGTGCAGGTTCAACCCCGCCGCCGCCAGCGCCGCTGCGACCTTGGCCGCCGCGCCGGCCTCGTTGACGCCCTCGATCCGCACCGAATGCACGCTCCGCGTGGCCACGAATCCCCAGGGGCTGGCTGCCTGCACCTCCGCGTCGGAGCGCAACGGCGTCAGGAACACCACGCCCTCGCCCGGTTTGTCAGGCGCCCGCCGCGCAATCAGGAAGTCCAGGTCCGCGCCCGCCTCGGCCAACGCGCCGATCACCTGTGCCAACCCGCCCGGCTCGTCCTTGATGCCCGCCACCCACACTGCCACCCGCTCCACCATCAGCTCCTTCATCTCAGAACTCCTGTAGCGCCGCTGAATGTTACGGCTGGCACGGTGCGGCGTTACTCAGGAGGGTAGCGCGCCGATCTGCGGGTGGCCATAGGATTGCCGTGCTGCCCGGCGAATGGGTAGGGCACGAGGTGCGCTCATCGTGTCGAGTCTGCTCACGCTGCTTTCGGTGGCCTGTGCCGCTCCGGCGCCGGCCGATCTGCTGGCGGAGTTCCGCGATCCGCCGCGCGAGTTCGCGCTGATGCCGTTCTGGTTCTGGAACGACGCGCTCGATGCTGACCAGATCCGCGCGCAGATCGCCGATTTCGACGCGCATGGCGTGTTCGGCTTCGTCATCCATCCGCGCCTGGGCCTGCCGCGCGATACCGGCTGGCGCTCGCCCAAGCTCTACGATGCCATGCAGGTGGCCATCGAGGAGGCGGAGCGCCGCCACATGACGGTCATCCTGTACGACGAGGGCATGTACCCGTCCGGCTCGTCGTGCGGCCAGGTGGTGGCGCGCAACCCCGAGTTCGCCGCGCGCGGGCTGGCGCGAGTGGACCTGGCCGCGGGCGCCGAGCCGCAATTGGCGCCCGGCTGCCGGCTGGTGGCGCGCGTGGGCGATGTGGCCATCATCGAGCAGCCGTCGGGCGGCACCATTCGCGGGCTGCACTGGACCAACGAGGGCCAGAAGGGCGAACGCGAGGATGCGCCGCCGGCCGCCGACCTGCTCAACCCTGCGGCGGTGGACTGCTTCGTCGAACTGGTCTACCAGGGCTTCTACGACCGCTTCCGGCCCTGGTTTGGCCGGACCATCGTGGGCATCTTCACCGATGAGCCGTCGATCATGGGACGCGGCCCCAAGCGTGGCCTGGTGCCCGGCAGCGCCGCGGTCACCGCGCGCATCAGCGAGATCCTGGGCGAGGACATCCGGCCCCGGCTGCCCGAGCTGTGGTCGGCCGACCGCGACGTGCCGTTCAAGGAAGCCTACCATCGCGCGCTGGGCCAGGTGTTCGAGGAGACATACTACCGTCGGCTGAGCGACTGGTGCCAGCAGCACGGCGTGTGGCTCATGGGCCATCCCGAGTCGTCGGAAGATTCCGGGCCACTGCGCTACTTCCAGGTGCCCGGCCAGGACCTGGTCTGGCGCTATGTGGTGCCTGGTCCGACAGCGCTGGAGGGTGGCCATTCGACCATGGCCAAGGTCGCCGCCAGCGCCATGGTCCACCTCGGTCGGCGGCGCAACTCCAACGAGCTGTACGGCGCCTATGGGCACGAGTTGACCGAAGACGAGCTGGTCTGGCTGGCCAACTGGTGCCTGGTGCGCGGGCAGAGCTGGCTGTTCCCCCACGCCTTCTACTACTCGGTGCGCGGTCCGCGGCGCGACGAGCGCCCGCCCGATGTCGGTCCCCACGCCGCCTGGTGGGACCATTATCGTCCCTATGCCGACGCCTGCCGCCGGCTCTGCTGGGTCAACACCGACTCCCAGCCGGTGTGCGACATCGCCATCCTGGCCACCGCGCACCACGCGCCGGACAAGCCGGCCAGGCCACTCTATGAGCAGCAGCGCGACTTCCACTACCTGGAGGCGCGGCACCTGTGGCAGGACGCCACACTCGAGGCCGACGGTCTGCATCTGGCCGGACAGCTCTACCGCGCGGTGATCTGGGACGGCACACCGCTGGGTCCCGAGGCCGACGCGCCGCTGCAGGCGCTGCGCGCCGCCGGCCGGCTGGTCGAGCCGGGCGACATGGCGGCTCTGGACCGGCTCGCCCCGCGCGGGCTGACGCTCGACCCGCCGTGCCCGAGCGTGCGGCTGCGGCAGGTGACCAAGGGCGGCCGGCGGTTCGTGATGCTGTTTGGCGAGGGTGAGACGGGCGCGGTGGCGTTCAGGCTGCAGGGCCTCGCGGGGCCGGTCGAGTCGTGGGATCCGCGGACCGGCGAAGTGGCGGCCGTTGATCTCGGTCAGCCGGTGAAGCTGGCGCGGCATGAGTTGCGGCTGCTGGTGCGCTGAGCGTCAGGCCGCGTTCGGTGTGTCGGCTTCAGCCGGCTGAAGCCGGTACAACAAACACCACTCGGGCCGCGGCACTCGTCAGCGCTTTAGCCGCACCTCCAGCCCCAGCCGCCAGGGCAGCTTGAGCGTCAACTCCGTGTTCCCGCCCACGGCCTTGGCCGTCACCGCGCATCCGGCTCGGCTCACGGTATCGACCTGCCATGCCCCGGCGATGGTCAGCGCCAGCGGCGTGCCGGGCAGCGGATAGCCGCCGCCGGTGCCGGGGTTCATGGTCACCCCGTCGGTGCCGTTGGCCTGGCCGTCGGACGAGGCCACGGCCAGCCGCAAGGCGCCGCCCGCTGGACGGCTCAGCGCGAAGCAGGGCCGGGAGGCGCTCAGCAGCGGGCCGGCGCCCGCCAGGGCGCCGGCTTCAAACAGCGCGTAGCCAAACGTGCCCGTGGCCAAGTCGAGCAGGACGTGCGCGGCGTTGGTGCGCTGCACCAGGCGATAGGGCAGGGCCCGCGCCAGTTCGGCCAGCCGCTCGGGAGTGGCTTGGGGGACGAGCGTGAAGGCGTTGTCGGCGCTCTCGGCCTTGGCGCCGTGATCGAGCCAGGCGCTGGCAAAGACGCCGGTCGACGGCCGGTAGTAGGCCTCGATCTCTCGCGGGTAGCGTTCGCCGCGCGGCGTGGCCAGGACCTGCTCGGGCGTGCTGCCAGGCACGGCCCACTTGACGGCCGTGCTGTTGGTCACCTTGGGATTCTGCTTGGCGTCCTTCAGATAGCGGCCATAGGGGTACAACCACGACTGCTCGCCGCGCCGCACGACCAGCTTGCCGCCGCCGGGCGCCACAACGTAGCCGTGGCCGCGACCGTCCAGCAGCCAGTGCGGCTTGTCCGTGTCGAGTGTCTCCTCGCCCAGCGCCGCGACACGTCGGCCGTCGATGACCGTTGCGGCCAGGTCGGGCGCGCCGACATCGCCCAGGCGCTGCTGGTAGAGCGTGGTCATCTTCGCGCGGTCGCCGCCGCCGGCGATGCCGGAGGTGACCACGGTGATCCGGTCGCCGAAGCAGAAGGCCGACTTGCGGCATGAGGCGTCCTGGGAGCGGACGTCTATGGCCCACACGCCGTCGCCATCGATCGCCACCGCGCCGGCCAGCGGCGAGTTGCTGCTGTACCAGGTGTATTGGCTGAACATCTCGCGCTCGGCGTGGCGCGCCGAGGTGGTGCCGGGCCAGTGGCACCAGTCCCAACCGCGCTCATCGAAGCCGGTGTCGACGCGGCCCGTGGCATCGCGCGTCAGCACCATCAGGCCGCCGAGCGCTGTGTACCAGGCGTAGTTGGTGCCATCCTCGAGCCAGCCGTAGCACTCGGCGTGGGCGCGCTGGTTGTGCATGCCGCCGAGGCCGACCAGCCAGGTTCCGCGCCGATGCACGGTATCGCCCTGGCTGTTCTGCGGGCGGTGGCCGTCCAGCGCGGCCGGCCGGTAGCCTTGGGCCAGGAGCTGCTTGGCCACCGGGTTGGCGGCGTCGGTCTTGGCCAGGAACAGCTCGGCGAGCTCACGGTCCACGGCCTCCTTGCCATCGGCCGAGCCAAACTGGGCCAGCGTCCAGTAGACGTCGGCACCCGCGGCGCCGACATTGCTGCCGGGCCGGGCGTAGAAGGTGTTGGGCACGGTGCCCATCTGGCTGGTCCAGGCCATCCAGCGCGCCGTCTCCTTGAGCCGCAGCAGCGTGGCCGGCCGGGGCCGCAGACTGGTGTCGCGGAACGGCGACAGTGCGTTGACCAGGCCGGGGAACGAGTAGCCGCTGTAGCCATAGTGCACCATGCCATGGTGGTACATGCCGCCGTCGGGCTCGGTCAGGTCGGGCGACAGCGTGATGTAGTCCATGCACCACAGGTACGCGCCCCAGAACTGCCAACGGTCGGCGGGGTCGTCCAGGCAGGCGATCATCTGCGGCAGGTAGTTGTGGTAGCCGTGCAGCCAATCGGTATCGCCATAGGGCACCGGACCGAGCAGACCACGGCTGGGGTCGTCCGCGCCCGGCATCAGCAGTTGCACGCCCTGCAGCACGAACTCACGGCGCAGCGCCGGGTCGTCGAGGCAGGCGCGCAGTTCGCGGAAGCTGGCCAGGTGGTTGCGCAGGCCATACGGCCCGAACGGTTCGGCGAAGGCGCTGCCGAAGGCCATGCCCTGGTCCACGGTGTAGGCCACCAGATCGGTCAGCAGCGCCTGGACCAGCGGCCACTCGGTGGCCGAGGCCTTGGCCGCGGCGTCGCGGAAGCGGCCCAGCAGCGGGCAGTAGTCGGCAGTGGACAGCCCGCCTGGCGGGTTGTGGAAGTCGCTGGCGCTGGTGCCGGCGCCGCGCAGGCTGCCATCGGCGGCGATGCCCCAGGTCTTGCGCACGGCCTCGGTGAGCCCGTCGAGCACACCGGGCGCCAGCCCGCGGCCGCGCGCGGGCACGACAGGCCCCGTGGCCAGCCGTTGCGTGAGCCGGGCCAGGTCGTCGGCCGGCGCGGCTGTACGTCGCGGCAACCAGGGCCGACCGTCGGCCAGGTCATCGCGGCTCAGGCGCACCGTGTCCCAGTCGTCCGGTCGGGCCAGCGGCGCATCGAGCTTGAGGTTGCCATTGACCATCCACGGATGCTGCGGGTTGCGGCCGGGCAGCGCGCGCAGGTTCGGCTGCACCCAGTCGATCCACAGCTCGCCGGCCGCGCCCGGCGGCGTCAGGCGCACGGCGTCGACCTTCGTGCCACGCGTCAAGCCGAAGGCGGCCAACGGCGCGCCGAGCGGCCGCCAGCCCGCATAGCCCAGGCCCCACCAGCCGCGGCCAACCACCTGCCCGCCGGCCAGCAACTCCGCCCGCAGCACCTCGCGCGTGACCCGCGGCCAACGCAGCCAGAGGGCGAACGAAGTGCCGGCGAAGTCCTTCTCGCCCAGCACGGCCAGCGCGGCCAAGGCCTCGGCGTCGGCGAAGGTCAGGCTGGCGCCGGGCTGAGTCCAGGCGAAATGCAGGCTCTGCCGACCGTGGCGCGCGCGCGCGTCGCTGAGGGCCAGTGTGCCGCCCGACGCGCGCCACACCACCGCGTCGGCCGCCGACTCGAAGTCGAGCGGGTAGGTGGCGGCCAGGCTCGGCAGTGCGGCGGCGATCACGAACAGCGTATGCAGGCAATAGCGCATGGCGATACTCTGACCGCCATTACGCCGGCGGCTGGCAGGTCCCTGCCGACCGCCGGCGAAGACCGCGCCATGACACACCTGCCGCATCTGCTCCTGCTTGCCATGACGCTCAGCGCCGCTGTCGCCGCGCCGGGCGAGACCCGCATCGCCCGCTGGCAGGGCGACAAGACCGCTGCTTTCATGCTGATGTTCGACGACGGCTGGCCCAGCCATTGGCAGGTGGCCGTGCCCGAGCTGGTCAAGCGGGGGCTGATCGCCACGTTCTACATCAACCCGGCCAAGGGCGAATTCGACAAGTTCAAAAGGACCTGGGCCGAGGATCTGTGGAAGCAGGGCATGGTCTACGGCGACCACACCATGACCCACCGGGGCGTCCGGGACATGGAGTCGGCAGAGCGCGAGATCGGCGACTGCGCCAAGTGGATCCGCGACACGGTGCCGGGCAAGCCGGGCCGACTGCTCTCCTATGGCCAGCCCGGCGTGGGACCCAATGACTGGAACATCACCGCCGCCCAGCTCGACACGCTGCTGGCCGAGCACCATCTGATCAGCCGCCCGACTTTTGACGGCCATGGCGCGGTCTATCACTGGCAGACCACCGAGCAGATGCTCGCCCTGGCCGACAAGGCCATCGCCACCCGCGGCCTGGAGTACCTGGTCATCCACGGCGTGGAGCGCATCGTCCCTGACTGGAAGTACCAGGACTTCTGGGCGCTGAAGCAGGCGGTCTTCCTGCCCCTGCTCGATGGCATCAAAGAGCGCGCCGACCGTGGCGACCTGTGGGTCACCGACCACATCTCCGCCCACCAGTACGAGACCGAGCGCGACAAGGCCACGGTCAAGGTGCTGGAGGCCACCGAGCAGACCATCCGCCTGGCCCTGACACACACCGCGGACGCGGCGCTCTACGACCTGCCGGTGACGCTGGTGACCCAGGTGCCCGCGGGCTGGACCAGGGTGACCGTGACTCAAGGCGGGACCACGCGCGAGGTGGAGGTCAAGGACGGCGCGGCGCGGTATGAGGCGCGGCCGGACGGGGTCGAGGTGAGGCTGGCGCGGGCCGGGTAGCCTACACCAACACCTCCTCCCACAGCACCGACCGGTACCCGTGCTCATCGAGCCAGGCCACTGTCTCGATCACGCGCTGCTTCACGTCCGGCTGGTAGTAGCGCTTCTCCGGCCGGAAGTACTGCTCGTGGATCATCACCTCCATGAGCTGTCGGCGGTGCGGGTTGGCCCAGACCGCGTCGAGCTGCCCGCGCACCTGGGCCGGAAGCCAGCAGTTGGCCACCAGGTCGTGCTTGACGAACCACAGACCCAGTTCCGCATCGTGCCACGCGTCGCGCGCGGCCAGATTGGCGGTGGTCGCCGCGTCCAGGTGATAGGCCACCGCCGGTTGGTCGCCATGCAGGTGGAAGTAGCCGGCCAGGCCCTTCATGCCGCGGTCGGCCAGGGCGCGGCAGCCTTCGGCCGTGGCCGTGCCCCAGTGCAGTGTGGTGAAGGTGCTCAGGCTGTGCTCGCCGGCGAAGCGCATGATCTCGTTGGTGACGCGGTCGAAGTCGGCGCCGACCTCATCGTAGCCCGCGGTGGCATAGGGGCAGGCTGGCTCGTCGGCATCGGCGTGGAAGGTCAACCGCAGCCAGTCGGCGTGGTCGGCGAACTCGCCACGCCAGCGTTCGGGCATGTGGCTCAGGTCGAAGCCGGCCTGGTCGTGCCAGTAGATGTTGTGCTGGACGCGCAGGCCGTAGCGCGTGTGCAGGTCGTGCCAGAAGCCCAGGTACGGATGGTCGAACAGGCTGCCATAGGCGCCGGCATCGGCGGCCAGGTCGCGCAGCCAGTCGATGTTGTCGTCGGTGGAGAAGCGATAGACCGGGTCTCCGGTCAGCGGCCGATGCACCGTGATCGAGGCGCGTTCGTCGCCACACGTGGCCACGACGCGGGTGGTCGGCTCGTCGATGGGCACTTCCACGG
Source organism: Armatimonadota bacterium (assembly GCA_016235455.1). Classification (GTDB taxonomy): domain Bacteria; phylum Armatimonadota; class UBA10988; order UBA10988; family UBA10988; genus UBA10988. Next base: position 38,870 of record JACRKZ010000181.1, on the reverse strand, counting down.
CGAACGCGCCGCCGTCGGCGTTGACGGGCAGCCCGTTCACCGTGACCAGGCCCTGGTGTGGCGCCGTGCCGCGCGCCGTGAGGTAGAGCCGGTCGCCCACCATACGTCCGTCCGCCGCCGAGAGCAGGTCGCCATGGTGCGGCGAGGTCAGAGCCAGCTTCATCGCACACCTCCTACCAGTGCCAGGCCTGGCCTGGCGTCAACGCGATCTCGCGCACCTGGTCGCCGTAGCGTAGGCGCGTCTTGCCGCCCGTGGCCGAGCGCACGGCGGCGGCGGTCAGGGCGCCGTCGCGCCAGGTCAGGTCGACTGAGAACCCGCCGCGCGCGCGCAGGCCCGTGACCGAGCCGTTGGCCCAGGCCTTGGGCGGTGCCGGCAGCAGCTCGATCTCGTCGGCGGACGACTGCAGCAGCATGAGGCCGATGGCGGCCATCTGGCCCATGTTGCCGTCGATCTGGAAGGCTGAGCCGGCGCCGGCAAAGTGCGCCGTCAGGTTCGGATTGACCGAGCGGGCCAGGTGGTTGTCGAGCACCATGGCGGCGTTGTCGCGGTCGCCCAGCCGCGCGAAGCCGTTGGAGGCGAAGCTGCCGGTCCAACTGCTGGCCGTGCCGCCGTAGGGTTCCCAGATGCGCCGGTCGATCATGGCCCGGCGAGTCGCCGCCGCCAACTCCGGCGTGCGTCGGCGGTCGATGCTCGTGCCACAGATCAGGCCCCACAGGCTGAGCATCTGCCCGTTGCGTGCGTCGGCGTGGTCCCAGTCGTCCATCCACTCCTGGAGCTGGCCGGTGCGTGGGCTGACCTGCAGCGGCGGCAGCTTGGCCCGCGCGGCGCCCACCCTCTGGGCCAGCTCCGGCTCAACGCCGAGGATGCGGCTGGCGGCGACCACGTTGTCGAACAGCTCGCCGATCATCTCCACATCGGCGGTCGGAGCGGCGCACACCGAGGCTGTCTGCCCGTCCGGCGTGCGGTAGGTGTTCTCGAAGTTGGTGGCCGGCACATCCACCAGCCAGCCGTGCTTGGGCTCGGGCACCAGCGTGTCCAGGTAGTAGCGCGCGGCGCCGCTGAGCACCGGCCAGGCCTGCCGCAGATAGGCGTCGTCGCGTGTGAAGGCGTAGTGCTCCCAGACATGCTGGCAGAGCCAGGCGCCACCCACCTGGAAGATGAACCACAGCGGGTCGCCGTCGACCGGCGCGGCGCCACGCCACAAGTCGGTGTTGTGGAAGGCCACCCAGCCGTCGGCGCCGAACATCTCGCGGGCCGTCTTGGCGCCATCGGGCATCAACTCGGCGGTCATGCGGCGGATGGGCTCGGACAGGTCGCCCAGGTTGGCCTGTTCGCAACCCCAGTAGTTGATCTGCGCGTTGCAGTTGAGCGTCCAGTTGGCGCTCCAGGCGGGGTTGAGGTCGACGTTCCAGATGCCCTGCAGGTTGAGCGGCTGCGAGCCGGGCCGCGAGCCCGAGACGAGCAGGTAGCGGCCGAACTGGTAGTACAGCGCGGCCAACGCCGGGTCGGCGCCGGGTCGATAGGCCTTGAGCCGCTCGTCGGTGGGCATGGCGGGCGCCGTGCCGAGGTCCAGCCGGACGCGGTCCATCAGCGCGCCGTGGTCGGCGGTGTGGCGGGCCAACAGCTCGGCGAACGGCCTGGTAGCCGCGGCGGCGAGATCGGCCTTGGCCAGTGCCGCGTCGTCGCGCCCGGCTCGGAGCGGGTCCTGGTCGGGTCCGTTGAAGCTGGTGCGGACACTGAGCAGCAGCAGCACCTCGTCGGCGCCGTCGATGGTCAGGCCATCGGCGGTCGCCTGCACCGTGCCGCGGGTGAGCGGCCGCAGGCGCACGGTGTAGCGCATGCCGCGGTCGTCGGCATAGGTCACGCGCGAGCCGGCGTAGCTGGGATCGGCATGGGCTGGCGCGCGGCCGTGCAGGACCAGGTCGCCATCCTCGACGGCGAGCGTGCCCCGCAACGGCGTGTGCAGGCCGGCGCGCAGGCTCAGCGACCGGGCCTTGTCACAGGTCAGGCGCAGCACCAGGCACTGGTCGGCCGCGGAGGAGAAGGCCTCGCGGGTGTAGCGCGCGCCGTCGCGCTGGTAGCTGACGGTGGCCACGCCGCGCCGCAGGTCGAGGTCGCGGCGGTAGTCGGTGACCTCGCCGCCTTCGGGGAGTTCGAGCCACAGCTCGCCCGCGGGCTCGTAGCACTGGTTGTACGTGCCGTGCATCTTCTGCCGGGTGAGTGCGTGGGCCTCGGCCATCTTGCCCGCGAAGACCAGCCGGCGGATCTCGGGCAGAGCGGCCAATGCCTCGGGGTTCTGCCAATGACCTGGGCCGCCCGACCACAGCGTGTCGTCGTTGAGCCAGACGGTCTCGCGCGGCACGCCGCCGGCCACCATAGCGCCGAGCCGGCCGTTGCCCAGCAACAGCGCCTCGGTCCAGCGCCGGCCCGGCTGGCGGTACCACAGGCTGAGCGGCTCCGCGGGCGCGGGCGCCGTACCCGCGAAGACCGTCGGCCCGGTGAGCACCAGGGCGCCCGCGGCCGGCCGCAGCTTGGCGGGGGCCGGCTCGACGAACGACCAGTCGCCGAGCACGCCGTCCAGTTGCGCGGCGGGGTCGGCCGTGCGACGCGCGACCTCCTCGGCGCTCAGCGCGCGCCGGTAGACCGCCGCCTGGCGGATGCGCCCCGCGAAGCGACTGCCACCGGTCTGGTCGACGCCGATGCGAAGCGGCAGGTCGTTGGGCGCCAGCGCCGGCCACGGGCCCTCGGTGCGGTTAGCCACCTCGCGCCCGTCCAGAAAGAGCCGGGCAATCTGGCGGCTGGCGCTGTAGACACCGACCACATGGGACCAGCGGTCGGTGGCCAGCGGCGCATCGCAGCGCAATTGGCCGGCGGCGGTGATCAGGCGCGGCGTGCCCGCCGGCCAGGCGTCGAGCAGGAAGCCATCCTGTCCGCCCGGGGTGATCTTGTCGAGGATACGGCCGCCGCCGCCTTGTACCCAGGCCTCCAGGGTGACCTCATCGGTCAGGGCCAGCGCGGGGTCGGTGACCTCGTAGACCGGGCCGTCGGCGCCGAGCGCCAGACCGCTGTCGGGTGCCGTCAGCGCCATCATCAGCAGGAGTGCGACCAAGATGGATGCTCCTGCCCGGAGGGTTGCGATACGCTCGCGCGAATCCTCCCGGCCGGCGCCGAATAGGTTACAATGACGACCATCATGTGTGTCGCCCAGCCAACCAACGAGAGCGCCGACGCCAGCCCGATGGTCGGGTTCGACCTGCTCGACGCGCCGCAATACGGCGATCTGCTCAACTGCATGCACTGCGGGCTGTGCCTGCCGCAGTGCCCGACCTTCGCCCTGACCGGGCGCGAACGCTCATCACCTCGCGGGCGCATCCAGCTCATGCGCGGCGTGGCTGACGGCGCGCTGGAGATCAGTGAGGTCTTCTCCCAGGAGATCTACTTCTGCCTGGGCTGCCTGGCCTGCATGACCGCCTGTCCCGCCGGCGTCCAGTACGGCAGCATGTTGGAGGCCGCGCGCACGCAGATCGAAACTTCGCGCTTCCGGCGGAACGAGCCGGCCTACCGTCGGTTCGGGCGGCTGGTGCGCGGCTGTGTGCGGCGATTGCCCTTCGCCATGTTCGAGCGATTGCCGCTGTTCCGCCTCGCGGGCCGAGCCCTGTATCTCTATGAGCGCACGGGCCTGCGCCGGCTGCTTCACCGGCTGGGTCTGCCGCCAGGCCAGCTCGGCCAGATGGAGCAGTTGCTGCCGGCGGTACCGGCGCGGCTGAGCAGTGAGACGCTACCCGAGGTGGCCGAGCCCGTTGGCGCCGTGAAACACCGCGTGGGCCTGCTGCTGGGCTGCGCCATGGATGTCATGTGCAGTCCCGAGAACGAAGCCACCGTGCGCGTGCTGCAGCGCAACGGCTGCCAGGTGGTCACCCCGCGCGATGCGGGCTGCTGCGGCGCGCTCCACGCTCATGCGGGCGAGTTGGCCAAGGCCCGGCAGATGGCCAAGCTGGTCATCGCCGCGTTCGAGCGGGCCGAGGTGGATGCCATCGTCATGAACTCCGCCGGCTGCGGCGCGGCCATGAAGGACTATGCCCACTGGCTGCACGACGACCCCAAGTGGGGCGAGCGCGCCCGGGCCTTCTCGGCCAAGGTCCTTGACCTGACCGAGTGGTTCGACCGCCACGGCCTCGATACGGCCGGCATGAAGCCGCTGGGCAAGGTGGTGACCTACCACGATGCCTGCCACCTGCACCACGCCCAGGGCGTCATCTTCGAGCCACGGCGCGTGCTGGCCAAGGTGCCCGGCGTGCACTATGTCGAGCTCAACGAGGCCAACTGGTGCTGCGGTAGCGCGGGCGTCTACAATGTGACACACTTTGCCGAGTCGGTGCAGCTGCTGGACCGCAAGATGGCCAACATCGCCGCCACGGGCGCGGATGTGGTCGTGACCAGCAATCCCGGCTGTTTGCTGCAACTCCGCTACGGGATCAAGCGTCATTCCCTGAAGATGGAAGCGTGGCACATGGCCGAGTACCTTGATCGTGCCTATGGCGGCGGCTAGAAACGGTGTCAGGGACCGTTTTCCTCAGAAAACGGTCCCTGACACCGTTTCTAGCCCTGAGGTTGACAGAGACCCCGCTGATCACTACGATGCGCGGTGTCCGGGCGTTGGGAACAGGAGACTGGGATGAAGCGGTTGAGCCTGTGGTTGATTGGGGCGGTGGCCTTGGCGATGCCGCTCGGTCGGGCGGTAGCCCAGGATGCGGGCCGCCTGAACCAGTTGGTGAGCCGCATCGAGGCTCGCGCCGAGGCGATGACGGCCGATGACAAGGTGCCGGTATCGCGTGGCGCGCTGTTCCGCGGCAACCTGACCGATGCGCGTCACGCGCTCGAGGAGTTGGCGCTCGCGGGCGAGCCGGCCATCCCCGGACTGACGCGCTTGCTGGGCTCGCGCCGGGCGCACTTGCGGGCCAATGCCGCCTACGGCCTGGGCGAAGTTGGCGGGCCGAAGACGGTCGAGCCACTGGTTTCCGTCGCCCGCGACACCAACGGCGCGGTGCGCTTCCATGCCGCTCTGGCGCTGGGTAACACGGGCAGTGCCGCGGCCTTGCCCGCGCTCAACGAGTTGGCCAGCGACCGCGAAGAGGCGGTGCGCGCGGTCGCCATCCAAGTCAGCGGCCACTTGCGCGACGTGCTGGCCGCCGAGGCCGCCGAGACCACCGACCAGAAGATTGCCGGGCTCGTCAAGCTGTGCTACAGCCAGCCCGCCTGCTCGCGCTTGGCCGCCTATGGCGGCGCGGCCGTGCCGCCGCTCATCGCCGCGCTCGACGATGCTGACCGCGGCAACGTGTCCGGGGCCGCTTCGGCGTTGTCGCGCATCGGTGATGCCCGGGCGCTGGAGCCGCTGGCCGCGCATTTTGCCACCAGTGTGCAGGCCGGCAAGCCCGAGATGAAGTTCGCGCAGGCCATCGCCGAGTTCCGTGGCCGCGAAGTCTGGCCGTACCTCAAGAAGCTGCTCGAAGCCGACCTGCCCACGGCGCAGTACTATGCGCTGGAGCGCATCGGCAACTTCGACCACCCCGAGCGGCTGGAGACTCTGCGTGGGTTCCTGACGGCGCAAGTGGCCAAGAACGTGCATTCGACCGCGCCCAAGGGCTCGGAGATGCAGATCAACCCCGTGGCGGTGACCTGCGAGATCCTCGCGCGCATTGGCGACAAGTCGTTCAACGAGATCCTGGCCAAGATCGTGGCGGAAGCCCCTTCGGCCGAGAAGAGCATCGTCAAGCCGCTGGCCCAGAAGGCACTTGACGCCATCAAGCAGCGCGGATGAGCCCCCTGAGCGTGATGACCGATCAGGCGGCCAGGGAGCCGCGATGCGCTTAGTGTTTCTAGGGACGAGTTCGGCGACGCCCACGCCTCGCCGCTTCTTGCCGTCGCTGGCCCTCATCCGCCTGGGCGACATGTTCCTGTTCGACTGCGGCGAAGGCGCGCAGATCCGCTTCCGGCGGGCCAACCTGAAGTTCAGCCGGCTGCGCTGGATCCTCATCTCGCACATGCACGGCGACCACATCACCGGTCTCATGGGCCTGCTCATGTCGCTGCAGATGGCCGAGCGCGTCGAGCCCCTGACCATCGTCGGGCCGGTGGGCCTGCGCGAGTACGTGCAGGCCAACCGACGCTTCCTGCGCACCGAGTTTGCCTACGACACCGACTTCATCGAGCTGTCGCGCGACTTCGAGTCGGTCTACGACGGGCCGGAGTACCTGATCGAGGCTGGTCGGCTCGACCATCGCCTGCCGACGTATGGCTTTGCGCTGATCGAGAAGGACAAGCCTGGTCGGTTCGACGTCGAGGCGGCCAAGGAACTCGGCGTGCCGTCTGGCCCGCTGTTTGGCGTGCTGCAGAACGGCGAGAGCGTGACGCTGGCCGATGGCACGGTGGTCCGGCCCGAGCAGGTGCTGGGCGAGCATCGGCCCGGCCGCCGGGTGGCCTACATCACCGACACACGGCCCTGCCCAATGGCCGTGCGGCTGGCGCAGAACGCCGACCTGCTGGTCCACGAGTCCACCTTCGGGCTGGACCTGGCCGAGGAAGCCAAGCTCAAGAAGCACAGCACCACGGTCGAAGCGGCTGAAGTGGCGCGCCTGGCCGGAGCCAAGCGGCTGGTGCTGACGCATTTCTCGCCGCGCTATGTGGACCTGGAGATGCTGCGCCGCGAGGCGGCCGAGCATTTCCCGTGCGTCGACGTGGCCACCGACCTCAAGGAGTTCGAACTGGAGCCCGTGCCATGACTCCAGGCCAGTTCCGCACCTTCGAGGTGACACTCGAGATGGCGGTGGCGCTGTGCCGAGAGCATGGGCTGGCCGAGCCGCTGAGTGTCAGTCGGCTGGCCAAGGGCGAGGTCAGCGCCGTCTTCGGGATGGAACTGGCCGACGGCCAGGGCGCTGTGCTCAAGGCCTACCTGCGCAACCAGGAGCCGCGCGTGCTGGTGGCGGAGGACGAAGTGCTGGGCCATCTACGCCGGCACAGCGCGCTGCCGGTGCCCGCGTGGAGCATGCTGAACCTCAACGGCGGCAAGCTCGGTTGGCCCTACGCCTTGCACCAACGGCTGCCCGGCATCGACGCGGATACGCTGTTGGAGCGACTCGACATGGCGGAGTCGGCGCGGCTGCTGCGGCGTTGTGGCGAGATGCTCAGCCGCCTGCACCGCGTCTCGCTGAGCGGCAGCGGCCTCAAGCGGGCCGGCGTAGCGGCTGCTGCTGCCTGGGCGTCCAACCAGGACGCGGAGTTCGACTTGGCCATGGAGCGGCTTGGGCAGCAGGGCTGGCTCGATGCACGACTGCTCGACCGCGCTCGACAGGTCTGGTCGGTCGGCCGCGAGATCCGGCAACTGCCCTTCGACCCCGTGCTGTGCCACGGCGACTACCAGCTCTGGAACATCCTCATCGATCCCGAGACGCTGGTGCCCACGGGTTTGCTCGACCTGGGCCAGGCCTATCTCGGCCCGGCGTCGGCGGACTTCCGCGACATGGAGCTGAACCTGTGGGGCAACTCGCCGCGCCTGCGCAGCGCGTTCCTCCAGGGCTACGGCTGGGACGATATCGACGAGCGCGAGCGCGAGCGGTTGCGCCAGGCGGCGCTGTGCCGCGCGCTGGTGCTGATGTCGGCCTACTGGGGCCCGACCAAGCAGATCACGCCAGCCACCGTCTGGCACCTCCTCGCCCCGTGGTCCGAAGACGCCGAAGCGTAGAGGCGTCGGCAATCGGCGACATCCGCAGATAGCGCAGATGGACGTAGATGATTCTGCATGTCCGTAATCTGCGTCCATCTGCATCATCTGCGGATGTTGCTCACGAGGCCATCATGCCGGCCTTTTTGGCGTACTCAAAGACGTCGCCGGCTTCGAGGATGGGCAGGATGTCGCCGATCGGCGGCAGTTCGTAGTGGTCGCCGGTGGTGTGATTGATGACGGTGTTGGCCGTCAGGTCCACTTCCAGATCGTCGCCGGTGCGCACGCGGTCGTAGAGCCGCTCACGCGTCTCGGCGGGGATGACATAGCCGCCGTTGACGCAGTTGCGGAAGAAGATGCGCGCGTAGCTCTCGGCGATGACCAGCGTGGCGCCGGCCTCGGCCAGGGCCAGCGGCGCGTGCTCGCGGCTGGAGCCGCAACCGAAGTTCGGGCCGGCGACGATGATCTGGTAGTCGCTGGTGAACTCCTCGCCCCGCACGAACGGCGTGCCGCCGTCGGGCAGGCCCTGGCTGGCGACCGGCAGGCCGGCCAGCGCATAGTGGCCATAGAAGCGGCGCTCCTCGGGGTCCGAGGTGCTGTAGACCAGATACTGGGCCGGGATGATCTGGTCGGTATCGATACTCTCGCCGACCACGTAGGCCTTACCGCGAATCTTGGTGTCCATGGTTGCCTCCTTGCCTCAGCTCATCTGGTCGCGCGGGTCGGTGATGACACCGGTCAGCGCCGTGGCGGCAGCGGTCATGGGCGATGCCAGGTAGACCTGCCCGTCCTTGTGACCCATGCGGCCGGGGAAGTTGCGGTTGGTCGTGCTCACGCAGGTCAGCGGCTCGTTGAGCCGGCCGAAGGTGTCCACGGGTCCGCCCAGGCAGGCCGCGCAGGAGCTTTCGCCCAAGCGGCAGCCGGCGTTGCGGAAGATCTCGGTCAGCGTGTGCTCGCCGATCTTGCGGCGGCCCAGCTCGCGCGCCACCTCGGTGGTGGCCGGCACGATGAAGGTGTCCACCCTCACCTCGCGCCCGGCCAGCAGGCGCGCGGCCGCCTCGAAGTCGGTGATCTTACCGCCCGTGCAGCTGCCGATGTAGACGCGGTCGACCTTGGTGCCGGCCACTTCGCGTACGCTGGCACGGTTGTCCGGCCGGTGCGGCTTGGCCACGACCGGGTCGAGCGTGCTGACGTCGTACTGCTTGGTGAACACATAGGCGCCGTCGGCCGTGTCGTAGACCGGCGTGTAGTCGGCGTGGGTGCCGGCGCGCGCGATGCGCTCGTTGACATAGTCGATGGTGACCTGGTCGGGCTCGACGACGCCGTTCTTGCCACCGGCCTCGATGGCCATGTTGCACAGCGTCATGCGCTCCTCGATGTTCAGGTCGAAGACCGCCGGCCCGACGAACTCCATGGCGCGGTAGGTGGCGCCATCGAAGCCGATATCGCCGATGACCTGCAAGATCAGGTCCTTGGCCATCAGGTACGGCGGCAGCGCGCCGTGGAACTCGAAGCGCATGGTCTCGGGGACCTTGAGCCAGGTCTTGCCGGTGCCCATGGCCAGGGCGGCGTCGGTGTTGCCCACGCCGGTGGCGAACATACCAAACGCGCCGTGCGTGCAGGTGTGGCTGTCGGTGCCCAGCAGCAGCTCACCCGGGCGGGTGTGGCCCTCCTCGGGCAGCGCCACATGGCAGACGCCCTTGTAGCGGCTGGTGCCGGGGTCGTAGTAGTAGGGCAGGCCCTGCTCGGCGACGAACTCGCGCAGGATGTCGATGTTGCGCCTGGCCATGGCATCCGCGGTGAAGATGTAGTGGTCGGGGATGATGACCACGCGCTCTTTGTCCCACACCTTGGCATCGGCGCCGAACTTGTCCTTGAAGATGCCGATCGTGCCCGGCCCACAGACGTCGTGGGTCAGCAGGATGTCGACGTCGACCCAGATGTTCTCACCCGCGCTCACGCGGTCCCGGCCGGCGTGCCGCGCCAGGATCTGTTCGGTCAGGGTCATGCCCATGGCTGTCCTCCGCTTTGACTGGCTCGATTATAGCGCTCGCCGCGCGGCGCACAATCGCGCGCTTGTTGTGGGGGGTGACGGCAGGGTTGCGTGGCGCGACGGATGCCCTAACGTCCCGCCGCCAGCCGCTTGTCCAGCGCCGCGTCCACGGCGCCGGGATCGAGCTTGGCAGCCTCGGTCGCGTCGGTGCGGGCCTGGGCCAGCGTGGCCGCGGCGCTGGGGCCGTAGGCCAGGTCGGCGGTGGCCACGGCGCGGGCCAGCAGAAGCTGCGCGCGCAGCTTGGTGTCTGGCGTCTTGGCCTTGGCCGACAGATCGAGGCCGTGCGAGGCGTGTTCCCAGGCGCGGCGCGGGTCGTGCTGGCGCTGGGCGATGCGCGCCAGCAGCGCATAGACGCGCGGCTCGCCGGGCTCGGCGCGTTGCGCGGCGAGCGCCAGCGACTCGGCCTCGCGCAGCAACTGGTTGACCTGCTGGTCGACGTCGAAGTCTTCGCCCGGCTGCTTGGCCAGCGCCTTGGCCTGGACATCGGCGCGGGCCAGCAACTCGGTGGCCTGCGCCAACTGCGTCCCACTGGTCGAGCGGCCGATGGTGACGCGGGCCAGCGTGATGATGACCAGCGCGACCAACACGCCGAGCATGAGCGGCAGGCGGTTATGCTCGTTGACCAGCCCGCGCAGGCGAAGCCGACGGCGCGCGCGCGCGGGTCGGGCGGGCTTCTCGTCGGCCGCGGGTTTGGCCGGCGGCGGGGCCTGGCCGGTCAGGCGCGCGCGCAGTGAACGCAGACTGGGGTGGGCTGGGTCGAGCGAGGCGGCCTGGTCCAGCACGGCGTGGGCCGAGGGTTTGTCGCCGGCCTCGATGAGCGCGGCGGCGAGCTCACAGTAGCCCGAGACCTGGTCGGGCCGCAGCTTGACCACCCGGCGCAGCGCCTCGACGGCCTGGGCCCAGCGGCCCAGCTTGGCCAGCGCGGCGCCGTAGTACATCCAGCCCTCGACGTTCTCAGGCTCGAACTGCGTCACCAGCGCCAGGCGGCGCGAGGCGTCGAGGTAGCGCTCCTCCTGGTACAGCGTGATCGCCTCGGCGAGGGTCTTCATGCTCTGAGTCTAGCCCATCGCGCGCGCGGGCACAAACGACGGGCCGACTGCCCGCCGTGGGTCACGACCTGGGGCCGTGACCCGCGGTGTGTGGGGCGTCGGGCGAGCGCTGCGCGGCTCTGTCGCGCTGGCGAGGCCCGACGCCCTGGCTCGCAACACCTACTTCGGCGCGTCGGCCTTGAGGCCCTTGGCGATGGCCTCGTCGATCTGCTTGGCCGTGGAGTCGCCAGCGAATCCGACCAACGAGTCAACGACCTTGCCGTCCTTGCCGATGATGATGAACGTGGGGATGCCGCGCACCCCGTACTTGCCGCCGAGGCCCTTATCACAGGCTGTGCGGAAGGTGTACTTGTTGTCGGCCAGGAACTTCTTGACCAGGTCCTCGGTCTCGTTGGACACGGCCACGACCACGAGATCGCCCTTCTTGACTTCCTCGCGCTCGGAGATCTCCTGCGTGTGCGGCAGGGCGCGCTTGCAGGGCGGGCACCAGGTGGCCCAGAAGTCGACAAACACGACCTTGCCCTTGAGATCCTTGAGCGCCACTTCCTTGCCGTCGAGGTCGGTCACCTTGAAATCAGGGGCGTCGGCGCCCGCGGCGGGCGGGTCGGCCAACACGCTACCGGCCCACAACAGGCAGGCAGCCATCGCGATCATCGCAGTCAACGCCTTACGCATCGTTTTCTCTCCTCGAGTCTGGCTCACCCAGTGTCTCATTATAGCGCAGGCCCGCAACCGCGTCGGCTGGTCGGCGTGCTGGTGGCCAGGAGGGATCGTCGGCTCGCGAAGCGAACAAGGCGAACCCAGTGGAGGTGCCCCATGCAGTACGTCATGTTCGCCAAGCACTTGCAGGAGTGGCCCCTGGCCCGAGCCGCCGCCGTGGTCGCCGGCATGGGATTCGGAGGGCTGGACCTGACCGTTCGCGCCGGCGGCTACGTGCTGCCCGAGAACGTGGCCAAGGACCTGCCCAAGGCGGTGGCCACCTGCGCTGGGGCGGGCTTGAGCGTGCCCATGATCACCACCAACCTGGTGCGCGCCGACGCGGACCACGGCCAGGCCACCATCGAAGCGGCGGCGGCCTGCGGCATCCGCGAGATCAAGTACGGCTACCACACCTATCGTGGCTACGGCGAGTTCATGGCGCTCATCGACCAGGCGCGCGCCGATCTGGCCGATGCCGCGGCCACCGCGCAGCGCTGCGGCGTGCGCCTGAACCTGCACATCCACTCGGGCAACTTCGTCACCGCCAACCCGGCGGTGGTCGCGCAACTTCTGGCCGACCACGACCCCGCAACGGTGGGCGCCTACATCGACCCTGGCCACATGGTCATCGAAGGCGGGGTCGACGTCTGGCGCCAGGGCTTGGAGATGCTGGCCGAGCGCACCGTGCTGATGGCGGTCAAGTCGATGGCCTGGCTGCACCGGCCCGACGACGGCCGCACGGGCCGCTACGTGAACAAGATGGTGCCGCTGACGCGCGGCATGGTGGACTGGGTGGCCGTGTGGCGCTGCCTGCTGGCCAGCGGGTTCGACGGGGTCGTGTCGCTGCATGGCGAGTACCAGGGCGGCCACAGCTGGCGCGACCTGACCGTCGACGAGGTGGTCGACCAGACGCGCGAGGATTTCGCCTACGTGCGCGCCTGTCGCGAGAAGGCCGAGACGTTGTAGGACCGGATGGAGCAAACAAAACAAGGGAGAGCACGATGTCGCTGGTGGGACGCAGTCTGATCCGGGTCGATGACTTCTCGGCCGCTGAGATTCGCCACATTCTGGCGGTGGCCGGCGACATGCAGGACCACATCGGTCAACGCCTCGACCTGTGCGCCGGCCGCATCCTGGCCACGGCCTTCTTCGAGCCCAGCACGCGCACCCGGCTGAGCTTCGAGAGCGCCATGCAACGGCTGGGCGGCTCGGTCATCGGCTTCCAGGACGCGCGCACGTCATCGGCGGTCAAGGGCGAGACGCTGGCCGACACGGCCCGCATCATCGAGAGCTACGCCGACGTGATCGTGTTGCGCCACCCGGTCGAGGGCTCGGCCAAGATCGCCGCCGACTACTGCCGCCGGCCGGTGATCAACGCCGGCGACGGCGGGCATCAGCATCCCACGCAGACGCTGACCGACCTGTTCACCATCCAGCGCGAGCGCGGCGGCATCGACGGTCTGCACATCGGTCTGTGCGGCGATCTGCGCTTCGGCCGGACCGTGCACAGCCTGCTGCACGCGCTGGAGCATTACGACGTGCGCATCACCTGCATTGCACCTGACGTGCTGCAACTGCCCGAGCGCTACCGGCCCGCGCGCCGTCAGGTGAGCCTGTGTCAACGCGTGGAAGACGTGCTGGGCGACCTCGACGTGCTGTACGTGACGCGCATCCAGCGCGAGCGCTTCCCCGACGCCAGCGAGTACGAGGCGGTCAAGGGCACCTACATCATCGACGCGGAACTGCTGGAACGCTCCAAGCCCGAGATGCTGGTCATGCACCCGTTGCCGCGTGTCGACGAAATCGCCTACAACGTCGACCTTGACCGCCGCGCGGCGTACTTTGGCCAGGCGGCTTACGGGGTGCCGGTGCGCATGGCGCTGCTGGCCTCGCTGCTGGGCGCGGTGTCATCGGACGGCATCGAGGCGCCGGCGCCCTCGACGCAGCGCATCGTCGGCGAGCCGCGCTGCCCCAATCCCGACTGCGCCAACCGCGTCGAGGAGTACAGCCTGCCGCAGATGGTGGTGCTCGGCGACGGGCGGCGGCGGTGCGACTACTGCGACCTGGAGCTGGCGGTGTAGCGAGTCTGATCCACAGATTACGCAGATTACACAGATTAGGCGTTGGGCAGGTTGGCATGTCTGGAGAGCCGAGGGATCCTGAGACGTACGCCATCATCGGCGCTGCCTTTGAGGTGCACAGGGTGTTGGGTTCTGGATTCCTGGAGGCGGTCTACCAGGATGCGCTGCAGATCGAGTACGGCATTCGCGGTATACCCTACGACCGCGAGGTCCAGTTGCCGGTGGTCTACAAAGAGGTCCAACTGCCGTCGTCCTACCGGGCTGACTTCGTCTGCTACGATGAGGTGATCGTCGAGACCAAGGCTCTGTCCAAAGTCGGCGGCATTGAGGAGTCGCAGGTGCTCAACTATCTTCGAGCGACCGGCTACCGTCGTGCGCTCCTGCTGAACTTCGGCGCGAAGAGCCTGGAGACCAAGCGGTTTGTCTCGTGAGCGGACCGTAATCTGTGTAATCTGTGTAATCTGTGGATCTTCTGCAAGGAGACGGCCGTGAGCGCGAGTCCCTGGGGTGGTCGGTTTGAGGCTTCGATGGCGGCGGCTATGGCTGCCTATACCGAGAGTCTGTCGGTGGACTCGCGTATGGTCGCCGAGGACATCTGGGGCAGCCAGGCGCACGCGATCATGCTCTGCCGCCAAGGCATCATCTCGGCCGAGGACCTGCGGCACATCCTCACCTGGCTCGAGCGCGCGCGCGCCGACCACGAGTCGGGGGCGTTCCAGCTCAAGCCCGAGCTCGAAGATGTGCACATGAACGTCGAGCGGTACGTCACCGAAGGCGCCGGCGCGGTGTTTGGCGGGCGGCTGCACACCGCGCGCAGTCGCAACGACCAGGTGCTCACCGACTGCCGCCTGTATGTGCGCGCGCGCCTGATGGAGACGGAACAGGCCCTGGTCGGGCTGGCGCGTACCATGCTGGGCCGCGCCGCGGAGCACATCGAGACGGTCATGCCCGGCTACACCCACAGCCAGCATGCCCAGCCGATCACCGTCGGGTTCTGGGCCACGGCGCACGTCTCGGCCTGGCTGCGCGACCTGCGGCGGCTACGCGCCGCCTACGAGATCGTCAATCTCTGCCCGCTCGGCGCGTGTGCCGTGGCCGGCACCGACCTGCCCATCGACCGCGCGCTGACTGCCGAACTGATGGGCTTTGGCAGCGTTCAGGACCATGCGCTCGACGTGACCAGTTCGCGCGACTTTTTGGTCGAGTCGCTGTCCGCGCTGACCATGGTCATGGTCGGGCTGAGCCGGCTGAGCGAGGAGCTGGTGTGGTGGAGCAGCCACGAGTTCCGCATGGTCGAGCTGGACGACGCCTACACCTCGGGCAGCTCCATCATGCCGCAGAAAAAGAACCCCGATTGCGCGGAGCTGACGCGCGGCAAGGCCGGCCGGGTCATCGGCGACCTGATGGCGTTGCTGACGGTGACCAAGTCGGTCAGCTTCGGCTACAGCCGCGACCTGCAGGAAGACAAACCGCCGGTATGGGCCGCCTTCGACCAGACGCTGGGCGCGCTGGCCACGCTGACCGGCGCGGTGGGCACGCTGCGGGTCAAGGCTGAGCGCATGCGCGCGCTGGTGGACGGCAACTTCGCGGTGGCCACGCAGTTGGCCAACTGGCTGGTGGCGGCGCACGGTGTGCCGTTCCGTCACGCGCACGAGATTGTCGGCTCGCTGGTGGGCACGCTGAGCCGCGCCGAGCGGACATTCGCCGACACCTCGACCGTTCTGGCGGCGCTGGGCGAGGCGGGCATCGCCACCGATGCCGCCACGGTGGCCGACGTGCTGGACCCGCTGGCCGGCGTGCGTCGCCAGACCAGCCAGGGCGGCCCGTCGCCGGCGGAGGTGACGCGCATGATCGCCGCGCTGGGCGCCGGCGTGGACGCCGCCGAGCAGGATGTGGCGCATCGCGCCGCCGAGGTGGACGCCGCGCGTGAGCGGCTGCGGGGCGAGGTGGCCGCGGCGGTTGACTGACCGCAGCACCATCACCTTGAACGGACAACGATCCACAGATTACGCAGATTGCACAGATGGCGGGTTCGCTCATCTGAGTAGCCTGCGTAATCGCGGGCTCTCAGAGAGCTCGAGTTCAACGGCCCTGCCGGGAGCAGCACTGATGCCTTACCCCACCGACATCCGTATCCTCGAACTGGCCGCCGACACCACCGAGTCGCGTTTCCGCACGCCGCTCAAGTTCGGTGGCCAGGTGGTGACCTTCTCCTACAACCTGCATGTGGTCGCCACCGTGGAGACGCGTGACGGCCGGCGTGGCGTGGGTCATGGCTGGATGCCCCAGGGCAGCGTGTGGGGCTTCCCCAGCAAGGTCGTCACGCCCGAGCAGGCGTCGGCCGCGGGGCTGGCGCTGTTCCGGCGCGCGACCGCGGCCACGGCGGCGTTCGATGGCTACGCTCACCCCATCGAGATCGCTCACCAGGCCGAGCCGGTCTGGCTGGACCTGGCCGCCCAGGTGAGCCGCGAGCACGGCCTGGGCGAGCCCATGCCCAAGCTCTATGCGCTGGTCGAGACCAGCCCTATCGACGCCGCGCTGCACGACGCCTATGGCCGCGCTCTGGGTCGGCATAGCTGGGAGCTCTATGGCCCTGAGCACCTGTCGGGCGACTTGAGCCGGTTCCTGGACGAGTCGTTCGCCGGCCTGACGCTGGACCAGTTCGTCAGCCCGCGGCCCAAGACGGCGCTGCCGCTGTACCACCTGGTTGGCGCACTCGATCCGCTGACGGCGGGCGATGTGGCGCAGCCGATTGGCGACGGACTGCCCGAGACGCTTGTCGACTGGATCATCGCCGACGACCTGACGCACCTCAAGATCAAGCTCAACGGCGAGGACGTGGCCTGGGACGCGCGCCGCGTGGCCGCCGTGGAGGCGGCCGCGGGCGAAGCCATGGCCCGGCTGGGCCGCGATGCGTGGGTCTACTCGCTGGACTTCAACGAGCGCTGCGCGAGTGTCGAGTACATCCTCGAATTCCTGGCGCTCTGCGAAGATCTCGCGCCGCGTGCCTTCTCGCGCGTGGCCTATATCGAGCAGCCCACCGCGCGTGATCTGCGGGCGCATCCCGAGAACGTCATGCACCGCGCGGCGGCCATCAAGCCGGTGGTCATCGACGAGTCGCTGACCGACCTGGACACCTACTACCTGGCCAAGGAGCAGGGCTACAGCGGCGTGGCGCTCAAGGCGTGCAAGGGCCACAGCCAGGCGCTGCTGATGGCGGCCGCCGCGCAGCGCGACGGGCTGTTCCTGTGTGTGCAGGACCTGACCTGCCCAGGTGCGGCGTTCCTGCACTCGGCCGCCCTGGCCGCGCACATTCCCGCGGTCACGGCCATCGAAGGCAACGGCCGCCAGTACTGCCCCGAGTCCAATGTCGAGTGGGCCGCACGCTACCCGAGCGTGTTCAAGCCGAGCGCCGGGCTCATCGCCACGGGGCTGATGGATGGGCCCGGCCTGGGCTTCTAGCCGTCAGTTCGTCCCGTAGAACGCATCCAGCCACGCCGCCCAGCCCGACGGTGAGGCGAAGGCCTGCTTGAGATAGTCCGTACGCAGCAGCGACCAGGCGTCGTAGGACGAGCCGGCGGCGTTGTTGGGCAGGTAGATGCTCAGCCCGTGGGCGCCGGACTCCGACGGTGCGCCGGAGGCATTGCTGTTCACATGGGCCTCGGCGACCACCGCCTGGCTGACCGCTGCGATGACGGCATTGCCGGTGGTGGTCAGTTGCGAATCGCCCGTGCCCGTCGACACGCGCTGGACGAAGTCGACCAGGTCGCGCACGCTGCCGTAGTCGGCCGGTTCGCCGCCGTCGAACGTCTGCGTCGCTTCGCGCGCGTTGGCGATCGCGGTGTGGTAGGTGCCGTCCTTGGCGCGCAGCGCCGCGCAGTAGGAGGCCAGCGCCGTGGCCAGTGGCGCCATCTTGTCGCAGCGTACCACCGAGTGCGTCAGGCCCCATTGGCTGCTGTTGGCGTAGGCCGCGGTGGTGTAGGCGGCGACGATGTCGCTGGCCACCTGGCTCGGCGTGCGGCTGGGGTTGGCCAGCAGCGGCGCGAGGATCTGCTGATAGGGGTAGCCGGTGCTCGGCATGACGTCCTGGCTGGCCACCACGTAGTCACAGACGCCGCGCACTTGATAGGCTACCTCGGCCATCTGCATGTTGCAGGCGTCCATCATCAGCAGGTCGATGCGCTCGGTCGCGGTGAGCGCCGTGGCCATGTCCTCGTTGTGCAGATAGGCCGGGAAGGTGTCCGAGTAGAGGATGCCGCGGGCCGCCCGCGACGGGCCGCGGCCGATGTTCTGCCAGCCGGAACCGTGATTCCACAGGTCGATGGCGTAGTTGTCGGCCGGGTAGTTGGTCTGCGCCCACGTGACGAAGTTCCTCACCGAGGCCACCTGGCCCATGTCCAGATTGCCCAGGTTGGTGGCGCTGCCGGCCGGGCTCTCGGTGGCCAGGTTGGCTGAAACGTACTGGTTGCGCAGGCCCGAGTGATGGATCACGAAGCGCCGGGCGCTGGGCTGCCGGGCGCCTTGCGGGAACCCGCGGAGCGCCTTCATCTGGCAGACCAGGTTGACCTCGGCGTTGTCGGGCAGCTGCTCCAGCTGGTCCAGGTTCAGGAACGCGTTCGGTTCGAGGTCGTTGTCGCCATCGAAGTAGAACATGAGCGTCCACGAGGCGCGCGACCCGCCGCCACCACCACCACCGCCCCCACTGCTGGTCACGTTGACCGTGGCATTGGCGGTGCGCGCGGTGGCGCCGGGCGCCTCGGTGAGCGTGGCGCAGACCACCGCGGTGCCCGCGGCGGTGCCGCTGACCGTGCGTGTCCAGGTGCTCGCCGAGCGTGCGGCGACCAGCGAGACGAAGCCGCTGCCCGACACGACCGACCAATGGTTGGCCGCGTCGTCGGGCAGCAGCACCACCTGGCCGGCGCTGTTGCGCGCGGTAGCGGTGAGCGTCACGGTGCCGCCCACGGTGCACGGCGCCGGGTTGGGTGTGACCGCGAAGCTGGCGATGCTCGAACCCATGGCCACCGGCACATCCACGGTGCCGCCGCCGGCCAAGGAGAAGGGAGTGGAGCCGCTGGACAGTGCCGTACCGGCGCCATTGGCCTGCGGGTACGCGGCGCAGTCGAGTGTGCCGGTGCCCGCGGCGATGCCGGTCAGCGTGCGGCTGGTCTGTGGCTTGTTGAGCGTCGCCGAGCCGAGCGCGGTGCCCGACCCGTCACGCAGCGTGACCACCACCGAGGCTGCGGCGTAGGGGACGAGCCGCCCGGCCGCCGCCGGCCAGGTGATGCGGACGGTAACTGAGCCCGTCTCCTGCTGCGGCGTGCCGCCACCGCCCCCGCTGCCACAGGCGCCGAGCAGGCTGAGCATCGTCACGGCCACGAGCCGTCCCATCCACGCTGCGCATCGTCCCTTGACCACGGTTGGTATCCCTTGTGGTGCTAATGTAGCACCGGCGATGGCTGCTGTGCTAATCGGCATGCCCACGGGTCGCGACTCACACCCTCTGGCAACCGCGCGTTTGACTTGCCCCAGAGCGCTCCGTATAATGCCCATGTCGCCCAGTGTGCACGGGCCTGCGGGAGGAGACAGCATGAGCGGTGGTGGAACGATACTGACCGGGTTCGCGTTCCTGCTCTTGTTCTTGGTGGGCCTGACCCGATGGCATATGGCGCATGGGCTGGGGCTGCTGATTTGCGGCGGCATCCCGGTCCTCGTGGTGGCGGCGGGCGTGGTTCTGCTGTGGTTCGGTGCGTCGGACCTACGGGCCAAGAAGGCCGAAGCCAGCAAGTAGAGGAGTGGCGGGAACAATGGATAGCAAGAAGACGCTGTGGAGTGGCGCGGGTCTGCTGGTGGTTGGCCTGTTGCTCTGCATGTGGCAGAAGCACAACGTCATGCAGTTGCTGGGCGGACTGATCGCCCTGGTCCTGCTGCTGGCCGGCTGCCTGTTTGTGTTTATGGGTGTGCTGGAGGCCAAGGAAGACGCCGCCACGCGAGCCAAGGACGTGGCCGACGCCGCCAAGGCCGATGAGATGGCTGCCAAGGAGTAGCTCCTGCGGCGACGACGAGGAGAGATTGTGACGCGTGCCTACCCGAGCCGAATACCGGTGGCGCTCAGCTCCGCGCTGAGCTTGGTTGGCCGCGCGTCGTGGTTGATGGCAGGCCCTCGCTAGCAGCGCGGGCGGCCCATCGATCCCCAGGTTCGTACCGAGGCCCGTTTCCCGCGCGGCATTCGCTGACGCCCGGAAACGGGCCTTTGTGTTGACCATCGAGCCTGTGATTCCAGAGGAGACGGATGTGAATCCGCAACGATATCTTGTGACGAGCGCCCTGCCGTATGCCAACGGCCCGATCCATATCGGCCACGTGGCCGGCGCCTACCTGCCGGCCGACATCTACGTGCGGTACCTGCGGGCCAGTGGCCGCGAGGTGCTCTACATCTGCGGCTCCGACGAGTATGGCACGGCCATCACCGAGACCGCGCGCAAGCTGGGCAAGACCGCCCTGGAGGTGGCCGACCAGTACCACGCGGTGATCCGCGACGGGTTCGCCGCGCTGGGCATCTCGTTCGACAACTTCTCGCGCACCTCGCGCGCGGTGCATACCGAGACGGCGCAGGAGTTCTTCACTTGCCTGCACGACAAGGGCCTGCTGCATGAGCAGAGCACGCAGCAGCTCTACGACCCCGAACTCGGCAAGTTCCTGGCCGACCGCCAGGTGCGCGGCACTTGCTACCACTGCGGCGACGAGAACGCCGCGGGCGACCAGTGTGAGAAATGCGGTAAGGACATCGAGCCGCTGAAGCTGGTCAATCCGCGCAGCGCACTTTCGGGCGCCACGCCTGAGCCGCGCGAGACCAAGCACTGGTACTTCCCGCTGGGCGATTGGCAGCCCTGGCTGAAGGACTACATCGGTTCGCGGCAAGGCTGGCGGCCGCACGTGCTCGGCTTCTGCGAGAGCTGGTTCACCGAGGAACTGCGCAGCCGGGCGGTGACCCGCGACCTGGACTGGGGCATTCCCGTGCCGCTGCCCGACCATGAGGGCAAGGTCCTGTACGTGTGGTTCGACGCGCCGATCGGCTACATCTCGTCGACCAAGGAGTGGGCCGCGCAGCGGGGCACGCCGGACGCGTGGCGCGACTGGTGGTGCGACAAAGAAGGCACCAAGCTGGTCCATTTCATCGGCAAGGACAACATCTTCTTCCACGCGCTGCTGTTCCCGGCCATGTGCGAGGCGCACGGCGACTATGTCGTGGCCGAGGACGTGCCGGCCAACGAGTTCCTCAACCTCGAAGGGCAGAAGTTCTCGACCAGCCGCAACCACGCGGTCTGGCTGCACGAGGCGCTGGAACGTTGGTCGCCCGATGACCTGCGCTACTACCTGACCACCATCCTGCCCGAGAACAGCGACGGCGACTGGAAGTGGGCCGACCTGCGCGAGCGGGTCAATGGTGAGCTGAACGACAACCTGGGCAACTTCGTCCAGCGCACGATCAAGTTCATCGGCCAGTACTGCGACGCCCAGGTGCCCGTCGCGGGCGAGTTCACGCCCGAGGATCAGGCGCTGCTGGACACGCTGGCCAGGCTGCCGGGCGAGGTCGGCGCGCTGATCGAAGCGTACGAGTTCAAACGCGCCCTGCGCACCGTTCTGGCCGCCACCAGCGAGGCCAACGGCTACTTCCAGCACCAGGCACCGTGGAAGCTGCGCCGCGACGATCCCGCGCGCTGCGCCACGGTGCTGCACGTCTGCGCCCAGGTCTGCGCGGCGGTCAGCGTGGTGCTCGGGCCGTTCCTGCCCAACGCCCAGACCAAGCTGTGGGCGCTGCTCAACCTGCACGGCATCACCTGGGACCAGGCCGGGGCGAGCCTGCTGACCGCGGGGCATCCGCTGGTTCGTGAGCCCGAGGCGCTGTTCGCCAAGATCACCGACGAGCAGGTGGAAGCCGAGGCCGCGCGCCTAACGTCTCCGGCATCGCCGGAGCCGCAGCCCGAACCCGAGCCGGAACCCAAGTACGTAACGTACGACGGGTTCCGCGAGACCCAACTGATGACCGCGACGGTGGTGGCGGCCGAGCGCATCCCCAAGGCGGACAAGCTGCTCAAGCTGCAGCTCGACGTGGGTGGCAAGCCGCGACAGATCCTCGCTGGCATCGCGCAGCACTACCAGCCCGAGGACCTGGTCGGCCAGACGATCATCATCGTGGCCAACCTGGAGCCGCGCAAGCTGCGCGGCGAGGTGTCGGAGGGCATGTTGCTGGCGGCGACCGAGGATGAGGACGTCGTCATCCTGACCACCCTGCGGCCGGTGCGGAGCGGGCTGGAGGTGCGCTGAGGCGGCGTGCGTGGTTGAGGAACGACGCTGCCGATCGGCTCTGCTCGTGCTCGATCTGGGAGCGCCAAGCGCCAGCTTGGCACGTGCCGCGACCGCTCTCGCGACCGGCCATCAGGGACCGTTGGCCCTGGTGGATGCCAAGCTGGAGCTTGGCGCTCCCAGATCGGGCATGGGCTGGTCACCGTGAACGCCGGGACCCCGATCACGCTGGGCTAGAGACTAACTGGAAGGACTCGCCCCACGGCGGTCCAATAGCATACTTACAACCAAGATCCGACCATCAAGAGAGGTGTACCAACCATGGCGCGACCCGTCACTCTGTTCCTCGGCCAGTGGGCCGACCTGTCGACCGACGACGCCTTCCGCAAGGCCAAGGACTTCGGCTACGACGGCGTGGAACTGCCCTGCTGGGGTGAGTTCTTCGACGTTGAGCAGGCCCAGGACAAGGCCTATTGCGATGACCGCTGGGGCAAGCTGAAGCAGTATGGCCTCAACTGCTGGGCGCTGAGCGCGCACCTGGTGGGCCAGGCCGTGTGCGACCCCATCGATGAGCGCCACAAGAGCATTCTGCCCGAGCGCATCTGGGGCGACGGCGAGGCCGAGGGTGTCCGCCAGCGCGCCACCGCCGAGATGATCGCCACCGTGCGCGCCGCGGCCAACATGGGCCTGAGCGTCGTCAACGGCTTCACCGGCTCGCCCATCTGGCACAAGCTCTACTTCTTCCCGCCCACCTCCGATGCCGATGTGGATGCCGGCTACGCCGAGTTCGCCGAGCGCTTTATGCCCATCCTCGATGAGTGCAAGCGCCTGGGTGTCAAGTTCGCGCTCGAGGTCCACCCGACCGAGATCGCCTATGACATCTACTCGACCGAACGCGCGCTCAAGGCCGTCGACTACCACGAGTGCTTCGGCTTCAACTTCGACCCGAGCCACCTGCGCTGGCAGCTGATCGATCCCGCCAAGTTCATCGAGCGATTCGGCGACCGGATCTTCCACGTCCACATCAAGGACGCCATCGTCACGCTCGACGGCGTGAGCAGCATCCTGGCCAGCCACATCAACTTCGGCGACTACCGCCGCGGTTGGGACTTCCGCTCGCCGGGCCGTGGTGACATCGACTTCGAGGCGATCATCCGCGGGCTCAACCGCATCAACTACCAGGGCCCGCTCAGCGTCGAGTGGGAAGACAGCGGCATGGACCGCGACCACGGCGCCCGCGAGGCCTGCGAGTTCGTCCGCGACCTCGACTTCGCGCCGAGCAACATCGCCTTCGACGGTCAGTTCGACCGCTAGGCTGCTCAACTCAACCGCAGCGGCGCAGAGATTCCGATCGACAGACCGGGATCTCTGCGCCGCTGTGGTTTGTTCAGCGCATCAGAACCGCGCCGACGAGTGCCTGCTCGGCCGCGGCCAGCGCCGCGGGCTCGGCGACGACCACGTAGGTGTTCAGGTAGTCCTCGCCCAGCGTCAGCTTCACCTGGCCGCCGTCGGCGCGCACCGGCAGCTTGGCCAGTTCATGCCAGCGGCCGCCGCGCACCTCACCCACACTGGCCGTCGGCGCCTGCCAGGCGCGCCTGGTGGTCAGCGCCAGCGACTTCGCGCCCAGCGGCGCCACGACCAGGCTGGCCGAGGCGCGCAGATCCACGGTGCTGCCGGACAGCGCCATGAACGGGCCGTCCGCCGACGCAATGCCGGCCACGTCGCCCTGCGCATAGACCGTGCGCACCGCGCCGTCGGCGCCGACATGCACCAGCCCCAGGTCGTCGCGCGCCACCTTCAGCCTCACGCCGCCAACGGTCACATCGCGCTCCTGACCCCAGCTGGCGGCTACCCAGGCGGTCGAGCCGTCCAGCGACAGGACGCTGCCCACCTGCACCTCGGCCACGTCTGGCGTCACCGCCCAACGCGCGATGCCCGCCTCCTTGGCGAAGGCGGCGTACAGTTCCGGCAGCCGGCCCGGCGCGCTCATCTCCACCGGGCTGGGCACGAAGGTCACCGCGCCGGCACCCGCCTTGACCGTGACCGAGGCCGCGTTCGCATCGTTCGCGCCGAACGGGTCGCGTCCGGTTGTTGCCGCCAGGCCGAGCCTGGTCAGGCGGTCGCCGCGCGTGCCGTGTCGCTGCTCGTCGAAGCTCACATCGCCTGACAAGTACAGCCGGCCGCCGGCCTTGACCCAGGCCTCGACCTTGGCGAAGGCCGCGTCGCTCGGGCAGTAGGGCACCGGCCAGAACAGCGCCTTGGCTTCGGCTGGGAGGCGCAGATCACGCTCGTGGAGCAGCGCAAACGGCACATGCAGGCTGTGCAGCGTCTCGATGCTACGGGCCAGGGCGTTGTCGATGTCGCCATAGCGTGGCCCGAGGCGATTGCTATCGGGGACGAGCAGGTAGGCCGCCGGCGGCTGGTAGGTCGGCTTCACGCCGCGGGTGGCCAGCGTCAGCGCGGCGAAGTCAGCCAACGGCGGCCGGCCGACACGGTCGGAACGGAACAGCTCCCAGGGGAAGACCACATCGGGCAGCCCGCGGAAGCACCAGTTCAGCGCCATCGAGCCGCCGGCGCCGAAGGCCAGGCCGACGGTGGTGTTGAACAGTCGACGGTCGGCATCGCCGGCCTCGCCATCGCCACCGCGCACGCGCAGCTCATGCAGTGTGCGCGCGCCGAACTCGCCCAGCGTCAGGCCCTGGCCATAGGGGCGGCGGTCGATGAAGCGGAACGACGTGTAGAACGCGCGCGAGGCGTCGTAGCTGTGCATGTTGGCAAAATCGAGGCCCTTCTGGCCGTCGATCTTGTCCGCCGGATGCCGTGACTGCAGGTAGCCCACGGTCACGGGCACCTTGGGGTTGCCCTCCTTGAGCCCGGCCACGTTCTCGCGGACCCAGCGCTGCAGCAGCCAGGTGCGGAACTCTTCGAACGCCACGGCCTTCAGGTCGCCCCAGCTACCGTCTCCCGCCGCGGGCACCAACGGCGCATCGGCGGCCAGGCCGAGCCAGGCGCGGGCCTTGACCAGGTCGCCGTGCCGCTCGGTCAGATAACGCTCATAGAGCTGGCGATGCACCGGCGAGTTGGCGTCGACCTCCACCGCGGGTTGTCGGTGCGCTGGCCATTGACCAGTGTGCCGAATGGCGAGAAGTGCAGCACCCGCCACACGCTCAGCCCGTGGTCAGCCATGGCGGCGAAGTCACGATCCCAGGTCAGCGGGTTCTCGCGCGGGCTGTGCCACATGACGCCGGTCTGGTTGGTGCCGGTCAGGAAGGCCGGTCGGCCCGCGGTCCAGAAGGCGTTGTCGCGCCAGGCGATGTCGCGGCCCGCCTTGACCTGCGCCTCGTCCCAGACGGTGTAGGCGGACTCGCTGGTGACCTGTGGCTTGCCGGCCAAGGCCAGCTCCGCCACAACCGGGTGATAGCTGCCGGTCGCGGGCTGATCGAGCGACACGGTCCCCACCGCGCCGGCGGCGATGGCCAGCTTCGGAGCCGCCACCACCTGATCATCGATGCGCAGCGCCACCTCGGCGATCTGCTGCGCACGGCCGCGGTTAGCCACGGTGACCGTCAGCTTGACCTTCTCGCCGGGCCGCGCACACGGCGGATCGGCCTCGGGCAGACGCAGGTAGAGCCCGCTCACCAGCCGGTCGCAGGCAAACAGCAGCGGCTCCAGCCCAAAAGCATCGTCGGCGAACAGGTCGCGGTTGCTGACGCCGAACCCGCCCCAGGCGCCGCCCTTGAACGGCCCGTCGAAGAACTGCGCGATGACGCCCAACGCGCCACGCGGCCGGCCCAGGCTGTCGTAGGTCTGGCCCAGGTCCTGAGTCTCGCCGTGCTGGTCGGGGAAGACCGGCGAGTTGAGCCCGGCCATGGACACGCCGGCATGGCCCTCGAAGGCGCCGGTCAGCCGGCGGCCGCCCAGTTCGGCGCTGGCCACGCGGGTCAGCGTCGCCGTGGGGTCGAACAGGCCGATCTGCGTGGGCTCCAGGCCCATAGTGTCGCCCGGCTTGCCAAAGCGCGCGTTCACCCGGTTGGCCGGTGCATCGGCGGGCATCGCTTCCCAGCCGTTGTCGGTGTAGGCCATCGGCCGGTCGAAGGCGTAGCCGCCCAGCGACAGGAACGCGCCGCCCGACCGGAGGTAGGCCAGCAGCGGCTCGCGGCAGGCGATGGGCCAGTCGGGCGCGTTGAGCAGCAGCAGGTCGAACGTGGCGCGGTTGAGCCGCTGCGCGTCGGCCAGGTCGCCCGCGCGCACCAGCGTCACGCCAAAGCCGGCGGCGGTCAGACGCGGCGCCAGTTTGGCGGGGTCGAAGCCGCCGGCGGTGCGCGCCAGGCCCGGCTCGTCGAGCAGTGCCAAGCGGCCGCGCGGGCCATCGACGGGTTGCCAGACGGCGCTGCGGGGCAGGGGCGCGAGCTTGGGCGGCGGTCCGGTCTCGAAGGCCAGGTCGTCCACGAGTACCTGCAGAGCTTCGTAGTTGCAGCCGAGCAACATGCGGTTGACGCTGCCGATGTCGGGCTTCTTGTCGCCGCGCGGCTGATAGGCCAACGAGGCGATGGGGATGCGCACGGTGAGCCAAGTGCCGGCCGGAGCGTCAGCCACGCGCTTGCCGCCGGGCAGGATCTCGGTCATGTGTGCGTCGCCATCGGCCTCCATGAGCCACAAATGCATGGCCGCGCCGGGCTGCGCGCGGAGCACGCGCAGGCGGAAGGTGACCGCCAGCCAGTCGGCCGGCGCGGTGACGGCGCGAGTCAGGTTGCCCCACTTGTTCGCGCCCGCAGCGTCGTAGACGACGCGCATGGCGCCATTCCCGTCGGCGCTGCACGAGGCGCCGGCCCCGCCATCGTTGTTCAGCGACCAGGCGGCGACACTGGTGAAGGTATCGACCGGCACGGTCGATCCGCTCCGCTATCGGCTCGCCTTCGCCTTGGGCGATCTCGACATCGTCGCGCCGCAGGCTGAACGACTGCCGCCCTGCGTGGAACGGCACCGCATAGTGGTGGATCCCCGCTGGTGCCTGGTGTAGGACCTGGACGGATCCCGAGTTGACCACCACCCGCGCTGGTGCGGTGAGCGCCGTCGTCAGGTAGAGGCTGTCGGCAAACGGCCCGTTGCCGATCTTCACCGGAGAGCGTGGGTCGGCTGTCGGGGCCAGTGCGTGACCGTGGGTCCGGTAAGCATAGAACAGTGTGTCGGTCGTGATGGTCGGCTGGACGCCCGTCTTGTACCACTGAATGTAGTAGCGGTTGAGTTCGTCGAGGCCGGCCATCGACTTGTACCAGCCCAGCGGCGCCTGCGCCGTGCCGTTGCGGTACCGGCGCAAGTCGTCGACAGGCACGATGTAGGACTCGTTGTAGTCGTTCCAGGTCAGCAGCATGACCCACTCAGGCCGCTGCACGTCCAGCACGGAGCGCCATTGGGCGTCCAGGCCCTGGCCGCCCTGGTGCTCGAAGTACGTGCCATTGACGCAGGTCGGCGTCGACGCTTGGCCGGGTCGCCAATACCAGCTCGGCACGCTCTGGCTGGCGCCACACCAGTACTGCAGCGCAACGGTGGCCATCCATGCCTTCCCTGCCGCATGCAGCGTCTTGGCCTGCCGCTCCAGCACCGTCAGGCCGCCGCCGACCGGAGAAAGCTGTATCTGCCACATGGACAGACCGTCGATGGCGTCACCCCAGGCGGCGATCTCATCGTCCACCGCGGCTTGGCCGCCGCCACTCCAGATCTGACGGAATGTGGCCGGTACACAGCACAGCTCGCGGCCCGCGGCCCGAGACGGCAAGGTGACGTGCTCGCGCCACCAACGCGCGCTGGCCGCCGGGGCTGGTTTGCCATCCTCGGTCACCCAGCCGTCGGGCGCATACGCAGAGACCAGCGGCCGGCCATCGACCGTCGCGTAGGCCTCATGCCCGGCATACTGCCGGAGCAACAGGGCGATGTCCGCGGCGCGCTCATCGAGCGACGGGCGGCCGTAGTCGAACACGAAGAGCAGCTTGAACCCGGTGCCAAGCTGCTTGGCGGCGCGGAACATGGCTTCGACCGAGCGGTGGTAGTTCTCGTTCGTGTCCATGATGTCCAGCCCGAAGCCGTCGATCCCCATCGACTGCGCCATCTGGATCTCGGCGAGGAAGTTGGCCTCGCGCTGCTCGACCGAAGCCGCGTCCCACGAGGGGAAGACCGCCGTGCAGGGCATGTACCAGGCAAAGACCTGCCGCGCGTTGCGGCCGGCTTCGGCTGGCGCGAAGAAGGTCTGCTCGGCGAGCCGGTAGTCGGGTATACCGGCCGCCTCACCGCGCCACGCGGTCCGCTCGGCGGCGGAAAGGCCAGTCCGAGCCAGGCCGACCATCGCCATCACCAGCAGGAGGGCGCCAATGGCACCGTGGCGGCGGTGTGTCGATCGGGGCATCGATGGCTCCATCGTCGGCTACTCGCCCAGATACGCCCGGATCACCGCCGGGTCAGCGCGCACTTCCGGCGGCGTACCCAGCGCGATCGGCTCGCCATGGTCGAGCACCAGGATGCGCTCGCAGATGCCCATGACCACCTTCATGTCGTGCTCGATGAGGAGGATGGTCAGGTCGAAGTCGTCGCGCAAGCGGCGGATCTGGCCCATGAGCTCGACCTTCTCGGTCGGGTTCATGCCCGCCGCCGGCTCGTCGAGCAGCAGCAGCTTGGGCTCGGTGGCCAGCGCGCGGGCCATCTCCAGGCGGCGCTGGTCGCCATAGGGCAGGCTGGTGCCCAGCTCGTCGCGCTGGGCGGCCAGGCCGAAGCGGTCCAGCAGTGCCATGGTGCGGTCAGCGACGCGCTGCTCGCCACGGCGCCAGGCGGGCACCTGGGTCAAGGCTGCTAGCAGGCCGTAGCCAGCGTGCAGGTGGCCGGCGATGCGCACGTTATCGAACACGGTGCAGCCGCGGAACAGGCGGATGTTCTGGAAAGTGCGAGCCACGCCGCGCCGCGCCAGCTCGCTGGTGCGCAGGCCGTCCACGCGGTGCTCGTCGAACCAGATCTCGCCCTCGGTGGGGTCGTAGACGCCGGTGATGCAGTTGAACAGCGTGGTCTTGCCCGCGCCGTTAGGGCCGATGACGCCGACGATGGAGCCGGGCTCGACATCGAGCGACACCTCGGACACGGCCAACAGGCCGCCGAACCGCTGACTGATGCCGCGCAGGCTGAGCAGGGCCATCAGCGCGCCTCCTCGCCAGCCGGGAGGCGCCGCCGGGCGCCCAGTTGCGTGGCCAGGCCGGCCAGCGCCAGCAGCGCCACCACGGTCTCCACGAGCACTCGGCCGCCGTGCATACCGCCGGCCAGGTTGCCCAGCGCATGCCAGGTCGCCAGCAGTAGCAGGCCGCCGAGCCACAGCAGGGCGCGCTTGTCACCGCGCGCCAGCCGCGTGCACAGCGCCGCCCAGGGCAGGGCCAGCGGCAACACGGCCAGCGACAGGCCGGGGTTGGCCTCCAGCGGCAGCTTGATCTGCGGCGCCAGCGCGGCGAAGATGGGCACGGCCTTCAGGCCCGCCGGCACCAGCGAGGTCAGCGCCGAGACCACATCGGCGGCGAACATGCGCGGCGGCAGACCGGCATAGGCCAGCCACGCCGCCGGCTTGGCGTTGAGCGCGCGGGTCAGCATCTCACCCAGCGCCGGTAGGAAGATGAGCAGGTCGAGGATGGGCAGGCACCACAACCCCAGCGCCACCCAGCCGGTCAGCGGCGCCATGCCGACGACAAAGAAGCGTTGGCGCAGGGCGTCACGCCAGGTGCCGAGCGTCCGCTTGAGCCCGCCGCCGCGACGGCCGCCGCGCAGCCACTCGCCCAGTCGTCGCCACGAGGCGTCGGTCAGCTCGGCGCGGCCCAGCAGGCCCTGGCGGCGCACGAGCATCATGACGATGAGCACCTCGGCATAGAGCACCATGCGCCACTGG
The DNA here is from genome assembly GCA_016235455.1 of Armatimonadota bacterium. Taxonomy (GTDB): domain Bacteria; phylum Armatimonadota; class UBA10988; order UBA10988; family UBA10988; genus UBA10988. The sequence continues at coordinate 9,054 of JACRKZ010000181.1, read as the reverse complement.
TCCAGGTCGCGCAGGCGCTCGGGCAGCACTGTCAGCACGATGGCGGCCAGCACGGCGCCGGTGGTGCTGCCGGTGCCGCCGAGCACCACCATGGCGATGATCTCGATGCTGCGCATGAACCCGAACATGGTCGGCGTGGGGATGATGACCGACAGGTAGTGCGCCAGCAGGCCGCCCGCCACGCCGGCGAAGAAGGCGCTCAGCGCAAACGCGCCGACCTTGAAGCGGATGGTGTCGATGCCCACGGCCTCGGCCGCCACCTCGTCGTCGCGGATGGCGACGAGCGCGCGGCCGCGCGTGCTGCGGCCGAGCGCCGTGATGGCGAAGACCGTCACCGCCGCGCACAGGTAGGTGTTGAAGAAGTTGGTGTAGCTGGGCAGCTTGTTGAACGGCTGGGTGCCGGTGAATCCGCTGGCGCCGCCGACCACGTCGAGGTTGAGCAGGATGACGCGCACGATCTCGCCGAAGCCGAGCGTGGCGATGGCCAGGTAGTCGCCGCGCAGACGCAGCGTCGGCAGGCCGACCAGCACGCCGGCCAGCGCCGCCGCGGCGCCGCCCGACAGCAGCGCGAAGGCGAACCAGACCTGGGCGCGCAGCTGCACGCCCAGCCCCGGCTGGCCGACGAGGAACAGGTTGAGCACCGGCCGCGCTGGGTCGAGATGGCCCGAGGCGGCCCACTGCTCCAGTGCCAGGCCGCCGAACACCGTGATGGCCGCCGACACGTAGGCGCCGATGGCCATGAAGCCGGCGTGGCCGATGCTGAACTGGCCGGTGATGCCGTTGACCAGGTTCAGGCTGACCGCCAGCACGATGTTGATGCCGGCCAGGATGATGATGCGCTGGGCATAGCCGCTGGTGTGCCCCGTGACCAGGGGCTCGGCCAGCGCCAGGGCCAGCGTGACCGCCAGCAGCCAGCGCCAGATGCTGCCCGAATGGACGGCTTGGGGCCGGGCGTCTGCTGCGGCCATCACACCTTCTCCGGCGCGTAACTGCCCATCAGGCCGGTGGGCTTGATGATCAGAATGAGCACGAGCACGGCAAAGACCGCCGCGTCCTGGTAGGTCGAACCGTTGATCGGGCTGTCGCCCGGGATCCAGGCGGCGATGGGAATGGCTGCGATGCCGGCCACGACGGCGCTGGCCGCGGTCACGCCGACCATGGCCAGCCAACGCAGGAGCAGCCCGCGGCCATGGCGGCCCAGGCGGTGTAGCTGCGCCTGGCCCAGCCGCCAGAAGGCCAGCAGCATGACCAGCCACAGCAGGCCGGCGACAATCTGCGTCTGCGTGAACGTCGTGGCCGCCACCAGCGTCTCGGTGACGCCGATGAGCATGGCGCCGACCATGGCGCCGCGAATGCTGCCGATGCCGCCGAGCACCGCCGCCACAAAGGCCTTGAGGCCAGGCAGCAGGCCCATGCCGGGGCTGATGGTCGAGTAGCGCAGGGCGTAGAGCACGCCACCGGCGCCGGCCAGGGCGGAGCCGATGATGAACGTCCAGGCGATGATGTGGTCGACATCGACGCCCATCAACTGCGCCGCCTCGCGGTCTTCGCTGACCGCGCGCATGGCTCGACCCAGACGGGTGCGATGTACCAGGAACTGCAACCCGACCATGAGCAGCAGCGCGGCGACCACGGTGACCAGCGCCGGGCGATTGACCACCAGGCCGGTGGCGCGCAGCACCGGCTGCAGCGTGGCGGTCTCCATGACGCCGGGCACGGCCTTGGGCGAGGCACCCATGACCAACAGGCCCAGGTTCTGGAGCAACAGCGAAGCGCCAATGGCGGTGATCAGCGCGGCCAGCCGCGGCGCCCCGCGCAACGGGCGGTAGGCTGCGCGCTCCAACACCACGCCGAGCGCCGCGCAGCCGACCATGGCCACCGCCATGGCCGCCAGCAACGCCAACGTCGGCCAGGCACGGAGCGCTGACAGCGTGAACCAGCCCAGGAACGCGCCGACCATGAACACCTCGCCATGGGCGAAGTTGATCAGCTTGAGCACACCATAGACCATGGTGTAGCCCAGCGCGATGAGCGCATAGATGCTGCCCACGAACAGGCCGTTGAGCATCTGCTGCAGCCCGCTGGTCTGGCCGCTATGGATCAGTGCGGCGGCGCAGCCCGCTAGAACCAGCAGGCCGGCCGCCTTGAGCCGGGGCGATGCCTTGGGTACGAACAGCACCACCGCCCCGGCCAGGCCGACCCACTGTAGAAGCTGGCTTGCTCCGGCCAAACGCGCGCTCCAGACTGCCCCGGTGAGGGCTATTTGGCCTTGAGGTCAGCCGGCGTGATGGTCCCGGCAGCCTTCTGCTTGCCGCCCTCGAAGCCCAGCACCACGCACGACTTGCTGGCGTTGCGGTCGGCGTCCAGGGTGATGGTGCCGGTCACGCCGTCGTAGTCCTTGGTGGCTGCCAGGGCCTTCTTCAGCGCGTCCTTGTCGGTGCCCTGAGCGCGCTCGATGGCCCGGAGCGCGATGTTCATCGCGTCGTAGGCGCAGGCTGCCAGCGCGTCGGGATCCTCGTTGTAGCGCTTCCGGAATTCGGTGACGAAGGCCTGCACCACCGGGCGCGGGTCGCTCTGGGCGTAGTGGTTGACGAAGAAGCACTTGTCATCGAGGCTTGCGCCGGCAATCTCGGCCAGCTTGGGGCTGTCCCAGCCGTCGGCGCCCAGCAGCGTGGCGGTGATGCCCTGCTCCCGCGCCTGCTTGATGATCAGGCCGACCTCTTCGTAGTAGCCGGGAATGAAGATCACGTCCGGCTTGAGTTCCTTGATCTTGGTCAGGATGGCCGCGAAGTCACGGTCGCCCTGCTTGTAGGCTTCGACCCGGTCGATGGTGCGGCCCGAGCCGGGGAAGACCTTGCCGATGACTTCCGTCAAGCCCTTGGAGTAGTCGCTGGTGATGTCCTTGAGAATGACGCCCTTCTTGAGGCCCTTCTTGATCGCGAAGCTGGCCACGTAGGCGCCCTGCTGGTCATCAGTGAAGCAGGAGCGGAAGATGCAGTCGCCCTTCTTGGTCACCTCGGGGTTGGTCGAGGCGGGCGTGAGCATGGGGATGCCGGCCTTCTGGAAGCTCGGCGCCGCCGCCAGCGACAGGCTCGAGGCCACTTCGCCGATGCCGAGGCAGACCTTGTGCACGTCGAGCAGGCGCTGGGCCGCGTTGGCTGCATCCTCGGCCTTGCTGGCCGCGTCTTCCACCACCAGCTTGATCTTCTTGCCCAGTACGCCGCCCTTGGCGTTGGCCTGCTCCACCGCCATGCCCATGGCCATGTTGGAGCTCTGGCCGAAGGTGGCCGTGCCGCCCGTCAGGGACATGTACGAGCCGATGACGACGCCGCCATCCTCGCCCCACGACGTCTTGGTGCCGGCGCCGCCCGCGGTGGGCTTGTTGCCAGGATCGGTCTTGGGCGTCTCGCCCGGCTTGGGGCTCGTTTCGCCCGCAGGTTGGGTGGGCGGACAGCCCGTCAGCATGACCAGCGCAAACGCGGCGATCGTCAACGACAGGACGCGGCAGACGGCTCTCATGGCGATGCCCTCGACTTTCTCTCTAGGGTGGAGCGATTGTAGTGTTTGACGGCCGGCACGTCAACGCAACCCCAACCGCAAACCCCGCCGGGCAGGCGGGGTCTGCGTCTCTGTCTGCGTTGCGGGACCCCCTGCGCTGGGTGCCTAGAAGTCGAGGTCGAATTGGAGGGTGACCGTGTCATTGGCCACGGCGTTGTCGGGGAAGAAGGTATACCCGGCAATGACGCCGACGTTCGGCGCCAGCTTGTAGGCGGCGCCGATGCCCAGACCGCCGCAGGCGTTGCGTCCGGTGGCGTAGTCGATGCTGGCCCACCACTTGGGGCCGAACGACTTGTCCCAGGCCACGATGCCGCCGACATTGTCATTGCCCACCAGATTGGGGTTGGCAAAGTAGCCGCCCGCGGTCAGGCGACCGTAGTTGCCGAAGGTCTTGCTCAGCAGACCATAGACCTGGTTGGTGCCGCTGGCCCGGTGGATGCCCACGCCCATGATGCCCACGGCCACCGCCGGCCACTGGTCATGCTCGGGCAGGCCCCATTTGGCGTTGAACAGCACCGGGTTGGCCGCCGGCTCGACCAGGTCGATGCCAATCTCGAAGCCGTACGGCAAACCGTAGGTCAGACCCAGGTCGATCGGGAAGTTGACCGGTTTGGACACGTTCTTGGCTACCGAGAAGTAGGTGTCCACGCCGACGTGGTACACGCCCTTGGCCTGGATGTCGGTGCTCGGGTTCCAGATGTTGGTGGATGGCGTGGCCACCGCGGCCGTGCCCCACAGCGTCAGCGCGGCTGTCGCCAGCCCCCAGAACGCTCGCTTCATGTCGGTATCTCCCTTCGCTCGCGGCGGGCGGGAGCCATGGTCGTCCTAGCGTTACCCAGGGCCACCGGCCTCGCCGTCAGGCGCATGGTCGCGCGCCGCCGTTTCAAGCGAAGGGCCTTATTATGAACTTTTGATTACGCCGACGGCTTCTAGCGGATCGATCCGGCGTTATCCAGCGGCAACAATCCCTGTGCGGCCAGCGAGCTATGGTAGAGCTGGATGCGTCGCCCGGCGGGCAGCACGAGCCAGGCGCGGCCGGTACTGGGCGGGACCGTCTTGCCGTCCACGCGGGCCAGCCAGTCGGTCGTCTTGCCGGTCACCAGAACCTGCCCGCCAGGCCTTTTCCAGGCGCGCAGGTCGAGTTCCAGCATGCCCGGGAAGGCGCGCGCCAGCGTCAGGCCGCCCGGGGCGTGGACGATGAGCCCGTTGGTGCGGTCGACCCAACTCGAGTAGAGCGGCGCGCGGTCGAACAACTGCACCGCGTTGGCCTGCACCGTACCCGGATTGATGGCCACGGGGTTGCGGGATTGGCCCTTCAGGTTGAAACTGTCCGGCAACAATCCGACCAGGCTGTCGTCGCCGGCGGGCCAGCTCTGCTGGATGCCGGAGGCGGTGATGCCGTCGGCCAGTTGGCGCCAGGGGCTGTCGCGATCGATCCGGGCCAGGCGATACAGCGCGTCGGAGTAAACCAGGCCGCACCACTGCACCGGCAGGCCGATCCAGTTGGGCGAAACCCACTGGGTGGCGCCGAGCACCGGCGTGGTGGCGTACAGGCCGACGGGCTGGTCGGTGGGCGGGGCGAGGTAGGTGAACGGTACGCCGGTCCAGGCCCAGTAGCGCGCGCGGTCGAGCAGCGTGGCGTCGCCGGTCAGCTCGTAGCCCATGGTATAGGCCTTGACCAGGTGGGCCGAGGCCAGGATGTCGGGCGTGTGCAGTGCGCACTCCCAGGTCTGCGCGCCGCGGGGCACGGTGTTGTCGAACTTGTCCAGCGCGCGCAGCACGCGCAGCGCGTCGGTGCGCAGTTGAGCGTCGCCGCTGATCATGGCCGATTCGAGCACGAGGGTGACCACCTGCGCGGTGAGCCCGTTGGCGTCCTTGGCATAATGCGTGCGGCCGTAGTCGGGTCGGTCGGGCGAGGCCACGTAGGGGATGCTGCCGTCGGGCTGGAAGCGGCCGAGCAGGGCGCGGCCCTGGTCGCGTGCCGTGGTCACCATCTCGTCTATGCCGCCGAACACCAGCGGGGCCAGCGGGTAGCGCACATGGCTGACGCCGGCCTGAGCGCGCTGCGCTGGCGGCACCTTGGCCAGCGCGGCTTGCGCGGCGTCGGTCAGGCGCTGGGCCAGGGCCGGGTCGCCGCAGCGCTGGGCCAGCCAGGCCTCGTAGACCGCCGCGTCGGCCGCCGGCTGCGGGCCGAACCCGCTGACGCCGGGCCACCAGGCGTGGCGGTACTGGTCGTCGGTGCGGATGGGCGTGTCGAGCCAGCCGTGGGCGGCTTCCTTGACATAGCGCGCGGCGTCGACCCGGGGCACGGGCGGCAGCGGGTTCTGCGCCACGTAAGCCTGCACGGCGGGCACTACCGAGGCGCCGCGGCCAGCGGTGATCCACGCGCGCAGCGTGACGGGCCGGTTGGCGGGTAGCAGCAGCGAGTCGTACGGCAGCAGGCTGCCTTCGGGCCGGTTGAGCCCGTCGGAGCCTGGGTAGAGCAGACCCATGACGCCGGCGCCCGAGGAGAACAGGCGGTCGGGGGAGTCGAACACGGCGCACAGGTTGGGCATGGGCTGCCAGCTCAACGAGACCCAGTGTCCGAGCGCCTGGCAGGCCATGAGCGGCATGGTCAGCCGGGCCGTGTCGGTCACCTGGCGCTGAGCCTGCGTGCCGGTCAGGTCGGCCTCGCTGCTGGACAGGTCGGGCATGTCCAGGTACTCCACGCCGGCCAGCAGCGCCTGGTTGCGCGCCGTGCCCCAGTTGCCCAGCCCGGGGAAGAGCGTGAACAACGGCAGGTAGTCCACCTGCCGGTCGCGGTCGACGACCACGCGGGCCTCGACTGCCAGGCTGTCGGGCCGCGGGCCGGCGGAGAAGGTGGTGGTCAGGGTCCACTGCGCGTCGTCGGGGTCGGTGGCCTGGGTGGTGACCACCAGCCGTCCGCGCTCGGCGCGCGCCGTGGTGCGGCCGGCCGACGGCTCGAACCAGCGGCCGCGGTCGCCCAGCGTGTAGCCGATGCGCGGCTGGTTCTGGCCACAGGCGAGCAGTTCCTGGCCATAGCGCAGGGCGAAGGCGCCCAGCTGGCTGGCATGATGCCGCAGCGTGAGCTGGCCAGCGGTGAGCGACGGTGCGTCGGCGGGCAGGACGGGTACGGTCGGCTGCGGCCAGGTGGGCGCGCTCTTGAGCACGCGCGGCAGGAAGCCGATGCGCGCCACGGTGCAGGTGCCCGAGGTGCCCGGCGGGTCGAAGCGCAGGCGCGTGCTGGGGCCAATCGCGGGGATAGGGACCTTGACCTCGACCCACTGCCCGGCCTTGGCCAGGAAGTGCGCCGAATGCTCCTCGGCGAAGCCGGGTTGGGCCCAGAACACCTGTCCGTTGCCGCCAGCATCGCTCCGCAGCCGCAGAGTCAGCCACAGGGGCAGGTCGGCGGGCAGTTCCAGGGCCGGTCCGACCGTGTAGGGGTCGCCGCCGCTGATGGCGATGACCATGCCGTCGGCGGTGGCGGTGAGCGCGCTGATGTCGTGGGTGGCCTGCCACTCGCGGGCGGCGCCGGGCCGGGTCAGGTCGAGCGACGGCAGCGTCGGGCCGGCGAGCAGGAGCAACGACAGCAGCAGGCTGGTCATGGTGGTTTCCTTAGGGGGTGAGCGGACCGGGTCCGCTGGGCAGCCAGAGCGCGACGGTGGTGCCGCGGCCGGGCGCGCTGACGATGCGCGCGGCGCCCTCATGGCCGCGAACCAGGCCGAGCACCTGGGCCAGGCCCAGGCCGCGGCCGGTGAACTTGGTGGTGTAGAAGGGCTCGAAGGCGTGTTCGACGACATCCGAGCCCATGCCGGCGCCGGTGTCGCTGACCGCCAGCTCGACGTACAGCCCGGCGGAGACGGCCTCGGCGTTCTCCCAGCCTGCGCCCAGCGGCTGCCCATCGTGCTGCACGGCGCGGGCGTGGATGGTGATCTGGCCGCCGCCCTGACAGGCTTCGCTGGCGTTGGTGATGAGCTGGCCCAGAACCTTGCGCAGCTCGTTGGCGTCGACCGCGGCCGGCGGCAGGTCCGCCGCGAGGTCGAGCGTGAGCGTCACGTCGCGGGGCAGATTGGTGCGCAGCAGCTCCGATGTCGCCGCCACCAGATCGGCCAGCTGGATGCTCGTGCGTTGCACCGAGAGCCCGCCGCAGTAGGCCAGCATTTCGCGGCTCAACGCGGCCATGCGCTCGGCGGCGGCGCGGGTGCGCGCCAGATGGGTGGTGGCCTTGTCGCTGCCGGGCAGCGCCGCCAGCTGCCGCTCCGCCAGTTCCAGGTGGCCCAGCACGATGCCCAGTTGGTTGTTGAAATGGTGTGCCACGCCGCCGGCCAGCCGGCCCAGCGATTCGTCGTGATGGGCGTCGGCCAGCCGCCGCTGGAGTTCGTGGCGGTTGGCCTCGGCCTGGCGCGCGTCGCTCACATCGCGCATGACCACCACGCGGCCGACCGGGCGCTCCAACCAGCGCAACGTGGTCAGCGAGGCGTCGATCCAGCGCACCGCCTGCCCGGCCACGGACAGCGGCTGGTCGACGCGGCCGTCGACGCCCTGAGTCAGCGCGGCCAGCACCACCGGGTAGCCGGCGAGCGCCTCCGCGGCGGAGGTGCCGGGCGCCAGCGGCCGGTCGAGCAGTCCGCGGGCGGCCGGGTTGGCGTCCACCAGGCGCAGGCGCTGGTCGAAGGTCAGCACGGCGTCGGTCAAATGCTCGACGGCGAAGCCACGAGCGACGGGGACCAGGTCGAGCAGCCGCAGGCCGAACACGCTCCAGCCCAGCAGTACGCCGCAGCCCGACAGGACCACCGGCAGGAGGTCGACGCCGGGCCATGGGCTGAGCCCCGCCAGGTAGGCGGCATTGGCCAGGATGCCAACGCCAATGGCCAGGGTCACCGGCCGCGCCTGCTGCCGGTAGAGCGCCGGTCCATGGCGCACCGTACGCAGCAACATCGCGGTGCTGACCGCCATGAGCAGGTAGCTGTAGCCGGCCACGCCCCACACCCCCAGGCCATGCCCATAGATGGCCGCGGCGCCTTGCGGGCCGGCGGTCGGCGTGACGGTCGGCCAGGTCAGGTGATGCCATTCGTTGGTGAAGACCAGCAGCAGCGTCACTAGCGGCAGGAACCAGAGCGCGAGATGGCGGCGCGTGGTCATCGCCGGCCGCGGCGGGCTATGCTCCATACTGAACATGAAGAAGCACGGACCGATGGCCACATTGCCCACGTAGCCCAGCTTGGAGGCCAGGATCTTGGCGCTCAGCGGGACGAACGCGGCCTCCAGCGCGCTGCCCAGCGCGGCCACCGCGGTGGCCATCAGGGCGGCCGCGAACCACCGCGCCGCGACGGTCTGCTGCTGTCGCCAGATGGCGACAGCCAGCCCCGCCGAGACGGCAGTGGAGAGAACCATGGCGCCGACGATGCTCGAGGGTTGCCACACGGGGGCGTGCCCTTGTCCCTTCTGGCATGGCCACGGACGTGCTAGGATACGCCCATTCGAGGCTGGCTGGCA
>JACRKZ010000180.1 GCA_016235455.1 Armatimonadota bacterium | reverse complement strand
CTGCGCTTCGACGGCGTCAAGTCGGGCCAGATGGATGCCCTCCGCCGCGCCGTGGCGGCCGAGCTGGAGAAGCTGCCGTGACGGTGATCGAGCTGACCGAGCGGATGCACGCCTTCGTGGCGTCCAAGGGTTGGTACGAGCCCGATTCGCCGCATCCGCAGACGCCGCGCAACCTGGCGGCGTCGCTGGCCATCGAGTCGGCCGAGGTGCTGGAGCTGTTCCAGTGGTCCGATTCCTGCGAACCGGGCGCACTGGCCGAGGAATTGGCCGACGTCATGTTGTATCTACTGCAACTGGCCGACCTGAGCGGCATCGACCTGACGCGGGCGGTGCTGGACAAACTGCGCGTCAATGCCGGCCGCGCGTGGGACGAGAGGCAGACCGAAAATGACGACTGAACAGGCGCTGAGCATCTGCGAGCAGGTCCTGGCCCGCTGCGGCGGCGACGCCGACGTGACGGTGTCGCAACGCGACGAGGCCCTGCTGCGCTTTGCCAACAACCAGCCCATCGCCCATACCACCTCGCAGCAGGCGGAAGTCTCGCTGGGCCTGCGGCTGGGCCAGCGCTACGGCCAGGCCACCAGCCAGAGCACCTCGCCCGAGGCGCTCGACAAGATGATTGCCGAGGCCCGTGCCCAAGCCGAGTTGCTGCCCGAGGAACCCGATCTGCTGCCCAGCGTCGGCCCACAGACGCTGCCCGAGGTGGCCGCCTACGTGCCGGCGGGCGACCTGGCCGGGTTCGGCGCCGAGGCTCGCGCGGCGGCGATGGAGGCCATGGTGGCGCCCTCGCGCCGCGCCGGCATGGTCGCCGCGGGCATCTGCTCCAACGGCGTGTACCGCGTCGCCATGGCCACGACCAACGGCATGAGGGGTGCCTACGAAGCCACCTCGCTGGACTACGACCTGACCGCCATGGCCGACGACAGCAGCGGCCGCGCCTCGGCTTGGACCCGCGATCCGCGCAGCGTCGACGCGGCGGCGCTCGGTGACGAGGCGGTCGACAAGGCGCGCCGTTCGGCCGGGCCGGTAGCGCTCGAGCCGGGCGCCTATCGCGTGGTGCTCAGCGCTGATGCGGTGTCGCAGTTGCTCTACTACCTCGGCGGCGGGTTCAACGCGCGCGCCGTGAAGGAAGGCCGGACCTGGGTGGCAACACGGCGAGGCCAGCAGGTGACCGCTCCGTGTCTGAGCCTGGCCATGGACGTGACGCACCCGTTGCTCGCGGCGCGGCCGTTCGACGGCGATGGCGGGGCCGTGCGCCAGGTGACCATGATCCGGGACGGCATCGCCGCCGATCTGCTCTACGACCGGCGGACGGCCGCCGAGGATGGTGTCGAGGCCACGGGCTGGTCGGGTGGCGGGCGCAACGCGGGCGGCGCGGGCCCCGCGGCGCTGGTGCTCAGCGGCGGCAGTGCGAGCGACGACGATCTGCTGGCCGCCTGCGACGACGGTGTGTACGTCGAGCGTCTGTGGTACACCAACTGGGTCGACCCGCAGGCGTGCCTGGTGACCGGCATGACCCGTGACGGCCTGTATCGCATCCGTGGCGGCAAGCTGGCCGAGCCGCTGCTCAACCTGCGGTTCAACCAGGGCCTGCTGAGCCTGTTTGGCAACATTCTGGCGCTCAGCAAGCCCACGGCGCGCGAGAACATCGTGGCGCCGGCGCTGGCCGCGGGCGAGTTCACGCTGAGCAGTGGCACATCGTTCTAGTGCGGAGGTGCTGTTGTGAGGGCTGTGGTTGTCGACCGTGATGTGGCGGAACTGGCTTGGCTCAAGCCGGCGCTGGCGGAGCTCGGTCTGGCGGTCACCGTGGCCACCCACGGCGAGGCTGCGCTCGACCTGGTGGTGGCCGCCGCGCCTGATCTGGTGCTGCTGGGCGTCAGCGCGCAAGGGCTCGATGCCTTCGAGGTCTGCCGCCGGCTGGCCTTTGACCGGCAGACCGCGCATCTGCCCGTGCTGATGGTGGCGCACGCGCGCGATGAGACGCTGCGGCTGCGCGCCCTCGATGCTGGTGCCGTCGCCTTGCTCACGCCGCCCGATTCGCGCCATGCGCTCGTGCTGGAGATGCGCGCGGTGTTGCGGCGCAAGCAGGCGGTGGACGCCTGCTGGGCGCAGACCGAGCAGATTCGCAACGTGGCTGCCGCGCGTGACGCGCTCATGCGCATCAGCCTGGTCGACCTCGACACGATGATCGGCGCGGCCGGTCGGGCGGTGCGCCTGGTGCGCGAATCAGCCGGATCGGCGGAGTGGCCGGCCGAGGAACGGCGTGTGCTGCGCGTGGCCCACGAGGAACTGCGCGGCGCCGCCGAGGCTGTGCGGGCCTTGCAGGCCGTGCGCGCGCTCGACGCTGGCGAGTGGGAGTTCGAGCCCGCACCGATGGATGTGTCCAGCGTGCTGGAGCAGAGCCTGCGCATCGCCGGGCCGCGGGTCCCGGTCACCGGCAGCGCGGAGCCCGACCTGATGGTGGTGGCCGACGCGGCCCTGGTAGAGCTGGCCTTGACCGCGCTGGTGCAGTTCGCCGCGGAGCGGGTGACCTCGGGCAGCAGTATCCAGGTCCATGCGCTGCGGCGCGAGCCGGCTGGCGTGCGCGTGGAGATCGTCGTCATCGGCGACGAGGCGGACCTGTCGCCCACGACGCCCATCGCCCAGGCGCTGCATCTGACCCTGGCGCAGATGGTGGCCGAAGCGCACGGCGGCAGCCTGGCTTCCGGTCGCGGCGGCGGGCTCTCGTTGGTGCTCGAACTGCCGCCCGAGCCGACCAGCGGCACCTGGCCGCCGACCGGCTTGTTCAGTAAGGCCGCACGAGCGGCGGAAGGCTCAGGGCTGTCAGCAACAGCCACAGCGGCTGACTGGCTAGTGTCGCGCGCCAGCTTGCCCGCTCCGCCGCGACCACCGCGGCTGATGCCGCCAGCAGCGGATTAGCGAAGATCCACAGCCGCTCGGTCTCCGCCTTGACGATGCCGCTGGCACTGAGCAGCAGCAATACGGCCAGCACTGCCAGCGCCGGCGCCACGGCCTCGCGGCGCCGCACACCCGCCATGGCCGTGACCACGATGGGCAGGCCTACCAGCAGCGCATAGTCGACCAGGTTCCACACCACCCACGGGAAGTACGGCCGGAACGCCGTGCCCGCCACACCGTGGTGGTGTGCGCCCAGGCCGTTGACCACCACCGCCAGGACGTCGACGCCGGCCGCCTGCCAGCCCACCAGGATGGCGGCCAGGCCGACCAGCAGCCCGGCCGCGGCCACCGCCAAACGGTGCCAGTTGCCACGTCGGCAGCGGACCATTGCCGCGCCCAGTCCGAGGGTCAGCGCCACCGAGGCCAGCGCGCCCAGCGACACGCTCAGCGCCAGACCCAGCCACAATCCGGCCAGCACGCCCCACGGTAGCGCGCGCCGTTCGGAGTCCAGCGCCGCGGCCATGGCCGCCAGGCCCCAGGCGGTCAGCATCATCAGCACCACATCGAGGCTGAGCGCAAAGAACAAGCTGCTGGGCATCAGGCAGAACAGCCCGGCCGCGACAATGCCCGTGCGCCGCGTGCCGAAGCGCGCGCCGAGCAAGTACACGGGGATGACCGTGAGCGAGCCCAGAAAGGCGATGGACAGCACGCACCACAGCGCGCCGGCCATCAGTGTGCCCGGCAGGTGCGGCACGCTCGGAAAGCGCACGAGCAGCAGGTAGAAGTCGTTGGTGTCGCGGCTGACCAGCCAGTGCAGCAGCGCCTCGGCGAACGCGGAGATCAGCGGTGACTGCCGCCAGACGCTCAACGGCAGCCAGTAGGCGAGTACGGCGCCGGGCGGATGCGTGCTCAGCTTGTTGCCCGCCGAGGTCTGGGTGGCGGCGTAGCTGGCCAGGAAGGCATGGACGTCGTCGATGTTGTTCGCCGCGGTGAAGTAGCCGTTGGAGACCTCGCTCCAAGTCGTGGCCACGGCGTTGCCGCACCAGGCCGATGAGCCCTGGCCCCAGTCGGTGGTGAGCGACAGCGCGAAGTGGCCGAGCACCAGCAGCGACACCGCGGTGCAGGCGGCGCGCCTGGGCCGGCGGTCAAGGCGGCGGATGGCCCACACCGCCGCGGCCAGACCAAGACCGAGCAGTAGTGGCAGGACCATCGCCTTGGCCGGGTAGGGGTGGATGGGCAGCGGGCGCAGTGACCAGCCGAAGGCCGGCAGGCCCAACTCCACGCGGCCGGCAACCAAGCCGCCGCCCAGTGCCGCCACGGTGGCGAAGACCAGGAGTGCGGTCAGATCCAACGGCCGCCTGACCACCGTGACCGACGGCGGCGCCTGGTCAGCGTCGCCGTCGGGCTCCGGTAGATTGGTCAACTCGTCACCGGGCTCAGTAGATGCCTTGGAAGTCATCGAGGAAGATGTACCCGGCGGTCTTGGCTTCGGGCCGGTGCTGAACCAGATAGATGCTGTCCCACACGATGGGCCCGTGGACGCCCTCGGGGATCAGCGCGGTGCAGCGCGCCCAGTTGTGGTTCCAGTTGACGAACTCGGTGAAGTCGATCTGGATCTTGGCGCCGTTCTTGTCGATGAACTGGCCGCGCAGCCAGTGGCCGTTGCCGTCGCCGAAGACCCACACCGAAACAGCCTTCGGCGTGCCGATGTTCACCGGCTTGCCATCCGTGGTGCGGTAGTTGGCATAGCACGCCCGCGTGTCGCTGGTGGTGCTGAAGTCGTAAGTCATCTTGAGCGCCTTGGCGCCCTGCCGCTTGGGGTTGTCGACCAGCTCGAGCTTGGCCGGCGCATCCTTCGGCAGCACCCCCAGTCGCCAGTGCTTGATGTTCTCGAAGCCGTCGAGCGTCTTGCGGCGGCCTTCCGGCACCTTCACCGGCTCGCGCTTGACGCCCTGGCCGGG
>JACRKZ010000118.1 GCA_016235455.1 Armatimonadota bacterium | reverse complement strand
CGAGCAACTCATCGGCCTGACCAAGTTCATGTTCGAGCAGCGCACCACGCTGGCCACGCAGAAGGTGGCCCTGGCCAAGAGCCAGCGCGCGGCGCAAGAGGCGCTGACGGTGCTGCAGCGCAAGCGTGCCGAGCTGGCCGGCACCGTGCAGCGGACGGCGCGCGAGGCCGTTCTGTTCGTTGAGGCCGCCGCCGCCAAGGCGTCCAGCATCGAGCTCAACTACCTGGTCGGCGGCGTCTACTGGAGCCCGGCTTACGTGGCGCGGCTCAACGGCAACCGCGACAAGCTCACCGTCGAATACCACGGCGTGGTCAGCCAGATGACCGGCGAGGACTGGGCGGGCGTCAACCTGACGCTCTCCACCAGCCAACCGAACATGACTGCCAGCGCGCCGATCCTCTCGCCGATGTGGTTGGCCCTGAGCCAGGCGGGTGACGCGGCTCAGGCCGATGAGCCGGCTGGCTACCAGAATCAGCGCCGCGAGTTGGAGCAGCAGTTGCGCGGCCAGAACGCGCCGGCGGCCAAACCCATGGCGCCTGCCACCACTGCCGGTGGCATGATGCCCGGCGCGCCGGGCCCGGTGGCTCGACCGCAGGTCGGGCAGCCGATGACCGATGACGAGCTGAGCACCAATGTGCTGGCTGCCAAGCTCCAGAACCTCGAGATGGCCGCGGGCGACGAAGCCATCAAGGCCACGCGCCGCATGAAGCCGGCCATCGCCGAGGGCCTGGCCGTCGACTATGCCATCCCCGGCAAGGTCAGTCTGGCCAGTCGCAACGACCAGCAGATGTTCCGCATCGCGGTGCTGGATCTGCCGGCCGAGGCCTACTACACCGCCTCGCCGCTGATCAGCGACTACGTCTACCAGGCCGTGACGACGACCAACACCACCGACACCACGCTGCTGCCGGGTCCGTACAACGCTTATCTAGACGGCGCCTTCGCCGGCCGTGGCAACCTGCCCATGGTGGCCAAGGGTGAGCAGGTGACGCTGGGCTTCGGCACGGAGAGCCAACTGCGCGCGGTGCGCGACCTACAGGACAAGCAGACCGAGATCAAGGGCGGCAACAAGGTGCTGACCCTGACCTACAGCCTGCGCCTGCAGAACTTCATGGCCAAGCCGGCCAAGGTGCGGCTGTGGGACCGGATGCCGCAGGCGCCGAACGACCAGGTGACGATGACGCTGGCAGACAACGGTCAGCCGCTGAGCACCGACGCGCTGTACGTTGAGCAGGAGAAGCCCCGCGGCCTGCTGCGCTGGGACCTGGAACTGCCGGCCAACGCCACGGGCACCAAGGCACTGAGCTTCACCTTCAAGGTCAAGCTCGAGTTCGACAAGCAGATGGCCGTGGGCGAGCTGCCCGAGCAGACCATTGAGCGGATGCGCAAGGACATCGACACGCTCAAGGAACTCAAGCGGTAGCGACGCGCAGACCCGTGGGGGCGACCTTCCGTGGTCGCCCCCACGGGGTCTACCCAGTGCTGGGCGACCACGGAGGGTCGCCCCTGCGCGTGCCTCGCACCGCCCCATAGACATCAGCGACACTCACATCGCGCAAGCAGCGCAGCTCGTCGCCGACACGCGCGCAGTGCCAGACCGCGTGGTCTCGCGCGTTATCGGGGCGGTAACAGGGCGCGCAGTCTGGCGGGCGCCAGAAGTGCCGGTGAGGCTCGCCCAGCGGCGCCACGAGGCGTGGGTCGGTCGGGCCGAACAAGGCTATGGTCGGTGTGCCCGCGGCGGCGGCCATGTGCAGCGGGCCGCTGTCGTTGGCCACGAACACGCTGAGCCGGGCCAGCACCGCCGCCAGGCCGGCCAGCCTGGTGCGGCCGCACAGGTTCAGGCCCGTCGCGCCGGCCACCTCGGCGCACAGGTCGGCCTCGTCGGGCGTGCCGAACACTGCCACACGTGCGCCCAGTTCGGCCTCGACGCGGCGCGCCAACTCGGCGAAACGTTCGGCCGGCCAGCGCTTGATGAGCATCTCCGTGCCGGGATTGCGGCCGCCGCCAGGCGCCAGACCGACCCACGGTCCGTCGGGCAGGAGATCAGCGGCTTCGCCAGCCGCTTCCGCGGTCCAGCCGAGGCACATGGGCCGGTCGCCCGCGTCGTGCCCGAGCGCGGCGAGCAGAGCCAGGTAGCGTCGCGTCTCGTGGGCTGCCGCGTCGAACGGCACAGCCTCGGTCAGCCAGCGTTCAGCGCCGCCGTGCTCGAAGCCGATGCGACGGCGGGCGCCCGACAGACTGGTCAGCAGCGTCGCGGCTCGGCTGCGATGCAGGCAGAACGCCAGGTCGTAGCGCTCGCGCCGCAGCGCCGGCAGGATGCGCAGGGTCTCCAGGGCGCCGGCCAACCGGCTGCCAGCCCAGGGACCATCGTAGAGGATCGTGCGCCGCAGCAGTGGGTGACCGGCCAGGATGGGCGCGGCATGACGGCCGACCAGCCAGTCGATGTCGAGGCCGGGATAGGCTTCGGCCAGACCCGCCACCAGCGGCGTGGCGAAGACCACGTCGCCGATGGCGTTGAGCTTGACGATAAGCGCTTTCACTTCTGTCGGCGCGCCACCAGGATGGTGTCGACCGCCAGTGCCGCCCTGCCAGACCAGAAGACGCGCGTCTCGATGGTGCCGCCCGGATGGTCGAAACGCAACGGGATGAGCTTCCACTCGCCCAAGGGCAGGTCCTTGGCAGCGAGGTTGACACTGGACAGCTCAGCCGCACCACCGCCGACGTGCGCATCCAGAGTAACCAGTTGGCCGTCGCCGGCGCCCAGACGCTTGACGCGGAACAGCGCCACGTAGGAGCCCGCGGCCAGCGGTGCATAGGGCCCGAAGCAGATGTGCCCGGCGGCGTCCCGCGCCGGCTGGGCCACCCACACCGACGGCGCGAGCGATCCGGCCTCCTTGGCTTCGGCGCCGCCCTTGTGCGACAGCGTGGTGCCCAGGTACTCGGCCACGGCCTCGCCGCGGTCCGGCACCGGCTGCGACAGCTCGGTCTTAGGCAGCACCCGGAGCGCGACGGTGCGCTTGAAGCTGGCGGCCCCAGCGCTCACGTCCACCGTCACGGTCTCGCCGGTGACCTTGCCGCGGACCACGAATTGGAGCGACTCGTTGGCCTTAAGCGTGGCGGTACCGGGCGCCACGCGCCCGTCGGTCAGGCCGGTGACCGTTACCTTGGCGGTGGCCGAGGCGCGGCTGACGTTCTGCACCGTGCCGGGCAGCATCAGGTTCTCGCCTTCGAGCACCGTGGCGCGGTCGGGCAGTCGCACCAGCGCGCCCTGGCGGTCCAGTTCCGCGCGGGCCATGGTGGCCAGGTGTTCGGGCCGTACGGCGACGTACTCGGGGCCGAGTTGCTTCATGACCTCGACCTGCTGAGCCAGGTCGGTGCCCCAGTTCCAGATGAACAGGTGCAAGAACGCCGGTCGCTGGGTCGGGGTGAACGACCTGATGTACTCGACGGTGCGGGCGATGCGCTGCTCGCGCGTGTCTTCCTCGGCCCACGAGGTGGCGGCATGGAAGATGGGGATGCCGCGCGCGGAGGGGTAGAAGCCCTCATCGTACGAGCGGACCACCTTGCCATAGTCGGGGAAGATGGCGGTCAGGTCGGGTACGCCGGCGGCATAGCGGCGGATCAGCTCCGGGTCGCGGATGCCCATGATCCACATCTGCTTGAGGTCCAGCGCCTTGCCGTAATGCGCCGTCTGGGCCAGGAAGTCGTCGAAGGCGCGCTTGTGTCCCTCGGCCGTGTAGCGCTTGCCGTACTCATCGGGGTAGGTATAGCCGATGCCCGAGACCGAGCCGATCCACGCATCGTTGGGCGTGGAGGTGCGGTAGTAGTAGTCGGCGATGACCGGCATGAGGATGTGCGACGACGGCGTGATGGTCCACGCCATGGGCACCTTGCCACGCTCGGGCTGGGCCCAAAGCTGGGGGAAGTTGCCGCGGCTCAGCACGGGCAGGTTGTCGCCGTCCGACATGACCCAGGTGACATAAACCTTGGTGCGGTCGACCGGCGGCGTGGGATAGACGGGCTGCTTGAAGTCGGGCAGCTTGATGCCGCTGTGCACGCTCAGGTTGGTCACGTCGATGGTGCCGACCAGGTACTTGGAGAACTGTGCGAACAGCGTCACGCCGGCGCCTTCGCCGATGCCCACGTCCTTGCCGGCCCACGGGTAGCCGAGGATAGGCATGTTGGGCGGCATCTTGGACAGGATGTTCTCGATCAACGCCACTTCCCCCTGGGCATCGTGGCCGGGATAGGCGCCGTCGATCTGGCCGCTGAGCCAGAAGGTGTAGATGCGGTGCTGGTAGAGGTAGTCGCGCAGGCCGTTGCAGTTGTCGGGCCAGAGCACGGCGGCCACGGTGTGGCACATCTTGGGCCACAGCGTGTCGAACGCCCACTTCTGGGCTTCCACGTTGCCCTTGAACTTGCCGCGCAGGTCGTCGGTGACGGTCAGCTTGAGTTCGCGCGCCAGCTTCGACGAGGCCACCAGCGCGTCCTTGGTGGAGGCCAGCATCATGGCGATGTTGCGTGTGATGGGCAGCTTGGCGTCGGTCACCACGGCGCCGCTCACCAGCCCGCGGTAGCGGTCGATGAGCACCGTCGGGTCGGCGATGGTTTCGGTGTCACTGACGCCGCCGCGCTCCAGCAGGCACTTGAGCCACAGCTCATCGGGCGTGTCGGTGATGACGTAGATGCGCGGTTGGGTGCGGTTGACCAGGCCCTCGAGGCTGAGCATCAGGTGGCGCATGTCGGCCGACTGCGAGCGCAGGTCGATGACCGACAGCCGGCTGGCCGGCTTGCTGCTGAGCGGGAACAGCTCGGCGCGCGGCTGGTACTGGTAGGGCAGGTTGTTGGGCTTGTTGGTGTACTCGGGCTGCGGGACGCGCGCCGGGGCGGGGATCCTGCCGCCGACCAGCTCAAACAGCGTGATCTGGTCGAGCAGCAGGTCGGTCGTGCCCTGCCAGGTGAGGCGCGCCTCGAGCTTGCGGCCGGCCACATGGAAGGCCAGGGGCACCTGCGTCCAGCGCTCGGCGCTCAGGTCGCTGGCAAAGACGGGCCGCTGCGTGAGCACTTCGCGGCCGGTGTCGATGGCGGCGTCGATGCGCGCCACCTGGTCGTCATCCACGGCCCGCGGCAGCTTGAGCCGGTAGAAGGCCACGTAGTCGCCGGCGGGCAGGTCGAGATAGGGACCGTAGATGGCGGCGGATTCCGTGCGGTCGCGGCCCAGGCGCATGGCCCAGACCTTGCCGCCGGCAGCGGTGGCTTCGGCCTCCTCGGCGCCGGTCTGGTGGTTCTGCGGCTGCTCGGCCTCCCACTGCGCCACCTGGCGGTAGGCACCTTGCGGCAGTGCCGCGGGCTCCTTGACTTCGCCGCGCAGGGCGGTCGGCAGTTCCTGGGCACAAGCGGCCAGGCAGACACAGAACAGCAGGCCCATCCAGCGCATGACGAACTCCCGACGTTCGAACTTACTCGAGCACCATACCCTTGCGGACGACGACGATGCCGTTTTCGGTCACCGTGAAGCGCTTGCGGTCGAGTTCGGCGTCGTAGCCGATCTCGTAGCCGGGCGGAATGACCACATGCTTATCGACGATGGCGCGGCGCACCTTGGCGTTGCGGCCGACGCTGACGTTGGCGAAGAGCAGGCTGTCCTCGACCAAGCTGTAGCTGTTCACCCGGACACGCGGCGAGAGGATGCTGCGCTTGACGCGACCACCCGAAACGATGCTGCCTGGCGCCATGAACGATTGCGTGGCCATGCCGACACGGCCCTCGGTCTCGATGTCGTGGACCGTCTTGGCCGGCGGATAGGCGCCGACGCGCGTGTGCACGGGCCAGTCGGGATCGTAGAGGTTGAACGGCGGCTCGGGACTGAGCAACTCCATGTTGGACTCGAAGAAGCTGTCCAGCGTGCCGATGTCGCGCCAATAGCCACGCTCGCCAGTGTGCGCGTCGCGGAAGCGGTGTGCGTAGACACCCATCTCGCGCTCGACCATGGCGGGAATGATGTTCTTGCCGAAATCGTGGGCCGACTGCGTGCGGGCGTCCTCGCTCAACATGCGCACCAGGTCGTGGGTGTTGAACACATAGATGCCCATCGACGCCAACGCGGTACCCGGATCACCGGGCACCGGCTGCGGATTGGCGGGCTTCTCCTGGAAGCCGATGACGCGCTCGGACTCGTCGACCTGCAGTACCCCCAGCCGGTCGGCCTCGCCGATGGGCACTTCGAGGCAGCCGATGGTCAACTGCGCGCCGGAGTCGATGTGCGCCTGGATCATCTGGCCATAGTCCATGGCGTAGATGTGGTCGCCCGACAGCAGCAGTACGTATTCGGGCCGGTCGTCTTCCAGCAGGTCGATATTCTGGAAGATGGCGTCGGCGGTGCCGCGGTACCAATCGCCGACGATGCGCTGTTGCGGCGGGACAACCTCGATGTACTCGCCGCGCGTCAGGTTGAACAGCGGGCCCCAGGCCTCACGCAGGTGGCGATGCAGCGAGAACGAGCGGTACTGCGTCAACACATACAGCCGGTAGAGCCCCGAGTTGAGGCAGTTGCTCAGCGTGAAGTCGATGATACGGTACAGTCCGCCGAAGGGCACGGCGGGCTTGGCGCGGTCACGCGTCAGCGGGTACAGGCGGTTGCCTGCGCCGCCGGCCATGACCATGGTCACCACCGAGGCGTGAGTCGTGCGAGTCATCCGCGTTTTCCTGCCAGGACATTGCGCACCGTGTCGAGCAGCTCGCTCACGTCGCTGCCCTTGATGACATAGGCGGCGGCGGACCAGCTGCGGTACTTCTGCTGGTAGTCGGCGTAGGCGGTGTTGAGCACCACGGGCAAAGTGCGGTCGATGTCGAGCAACTCGCCGAGCAGTTCCAGCCCGTCCTTGCCCGGCATGTTGATGTCCAGCACGACCACATCCGGCCGCTTCTCGCGGACCGCGACCAGGGCGCTGTCGGCATCGTTCGCCACGCGCACTTCGTAGCCGGCGTCACGGAATTCCAGCTCGAACAGCCGGGACTCGTGCTCTTCGTCTTCAACGATGAGGACTTCTTCGCTCATGACTCACTCCCATACAGAGCCGCCACCGACGCCGTGGCGTCGAGCGGCAGCCGGATAATGAAGCGGGCTCCTTCACCGAGCCGGCTTGCGCAGGTCAACTCGCCTCCGTGGTCCACCACCATCTTGTGGCTGACCGCCAGACCGAGGCCGGTGCCATCGGCCTTGCGCGTGTAGAACGGGTTGAAAATCTCCTCGATTTTGTCCTCGGGAATGCCCGGCCCAGAGTCTTGTACGACGACTTCGACCTGGTTGGCTTCGGGCACCGAGCGGCTGCTCAGCGTTAGTGTACCATCGCGGCCCATTGCCTGGATGGCGTTGCGCACCAAGTTCAGGATGACCTGCTTGGTCTTGTCGGGATCCACAATCACCTCGGGCAGTTCGTCGGCCAGGTGCATCGCCACGCGCACATTGTGCTCATCGAGCACGGGCGCCTGCATGGCCACCACCTCGCCCAGCACGGAGTTCACCTGGCAGGGCCGGAGTTGCGGCTTGCCCGGCGCGGTGAAGTCCATGACGTTCTTGAGGATGCGCTCGAGGCGCTGCACCTCCTCGATGACGATGCCCAGGTAGTCGCGCACTTCGTCGGGGAAGTCCGCGCGGCGGATGGCGCGTCGCGCGAAGCCGCCGATGCTGACCAGCGGGTTCCGTATCTCGTGGGCCACATGACTGGCCACGCGGCCCACGCCAGCCAGCCGCTCGACCAGCCGCAATTGCTGCTGCGCCTGGCGTAGCTGGCTCAGCGACTGCTCCAGTTCGGCGAAAGCCTGGGCGTTGGCCATGGCCACGCCGGCCTGGTTGGCGAACACGGCCAGCGTGTCGATGTCCTGGGGCTCGATGGGCTCGCCGGTGAACAGGTTGTCCGCGATGATCAGGCCGCGCACTTGCTCCTGACTGACCAACGGCACCACGACCATCTCCGGCGCGCCGGACGACTGCCACAGCAACGTGGCCGCCGGCATCATGCCGCCGAGCTTATCGTGACGCAGCAGCAGCGGCGTGCGCCACTGGTGCAGGTCGTTGTCGGCGTCGGTGAGGCGAATGCTCCGCTTGGTGCGGCGCCGGCCGAGATCCTCATGCACCTCGTCATAGGCGCGCAGGAACTCGGACAAGGTGCGCTTGTGGCTCACCTCGCGCCAGATGGCGCCGGCCTCCTCCAGACTGCTGGGCCCGACGCGCATCGTCTCGTCGAGTTCGTTGGTGTCCTTGTTCAGCAGGTAGAGCGCGGCGCGGTTGAAGCCGAAGCCGGGACCGGCGGTGACGCAGGTCAGGATGGCGCGCAGCAGATGCGAGATGTCGAGGATCTTCTGCATCTCCTCGCCGATCTCGCGCAGCATCTGCAACTGGTAGAACCGCGCCATACGGCCTGTGGCGTCGTGCAGCATGACCACGATGTTGGTCTGGTACTCGGTGACGATCCGCATGCGCACGTCGGCCACGCGCTCGGCGCCGGCATGGTCGAAGTAGCGCACCTCACGCTGGTCGATGGGCGCCAGGTCGTTCTTGAGATCCTCGATCAGCTCGGCCATGTGGCTTTCGGCGATGAGGCTGGGTGGGAAGACCTCGGTGTAGTAGCGACCGATGACGTCGTCCACATGCTGGCCGTAGAACTCCAGGTAGCGCCGGTTGACGAACTGCACGCGCAGATCTTCGTCGAGCAGCAGCAAGGCAGAGGGCACGGCCTCCATGATGTGCCGGCGTAGCGCCTGGAACATGCGCATCTGGCGCAGCGTTTCGTCGGCGGTCATGCAGCGGGCCAGCAGGCCGGCCAGCGCCTCCATGGCGGCCTGGTCGAGCGGATCGAAGCCGTTGGGCCGATCGCTCTCGACATCCAGCACGCCGAGCACGCGTGGGCCCACGCGGATGGGCACGCACAACTCGCTGCGGGCCGGCTCGACATCCGGCACGGGGTTGAAGTACAACGGTTCGCGCGACACGTCGCGCACCAGGTAGCTGCCGCCCGTGCGGTGCACTTCGCCGAACACGCCCTGATCGATCGGCTGCTCGTAGCTCTCGCCCAGCGTGCCGCGGCGGTGACCGGCGTGGGCTCGGAGCCGGAACACGCGGTCGTTGTCGGCGGCCTCATACATGGCCACGTCGTGGTAGCCGAAGTCCTGCTGGATGGCCGCGACGGTGCTGTGCAGCAGGCGGCCGACGTCGCCGATGTTGGCGATGGCCGAGGCACCCACGCGGTTGATCAGCTCGAACTGGGCGCTGCGCTTGCGCTCCTCCTCGAAGCGCCGCGCGTTCTCCAGGGTCACCGCGAAATGGCCGCTGAGGTGGCCCAGCAACTCCTCGTCGTCAGCGCTGTAGCGGTCGGGCCGGCGGTCGCAGAGCATCAGAGTGCCGATGGCTTCGAGGTCATAGACCAGCGGCGTGACCAGCACCGACCGATAGCCCAGCGCCACCAATTGCTCGTCGTCGGTACGCAACTGCGAGTAGGCCGCCAGGTTGTTGACCCGCAGCGGCGACTGGCGCCACGCGGCCTCTTCACGGATGGTGCTGTCGCGCTCGATGAGCAGTTCTTCATCCGTGGCGTAGTTGGCATCGCCCTTGATGACATGGACCACCACATGCTGGTCGTCGGCGAAGGGCAGACTGATGCTCAGCAGGTCGCAGGGCAGCAGTTCGTCGATCTGCGCGGCGATAGTGCGGTAGGTCTCGGTCCGGTCCAGCGTGCGGCTGGTGGCCTCCATGATGCGGTTGATGATGCGCAGTTGCCGCGCGGCGCGGGCAGTATCCTGCTCCAGGCGCCGCTTCTCGGTCACGTCGCGCACGACCACCGAGGTGCCGATGCGCCGACGCGTGGCCGGGTCGAAGACCGCGGTGCGTGTCAGGTTGCAGTCGATGGCACGGCCGTCCTTGGCCAGGCGCACAGCTTCCACGTCACGCACGAAGCCGTCGCGCTCGACGATGGCATTGAGCTGACGCAGCTCCTGCGGGCCCGAGTCCGGCGGCAGCATGCGCAGCACGGGCTCGTTGAGCATCTCCTCGGCGGTGTAGCCGAACATGCGCTCGGCGCCGTTGTTCCAGAAGCGAACGCGGTCCTCCAGGTCGACCACCATGACGGCGTCCGCCGTGTGCTCGGCGAACGCTTCGAAGAAGGCCCCATGTTGGGCCGCGTCGCCCTCGTCATGTGTCGCGTGCGACTCGGTGACGATGACCTGCGCCAGCCGTAGCGCCTGCTCGTGGCGCACCTGCACGAAGGTCATGCCGGTGGCCAGCGAGTCTCCCTCGGCGGTCAGCAGCGCCACCGGTTCGATGTGCGTCGAGCCCGACGTGCCGCAGCGCTTGAGCGCGCCCTCGATCACGGCGCGATGCTCGGGCGAGACCATGTCGAGCAGGTCGCGCTGGAGCAGTTCGGCCGAGCGATAGCCCGTCAGCCGGGCGGCTTCGGCGTTGACCAGGCGGACACGGCTGTTCTCCAGACTGACCACCAGGACCGCCTGATTGATGTGGTTGAGCAGGAAGCGCGAGAGCTGCTCACTGTCGCGCAGGAGTTGCTCGGAGAACATGTGGTAGAAGCCGTTGACGCGCAGCCGGCACTCGTCGATCTGGTCCTCGATGAGCGTGGCCACATCGGCCGCGGGCACGGCGATCTGCTCGATGCCGCGCAGGATGGCGCGCAGGCTGCGGTTGAGATGGCGCAGCGCGCGGCTCACCGCGGGGTAGGGCACATCGTGGCCCCAGGCCGTCTCGGCCAGACTCCACAGGTGGTCGGTGAGGCGCGTCTCGTCGAGCACCTCGATGGCATAGGCCAGTTGGCTGGGTAGGGCCAGCAGTGCTTCCACCAACCGCACCTGTGCCAGCGGATCGAAGCCGGTGAAGAGCTCCTCCAGCCGCGGACGCCACCGGCTCTCGATGCCGCTGCCGTGCTCGCGCAGCAACTGCGCGGCACAGCGGCGCGTGGCCGGCGGCAGGGCTTGCAGCAGATCGTCATTCATGAGCGCGTACCGTTGAGCCCTCGCAGGTAGGCGGCGGCCTCCTCGGGCGAGACGGGATTCACGTAGCAACCGGTGGCCGTGGCGAAGCCGCCCGGCGGCCCCAGTTGCGGCAGGATCTCCAGGTGCCAGCGGAAGTCCACCTCGAGGCTCGACCACATGTCAGAACGGCCGGGCCGCGGCGTGGTGTTGGGCGCGGTGAACAGCTCGGCCCAGCACCTTCTTGAGCACATCGGCCAACTCGAAGCGCTCGTCGTCGGACATAAGCACGATGTCGTGACACTGGCGCAGCGGGTAGATGACCAACTCGAACGGTGACCGTGAGGCATAGGGCGCGAGCACGATGAAGCGGTCGCTCTGCAGCACTACGCGCTGCTCGAGCCGCTGCTCCTGGGCGATCAGGTCGGCGAACAGGCTGCGCTCCTTGACCCGGAAGTGCTGACGCGCGGAGCGCAGCTTGGCCATGGGCAGCGGCGGGATGATGGGCAGGCCCACGAGCTGGGAGAGCGGGTGCGCGATGGTGGCGCCGGCGGCGCGGCCGTGGCAGCGGAAGACCGTGTGGTAGCGCAGGCGCACGTCATGGCGCAGGTCGCGGATGCGGTCGGCGTAGGCCAGCAGCACCAGTTGCAGGTGCGCGGGGCTCATGTCGGCCCAGTCGGTCTCGGGGTCTGGCGACTCCACGATGACCTCGTGCGCGCCGATGCCGTTGATCTGGTCGAATACGCCCACGCCCGACGGTGCCAACTCGCCTTCGACACGCAGCGCCGGGAAGCGGTTGGGCACCACGCGCACCGACCAGCCCGGCGTGTTGGGCGCCGTGCCGGGCGCGCGCACCGCCCATAGCTCGGGTGGCGTGAAGGCCTCGTGGCCTTCGATGAAGGGGTTCAGCTCCTCGGGCGCCGAGGCGGCGTCGGCCGGCATCGGCCAGGGGAAGCAGCCGCGCTCGGGGGCGATCACCACCCAGTGCTCGGTCACCGGATCCTTGCGTAGATCGGACATGCCTACACCAACCAATCGCGCAGCCAGGCCGTGGGCTCGGGCAGCGTCAGATCGTAGGCGCCCTGGCTGGGCCACCGGTCGACCACCTGGCCATTGGAGCCCACGGTGATGGCGAACTCCACCACGTCACCCGCTTCGGCTGGCAGGCAGTCTCGGCCCAGGCCGATCTCCACCAGGTCACCCACCGCCACCAGGGCCAGATGGTCGCCGTCGGCGGTCACTTCCACATCGCGCACGCCGACCTCGCCTGGCGCCGGGATGCGCAACGTGGCCGAGCAACCGTTGGCGAACCATTCCAGGCCCAGATACCACTCCGGGTCATCCAGCGCGCCGCTGGCCGGCGCATCGAGCTCCACCGCGAGGTAGAGGCAGTCGTTGTCGAACCCGTAGCGCACGCGTCGCAGGATGGACTGTTCGACCCCGCTGGCGCGCTGCATGGCGCCGCCGACACCGGGCCCACCCAGCAGGCCCGCCGCGCGCCACTCAAAGAAGTGCGTCTCGCGCCCATCGAGCGTGGGCGTGAAGGCGGCCACCGGTGCCACCGCCGGCGGCGGTGCGAGCTGGCCCTTGATGGCTTCGTCGAGCGCCGCGGGTACCGGCAGACCCAGCGCCTCCCAGATGGAGCGCAGGTGGTCGCGGAACAGCGCGTCGAACATGGGGTCGTCGTCGGAGTAGTTGTCCTCGCCGTACCACCAGTACCAGTCGCTGCCTTCGGCGATGTAGAGGTGCTCCCAGCAACGGCGCTTGGTCTCCGGGTCCAGCCGGTCTTCGGCGTAGATCAGGGCGGCGCGCGTCTGGAAGACCAGCTCCCAGGCCCGCTGATCCTCGCGATGGCCGGCCCAGATGTGGAAGTTGTGGCCGATCCACGAGCCGGGGAACAGGTACTCCAGCCGCGGCGGCTCCGGCTCGTCGGCCAGGTAGTCCGAGAAGGTCACTGCGTCCAGGCTCTTGTGGCGGCCGAGCTCGGCGTACAGCGTGTTGAGGAACTCCCAGCCGTTGCGGTGGTACTGCTCCCAGCAGTTCTCACCATCGAGGATGAGGCTGACCACCGGGCGTCGCACCGAGCCGCCGCGTGCCGTCGCCTGGGTCACCTGGCCCAGCAGGTCGCCCACCGCGGCGCGGGAGTCCCAGTTGTGGTAGTCGAAGCCGATGCGGTCCGACAGGTAGTGGTGCCGGAAGAACATGGCCATGTCGCCATGGCGGTGCGGCTGCACCAGGTCCTCGCCCTGCGGGTTGCGGCCCGAGCGGTGCAGCGGGTCGGAGCGATGCTGCAGCGACAGCGCCAGGATGTGCTCGTCCGTGGCGGCCCATCGGAAACCGGCCTGGCTGGCCAGCTCCATGGCCGGCGTGGAGACCGAGCCCTCCGACGGCCACAGACCGACCGGTTCGATGCCCGTCAGCCGGGTGCACAGCTCCCGGCCGCGCACGAGTTGCGTGGTGGCGTCGTCCGGCAGGTCCACCTGGCCCACGGGCAGGCGCACCGCCGGCATGGCCGCGCGCACGTCCGGGTAGTGGCAAAGCAGCGGCAGGATGGGGTGGTAGAACGGTGAGGTGGCAATCTCGATGCGACCCTCACGTGCCGCGGTGGCGTACTTGGGGATGGTCTGGCCCAGCGCCGCCGACAACTCGGCCGCCAACGTACGTTTGTCGTCTTCGGTGAAATCGCGGCCCTTCTGGATGAGGCCCCTGACCACCTCGTTGGTCGAGCGCAGCCAGTAGCCGCACCAGGCCAGCGAGAACCACACCTGCAGGTCGCGCAGATCCTGCTCGGCGAAGGCACGCGCACGCTCGGCCCACATCGCACGGGGCGTGCGGCGGCCGCGCAGGTCCAGCAACTGGCGGTAGCGCGGGTAGGGGTCGACGCTGCGGGCCCAGCCGATCTGGAAGCCCATCTGCATCCACCAGGTGCGCTCGTGGTCGTCCAGATCGGCCGCCGGGCGCGCCGTCAGATCGAGCACATCGTCGGTGTAGGTGCCGTCCACATAGTGCTGAATCTGCAGCAGCAGCGACGGCACGAGGTTGAAGGTGACCTTGACGTCCGGGTGCTCGTCAAGCACGCAGACCATATCCAGGTAGTCCTTGAGCGCGTGCAGTCTGACCCAGGGCAGGCGGAAGCGAGGCTCATGAGGATCCCCATACCACGGTTGGTGCATGTGCCACAGGAAGGCCACCGCGGCTGGCTTGTCAGGCATGAAGAGACCCTCGCTCGCAGGCCATTCTACGGTCCGAAGGGGGCTTCCGTCAATGCACGGTGGGCGTAACCTCCAGGCAACACGCCTGACCACGGCCACCTGCAAGGGTCACCGTGGCGCCGCCGCGCGACGCCGTCACTCTCGCGCGCAGACCGAGAACAGGTATGCCGAACTGGGGTTCTGGTGGCCGGCGAGGAACACCTCCGCCGTCCAGTACAGCTCGGGGTACGGGATGGCCACGCCGTCGCCCAGGATCACGTTGCGCGTCACATCGTACATCGCGTCGCAGTCGAAACCCTGGCCAGAGTGCAGGGCCGCTACGTCCCCCTCGAACTCGGCGTAGGCAAACTGAGACAGGTACGGTGGCCCGGGCGAGCCGGGGTTGCGCGGGACGAAGTCGATCGCGGTCAAGCCCTCGGGCAGCGGCGCGTCGACCGCCATGAAGCGGCCCCAGACGCCGTGCCACCGGCCCTCGTCGTCGTCGATCCCGTGCCCGTTATGGTGCATGAGCCGCAGGTCGTGGTCGAAGCCGGACCTGTGGTCCGCCAGCGCGTCCAGAGCGGCGAACAGCGCCTGGCGGCGCTCGGCATCGTCGTACTCGTCGCCTTCCGCGCCGATGAAGCGCATCGCGGGGTATTCGCGGTACTCCAAGCGCCGCAGCTCAAAGCCCACCGACTGGCGTTTGACGAAGTCAGGCATGAACAGCGTCCACTGCAGAGAGTTGTCGCAGTGTTCGAGCTTTGTCACGTGGTCCGCTAGCCGGCCTCGCACCTCGCGATCGCGCAGGCCCAGAACGTCCTCGGGGTAGGGCGTGCTCTCACGGAGCCGCTTCATGCGTTCCAGCTCCACCAACGCGGGTAGGTTGACCACGCCTGGGTGCTCACTGTGGAGCCGCCACAGGTACGAGTAAAGGTGGTCGCGGTAGTAGGCCAGCAGCAGCAGGCCGCAGGGCCTGAGCCAGATGTCGTTCGCGCGAACCTGCTCCTCGGTCTCCCAGGCGGCGTCATCACGGAGCCAGCGGCCCATGGCCGGGAGGGCCGCGCGGTTGATCGGGATCTCCGCCGGGCTGACCGTCCGGCTGTCGGTGCAGCGGAAGGCCAGCGCCCACTCGGCGATCCGGCCGTAGGCGGCCTTGCCCGTGAGGCGCTCGCCGGTCCTGGCGCCGACGACCAGGATCCCGGCGCACTTCTCGTACCAGTCAGTCGAGTGGAAGTACGCCTCGCTATCGCGCGGCTCGCCGTGCGGCGGCCAGAACGCGCGCGTGAACAGGCCCTGCTCGTCATAGCCGACGACGAGACAGGTGTACGGCTCCTCGTTCGTGACGCCAAAGGCGACCACGGGTCGACCCGCGTCAATCGACGCTCGGATCTGGCCCAGGTAGAACTCGCGTGAGTACGCGCGCTGGCCCACCGCCCCGTCCGCCGTGCCCGATGCGACCTGCTCGCCAAAGTACTCGCTCTCGTAGCCCAGCGCGTCGAAGGTGCGCTGGGGGATTTCGGGAATGACCGTGACCTCATCGCAGGGCGTGTCGACCCGCCACGGGAAGCACAACCCCACGCCACTGAGCGCGATCAACTCGTCCTCGGCGATGGGGTCGCCCAGGTGCGCCAGCAGGGCCCTGACCGCCCCGATATAGCACACCGCGGACGGATCACCGTACCGCATCACCGGAACGCCACCGATCACCTTCGACGCACCCATGCTCCCGCTCCTGTTGACGGAGTATTTCACCAAGCGTCGCGCCACGCCTCCACCACCGGCGCCGCGGAAGGTGCTGTGGGCGGGCTGGCGAACCAGGCTGGCGCGAGAGATGCCAGTGACCATCCTAGTCCTCAACAGCGGAGGCAGCAGCCTCAAGTACCGGCTCTATGCCATGCCCGACGAGACGGTGGTCTGCTCGGGCCATATCGACCGCCTGGGCACCGACCAAGCTGTGCTGACGCATCGGGTGGCGGGTCGCGAGCCGATCAGCATCGCGGCGCCGGTCCCCGATCATCTGCAGGGCATCCGCGCTGTGCTGGATCTGCTCGTTCACCCTGAGCATGGGCTGCTGGACAGCCTCGAGGAACTCTCGGCCGTGGCCCACAAGCTGCCGCACGGTGGCGAGGAGGCGACCGGCGCCGTGCGCATCGACGGCCACGTCATCGCCGCGCTGGAGCGTTACGCCGCGGTGGTGCCGGTCCACAACCCGCCAGTGCTGCGCGCCGTGGCGGCACTGGCCGAGTTGCGACCCGACATGCCCCAGTGCGGCACTGCGCACGGTCATCTGCCATCTGGGCTCGGGCACCAGCGTGTGCGGCGTGCGGCATGGCCGGTCGGTGGAGATCTCCAGCGCCTTCACGCCGCAGTCGGGCACGCCGATGTCGACGCGGTCGGGCGACTTCGACCCGTTCGTGCTGACCTACCTGCTGGAGCACGCCGGCCTGACCGTCGAGCAGCTCAACGAGCGTCTGACCCGGGAGTCCGGCCTGGCCGGGCTCAGCGGCGTCGGCGGTGACCTCCGCGATATCGAGGCGGCCGCGGCCCAGGGCAACGGCAACGCGCAACTGGCCATCGAGGTGTTCGTTTGGAACATCCGCCGCTGGATCGGGTCATGCCTGATGGCTACGGGCGGTCTGGATGCGCTGGCCTTCACCGGTGGCATCGGCGAGAACGACGCTCTGCTGCGCGAGTTGGTGTGCCGGGATCTGGACTGGATCGGCCTGCGGCTGGACCGGGCCGCCAACCTGCGTGGGGCTGAGGGCATCATCTCGGCAGCGGACTCCGCGGTGGCCGTGGTGACGGTCAACACCGACGAGGAGATTGTGGTGGCGCGCGATGCCTACGCCGTGCTCACCGGCATCAAGGAGGAGAAGGCATGAAACTCGCTAGCTTCTTTGTGGACGACCGCACCCGTGTGGGCGCCTGGCACGAGGGACGACTCATCGACCTCAACGCCGCCGCGGCACTCCTGCCCGACGGCCT
Source organism: Armatimonadota bacterium (assembly GCA_016235455.1). Taxonomy (GTDB): domain Bacteria; phylum Armatimonadota; class UBA10988; order UBA10988; family UBA10988; genus UBA10988. The sequence goes on along the minus strand of JACRKZ010000118.1, from coordinate 19,499 downwards.
CGGGGTGCTGGCGCCCAGCATGAAGGCCTTGCTGGCCATGGGTGAGCCCGGCCTGGCCCAGGCGCGGCACATCCTGGCCGCCGTGGACCGGGAGGACGCCGTCGGCCTGGCCGGCGTGGCCTTCGATCTGTTCGAGGTGACGCTGCTGCCGCCGGTGCCCGACCCGCAGAAGATCCTGGCCATCGGCCTGAACTACCGCGACCACTGCGAGGAGCAGGGCTTGCCGGAGCCGCAGGTGATCACGCTGTTCTGCAAGTTCCCCTCGGCCGTCGCGGGCTGCGGTCAGCCCATCGTGTTGCCGCTGCCCACGGTCACCGAGAAGGTCGACTACGAGGCGGAACTGGCCGTGGTCATCGGGCGCGAGGCGTGCGATGTGCTCGAGGAGAACGCCTACGACTACGTGGCGGGCTACACCTGCTGCAACGATGTCTCGGCCCGCGACGTGCAGGTGGGCGATGGCGGCCGGCAGTGGGTCCATGCCAAGAGCTTCAACACCTTCGCGCCGCTCGGGCCCTGGCTGGTCACGCGCGACGAGATTGCCGACCCGCACGAACTGGGCATCCAGAGCCTGCTCAACGGCCAGTTGATGCAGGACTCGAACACGAAGAACCTGGTCTTCCGGGTGCCCTATCTGGTGGCCGAGCTGTCCAAATCGCTGACGCTACTGCCCGGCGACATCATCACCACCGGCACTCCCGGCGGTGTTGGCCTGCACCGCGACCCGCCCGTGTTCCTGCGCTGCGGGGACAGCATCAGTGTGAGCATCGAGCGCATCGGCACGCTGACCAACCCGGTCGTGGCGCAAGGCTGAGCGGGCCTCCGACACCACCTGTCGCGCGCGCGAGGCGCTGCAGTGCGAGCAGGCCGGGGCGGCCTTGGCTGCCCCGGCCGCCGTGCCCAGGCCCGAGGCCGTCCACACGCGTCGCGCCAAGGCGAAGACGGCCAGGGCGACCACGACGTAGACCACGGCGATCTGTGTGTTGACGCCCATCAGCCCAGCCCCGCCAGACGCAGGCCTTGGTAGGTGATCAGTGCGCCGAAGTAGGCCAGGGCCGTGGTGTAGGCGACCAGCCACATGGCCCAGCGCCAGCCGCCAGTCTCCTGGATGACAATGCCCACGGTGGTCATGCACTGGCAGGCCAGGGCTACGAAGATCATCAGCGACCAGGCCGTGGCCACGGTGAACAGCGGGCGGCCGTCGGGCCAGGTGGCCTGCTTGAGGCGGTCGCCCAGCTTGGCCTGACCATCGGCGTCATCCTTGCCGACCTCGAACAGCACGCCGAGGGTGGACACGACCACCTCACGCGCTGCCGCCGCCGACAGACAGGCCACGCCCACGCGCCAGTCGTAGCCGAGCGGCCGCAGCACCGGTTCCACTACGCGCCCGGCGCGGCCCAGGTAGCTCTGCTGGATGTCCGACGCGGTGCCATCGCCATGGCGCGGGAATGACGCCAGGAACCACAGCACGATGCTCATGGACAAGATGATCGTGCCCGCGAACTTGACGAACAGGCCAGCGCGGTCCCACAGTTCGCGGCCCACGTTGCGCCAGTTGGGCTGACGGTAGGGGGGCAGTTCCAGCACCAGCGACGGTGTGGGCCCACGCAGGACCGTGCGCTTGAGCACCGCCGCCACCGACAAGGCCATGACCGTGCCGAGGAAGTAGAGGCCGAACAGCGCCAATCCCTGCTGGCTGACCAGCCCGCCCAGGATGCGGCCCTTGGGCACGAACGCGCCGATCAGCAGCGCGTAGACCGGCAACCGCGCCGAACACGTCATCAGTGGCGTGACCAGGATGGTGGCCAGCCGGTCGCGGCCGTTGGAGATGGTGCGCGCGGCCATGATGCCCGGCACCGAGCAGGCGAAGCCGCTCAACAACGGCACGAAGGCGCGGCCGTGCAAGCCGACCCGGCTCATGACGCGGTCCATGACGAACGCCGCGCGGGCCATGTAGCCCGTCTCCTCCAGCATGGCCAGGAAGAAGAACAGGATCAGGATCTGCGGCAGGAAGATGATCACACCGCCTACGCCGGCGATGACGCCGTCACTCAGCAGGTCATTGAGCGGGCCGGCGGGCAGATGCGTCTTGGTCCAGGCGCCCACGGCGCCCATGCCGCTATCGATGGCGTCCATGGCCGGGCCGGCCCAGGTGTAGATGCTCTGGAACACGACGGCCATGATGGCGAAGAAGACGACCGGACCCCAGAACCGATGGGTTAGCACGCGGTCGATGCGGTCGTGCCGGTTCAGCCCCTCCGGCCTCGCCGCCTGGACCACGGTCGCGGCCGCCACCTCGCGCAGCCAGCTGTAGCGAGAACTGGCCTCGCAGCCCAGCCACACCACGCCGCGGGCCTCCAGCGCACGGCGAGACTCCGTTACCTCGGCCGCCAGCGCTGGGCCATACTGGCGTGTGGCGTCGGCCAGGCCCTCGGCCGAGCTGAGCAGACGCAGGGCCACGGGCGAGGCCAGTGCCGGCGCCACGCCCTCGCGTTCGAGCAGCGCACCGAGCCGCTGCGCCTCGGCTTCCACCGCCGGCTTGAGCGGCACGCGCATGGCGCTGGGCCGCGCGCGCAGTAGCGCCTCACCCAGCTCGGCCAGGCCCTCGCCCGTGGTGGCCACGACGGGAATGGCGGCCACACCCAGTCGCCTTGACAACTCGTCGGCGTCGATCACCATGCCCGCGGCGCGGGCCACGTCGACCATGTTCAGCGCCAGCACGGTGGGGTAGCCCAACTCGACGATCTGGCTGGTGAGGAAGAGGTTGCGCTCCAGGTGCGCCGCGTCGATGACGATGAGCACCACGTCGGGCGGCTCGCAGCCGGGCTGCCAGCCGAAGAGCACGTCGCGCGCCACTTCCTCGTCGGGCGACTGGGCCGAGAGCGAGTAGGAGCCCGGCAGGTCGAGCAGGTCGACCATCTCGCCGTCGATGACGGCGGCGCCTTCCTTGCGCTCCACGGTCACGCCGGGGTAGTTGCCCACCTTGTGCCGCAGGCCGGTGAGCCGGTTGAACAGCGTGGTCTTGCCGGCATTGGGGCTGCCGGCCACGGCGATGCGCAGCACTCGCTCGCCTGCATCAATGGCCTGTGCCACGGGTACGACTCCTAGCAGGCCAGGGCGGCGGCAACCAGACAGGCGCAACGGCGACAGATGGCGAATCGCGTGCCGGCGATGGACAGCACCACCGGATCACCTTGGGTCAGTACCGTCACCTCGGCGCCCTCATAGACCCCCAGTTCGCGCAGCCGACCACTGTCCTCGGCGCTGGTCTGGACGCGCGCAATGCGCACCAGGCTGCCCTCGGGGCTGTCTGTCAACGCCACCGACACCTCAGGCTCCACCGCGGTCCAGTCCATCATGCGCTCCACAGACATTGAGAAGTGTTATCACTCTCAGTCTGGTGTCGAGGGTATGGTAGTGTCGGGCCGGGCAGGCGTCAAGCGCTGCAGGCCGCGAAATCTGGCCGGTGTATGGCGCGGCGGCGGGGTGGGCCGGGCTAGCCCGACGGCTGGGCCAGCAGGCCAAACACGACGAGCGGCACGGCGATGCCCAGGGCGGCGCCGTAGAAGACCGTGCGCATGCGGTGCGAGTGGTCGTTGAGCCGCAGGTGGGCGACGATGAGCGCCACGCCGCCGGCCATGGCCGTGGCCAGCCAGGCGTAGGCCGTGTCGCCCACGAGGAAGTAGACACAGGTGGCCAGGCAGAAGGCGTAGGCGGCGTGGCCGCTGACTGGGCCGCCTTGCAGCACGCTGCCCTCGGGCTTGCCCACCTTGACCGCGGCGAGCAGCGTCGTGAGCAACACCAGAGTCATGGCCAGCGCGCGGAGCTGGGCGCTGCCGTCGTAGTAGTGGCCGGTCAGCCAGACCTGGCGCAGGCGGCCGAGGCGCTCGGGGTTGCCGTAGATGCAGACCGCCACAATGGCGGCGTTGCCCGCGGTGACCAGCACCGCGCCGGCGGCCACGTCCTTGGCGAAGCGCGCCACGGGGTGGTAGGTCTCGCAGACCAGATTGATGATGGCCTCGACCACGGTGTTCATCATCTCCATGGAGACGACCAGGGCCGTGGCGATGGTGACCAGCGCGACCTCGATGGCGTTGAGCTTGTAGATCAGCGCCAGCACGGCATTCGCGGCCATGAAAACGAAGTGCACACGCATGTGCCGTTGCGAGCGATAGGCGTCGAGCACACCTTCCATGGCGTGTTCGAAGCTGCGCGCGAACCGCCGGAGCGAGATCTGTGCCATGGCTATCCTTCGCCTAGTCGGCCCGAGGCGCTGGTCCGAGCCCGACCGCGGCCAGGTGCAGGTCCTCGCGGGCCTGCATGGCCGTACGCTGGTCGGGCGTCTGGTCGTCCCAGCCGCAGAGGTGCAGCAAGCCGTGCACGAACAGCAGGGCCACCTCGCTATCGGTGCCCCAAGCGGACGGAGACGTAACACCGTAGGCCGCGGCCTGCTCGGCGGCGGTGTCCACCGAGATGATGATGTCGCCCAGCAGCGTGGCGTGACCGATGGGTGGCGCCGGCTGGCCGGGCCGCAGGTCGAACTGCGGGAAGCTGATCACGTCGGTCGGGCCCTCGTGTTCGAGCCACGTCCAGTTGACCTCGGCGATCGTGTCGTCGTCGCACAGTACCACGGCGACCGTCGGCTCGCAGCCGAGCTCGTCGAAGCACACCTGCCTGCACAGCGCGCCGAAGTCGACACTTCCCGCGTCGTAGCCCGGGTGCCGGACGTCCAGCTCAACCGGCATCGGTCTTCACCGGCTCGGCGGCCTCTTTCGCCGGCTCGTCCTTGGCCGCGGGGGCTGGTGCGGCCTCCTTCTTGGCGGCTGTTGGATAGTCCATACGGCCGTGGTACATGCCGCGCAGGTACTCGCAGAACGACGCCGCAATCAAGGTCAGGTCGGCCAGGGTGACCGGGCACTCGTCGAGCTGCCCTTCCTTGAGCCGCGCGTCCATGATGCGGTGGACGATCTCGCCGATGCGTTTGTCGGTCATCGGCCCGTGCCCGGCAGCGGCCCGCACGGCGGCTTCGACGCCATCGGCCAGCATGATCACGCCGCACTCCTTGCTCTGCGGCTTCGGCCCGTCATAGCGGAACTGCTCCTCGGTGATCCGGCAGGTGTCGCCGAGCCGTTCCTTGGCCTGGTAGTAGAAGAACGAGATGAGCGACGTGCCGTGGTGCTGCGCGATGGCATCCTTCAGCGGCCGGGGCAGGTTGTACTCGTCGGCCAGTTGCAGGCCCTCGGTGACATGCGACTTGATGGCCTTGGCGCTGACCGTCGGCTCCAGCCGGTCGTGGATGTTCTCCGCGCCGAACTGGTTCTCCACGAACCACGTGGGGTGCCGCACCTTGCCCAGATCGTGGTGGTAGCCCGCGGCGCGGGCCACGAGCGCGTCGGCGCCGATGGCCTCGCAGGCCTCCGCGGCCATGTCGCCGATGGTCAGCGAGGAGTCGAAGCTGCCGCGCGCGTTCTTGCGCAACAAGGCCAGTGCCGGCGAGGAGCTGTTGGTGAGTTCCAGCAGCCGGAACGGGGTGACCACGCCGAACAGGCGCTCGAGAAGCGGCATGAGCCCCTGGCTGACCAGGAACGACAACAGGCCCCAGGCCGAGCCGTAAAGTGCGTCGCGCAGCAGCGCAGAGAGCGTCCACGGCGCGTCGTCGGCGCCATGGGGCAGGTCGATGGCCACGGCCACGATCATCCCGCCCAGCGCGGTGGCCAGCGCGGCCCGCACCAGGTCGGCGCGGCTGGATACGCTGCGTAGGGCCATGGCGCCAACCCGGCCGGCCAACCAGGCCTCGAACGCCACGTAGATGCCGGCGCCAGGCATCATCAGGCCCAGGAACAGGGCCAGCACCCCGGTCATCATCATGGCCAGGCGGTAGTCCACCAGCACCGTGATCAACATGCCCATGGTGGCGCCGCAGAAAATGGCCGTGTGGGCCATGGCGGCAGGATCGGCGCGCCACACCATCATCAGTCGGAAGAAGGCCATGGAGCCCATGGCCAGGGCGCAGAGCAGGGCCACCTTGCCCAGGTCCATGTAGATCTCGTGCTGTTCGCGCCGCACATACCAGCCGGTGATGACCAGCACCAGCAGCACCAGTGCCGCTGTGCCCAGCAGCCCACGGTAGTCCTGCTTGCGCTGCACGAGCCCCAGCGCCTCGAACTTGGCCTGGTGCGCCTCGGTTACCGTCTGGCCGCGCTCGATGATCGGCTCGCCGCGGTTGATGGTGCGGCGCACTGGCTCCACGCGGGCGACGGCATCCTCGCGCTGGCGGTCGGTGCGCGGCGCATCGTACAGGCGGTTGGGTCGCAGTTCGGCGTAGATGAGCCGCGCGCCCACGTCGCGGGACAGCGTGTCCGGGAACGCCTGCCGCAGCCGATTGACGGTCTTCTCGCGCACTGCTTGCAGGTCTGTCTCGCGGGGCGTGTCGTCGTGGATCTCGTGGTTGCGGTACAGGTCGAGCAGCAGGTTGGTGACCGACCGGCGCAGCGCAATGCGCTTCTCGTCGCTCAGCGCGAGCACGGCTCGCACCTGGTCGGTGGTCAGCCCCGCGCCAGAACCCGCCTGCATCTCGCTGAGGTCCTGCGTCGAGGGCTCTTCGCGGGTGGCGGCGGTCACGTCGACCTTGCCGAACCACAGGTCCAGGCGCTGGATAGCCTCGGTCTCGGGGTTGCTGGGCGTGTACTGCTTGGGCACCGCATCGCGTGCGGCACGACGCAGCTGCTCCGTGGCGAGATCGTCGGGGAAGGTCACGGTGCGGTCGGCGATGACCGTGCGCGAGGCCTTCTGGCCGGGCTGCCAGGTGATGCCCTGGCGGAAGATGTCGGTGCTCAGCACCACGGTGAAGCCGGCAACGGCCAGCACGATGAGCAGCAGGCGCTGAGGCGTGAACTCGCGGGGTGACAGCTCATGCAGGGCCACGTCGAGGCGCTTGCGCCACCCGAGACGGGCGTCGCGCCCGCCGTTGGTCCCGACTCGCTGTTTGGCCGGCTTTTGCGCCATGGCTGGCTACCCGTGCCTCTTCACCGACGCGCTACTCGTCGAGTGCGCGTCCCTGGCGATCATACGCCTCGACGATGCGTTGCACCAGTTCATGGCGTACCACATCCTCGCTGCCTAGTCGGCAGATGCCGATGCCCTTGATGTCGCCGAGGATGTCGACGGCATGGTTCAGACCGCTCGGCGCATTGCGCGGCAGGTCGGTCTGCGTCTGGTCACCGGTGACCACCGCCTTGGATCCAAAGCCCAAGCGCGTCAGGAACATCTTCATCTGCTCGGGCGACGTGTTCTGCGCCTCGTCGAGGATAACAAAGCTGTCGTTCAACGTCCGGCCGCGCATGAACGCGAGCGGCGCGACCTCGACCACGTTGCGTTCCAGATGACGCTGCGCGCGCTCCAGGCTCTCCATATCGTAGAGTGCATCATAGAGCGGTCGCAAGTAGGGGTCGATTTTGGCCTGCAGGTCACCGGGTAGGAACCCGAGCCGCTCACCAGCCTCCACCGCGGGTCGGCAGAGGATGATGCGCGAGACGGACTTGGTGCGCAGCGCGCGCACCGCGCAGGCCATGGCCAGATACGTCTTGCCCGTGCCGGCCGGACCCAGGCCGAAGGTGATGGTGTTGGTCTCCAGCGCCTTGACGTAGCGGCGCTGGCCCGGCGTGCGGGCGCGAATGGGCTTGCCGCGGTCGGTGACCAGCACGGTCTCGCCCAGTTCTTCGGCTAACGGTTGGTCGCTGGCGCCGGCCAGGCTGTGCGCCGCATACTCCACCTGGCTGAGCGAGAGCGGTTGGCCTCGTTCGAGCAGGTAGAGCAGCTCACCGATCACGCGCTGGGTACGCCGGACCGTGTCGTCGTCGTCGCCGGCGAGCAACAGCGCGTCGCGCGTGGCGGTGATGACGACCGGTTGCGCGCCCCGCTGGAGGATGGCCAGATGCTCGTCATGTGGACCGAGCAAGGCCGCCAGTTGGACGCCATCGGTGATGGGGATTCGGGCCTCGATGGCCGTTGCTCCAGCAACACGACACCGATGACGCGCGCCGAAGAGCGCTCATCGGTGTCGTGCGGAAAACCAGACTGACCCTATAGGCCGGCGCGCTGTTCCTGGCGCGCGGCGCGGCGCAGGAGCCGGCGCTTGCGCGCGGCGCGTTCGCGGCGCCGCTTGTCGCTCGGCTTCTCGTAGCGCGACTTGCGGCGAGCTTCCTGCAAAATGCCATCGCGCTGAAGCTGCTTCTTGAAACGCCGCAGTGCGCTGTCGATGGACTCGTGGTCCTTGACCTCCACTTTCGCCATGGACTCTCAATCCTCCAGGACCGTCCGTTGTCGTTCCGGCCGAACGGTGCCGGTGGCAGCCTCACCCTAACCGGGCGGCCACCCCATCGGCCGGCCGGCCAGCACGTGCAAATGCAGGTGCATGACCTCCTGGCCGGCGCTCTTGCCGTTGTTCACCACCACGCGAAACCCCTGCTCGGCCAAGCCCTCCAGCCGCACCACTTCCGTTGCCACGACCAGCAAGTGGCCTAGCAGCGCCTCGTGCTCGGGACCAGCCTCCAGCAGCGAGGGTAGCGGCTCTTTCGGGATGACCAGTATGTGGCTCGGCGCGGCGGGATGGATGTCCCGAAACGCAACGGCGCGCTCATCCTCATAGACCTTGTCACAAGGGATTTCCCCCCGCACGATCTTCGCGAAGATGGTTTCGCCTTCGGCCACTGGGCCCTCCGTTGCCCTTTCCGACACGACCTGATCCAGCGGACCCGGCCCCAGAGCAACAGCTAGCAAGAGTAGCACAGGGTCCCTAGCGGCGCAACCAGCGCCAGGACCCAGATTCCGGCCAGCGGCTACTTCTTCTCGTCCTTGCCGCCGCCGACCGCGTTCTTGAGCTGGTCCTTGGCTGCCTCGATCGCTTTGCGGGTGGCCTCGCGGCCCAGTTCGGCGCCTTTCTCCACGGCGCGGTCGAGCAGGTTGCCCTTGGCGTCCTTGCCGGCATCGGGCGTTGTCTTGTCCGCATCGGGCGTCTTGCCGGGGTCGGTGGGCGGCGTGGCGGGCGGAGTCGTCGCGTCCTTGGGCTTCTTGTTGACGAACAGGCTCACGCGCGAGCCGCGTTCCACCGAGGCGCCCGCCTTGGGGAACTGGTCGACGACCACGCCGTTGGGCGCGTCGGCGCGCTCCACGGTCTCGCTGCTGCCGTACTTGAGGCCGCGCTTGGTCAGTTCGGCCTTGGCCTCTTTCTCGCTCATGTTCACCAGGCTGGGCAACGTCGCGTTCTTCGAGCCCTTGCTCAAGATGATCTGCACCGTGTCGCCGGGGTTGAGCCGCGCGCCGGACTCGGGCTGCTGACGCAGCACTTGGCCGTCGGGCACTTTGTCGTCGTAGTCGGAGCCGTTCTGGGTGCCTTTGAGGCCCACTTCCTTGAGCTTGGCGATGGCCTGCTCCTCATTCATACCGGCCAGCGCCGGAACCGTGAGCGAGCCGCCGGGATGTTTGAGCGCCCACCACAGGCCGCCGCCGATGAGCAGCACCACGATCACGGCCAGGAACGGGCCAGCCCCGCCCGACTCGCGTCGCACCGGCTGGGGCGGGCGCGGCGCGGCGGCCGGCGGCCCACCCACCGCCGCCGCCGCGTTGAACGCCGAGGCGGCGTTGTAGGCGGCAGCCGCGCTGGCAGCGGGTATGGCCACGGCCTTGTCGAGAATCTGCGTGGCGCCGAGCGGGGGCGCCATGGTTGCCGCCGAGGCGGCAGCGCCCTGGGTCAGGAGCTTGGCGAAGGCCGTGGCATCGGCCGGCCGGCTCACCGCCTCGCGCTGCAGGCCGGCCGACACGGCGGCCACGAGGCCGGCGGGCAGGTCGGTGCGCCAGGCGGTCAGGCTGTCGGGCACATGGCGCTGCTTGTTGGCGCTGATGGCCAGGGGCGAGGGGCCATCGAACGGCGCCTGGCCCAGTGCGGCCTGGTAGAGAATGCAGCTCAGCGCATGGAGGTCGGCCCGCGCGTCCACCGGGTCGCCGCTGAGCACTTCGGGCGCCGCATAGCGGGCCTGGTCGACCGTCTCCAACGGCGAGACCGGCTGCTCGCAGTCCAGCAGCAGCACGCTCTGGTCGCCGGCCACCAGCAGCGACTCGGGGCAGAGCGTGCCGTGCATGAGCAACGGGCCGTGATGCAGCGCGGTCAACGCCTGCGCCGCGCCGGCCGCCAACGAGGTCAGCTGGTCGGCGCCAAAGCTCTCGCCCGCGCGCAGGCGGTCGCCGACCGTGCGGCCTGCGGTGACGCGCTCGGCGATGAACGGTCGGTCGCCGTCGAGCTCGAGGTCGAGCAGTGCCGGCGCCCAGGGCAGGCCGCCCTTGACCACGGCCAGGCGCTGGCTGAGTTCGGCGCGGTAGGCTGGCTGCGCCAGCAGGTCGGGCCGCAACAGCTTGATGGTCACCGGCAGTTGTGACTGCGTATCGAGCGCGGCGTAGGCCGTCAGGCGCGCCGTGCGGCGCACCTCGCGCTCGAGCAGATAGCGTTGACCAACCAGTTCTTGGCTCATGGTGGTGAGATCCTCACGCTTGGGGACAATCTTCGGCGTTCACAGGTTGTACCGCGTCGGCGGGTCTGTCAAGCAGATCGGGGGAGTCAGGCTGGGCGACGGCCGGGCGGCCGGCCGGATAGACCTTGGTGTGGGCCTCGGTCACCTCGGCGCCGAGCAGCACGATCAGGGCGGTCAGGTAGCTCCAGCCGACCACCAACGCCAGGCCGCCCATGGCGCCGTAGAAGCGGTCGATGGCGGCGTAGCGCGTCAGGTAGACACCAAAACCGACCTTGCCCGCCTCCCACAGCAGACCCGACGCCACCGCCCCGGCCAGCGCCGAGCGTCGTGGCACGCTGGCGCTCGGCAGCCAGCGGTAGACCAGGTACATGAGCAGGATGGACAGCAGCGTGGTGGTGCTGGCGCTGGCCAGCGTGACCCAGCGCGACAGATAGCGCTCACCGCCCGGCAGCCAGCCCGCGCGCGAGGTGAGCAGCGAGCTGACCAGCGAACTGGCGATGAGCGACAGGTAGGCGAAGGCGCCCAGCGCCACCATCACGGCCACGGAGATGAGCCCCTGCAACAGCACCGAGCGCCGCCGCTCGTGGGGCTGGATGTGCAGGATGGAGTCCAGCGCGCGCTGCAGCACGACGAAGGTGCGCGACGACAGCCAGAGCAGAATGACCAGGCCGAATCCGCCGATTTGGCCGCGGTCGGCGACCATGCGCTGGGTGATCGAGGCGATGACCTCGGGCCGCGGAATGGCAGTGCTGAGCATCCGCGCGGCCCAGGCCTGCGCCTCGGCACCGCGGAGCAGCACACCCAGCAGCGACGCGGTCAGCAGCGTGGCCGGCACCAGGCTGAGCAGGCCAAAATGCGCGATGGCCGCGGCCAGAATGGTGATCTCGTCGCGCCACGCCGAAATGCCGATCTCGCGCACAAACGACCAGTGGCGCAATGCCGCCGGTCGTGCCGCTGCCAGCCGCTTCATCCGCCCGCCTGACTGCCTACGTCGTGTAGTCGGCGTTGATCTTCACGTATTCCTCGGTCAGATCGCAGCCGTACGCCACTCCCAGGCCCCGGCCGAGACCCAGATCCACCTGCACTGTGACCTCGGCCGCATCCATTGACCGGCTCACCGCCGCCGCGTCGAAGCTCTGGGGCTCGCCCTCAAACATCAGCAGCACCTGGTTGAGCGTGATGGTCAGCTTGGACTGGTCGACCTCGGCGCCGCTGTAGCCGATGGCGCAGGCGATGCGGCCCCAGTTGGGGTCGCTGCCGCGCACCGCGCATTTGAACAGATTGCTGCCCGCCACCGAGCGTGCCGCCTGCGCCGCCTGGGCATCGCTGACCGCGCCATTGACCTTGACCACCAGCAGCTTCGAGGCGCCCTCGCCGTCGCGCGCGATGAGCCGCGCCAAGGGGTCCAGCACCGCCGTCAGCGCCTCGGTGAAGAGCGTCAGCCGCGGGTCGTCCAGATCTTCCACCAGCGGGTTGCCGGCCAGGCCATTGGCCAGCAGCAGGCAGGTGTCACTGGTGCTCTGGTCACCGTCGATGGTGACTGCGTTGAGCGTGCGCGCCACGGCCGTGACCAGCGCATGGTGCGCGGCCTCCGTGCCCAGCGCGGCGTCGGTGGTGACGAAGCACAGCATCGTGGCCATGTTCGGGTGGATCATGCCGGCGCCCTTGGCCATGGCGCCGATGGTCACCGGCACGCCGTCGAGCATTACCTGGACCGCGGTCTGCTTGATCTGCGTGTCCGTGGTGCAGATGGCCTCGGCCGCCGCGGGGCCGCCGTCGTCGCCCAAGCCGGCCACCAGATCGGGAATGGCGCCGCGAATCACGTCCATGGGCAGCGGCACGCCGATCACGCCGGTCTGAGCCACGGCCACCTCGTCGGCCCGCAGGTCCAGCCGCGCCGCCACCAGCGCCGCCATCTGGTCGGTGTCGCGTCGGCCCTGCTCACCGGTCGCCACGTTGGCGTTGCCGCTGTTGACGATCACCGCGCGCAACGCCTGGCCGGCACCCAGCAGGCGGCGGTTACGGTCGACGTTGTAGGCACGCACCAGGTTGGTGGTGAAGACACCGGCCGCCTGCGCGGGCGTGTCGCTGACCAGCAAGGCCAGGTCGGGTCGGCCCGACACCTTGATTCCAGCCACCACACCGTTGGCCCGAAAGCCTCGTGGCGTGGTCACATGACCACCTTCGATGCGTTCCATGCACCAGCTCTCCTCATGACTACACTAGACCACAGGATCACCCCGACGGCAAGGCTCGGGCGGAAACGGTCCCTGACACCGTTTTCAGGGTTGCGGCGACGTGCCGCGCGGCGTGACGACGAACGGGTGCTCAGAGCGTTGGTCAGGCCAGATGGGGATGTCCACGCGCAGGCGCAGCGCCCAGTCGAACTTCACACGCCGCCCTTCGTAGCTGACCGGCGCATCGGCCGGCAGCGCCACCTCGAAGCTGTGGCTGATCACCTGGCCGGCGGTCAGGTCGCCCACATGCAGGGGTATCTCCGGCTGCAGCAGCAGGTCCTCGGGTGTGCCGGAGCCGTGGATGTGGCAGCCAATGGCCATCATCAGGCCGCGCGTGTGCGCGTCGCGCTCGGGCCGGCAGAGCACCGTGCCGCGCACTGTCTGGCCGGGCTCGTAGCGGGCCAGGCCGTCGGCGGTCACCGCGGGCGCCTCGAAATGGACGTCAACCTTCATCGGACGCTCCCTCCACCAACTCAGGCACGACCACCAACGGCTGCTCGCGACGGATGTCCAGGAGCGGACCGGGAATACCGATGTGCAGCACAAGATGCCACTCGATGAAGTTGTTGCGGCCGACGAAGGTGGCGGGCAGCTCCCGCGGAATCGGCAGCGCCGCTTCGGCCGACCAGCTCGAGCCGGGCATCAGATGGTCCTCGGCGGGCAGGTCGCGCGTGTCCTCGTAGACCGTGTGCAGGTACGTGGTGTCGCTGGTCCCGCCTCGGGAGATGGCACGCTCGCGGCAGCGCAAGGTGACGGTGCCGGCGCTCAGGCGACACGGCTTCTTGGCGCTGACGGTGACGGCGAAGTTCAGCGTCTCACCGAGGCGAAGCGTCGATGGCTGGCAGTCCAGCTCGACATCGAGCATCTCGCTCTGCTGGCGGGCGAGCGCGGCCCAGGCCACCGCGGCCGCGGCGATCGCGCCCAGGATGAGCGCGAAGATGCCCAGCGGCGGCACGACGGCGACGGTCAGCACGCCGAGAGCGAGCAGGCCGACGGCGATGGCGCCGCCGGTGAGCAGGCAGCCAGTCGGGCAGCCTGCGGCCGCTGGCTGAAGCGAGGCATTGGGGGTCATCACAGCCTCCTGAGCCCCCGATTGGCCGTGACGCGGGGCTTTCCTGCAAGGTGGGCCGGCCCGGCGCTCGCGAGCGATGCCGGGCCGGCGGCGACGGGCTACTCGGGCTGGATCAGCCCGATATCGCCGTTGTGGCGGCGGTAGATGACATTGAGCGACTCGCTCTGGTCATCCACAAACACATAGAAGTCGTGGCCGAGCAACTCCATCTGCAGGGCCGCTTCCTCGACGGCCATCGGCTTGATGTCGATGCGCTTGACCTTGACCACGCGCGGCGGCACGTACTGGTCCTCGGCCGGCTCGAGCGGCTCGACGGTCAGCTCGCTGAGCGGGGTCGGGCTGTCCTTCTCGGTGTGGCGGCTGTGCTCCAGCAAGCGGCCCTTGTGCCGCGAGAGCTGCTTCTCCAGCTTGTCGAAGGTGTTGTCCACGGCGGTGCCGAGGTCGGCGTCGCGCTCCTTGGCGCGCAGAATCTGATGCTTGACGTGCAGCGTGACCTCACATTCGTGCCACTTGCGCTGCTTGCCCACGACCACATGCGCCTCTTGGAGGAAGCGGTAGCGGTCGCCCAGCTTCTCCAGACGCTTCTGGATGCTGGCGGACAGGTTGTCCGGGAGGTCGGTGTTCTTGCCGTTGATCAGAATCTGCATGAAGGTTCTCCTCTAGCGAGGTACGACGAGCGCCACCGCATGGGCACAGATGCCGAGCTGGGCGCCCAGATCATCGAGCTTCTCGTTGGTCGTTGCCTTGATGTTCACCATCCCTTCGTCGATGCCAACGGCTTCGGCGATGCAGGCCACCATGGCTGGCACATGTGGTGCCAGCTTGGGCTTCTCGGCCACGACCGTGGCATCCAGGTTATGGACCTGCCATCCCTTATCGTGCAGCAGCGCGGCGACATGCGACAGGAGCTTGATCGAGGCGATGCCTTCGTAGGCGGGATCGGTGTCGGGGAAATGGCGACCAATGTCGCCGAGGCCCACGGCGCCGAGCATGGCGTCGCAGATCGCGTGGAGCAGCGCGTCGGCATCGCTGTGGCCCAACAGGCCCAGCGGCGAGTCAATACGAACACCACCCAACCACAGCTCCCGGCCCTTGGTCAGCCGGTGGACATCGTAGCCATATCCCACTCGAGGCCACACAGTCATCAACCCTTTCTCGATCGTACCCTGGAGCAGGGCCTCCGCGACAGCGAAATCCTCGGCTCTTGTGACTTTGATGTTGCGTGCCGAGCCTTCCACCAGGTGCACCGGCTGGCCCAGCGCCTCCACCAGCCCGGCCTCGTCGGTCACCGCGAGCCCGGAGTCGGCGGCTTGGCGGTAGCCTTCGCGCAACAGTGTGACGCGTACGGCCTGCGGTGTCTGCACGGCCCACACGCGGCTGCGGTCCAGCGTGGAGACGACCAGCGTGCCCTCGACGAGCTTGAGTGTGTCCACCGCGGGCAGCGCCACGACGCCCGTGCCACGCTCCGCGGCCGAGGCCAGCGCCGCCCAGAACAGCTCGGGGGTGACCATCGGCCGCGCCGCGTCATGCACCGCGACGATGTCGATCTCGGGCGCGAGCGCAGCCAGGCCGTTGGCCACCGACTCCTGGCGCGTGGCGCCACCGACCGCGAAGGTGACGCTCAACTCGGCCGAGGCGGCCAGTGCGGCCATGGTGGGGCGTTCGTCGTCGCGGCAGACCAGCACGACCTGCGCCGCGCCCACACGGGCCACGGCCCGGAGGGTGTGCAGGAGGAGCGGCTCGGCGCGCAGCGGCAGCAGAAGCTTGTTGACCGGCGCGCCAACGCGTTGGCCGCTGCCGGCGGCGGGCAGGATGATGGCGCTGCGGGCCAGGTCGACCTTGGGTCGGGATGTCGGCTGGCTCACCGGTAGCTGCCCCGGCCGCTTTGGTCGCCATGGTTGCCGTGGTTGCCCGTGGCGTCCTTGAGCACGGCGAAGATCATCTTGCCGGCGACGGTCTGCAGCATGGAGGTGACGACCACATCGACCACGCGGCCGACCTTGGCCTCGCCGTCCTCGACCACCACCATGGTGCCGTCGTCCAGGTAGGCGACGCCCTGGCCGGGGTCACGGCCGTGGCGGATGATGTTGACGCGCAGTTCCTCGCCGGCCATGACCACCGGCTTGAGCGCCAGCACGAGGCGGTTCACGTTGAGCACCGGAATGCCCTGCAGCTCGGCCACCTTGCTCAGGTTGAAGTCGTTGGTCAGCAGCGCGGCATCCATGGCGCCGGCCAGCTTGACCAGCTTGCTGTCCACGCCCTCGGCGTCGGTGACGGACACCGCGTAGTCACGCGGGCGCAGCACGCGGAAGCTGGCGATCTCTTCCTTGAGCCGGTTGAGCAAGTCGAGCCCGCGTCGGCCACGAGCGCGCTTGAGGTCGTCGGCACTGTCGGCGATGGTCTGCAACTCGTCGAGCACGAACTGAGGCACCAGCAGGTCGCCCTCAATGAAGCCGCTGTTCCAGACTTCGAGGATGCGGCCGTCGATGACCACGTTGGTGTCCATCAACTTGGCCAGCGCCTTGCGGGCCACATAAGGGCCGTCCGCGTCGTCGTCCTCCAGCGGCGGACTGGCGAACATGCGCACCAGCTCCTTCTTCATGCTGATGCCGAAGACAATGCCGAAGAAGACCGCGAAGAAGTAGATAAGGGTCACCAGCACGTTGCCCGCGGCGCCCACCTGGCGCGCCAGCGGCTGCAACAGCACGGCGATGATCAGACCCAGCATGACCCCGAAGATGCCGGCCACCTTGTCTTCGATGGGCATCTGCTCGAGGCGTGGCACCAGCGCCACAATCCAGCGGAAGGTGGACGAGGCGAACAGGAAGCCCAACAGGATGCCCAGCACGGTGATGCAGGTCAGGTTGAACCAGTAGTAGCCCGGCGTCTTGATCGGGTTGGCCTCGACGCCGCCCAACTGGACGTAGCGGAGCGCCAGGATGCAGCCGAGGATGCCGCCGAGCACCATGAGAATGCCGGTGAAGACCATGTGGACCGGTCGGCGGTCGATGATCTGGGCGATGCGGCTCGTCTGCTCACCCGACGGCGTGCTGCTCTCGACCGGGCGAGCCGGTCGAGGCCTCTTGGGTGCCGGTCGACCGGCGTTACGGCTGCCTTGATCTGCCATTGCGCTGCTCAATCCCCGTGCGACTCACTTCGAAGCCGCGTGCCGCAGGGCACACGGATACCCCTGACTTCTGCCAGACGCTTGCGCACCGGGCGTTGGTTCCATTCTACCCCAATGGCGCTACATGAAATGCGTGGACAACATCGATTTGTGTCGCATTGGGCCATAATGCGACTGTGCCCACGCGCCCTGGCGCCGGCAAGGGCGATTTTGGCGCCGGGCCGTAGCAGGCCTAGAGACTGGGCTCCGGGACCGGTCGGGTGTCCTCGGGCTCGGGCAGGCCGGCGATGGCATACAGTTCGGCGCGTTCGACCGTTTCGACCTCGATGAGCCGTTGCGCCAGTGCTTCGAGCTCGGCGCGGTGGTCCGACAGCAGGGCCTTGACTCGGCCGTAGGCCTCGTCGACGAAGCGGCGCACTTCGCTGTCGACCAGCTGTGCCGTGGCCTCGCTGAGTTGCTGTCCATTGCCCGCGGGCACAAAGAAGCCGCCGGGGTCGGTGCGGTAGCCGGTCTCGTAGTTGAGCGGCCCCAGCAGCGGGCTCATACCGAGTTCGGCGACCATCGAGCGAGCCAGGTTGGTGACGCGTTTGATGTCGCTGTAGGCGCCGCTGCTGACGACGTCGAAAACGACCTCCTCGGCCACGCGTCCGCCGAGGAGCACATCGAGAATGGCCCGGAAGTGCTGTTCGGTGTGGATGTGGCGGTCGGTCTCGCGGGCCGAGATGGTGACGCCCTCGGTCAGGCCGCGCGGGATGATGGAGACCTTATGCACTGGATCGGCGTGTTCGGAGAACATGCCTACCAGCGCATGGCCGGCCTCGTGGTAGGCCACCACCCGCTGCTCGGACTCGGTCAACGGCTGCGAGCGCCGTTCGATGCCGATGGAGACGCGGTCGATGGCGTCGTCGAAATCCTCGAACAGCACCGACTCGTGCTCGCGCCGCGCGGCGAGCAGGGCGGCCTCGTTCACCAGATTGGCCAGGTCGGCGCCGACAAAGCCCGGTGTGCGTGAGGCCACGCGCCGCAGGTCGAGCGTGGGATCCACCTTCACATGGCGGGCATGGACCCGCAGAATGGCCTCGCGGCCGTTCACGTCGGGCGCCGGGATCGTCACCTGCCGGTCGAAGCGGCCGGGGCGCAGCAGCGCGGGGTCGAGGATGTCGGGCCGGTTGGTGGCGGCCATGACGATGACATTGGCGCGGGTGTCGAAACCGTCCATCTCGACCAGCAACTGGTTGAGCGTCTGTTCGCGCTCGTCGTGGCTGCCGCCCGTGAGGCTGTGGCCGCGCGCCTTGCCCAGGGCGTCGAGTTCGTCGATGAAGACGATGCAGCCGCGGCTGCCGGCGGCCTGCTCGGCCTGCCTGAACAGGTCGCGCACGCGGCTGGCGCCAACGCCCACGAACAGCTCGACGAAGTCGCTGCCGCTCATGGAGAAGAAGGGCACCTTGGCTTCGCCGGCCACGGCCTTGGCCAGCAGCGTCTTGCCCGTGCCCGGCGAGCCGACCAGCAGCACGCCGCGCGGGATGCGCCCGCCGAGCCGCCGGAAGCGGTCGGGCTCGCGCAGATAGGCGACAATCTCCTCGAGTTCGGCCTTGGGCTCGTCGATGCCGGCGATATCGGCAAAAGTGGTCTTGGTGTCGGTCTCCATGTGCTGGCGTGCCCGTGAGCGGCCGAACGACACGGCGCGCTCGGCGGGGTTGCTGCGGCGCATGTAGCTGATCAGCAGCAGGACTGGCACGAAACCGACCAGCAGGTAGAACAGCGCCGGCCCGAGTTGGGACGGCTGGGTGTTCTTGTACTCGACGTGGTGCTCGTCGAGCAGAGGCAGCAGATCGCCCTCGACGTCACCCGTGGGCCGGATGGTGGCGAACTTGTCCTTGACGCCGGCGGCCTGCTGCCCCGGCTTCAGCTCGCCGCTGATGCGGCCATCGGCCACGACCACCTTGGCCACGCGGTCCTCGCGCACCAGGTCGCGGAACCGGCTGTAGGGAATCTCCGAGCGGTGGTCGGCGCTACCCAGGTTCTGGGCGTAGTACAAGGCAAACGCCACCATGGCCATCATGATGAGCCACAAGCCAAGCCCTCGGCTGGCCGCGGCCGCTGGGCCGTTGTTGGGCCCGCCGGGCTCGCGATTGGGCTGGTTCTGGTTCGACACAGGCACCCTCCAGGTCTGCTGGCTACACTCGGTCGTTCGTCGATAGTGCCGTCCGCTCGAAGCGCGTTACATCCACCAGGCCGGCGGGAGTCAGTCGCAGTTCGGGGATGACGCTCAGCGAGATGAACGACAGGGTCATGAACGGGTCGGGTAGGGCACAGCCCAGGCTGGCCGCCGCCGCCCGCACTTCACGCACGCCCGCGGCCACGGTCGCCGCGGGCTGATCGCTCATCAGTCCAGCCAGCGGCAGCGGTAGATGGGCCAGCACACCGTCGTCGTCGGCCACGGCCAGGCCGCCGCCGGACTCCGCCACCGCCGCCACCGCGCGGGCCAGGGCCTGGCGCGAGAGGCCCACGGCGGTGATGTGGTGCGAGTCGTGGCCCACGCT
>JACRKZ010000117.1 GCA_016235455.1 Armatimonadota bacterium | reverse complement strand
CGACCCGCTTCTACTACAACGGCATGGAGTTTCGGCTGGACTGGCAGGCCGGCACCGACCAACTCGTCAACGTCTATCGCCGTCCGGACACGGGCGATCAGGCACTGCCCGACGGTTACGGCTGTGGCGGCGAGCCCGAGTCTCCAGTGTATGTCGGCGGCCGGCAGTACCTGACCAACTGCTACACGTCGAACCCGACCAACGGCGCCTCGATCGCCTCGATCCACCTGCTGCGCGCGGGCCTGGCCAAGGCGGTGGCCGCCGTGGGTAGCGCCAACGAGTGGTCGTCGCTCAAGACCGACGAACTCAAGCCGCGCTGGCCCGAGGGCGTCGACCTGAAGGGCGACCGGTGGAAGAACCAGGCAGCCTTCGTCTGGAGCGATGTCAACGACGACAACCGGCTGCAGCCCGAGGAAGTGACCTTCCTGAAGGCCGGCACCGGTGGCGTGACCGTCATGGACGACCTGTCGGTGGTCATCGCGCGGGTCGACGGGGTCACCAAGCGCCTGGTCCCAACGGGCTTCAGCAAGGGTGGCGCGCCACTCTACGACTGGGCCAGGTCGGAGTCTCTGGCGGCGGACGTGCAGGGACCGACCAGCTCAGGCGGTGACCAGGCGCTGGCCCATCCCGACGGCTGGACCATCCTCAGCGTGGCGCCCAAGCCCTTCGCGCCGCAGAGCCTGTGCGGCGTGTACAAGGGCCAGGTGCGCTGGTCCTATCCCGACCCGTGGCCGGGCCTCCATGCCAGCCATGAGTCGCCCGTGGCCGACCGGCCGGGCATGATCATCGGCACCACCCGACTGCTGGGCACGTTCGTCACGCCCAAGCGGGGCGAGGCCGGCCCGCTGTGGTGCATCAATGGCAACCAGGGCAACATGTACCTGTTCACCGCCGATGGGCTGTTCGTCGCCGAGCTGTTCCGTGACGTGCGTGTGGGCCGCTCGTGGTCCATGCCGACCGCCCAGCGCGGCATGCTGCTCAACGACGTCAGCTGCCATGACGAGAACTTCTGGCCGTCCATCTCGCAGACCACCGACGGCACGGTGTACCTGGTCGATGGCGGCCGCACCAGCCTGGTCCGCGTGGACGGTCTGGAGACCATCCGCCGCATCGAGCCGATGGGCCTGGACGTCAAGGCCGACGACCTGGCCGCGGCGCGCGCCTGGTGCCTGGAAGCCGAGGCCAAGCGCCAGGCGGCCTCGGGCAGCAACGCGCTGACCGTGCCGCTGAGGGCCGCGGCCCCGACCATCGACGGCAAGCTGGACGACTGGGCCGGCGCGGAGTGGGCCACGGTGGACAAGCGCGGCGTGCAGGCCTACTTCGACAGCAACTCCAAGCCGTACAACGTGACCGCGAGTCTGGCGGTCAGCGGCGACCGGTTGTATGCCACATGGCGCACGGGCGATGCGAATGTGCTGACCAACACCGGTGAGGTGGCCAACGCGCTGTTCAAGACGGGTGGCGCGCTGGACTTGATGATCGGTTCCGACCCGACGGCCGACGCCAAACGGGCCAAGCCCGTGGCTGGCGACCAGCGGCTGCTGGTGGCCATGGTCAAGGGCAAGCCGCGCGCGATGCTGTATCGCGCGGTGGTGCCGGGTACCAAGGAGCCGGTGCCGTTCAGCTCGCCGTGGCGTACGATCACGCTCGACCAGGTGGTCGACGTCAGCGACCAGGTGCAGTTGGCCGGCGCCGAAGGCGACTTCGAGCTGAGCGTGCCGCTGGCGTTGCTCGGTCTCAAGCCGGCGTCCGGCATGGTGCTGCGCGGCGACCTGGGTCTGCTGCGGGGCAACGGCTTCCAGACGCTGCAACGCGTCTATTGGAGCAACAAGGCCAGCGGCATCACCGCCGACGTGCCCAGCGAGGCCGAGTTGACGCCGAGTCTGTGGGGCAAGCTGGTGGTCAAGTGATGCCTTAAGGTGCTGATTCGGCGAAGATCCACAGATTTCGCAGATTGCACATATTGGAAAGAAAGAGCGAGCGTCTGTTCGCCTAATCTGTCTAATCTGTGGATTGTTAGAGGGCTCTGGGGTCAGGAGTGCATCGTGATGCTGCTGTGTTTGGCGTTGCTTGGAGCGGGCCTGCAAGCTGCCGACGGTGAGTTCCGGCCCAAGCTGCTGGAGGTCCGGCTGGACCATGGCGCGGTGCCCGCGGGCTCGCGGCTGGCGGTGACCTGGGTGTGGCAGAACACCGGCAGCGCCGCTGACGCGGGTGACCAGCGGGTCTTTGTGCATGTGCGGCGCGCGGGCGAGGATGAGACCGCGCCCGATGGTGTGCGGCTGGGTGGCGACCACATGCCGGGCGTGCCCACGCGGCGCTGGACGGCGGGGCGCGTGGTGCGTTACGGGTCCGCCATCGACCTGCCGCGGAATATGCCGCCAGGCGAGTACCTGCTGCTGTTCGGGCTGTACGACGTGGATAGCGGCCAGCGCCGCGCTGTCGACGGCCCGCCCGACCACGACGGCTCCAAGCGCTATCTGGCCGCGCGCTTCACGGTGCTGCCCGCGGGCGCCGCCGCCGGGGCGCAACTGGTGAACACGATCAGCCCCGTGCCGCCTCCCGCCGCCGCCCCGCCCGCGCCGCGGCCGGCGCGGACGGCGCAGGTCGGCACGGGTGACCTGGTGCTGACGGTCGACGCCGAGCAGCCACGGCTGGTGAGCTGGCGGCTGGCCGGGCATGAGTTGGCCGGCGATCCCGAGTTGCTGGCGCCGACGGTGCGCGTCATCGACGTGGGCAGCGGTCGGCCCAGGATAGCGGAGAAGGTGGTCTGGACCGCGCGGCCCGGGCAGAGCGCCTACACCTGGCATGGCGCGGTGAGCTGCGCTGGGCAGCCGGCGGTCGAGTTCGACCTGACCTGTACCGTTGAGCGGCGCGCGGCGGTGCTGGAGCTGGCCAAGGTGGTCGAGCGGCCGGGCTGGGAGCTGGCATCGGTCGGCCTCGACCGCGTGGTCGCCTGCGGGCCAGACGGCCGGCTGGCGCTGCCGTGGAACGCGGGCCGGCTGGTCGATCCGAGCCGGTCCGATGCGGCCGAGCGCGTGTTGGGCATGGACTGGGTGACGCAGGCGCTGGCCGGCGTGGTGCACGGCGGGCCGTTGGCCGCGTCGCTCCGGGTGCCGGCGGTGGATGACCAGTTGGTGGCCAGTACCGACCCCGGCTGGGGCGCGCTGGGCGCCATACTGCAGTGGCGCGCGCCGGCCAGGCCGCCGGTGCCGTCGCTGCGGCTCACGAGCCGGCCGCGCGTGGTGCTGCATTTCGACGCGGTCAACGGCCGTGCCGCCGACTGGACCGATGGCGCGCGGCTGCTGCGCGCCGACGTCACGGCCAAGCCGCCGCCGGCCTACCGCGATGCCGTCATCTACAAGATCTTCTGCGATAGTCCCGGTTCGGGCAACTACACCTCCTTCGCCCAGGCGGCGGACCTGGTGCGGCGGGTGTCGGCGCTGACCGACGGCGGGCCGCAGGTGGCATATCTGGTGGGCTGGCAGCACCAGGGCCACGACACCGGCTATCCGGACGTGTTCACGGTCAACGAGCGGCTGGGCGGCATGGCGGGCCTGCGCGCGGCCATCGCCGACGCCGCGGCTCACAACGCCGTGCTGTCGTTCCACGACAACTACGACGACGCCTACCAGACCAGCCCGGCCTGGGAGCCCACGCTGATCGCCCGCGAGGTGAACGGCGAGCTGCAGAAGGGCGGCGTCTGGGCCGGTGGGCAGTCCTACCTGATGAGCTTCGGCCCGACGGCCGCCAAGCGCGCGGTGGCTCGCGTGGAGCGCACGCTGGCCACCTATCCGATCCGCTCCAGCTACCACATCGACGTGCTCAGCGCCGTGCCGCGCCGGCTGGACTTCAATGCCGGGCAGCCGTCGGGCGGCGAACTGAGCCTGGCGGGCAAAGTCGCCATCGTGCGGGCCTTCAATCAGCACGGGGTGGATGTCACCAGCGAGGGCTTCTGCGACCCGTTCGTCGGCGTGCTGGGCCACACCTGGCACCTGATGCGTGGCCGCGAGCCGCTGTTCACAGCCGAGGAGCGCATCCCGTTCACACCGTTCGTCTACCACGGCCACGCCACCTGGGGTGGCGGGATCGGCGGCGACCCGGCGCTGCTGGACGCGCTGATCTTGGGCGCCACGTTCTCCGCCGACTTCACCCGTGGCACGCCGCTCGAGCAGATCCTCGACGCGACCTACCTGGTGCATCAGCCCTTCCGGCTGTTGCGCCTGCGCGAGGCCAGCGGCTACCGGGCCGAGGGCACCACGCGACGGATGGACTATGGCCGTGACAGCTTCGTGGAGGTGGATGACGCGGCCAACCGCTACCAGGTAGTGGTCGACGGCCGGCTGGTGGCACGCGACTACGCCGTGTTCGTGCCCAGCGCCGGTAGCCAAGGCTATCTGGCCTATGCGCGGTCGGCGGGCCGGCTGACCTGGCCCGCACCGCCCGGCTGCCGCGATGGCCAGGTGCTGGAGGCCGTCGAACTGACCGCCGAAGGCCCAGGCGCCAAGTCCACGGTGACGGTGCAGCGCGGGCAGGTGGAACTGGAGCTGAAAGCGCGGGTACCGGTGTTGGTGCGGACGGCGGGCAAGTGATGCATGGCCCTATACTGAGGGCTCGGAGTGTGATCTGAAGACCGAGCCGCGCTATGAACGCCTGACCATCGGCTTGGCCGTCGCCGTGATGCTGGTCGGTTGGGCCTGGGCCTGGGTGGGTATTCGCTCGGCCGTGCGCTTCTTCCCGCCTGGCGCGCTGGCACTGGCGCGCATGATGGTCGCGTCGGTGGTGATGCTGGTGATCTGGGCCGTTCGGGGCCGTCGGCTGCCCGCGCCGCGCGAGTGGCCCGGCGTGGCGCTGACCGGCGCGCTGGGCTTCGCTACGTACGGCCTGTGCATCAACGCCGGCGAGAAGATCATCCCCGCCGGCACCGCCTCGATGATCGTCGCCTGCATCCCTGTGCTGACCACGCTGGGCGCGGTGCTGTGCTTGGGCGAGCGGCTCACCTACCGCGGCTGGGCCGGGGTGGTGACGGCCTTTGGCGGCATGCTCATCATCGGCACCGGCCAGGCCGGCGGGCGCGCCGAACTGATCGGGCTGCTGCTGCTGTTTGGCGGCGCGCTCTCGGCCACGGGCTACAACCTGCTGAGCAAGCGCTACCTGTCGCGCTACAGTGCCTTGGATCTGACCACCTGGGCCATCTGGACCGGAACGCTG
>JACRKZ010000116.1 GCA_016235455.1 Armatimonadota bacterium | reverse complement strand
GCGCCGGTCAGCATGTTCTTGAGGAACTCGCGGTGCCCCGGCGCATCGATGATCACGTAGCGGCGCAGGTCGGTCTTGAAGTAGGTCTGCGCGGTGTCGATGGTGACGTTCTGCTCGCGCTCTTCTTCCAGCGCGTCCATCAGGAAGGCCCACTCGAACTCGCGGCCCTCACGCTCGCAGGCGTATTTGATGGCCTCGTACTTCTCGACCGGCAGCGTGCCCGTATCGAAGAACAGTCGCCCGATCAGCGTCGACTTGCCGTGGTCGACATGACCGACGATGACGATCTGCAGCGGAGCGACCAGCCCCGAGTTGGTGCGTTCGATGGTGATGTTCTGGCTCATGATGTCTTCCCTGATACCCGATGGAGCAGAACGGCGGAGCATCCGCGGATAGCGCAGATGAGCACAGATGATTCTGTCAGGCTATCTGCGTCCATCTGCGTCATCTGCGGATGCGCTTCTGGCCGCATCACATGTAGCCCATGGCGCGCAGCTTCTGCATGGCATAGGCGCGCGACTGGTCCATGGTGCGGCCGGCGCGTTCCGGAGTCTTCGTATCGCGCAGCTCGGCGATGATCTGGTCGATGGTGGTCGCCTCGGACTCGATGGGCTGCGTCACCGGCTGGTCGCCCAGACTGCGGTAGCGCTTGCCATCGCGCGCAAAGTACAGGCTGCAAGTGGGGATGCCTTCGCGGCGGATGTACTCCCAGATGTCCAGCTCGGTCCAGTGCAGGATGGGATGAACACGCACGTGGGTGTCCTCGCCAAAATCGGTGTTGAACTGATCCCACAACTCGGGCGGCTGGTCTTTGTAGTGCCATTCGAAGTTCTTGTCGCGTGGGGAGAAGACGCGCTCCTTGGCCCGCGAGCCCTCTTCGTCGCGGCGAATGCCCAGGAACAGGCCCTTGAACTCATGCACCGCGAGGAACTGCTGGAGCGCCACCGTCTTCATCTCGTGGGCGATGGTGAACGCGTCGCTGTTCTCGTAGTTGATGCCGCGCGCCACCGCCTCCTCGTTGCGACCCAGCCGCAGGTCGAGGCCCCATTCTCTGGCCCAATGGTCGCGGAACTCGTACATCTCCGGGAACTTGAATGTCGTGTCGATGTGGATCAGGGGGAATGGCACCCGGCCCAGGAAGGCCTTGCGCGCCAGCCACAGGGCCGCCGTGGAGTCCTTGCCGATCGACCACAGCATGGCCAGGTCGGGGAAGGCGTTGTACGCCTCACGGAAGATGTAGATGCTCTGCGCCTCGAGTTCGTCGAGGTGGTCCATCTGGTATTCGTGCATCGTGCGCTGTCCTCGTCGTCAGATGTTCGCCGCGCTCGGGTCAACCGCCGGCCGGCGCAGGTGCAAACCGCATTCCTTCTGTTCGGGCGACTCCCACCACCAGCGGCCGGAGCGCTCATGCTGGCCGTCGGCGACGGCCCGCGTACACGGCGCGCAGCCGATGCTGGGGTAGCCTCGGCGATGCAGCGGATGCACAGGCACGCCGTGCGCGGCGGCGTGGGCCTCGACATCGGCCCGCGTCCAGCCCGCCAGCGGGTTGATCTTGGGCAGACGATGCGCGGCGTCCCACTCCACCACACCAATGTCGGTGCGGGTCGTGGCCTGGTCGCGGCGCAGCCCCGTGAGCCAGGCGGCACGGCCGTCCAGGGCGCGCGCCAGCGGCTCCACCTTGCGGATGCGGCAGCATTCGTGCCGGTTGTCCAAGCTGTCGAGGAACGACAACGGCCCCTTGCTCGCCAGCAGGTGCTCGATGGCCGTGGCCTCTGGGTGATACCACTCGATGCGCAGGTCGTAGCGGCTGGCCAGCGCCTCGGCGGCGATGAAGGTCTCTTCGGGCAGCCGGCCCGTATCCAGGGCGAACAGCCGCGGCACGCCGACCCGCGCCCACAAGTCCACGACCACCGCGTCCTCGAGGCTGAAGCTGCAGGCCAGCACGAGTCGCTCGCCAAACTCGCCCGCGGCCCAGGCCACGATGGCGCCCGGCTCGGCTTGGGCCAGCTTGTCGGCCCATTGTCGTGTGGTCTGTTCGTCGCTCATGGTTGGTCCTCACGGCATGGGCGGTCGTGGGGCAGCCCCCGCCCCAGCCCCAGCCCTCCCCGCGAGCGGGGAGGGAGGCTGGTCGGCGTCATGCGCCCAGCAACACCCGCAACTCGTCGTCACTGCGCGCCGCCAGCCAGTCGCCGAGGTCGTCCTCGGCCTCGGTGGCCTGCGCCTCGAACGCTGAGAACAGGCCGACCAGGGCATCACCCACGACCGGCAACGGCAACTTGATGCCCGTCGGTCGCGAGAAGCGGCTGGTCCGGCCCAGGCCGCCGGCCACGGTCACCAACACGCCCTCGACAGAGGTGCCGGTGGTGTCCTTGAACTTCACGCCCTGCAGGCCGATATCGGCGATCCAGTGCTGCCCGCACGAGTTCGGGCAGCCGTTGTAGTTGATGCGCACAAAGTGCTGGAAGTGCGCCAGGCGCGCTTGAAGCGTGGTGAGCATCTGCTCGGCCGGGCTGTCTTCGCCGGGAGCGCGCTTGGTCTCGGTGACCGCCAGATTGCAGAACTGCGCGCCGGTGCAGGCCACAAAGTTGCGCTGCCAGACATCGCCGTCGGGCGGCAGCAGCGCGTTGTTGGCCAGCCGCACCACCTCGTCGACCTGGGCCGTGGGCACACCCAGCACGATCACGTTCTGGTTGTTGGTGAAGCGGATCGTCCCGTCGCCAAACTCGCGTGCCAGGCTGGCCACCACGCGCATCTGCTCGCCGGTCAGCCGACCCAGCCGCGTGGCCAGGCCCACATAGTGCAGGCCAGCCTGCTTCTGCGGTCGTATGCCCAGATGGTCGCGCTGGCGCGGCAGTTCCGGCACCGGCGGCACGTCGGGGTCGAAGGTGAAGTCCACGCGCCGCTGGAGATCCTCCAGGAAGCGCTCGCCGCCCCACTCCTCCACGAGGAACTTGAGCCGCGCGGCGGTGCGCTTGTCGCGGTTGCCGTGCTCCCGGAACAGTTCGCCGACGGCCAGGCAGGTCGGCGCCACCTGCTCGGGCCGCAGGAAGACCGGCAGTCGCACACCCAGCTTGGGCTGCGTGCTCAGTCCACCACCGACCGACAGGTCGAACCCGACCTCGACGCCACCACGCCGCTCGCGGGTGACAGCGCAGATGCCCACATCGTTGATCTCGGGCTGGGCGCAGCGTAGCGCGCAACCGCCGATGGACATCTTGAACTTGCGCGGCAGGTTGGAGAACTCACGGTTGCCCACGAACAGCCCGTTGACCTGCATGAGCAGGTCGCGCGCATCATGAATCTCGTCGCAGTCGGCGCCATGCACCGGGCAGCCTACCACCACGCGCGGCGTGTCGCCGCAGGCATGGACGCTGCTGATGCCGGCTTCGCGCAGGCTGGTCAGGACGTCGGGCAGATCCTCGATGGTCAGCCAGTGCAGTTGGATGTTCTGCCGCGTGGTCACATCGCCATAGCCGCGCGCATAGCGGTCGGTCAGCTCCGCCACCAGGTCCAGTTGCGACGCGCTGATCTCGCCATTGGGCAACCGCAGCCGCAGCATGAAATGGCCCTCGTTGGGCTTCTGCTGGTAGACGCCGTACCACTTGAAGCGGTCGCGGTCCTCCGGATCGATAGCGTCGAAACCCAGCCGGCTGTAGCGCACGATGTCCTCGAACACATCGAGCCCATCCTTCTCGCGCTTGATGCGCTCGGCCCGCTGTGCCGCTGTTTCCTTCGCCTGATCCGCCATGTCCGTGTCCTCCGTCGCTCCCACACGGACACTGTGACACGAGGCGCGCGATCTGTCCAGGGCTTTTTCTTGTTTTCCTAGTAGGTAAGTAGGAATTCTGCGCCGGGGCGCGCCACGCTCGCTGTGTCGGGCTCGGCCACGGGCCGGTCAGGAGCCGGCCATCACCGACTCCGGCGCTGCTCCGCGGCCCAGGTCGCCGCCGCGACCAGCGGCGCAAACGCCGCGTGGCTGGGGATGCGCACCGGCTCGCCCTCGCCGCAGTGCACGAATGCGGCGTCGTCGCCGCCGGGCTCGACGTGCTCGATCCGCGCCCACGGCACGCGCCAGTTGTCGCTGCCGCGATGCAGCGTGAGGCCTTGCTCATCGGCCTCGGCCGACCAGCGCGCGCTGAGCGACGAGGGGTCGATGCCCAGGTGGAAGTGGTAGAGCCCAAGCAACAGCACGCCCAGCCCCAGCGGCAGCAGCGCGGTGCGGACCGGCAGGCCGCCGTGTTCGGCGTCGGCCAGCATGATGCCCATGACGCACAGGGCGGTGGTGCCGCCGATCAGGCGCGCCCACTGCCGCAGCAGGTCCAGATCGAGCACGCCGTGCCGACGCGGTCTGATCCAGGCCGTGGCCTGCTCGAATCCGCCCAACGCCACCCGCAGGCCCGTGGGGTCGGGCTGCCAGTTTGCCTCGTCTGCCATGGGTTGCCTCTCACCGGCGGTAGCGCGTCTCATACAGCCGGCCCGCCATGGTCCGCACCGCCGCCACCATCTCGGCGTACGGCCGGTCGCAGAGGTCCAGCAGCCCGGTCGGGAAGTTCTCGCCGTCGAACCGGCCGCTGGTCGGCTGATCGTAGAACTGGGACCAGTGTGTGCCCACCACGGCCGGGTTGGCCAACGCGGTGTCCACGTACCACTGGTAGCTGCGCGCGCGGTCGGCTTGTGTGGCCACAGGCACCAGCCCATAGGCGAACGGCACGCGGTCGGGGGCACAGAAGTGGAACTCGCCGATGACGATCGGCTTGTCCAGCCCGTCCGGCAGCTTCAGATCGACCAGTGTGCGCGCGTAGCGGTTGATACTTACCACATCGCAGGCCGCGGCGGCGGCACGCATCACCAGCGGATTGCCGCCGCCGGCAAAGCGGCAGCCCAGGTACATGTGGTGTGGCGAAGCCGCCTTGACCCCGGCGCGGCAGACGCGGAAGTACTCCGCCACCAGCCGCTCGGAGAACGCCTCCAGATCGTGCCGCGCGGCCGCGACGGCGCGGTCGGGCGGCGCCGTGGCCGCCAGCAGCGCGTCCCACGAGGCATGCGCGGTGTGCCAGGCGGCGTTGAGCGCGGCGATGTCGGCATAGCGGCCGGCCAGCTCGGCCACGAAAGCCTGCTTGCCCGGCTGGCCCGCGGGCGAGCGCAGGCAGGCCTCGGCCACATGGCAGCTATCGCCCCAGGCCAGCTCGTTGTCGACGAAGAAGCCCAGGCACCACGGGTCGCCCAGAGCGTCGGCCAGCTCCTCGCGCAAGGTGCGTTCGATGACCGCGCTCAGCCCGGGGTCGAAGGGATCGGGCAGCTTGCCCCAGTCGCCGCCCGAGGCCTCGATGCGGTGCTCGGCGCGGCCCAGCGGCGCCGAATAGACCACCGCGGTATACGGCGTGCGCCGCTGGCGGTAGACGGCCGGATCGGACGAGTTGGCGATGGTGTTCAGGCCCCACGAGGCCAGCCGGCGCTGGGCCTGGTCCGCATAGCGCGCGGCCCACTCGGCGCCGTACTTGCGGTACAGGTTGGCCTCCAGAAAGTCGTAGACGCGATGACCCTCGCGGCCCACGTAGTAGCCGCGCGAGGCCTGCGGCTCGGTGTCATAGAACGCGCCCAGCGGCGTGCCCGGCTCGGGCAGTCGCTCGAAGTAGTCCTCGCGGTCATCCAGCGGCGTGCCATGGTACACCGTGCCGACGCGGACGCGGGTGCCCACGCGCACCACGCCGTGCGACCAGAACAGCCGGCCATCGGGGTCGACCAGCCACCACCGGCCGTCGACCTTCTCCGCTCGGAAGTAGCCGGTGGCCTCCAGTGCCGGGCCCTGCGTCCAGCCGCCGAAGCGGTCCCACTCGGCCGGGCGCGGATGCTTGGCGAGATCGACCTCCTCGGCCGCCAAGGCGGCGGCCAGGTCGGCATCGCTCCGCGTCTTGCCCGGCCAGTCGGCATGGCGGTACTGGCCGTAGGTGTCGATGAACGGGAAGACCTCGGCCGGCGTCCGGTCGCGCAGCCGCGCCGGCTCGCCGCGCGCGGTCACCGGCCCGACCGCGAAGCCGGCCGGCGCCGTGGGGTTGGGCACGAAGATGCTGATTGCGGTGACCGCCGACCCGCGCACCGTCCCGCGCCGCACGAAGTCGGGCGGCACCGCGCAGTACAGCGCCTTCAGGTGCGCGGCCAGCGGGTTGGGCCGGTGGTCGCCCAGCGGCACCGTCAGCCAGGCCGGCTCTGGTCCCGGCGAGAGCATGTACTCGAACAGCCCGCCACGATGCTCCGTACTGGGCAGCTCCGCGCTGCGGTCGTCGTCCACGCGCAGGATGACCGTCACGGGCCGGTCGCTCAGGTTGCGCACCGGCACCGCGATCTCGGCGTAGGCATCGAGGTCCCACGGTCCACGCAGCACCACACCGGCGCGTCCCGTGCCGGGCGTGACGCGCACCGTCAGCCAGCCGTCGGCACCGCGTTCGCAGGAGGCCAGGTTGGCGGCCGGCAGCGTGGCCCAGTCGGCCAGGATCGGCGGCGCCATGAGCGCCAGGGAGATCAAGTTGAGCATCGGCGATGGCCCTTGCGGCGCGGGCGCCTTCGCCCGCGCCGCCAACGGGAGTGTTATTCGAGCACCGGCCAGACCACCTCCCCGCGATCCTGCTCGGCGATGCGCTCGTAGGTGCCGTAGAAGTCGGAGTTGCAGTCCAGCCAGAGCGTGATGCGGCGCATCTCCTCCGGCGACAGTTTGACGTCGTAGTGTCCCTTGGCCAGCGTTTTGTACAGCCCGCTGGCCAGTGCGCCGAACCCGCCGGGGATGGTCTTGGAGTCGACGAACGCGCCGCCGCCGTCGTAGTAGAAGGCGAACGGCTTGAGGTTGCGGTACGACTCCACCCACTGCCCGCCGGCCTTGTTGCCCGACAGCTTGGGCGCCTTGTCGCTCTTGGCATGGCAGTCGACGCAGTGCTTGTCGAGCACGGGCTGCACCAGGCGCAGGTAGCCAAATGGGGCACTGCCGTCGAGTTCGGGCGTCACCCGCGACGGCTCGCGGCCTAGCGCGGTCGGCCGGGTCGCCGGAGGCTTGGGTGTGGCGGCCGTGCGCGACTCGTGGCAGCCCACGCAACTGACCTTCTCGCCCGGCGCGGCGTAGATGTCCGAGCGCATGGACTGCACCGCGCGGCCCTCGGCGTCCAGTGCCTGCAGGTAGACCGGCACATAGGGCTTGAGGTAGAACGACGCGCTGCCATCCGCCTCCACGGGAACCGTGCCCAGCACCAGCCGCGCGTTCTTCTCCGTGCCGTAGCCGATGGCCGGGTTGTTGCGGCCGGGCGTGCTCTTGGGCAGGATCTGCACGATGCGCAGCGCCTTGATCAGCGTGTCCTTGGGCCAGGCGTGGCGGCTCTGGTAGACATTGCCGATGGTCACTTGCGCTGGTTCCAACGCGTCATAGCCCGAGTGGCTCGGCTGCGGAAGCTCACCGCTTCCGAGCGGCAGCGCAGCGCTGGGGGCCAGCGAGGCGCTTCCGGCCATGGCCAGCGTCTGCGGGCGGTCGTAGTTGAGCCGCGGCGCATCAGTGTCGACACGCAAGGGCTGCACGGCGTCGGGGATGACCGGCGGCTTAGGTCGCGCGCGCAGCGGAATGGGGCTCAGGCAGGCGATGTTGGGGTCGCGGTAGAGCAGTTCCTTGTTGCCGAAGGCGTCGAGCAGGTACAGACCATAGTTCTCGACGCTGTCGGGCTGGTTGGGATCGGGGTAGCCGAACACGCACAGGTAGTAGTTCTCGCTCAGCGCCCACGGCGTGGCGTAGGCGGCCTCGCGGCAGAAGTAGCCGTACTCGCTCTCGGGGAAGCGCTCGTCGGGCGTGATCAGCTTGACCGGCGCCATGGCGTCGTCGTCCTGCACCAACGGGTCGACCAGCACCAGCGAGCCATAGGTCTGGCCATGGTGCGCGGCGGCCGTAGCTGCCCAGCGGCTCGAGCCGGGCACCGCGCGGATGTCCATCTCCATGCACGGCCGGTCCTTCCAGTCCTTGGGGTAGTTGCCGTGCACGGCCATCGCCGCGCGGCCGTCGGGCATGGTCTTCCAGGGGTGGTGCGCCTGGAAGAAGCCGCGGTCGACATAGTCCCAGCGCGTGTAGACGATCATGCCGTCGTTGGCCACGCTGGGCTGCCACTCGCAGGTTTCGTGATGGCTCAGCCGCACCATGTCCGTGCCGTCGGGCTTGACGCGGTGCAGCGTGTAGGTGAACCACGGCGCGCCGCCGTTGGCGCTCATGTGGCAGCGGCCAAAGCCGCCGCGCCTATCGGAGATGAAGGCGATGTCGCCGTTGGGCAGCCAGCACGGGTCGAAATCGTTGAAATGCCCGTCGGTGATGCGCCGCAGATCGCTGCCGTCGACATTCACGCTGAACAACTGCCAGGAGTTGCGCTCGGTGAACGAGCACTGCAGCCCTGAGTAGTTGTACATGCCCAGCAGGTCTTCAGCCGCGCGCGGCGTCGGCTGGTAGCCGGCGGCCTCGGTGAAGGCGAAGACGATGCGCTTGCCGTCGAACGACAGGTCGGGTGCCAGATAGGCGCCGTCGGGCAGCCTGGCGCCGGCCAGCCGGCCATTGCCCAGCACCGAGTTGCTCAGCACGTTGCGCGCGGTCGGCTGGGCGGAGAAGGCGTTGTCCAGCACGAACAGGCCCTCGCCCGGCGTGGCGTGCATGCCGTAGTACTGACCGGCCATGTGGTCGCCGCCGAGCTCGCCGCGGGCGTTGCGCTTGTGCTTGATGAACACGATCTGGTTGAAGTCGAGCAGCGGGTTGGCCAGGGCGATGCGCCGGCGCACGGCGCAAACCTGCTGGTGCAGCGCGCGCCGCGCGGTGACGTTGTCCACCGGCGTGGCCTGGTTGGCCTCGCGCAGCCGGCCCAGTTCCGTGCGTTCGGCGCTCAGGTCGCGCACGCCCTTGGCCGTGCTCAGATCGGCCAGCAGCGCGGCGGTCTGGCGCAGGGCGATGTCGACGGGATCACGGTCGTCGGGCCGCAACAGCGCCTCTTGCCGCAGCACATGCTCGGGCTTGGCGAAGCGGCTCACGGGCATGCGTCCGCTGCGCTGGGCTTCCAGTCGGTCGAACTGCAAGGTGCCGTCCATCAGGCCGTTGACCTCGCTGGTCTGGCCGGGGAAGTCGCGCAGCAGCAGCGCCCACAGCTCCATGGTGCGCGGGCCCTGCGGCTGGGTGGAGAAGGCAAACGCCCAGCCGCCGCCATACTGGCCGATCTTGAGCAGCAACTGGTTGCGGCCCTGCTTCAGCGGCAGGCTGAGCCGGTCGTCACCCAGATTGCAGCCGCGGTCGACGTTCTTGGCCAGCAGCTTCTCACCGTTGAGCCAGACGGTCAGCGTGTCGTCGCTGCCCAGCCAGACCTGCATGGCGCGCGCCGTGGGCGCTTCGATCTCGCGATACACGTACGCGGCGACGTTGCCTTCGCCGCTCAGCCGCATCAGGTCGTTGCCCTGCCCGTCCTTGTAGTCGTCCATGCGCTGCCAACGCAGCTTGCGCCCGCCCAGCCCGCTGCACTCGGCGGCGAGGTCGACCGCCTTCTCCGGGTCATAGACCGTATCGAAGGCGTTGCGGTCGCCCTGGCCGAACGGGCCGATGGCGTACCACGCGCCGAACGTCTCGCGACCCGGCTCGATGTGCGCGGCCATGGAGGCGGCGTAGGTCTCGGTCGGTGTGGCGCGCTTGACATACCACTCGGGGTCGGGGCCGGCCAGGGCCGTCGTCGCGGTCAGGAGAAGCAGGAGCAGTGAGCGG
>JACRKZ010000044.1 GCA_016235455.1 Armatimonadota bacterium | reverse complement strand
CGAGCCGCTGGCCGGCGAGATGCTGGCCCGGCTGGTGCGCTACGGGCTGGCCACCGTGCCGCCGACCGCGCGGCCGATGCGCCTGCTGGCCGGCACCAACGAGGTGCTGCGCGCCACGCTCGCCGCCTGCTCGGTGGTCACCACGCCCGGCCTCGATGGCGACGGGCCGATCCTGGTCGACGGCTCACAGACGCTGACCGACGCCGACCTGGCCAAGCTCAAGGCCCAGCTCGCCGCGGGTGGCGTGGTCTGGCTGCACGGCTTTGCGCCCGAGGCGCTGGCCAAGCTGGCCGGGCTGTTCCCCGCCGCGCCCCGGCTCGTGCCGTTCGACAAGTGCACCCAAGGCGCCGCGGTCCGCCAGACCCACGCCTGGGCCGGCGGGCTGAGCAGCTTCGATCTGTACTGGACGCGCGTCGACCTGGGCTTCCGCGGCGATCCGTGGCGCAACGGCCAGGTCACCGCCAAGCTCGGCGACTACACCATCGAGTTGCCCTCGCTGGAGGCTGGCCGACCGCTGACCTCACCCAACTTCCTCTCGCGCCTGCCCGTCGGCCCCGGCGCGGTGCTGCTCGACACGCTGGCCTGGGAAGGCGCCTACGGCGCCGAGACGGCCAAGGTGTCGCGGCTGGTGGACACGCTGACCAGCACCCTCGGCGGCGATGTGCGGCTGGCAGCGGAACGCGAGTACAGCTACTTCCCGGTCGACCTGGCACCCTATGCCAACATGGGCTACTACGACCAGACCGCTGGCGACGGCAAGGGAGGCTGGACGGATCAGGGCCAGAACGATATGCGTTTCTTCCTGACCAACCACCTCGGCCGCGCCGGCGGCATCGAGGGCGCCGCCGAGGTCAACCGCGAGCCCTGGCCGGCGGAAGTGCGCCTGGCCGGCCGGCCATTCAAGCTGGCCGACCCGACCAAGCCGCCGGGCAAGGGCGTCATCGCGCTGCGTGGCGGCCAACACGCGCCCACGCTGCCCAGCGAGGTCAAGGGCATCCGGGTCGGCGGGCTGGCCGAGCGCCTGTGGTTCCTGCACACCGCCTGCTGGGCCGTGGCCGAGGGCAACAACGCGGTCATCGGCCGCTATGTCATCCACTACGAGGACGGCACCAGCACGGTCATGCCGCTGCGATACGGCCTGGAGCTCAAGGACTGGTGGGACCCGGCGCCGCTGTCCGGCAGCCAGGTGGCCTGGACCGGCCGCAACTTGATGCACTCACCCATCGGTCTGTGGGTAACGCCCTGGGAGAACCCCAACCCGGACAAGGCCATCGCCACCATCGACTTCATCGGCGATCTGACCCAGACCCAGCTTGTGCTGCTGGGCATCACCGGCGGCGTGAGCCAGGGCGGCGCCAAGGAGCGACTGGCCGCGCAATGGCGCCTCGCCGATGCCGCCGACGGCAAGGTGGCCAACCGCGTCGACGGCGGACCCCCGCTGAGCTTCGGGCAGAAGCCGCCGACCGCCTACACGAGCGCCGGCCACGCCGGCCTGCACTTCGACGGTGGCCAGTCGGTGGGCGCGGAATCCAAGCCGATCCCCGCGCTGACCAGCGGCGGGCCGTTCAGCCTGGAGATGAGCCTGGCCGCGGAGAAGCCGCCGGCGGGCTACATGGGCGGCCTGTTCGAGTGCATGAAGTACCGCAACGCGGGGTTCAGGCTGGTCTACTACCAGAACATGAAGCTGGGCGTGGAGATCTTCACCGGCCCGGAGAAGGCAGCCTTCCTGACCGGCCCGACGGTGCTCCAGCCCGGCCGCTTCTACCGCGTGAAGGTGGTCTTCGACGGCCAGCGCGCGCAGTTGCTGCTGGATGGCAAGCTGGAGGCCAGCGTCGACACCCCGCCGCCGGCGGGCTGCGATAGCGGGCTGCGGGTCGGGCAGGCGGCTGGGGACAGGTATGATCTGGTGGGGGTGGTGGAGGAGATCAGCCTGCGCACGCCTGGCGGATAGCAAGACGGCTCGTAGGGGCGACCCTCCGTGGTCGCCCTGTTGGTCGGTCGCCCCAGTCGAGCGCAGGTGCCGACCGCGTGGTTGGGCTACCACGGAGGGCCGCCCCTACGAGGATCCGCCCGCGTCGCGAATCGCCGCCGCCACCCGCCCATGCCCGCACCGCTCCGCTGTCTCCAGCGCCGTCAGCCCATCCAGCCCGCGCAGGCTCGGGTCGGCGCCGCCGTTGAGCAGCAGGCGCGCGCACTCGGCCTCGTCGTTGTGTTGCAGGGCGCACATGATCAGCGGCGTCACACCCTCCAGCTCGCCGGGCAGCGCGTTGCGGGCGTTGGGGTCGGCGCCGGCGGCCAGCAGCAGGGCCACGCAGGCCGGCGCGTGCTCGGCGGCCCAGTGCAGCGGCCGGCCGCCATACAGGCCGATCTCATCGGCCTCGAGGTCGGCGCCGGCGGCCAGCAGGGCGGCGACGATGTCGACCTGGTTGTTGTGCGCCGCCCAGTGAAGCGGCACATCGCCCAGCAGGCCGCGGCGGTTGGCGGCGTGGCGGTCGCGGGCCAGGTGGGCGCGGACGATGTCGGTCCAGCCCATGCGGCCCGCCAGGTTGATCTCCACGCCCAGCCCGTAGCACGGCTCGCCGCCCAGGCTGGGATACGCCGTGGCATCGCCCAGCAGCCAGGCCACCACGGCGTCCTGCTTGGCCCACGCGGCATGAACCACGGCGGGATAGCCCCATTGGCCGCGCTCATAGAGGTCGACGCCGCGCTCGGCCAGGGCCTGCACCAGCGGCAGGTGGCCGGCCGTCGCCGCGGCCTGGAGCAGCGTGGGGCGCTCCTCGGCACGGGTCGTGTCGGGCAGCACGCGGCGCACGTGCAGCAGGCCGGGGTCCGCGTCTAGCAGGGCCAACAGGCCGGCGGCGTCGCCGGCTTCCGCCAGGGCGAAGAGCTGATCGCTAAGGCGTTCGCGCACGCTGGTCTCCTGCTTCACAGCCGCACAAAGAAGACCATGGGCGCATCCACGGTGAGGTTGAAGCCGGGCAACTGGCCCTTCTCGCTGGTGGGCATCTCCGGGCTCTGGGCAATGATCCCGTTGATCTCGTTGTCCACCATCAGCAGGCAGGGATGGCCCGTCTCGTCCAAGGCCACCGAGGCCATTTTGGGCAGGTACCGCTTGCCCAGCGCGATGGTGCCTTTGAGTTCGGTGTTCTTGCCCGACATGCTGGCCCGCGCGGCGTTGTTGGTGACCATGGTCGGCTTGGTCCAGACGCCGTCGCCGGCCGAGAACGACACGTACATTTCGGCGTCTTCAGGGTTGGCACCGCCCTTGACCGACAGACCGCAGGTCACCGCCAGCCGGCCTCCGGGCAGCGGCGTGGCCTGCCAGCAGGTGATCACGCCCCGGCCTTCAGGCCCGCTGATGATGTTGGTCGCATCGCCCAGTTGGCCGCCCTCGATGGGGTAGTCGCGGACGCAGGGCGTCTCGGCGCGCTCCGGCGACCGGATCAGATGCTCCTTGCCCTTGCTGTCCAGCCACAGCACGCCAGGGTTGTTGAAGTTGTTGAACATCTTGAACTTCTCGTACCGGTAGAGCACGATGCGCTGGGCGCCGTCCCACAGGTCAACCAATTGGCCCGTGCCGTTGGGACCGTCGGGGTTGCCCGGCTCCTCGCCCACGAAGCGCACGCTGTTGTCGGCGGCGATGTAACCGCGCAGGTTGATCAGCCCGTCCTTGCTCGGACGCAGTTGCTGATAGGGGATGGGATGGCCCGCCCGCCGGGCCGCCTCCACCTCGGCCTCCGTGGGCAAGGGCGGCGGCGCCGTGACCACGGTCACCTGACCCGGCGTGGCGCCGTCCAGCGGCACGCGCTGGACCAGGTTGCAGTAGCCGCTGGCCGACCAGCCCAAGACCCGCTGACCCTCGGGCGTCATCTGGCTCCAGATGACGTTGGCCGTGCCGTCGGGCGCATTGGCGGCAAAGAACGAGAAGGCCGGCACCTTCTCATCGGTCAGCCGGGTGATGCGCGACCAGGCCCCGCCGTCCAAGCAGCGGTAGGCCAGGATGCCCGCCTGGTTGCCACCGGGCCCGTCGATCAGCGCGTCCTTGGCGGTGTACTTCCAGATGGCGTAGAGCCGTCCCCTGGCATCTCTGAGCAGCCGGCAGTAGCCCACCGCATGGCCGCTCTCATCGTCGCTCAGGTTCTTCTGCTCGCTCCAGGTCTTGCCCATGTCGTCACTGGCGCGGTAGTAGAGGAACGACGGCGTCATGTGGCTGGGCTGGTCGGAGTAGATGACATGCACCGTACCGTTCGGGTGCGCCTTGTCGCTGGGCTCCACGACCAGATCGCAGTACTGGCCCTTGTCGAACTTGTTGAGCTTGGCCAGCGGCTGCGGCTTGCCGGCTGGCTCGGGCACCACCAACGGCGGCACCTTGGGGTCGACCTTCTGGGGCGGAATGGGCGTGCCCGGCGGTGCCTGGTCCTCATCATCGGCCAGGGCCCGCTTCTGCTCGTCGTTGAGCGGCGGCGGATCGCCCGCGCGCGCGTCCGGCGCCTTCTCCGCCACGGCGCGCACGCGTGCCGCCTGGCGCAATCGGCCCAGCTTGGTGAGCGCCTCGGCCAGCGCCTCCCAGCCCTGCTTGTACCGCGGGTCGACGCTGACCGCCGCCTTGAAATCGGCAACGGCGGCCTTGAAGTCGCCCGCGCCGACGGCGCCCACGCCATCGTCGTACCACTCTGTCTCGTCCTTGGCCACGACGGGTGCGACCATCGTGGCCAGCGCCACCACGGCCCAGCACAGCGCGCTCCAGCTGAATTGCAG
This sequence comes from Armatimonadota bacterium, assembly GCA_016235455.1. Classification (GTDB taxonomy): domain Bacteria; phylum Armatimonadota; class UBA10988; order UBA10988; family UBA10988; genus UBA10988. The sequence continues at coordinate 10,362 of JACRKZ010000044.1, read as the reverse complement.
CATCGCCCTCCTCCAAAACCAACAGACCTGGAGGTCATCATATGGCGTTGGCGGGCTGTGCGCCGGATGATCTACTGGATTCTGCCGGCTTGGACCAGGACTGTCACTGCTGGCGCGCGGGTGGCCATGGCGCAGACTCTGCGCAGGGGTCAGCGGCGCGTCGTGCGTCGGTGGGCCAACGAGGAGTACCAACATGCCGGAAGCATCGGTCAACGCACCAGAACTCCTGCCCGCCAGCGCCGTGCGCGCGGCGGCCGTGGTGGTGCACGAGGGCTCGGAGAGCGCGGTCGTGGCCATCTACGACACCCACCTCAACGCCGAGGACGCCATTCGCGAGCTGAACCGGGCCGGCTTCGACATGAAGCGGCTGTCGATCATCGGCAAGGACTACCAGACCGAACAGGATGTCGTCGGGTTCTACAACGCGGGTGACCGCATGAAGTCGTGGGGCCAGCGCGGCGCGTTGTGGGGCGGGCTGTGGGGTCTGCTGTTCGGCTCGGCCTTCCTGGTGGTGCCGGGCGTGGGGCCGCTGTTTGCGGCGGGCCCGCTGGTGGGCTGGATTGCCGCGGCCATCGAGAGCGCCGTGGTCATCGGCGGGCTGAGCGCATCCCGCGCGACAGCATCATCAGCTACGAAGACCAGCTTCGCGCCGGCCGCTACGTGGTGGTGGTGCATGGCCCCCAACGCGACCGCGACAAGATGCGCGAAGCGCTGTCGCAGACTCGCCACTGCGGGCTGAACGACCACTCGTAGCCCAAGGAACCGCCATGCTCTGGCTGATCGCCCCGGCTCTGCTCCTGCTCATGGCGCTGGGCGCCATCCCGCAGGGCGGCTTCAGGAGCCTGTTCGCCGTGCTGCTGGTCACCGCGGCGCTGATGATCAGCGTCCGCCTGGTGCAGGGGCGAACCCAACGCTGAAAGCGGACCGCCTGCGACAGGCGGGTGCCAGGTCGGCGCCGAGCACCTGCTGACGTCGGCTTGGCTGGCCGCTCTATCGGTGGGCTGCCGGCGCCATGTTGGGCGGTGTGCCGCGTAGGGCCATCCCCCGCCGCAGGCCATCCCCCGCCGCAGTCCCGCACATCCCCGCGTGACCCTCAACGGGCGCCCCGTGGCCCCGGACCATGGTGCGCCCCCAGAATCAGGCATGGGGAGCGCTCTGCCCGGCATCCGCCGGCCAGCTACCCATTGAGCCAAGGAGAAGGCGATGTTGTGGACTGTGTTCGTGGTGTTGGTGGTGCTGTGGGTGCTGGGCCTGGTGTCGTCCTACACGATGGGCGGGTTCATCCACCTGCTGCTGCTGGCGGCGGTGGTGGTCGTGCTGATCAATATCATCCAGGGCCGACGTATCGTGTAGCCGGCTGGCAGTCAGGCCCGCCGCGGTCCAGCCCGCGGCACCCGTCCGGCTCCCCTCGGAGCCGGACGGGCATGAGCCGCCGGTCACTGCCTCATCAGCCGCAGCGTCGCTGACGCTGAGCGCTGATTGTCGAGCCCCACCGACCAGGCGGTCACGTTGTAGGTGGTGCCGCCGCCGCTGAGCAGCGTATCGACGTTGATCGACGCGGTCTGCCAGTTGCCGTTGCGGTCCACATCGACCGCCACCTCGGTCAGCGCGCCGCCGACTGGCAGCAGCCCGAGCACCTTGGTCACGTACTCCACACGCACACCCACACGGCCGTTGCGAGGGCCCGTGCCGCGCAACACCACCGACGCGCCGATGCGCGTGTCGGGGCTGGGCGAGGTGAACCGCGGCACGACCAGCGCCGTGCTGACGGGCAACGTCGTGCCCGGCACCGGCGCCACCACAGCGCTCTGATTCTCCGCCTCGAAGGTGTAGGCCTGGCCCTCACGCGTGGTGAACGTGCCACTCACGCGCAGCAGTGCCAGCTGGTCGCTGCGGCGCAGCGTGTAGTCGGCCGCGTAGTGGCCGGTTGTCACCTCGGGCATGGCCTGGTTGGCCACCACCGTACCCACCGAGCAGCGGGCTTGCCCACCGGTCGGCGCGTCGAGCGTGATGCTCACGGTGTCGCCGGGACCCGCGCCGGCCGGCGCGGTCCAGCGGAAGGCGCGCACGCCGTCAGCCACGACGATGGTGCGGAACCGCCAGGACCGGCTGACGCGGTTGCCCGCGCGGTCGGCGGCGGAGACCGCCACCAGATGCTCCTCGGCCGGCAGCGGTCGCACGGGCCGGAAGCTCACGAAGCTGCTGGTCACCACCGCCTGTTCGGTTATGTCGGCGCTGTCCAGCGTCAGCCGCACGGTGGTCGGATCGACGCCACTGCCCACGCGGTCATCGAACACCGCCGAGACGATGGGCTGCGGCACGAGTTGGCTGTCGGGCAACGGCGTCACCGCGCTGATGAGCGGCGGCTGCGTATCCACCGACAAGGTGCGGGCCGACTGGATGGCGGCGGTCTGGGTGCCGCTGCGCAGCGTGCCGATCACGGCCGCGCCGGCCACAGTCAAGTCGATCTGGCCGCTCGTCGGCCGCCAACTGCCCTCGTAGCGGCCACCGGCCACTTCCACCAAGGGCGCCGCCTTCACCAGGCCGGGCACGGTGAAGCTGGCCTGGCCGCCGGGCGTGCCGAGCAGCACGACATGCAGCGTGGAGCCGCTGTTCAGCCAGCGGTCGGCATCGTGGGTGAACGAGCTGATCTCGGGTGCGACAGCCGTTGTCGTCGTCGGCGGGGGCACCACCGGCGGGTCGGTGACGCCGTGCGTGGTGACCGCCACGGTCTGGCTGGCTTCGTCCCAGCCGACCTGCGCGTTGAGGCTCTCACTGACGAACCTCAGCGGCACCATCGTGGTATCGCGCACCAGCATGGCCGGCACATCGAGCGATACGGCGCGCCCATTGACCTGCGCGGTGCGGCTGCCGATACGGAGCAGCACGTTCGTCTCGGCCCGCGTGGCGGACACGATCTGGTTGGCGCCGTCCCAGGTCACACCGGCGCCGAGCGCCTCGAAGATGCCGCGCATGGGCACCAGGACCCGGCCGCGGACCATCTGCGGGCCGGCGCCGTCGAAGCCGAGTGGGCGACCGTCGAGCGTGACCGAAATGGGTTGGGCCATGGCGACACTGGGCAAGGCCAGGACCAGAGCGAGGGTGAAGGCTAACGGCGCAAGTCTGCGCATGGATTCTCTCCAGAGGCATCGCGGACATCGACCGCGCCATGCGGATCGCGCCACTGCCAGCGGCAGTGTCGCGCCAATGGCAGCAGGCACACCAGCGGGTAGACCCTGAGTACGGCGGGGCCAGCGGTGTAGATCCGCGCGGTGAGTGCCCCACTCTGCCGAAACCCTCGCGAGCGCAGGTGGCATCAGGTCGCGGTGGTGACATACTGATGGCAGCGCTGCCCCCGGCATCCTCAAGTGTTGGCCCGCGAGCGCCGGAGGCACAGCGTGGCCGAGGGTTTCGTCTGCCCCATCTGTAACAAGCAGGCCCCGAACGCCGAGCGCGGCAGCTGCGGCACGCCCGGTCACGTGCCCATGGCCCTAGAGCAGCGGTTCTCTGGCGTGCGCTGGGTCAGTTTCCTGTCCACCGCCTGGCTGGTGATCGTGATCTGCCTGGTGTGGGTTGAGCGAGACGGCTACGGCGAGGCGGCGCGGCGCGGGGACATCAGCGAAGCGCGCCGACTGGCGCTGGTCTCGGGCTTGTCGGCCAGCCTGCTGCTGCTGGTGGCCTCGGCGCAGGTGCGGCTGGCCCAGTGGGCGCAGCTCCGGCGCGCCCACCACGACTCCGGCCCGGCCGCCGACCTGCGCCCGGTGCTGCTCGACTACATGCTCTGCTTCCGGCAGGCCACTTGCGTGGCCTGGATGCTCATCACCGGGGTCATGGCCTTCGGACTGTGGCAGCTCGACTGGCTCGTGCCGTTCCTCTACGCCGTGCTGCGCCGGCTGTAGCCGCCCCGATCTACGCAGGTCCGCCCGCGAGAACCCACACCTGCCCCCATGGCCGCCGGTGTCGGGCGAGCGCATGATGAGCCTGACACCCAACCGGCCGCCACTGGCGGCGCGGCGGGGCGGAGAACCATGATATGAAACCGATCTGCATGACGGTGCTGATGAGTGTGGCCTGTGCCTCGGCGCTCTGGCTGGCGGCGCCGGCCGTAGCGGCCGACAACAACGACGGTGGCATGCCGCTGACCAACCGGGCGTCGGACACGTTGTATGAGCTGATGGGCGTGCCCATCGTCAACTTCCGGGTCGCCGCCGGCGGCATCACCGCCATCAACCGCTGTGGCATCGTGCAGCGGCGTATGGAACCCCTGATGGCCACGCCCCTGAGCCGCAGCGACGTGACCGTCTCATCCAAGGGCGGCGAGTCCCAGATCCTGGTTCGCGGCCACCTGGTCTTCACAGCCTGCAGCGAGGACGCGCGCGCCAATAACTCGACCACCGTCGGGCTGGCCAACGAGTGGGCCGCGCACCTGCGCACCGCCATCGGTATGCTGGGCTACTGACGCCAGCCACGCCGGGCACGGTGACGGGAGCTGCCACCACGTCATAGTACTCCCAGGGCGACGGCCCGCAGCGGGAGACGGCGGTGACGTGGTGGCGGTTCGCACGGCTGATCAGGGCCATCTTCGGGCCGCGTCTGCCGGACCTTGAGCGCATTCAGGACGATGGTCTGCTGGCGGTGAAGATCGCCCAGACCTTTGCCCTGCGCATCGACTTTCTGGATCGCGCCAAGTGCGAGCACCTGGCGCAGCTCTATCGCGGCGCACGAGCCGTCCCCGCCGAGGCGGTGGAGGCGCTCCTCGCGGCCGCCACCGACGATGCCTGGCGCGCGCGCTTCGCGAGCATCGACCCGCAGCCGCTCGCCGCCGCCTCGGTCGGCCAGGTGCATCGCGCGCGTCTGGCCGACGGCGACGAGGTGGTGGTCAAGCTGATCAAGCAGGACTTCGCCCGTCGCTTCGCCGCCGATGCCGACAGCGTGCGCCGCCTGTTCCGCCTGGCCACATTCCTCTACCCCAAGCTGGCCCGGGTGGCCGATCCCGTGGGCATGTTGGCCAACCTGCGCGAGTACACGCTGAGCGAACTCGACCTGCGCAACGAGGTGGCCCATGCCGACGTGCTGCGCGGCATCCGGGACGCTCATGCCGGCGTGTTCGACCTGGCGCACCTGCGGTTCCCGGAGGTCCATCGCGACCTGTCGGGCGAGCGCGTGCTGGTCAGCGAGTACATCCCCGGCCCCACGCTCGACGAACTCCTGGCGCGTGGTGAGCTGCCCTATGAGAAGCTGCTGGAACTGTTCCACCTGCACGGCTTCTTCATGTTCTGCGTCGGCACCTTCCACGGCGACATCCATCCCGGCAACGTGCTCCTGCGCGACGACGACCTCTACTTCGTGGACACGGGCGCGCTCAGTCATGTTTGCGACCGGCTGCGCCGCGGCCTGTTTGGCTTCTTTGCGGCGCTGAGCCAGTGGGACTACCCGACCTGCGCGCAACGACTCAACGAAATGGCCGAGCGACCTATCGACGGTGCTGCCTTTGAGCGATTCCGGGTCAAGTTCCTCGACCTCTACCGCGATTTCACACACAGTTCAGTGGCGCAGGTAAGTCTGACAAGGAAGATGATGGAGACCATCAAACTAGGTGTGCACAGCGGCATGGTCTTTGAGCGCGGGATGTTTCCCATCATCAAGAGTCTGATGTACCTGGACGGCATGGTGCTGCGGTGCCGGCCAGAAGCGGTCCTGCTCGAGGACATGCGCGTGTTCATCGACGAATTCGGCGCCTTGGTGTGACGAGGAGTGAAGTTGTGGGCAAACGCATCGCTGTCGTTGGCGCGGGACCGGGCGGCCTGGCCGCGGCCATGCTGCTGGCCAGGCGCGGCTATCAGGTCGAGATGTACGAGCGGCACGACGAGGTGGGTGGCCGCAATCGGCCTCTCCACGTCGGCGACTACCGGTTCGATGTCGGGCCGACATTCCTCATGTTGCCGCAGATCCTGGCCGAGCTCTTCGCCGAGACCGGTCGCGACATGAATGACCACCTCGATCTACGCCGCCTTGACCCCATGTACCGCCTGTCGTTCCACCCCGACATCGACTTCCGACCCACGAACAACCGCGAGGTCATGGTGCCTGCAGATGCCCTATGAGAAGCTCAGCGACTTCCTGCGGCCGAACTTCATCAAGGCCTTGCCACTGCTCGACGCCTCGCGCAGCATCTACGACCGGCTGTCGCGCTACTTCCAGCACGAGAACATGCGCGTGGCCATGACCTTCCAGGCCAAGTATCTGGGCATGTCGCCCTGGGAGTGCCCGGCCACCTTCACTATCCTTGCGCTGATCGAGCATCTGTGGGGAGTATGGCATCCCATCGGCGGGCTCAACGCCCTGTCGGCGGCCATGGCCCAGGTGGTGCGCGACGAGGGCGGCACCATCCATACCGGCACCCCGGTGCGGCAGGTGCTGGTCCGCGGCGGCCGTGCGGTTGGCCTCGATCTGGGCAGCGGCGGCAAGGTGGAGGCCGACCAGGTCATCATCAATGCCGACTTCGCCTATGCCATGACCAACCTCGTCGCACCCGAGGCACGACGCCGCTGGACCGACGCGGAGCTCGGGCGACGAGAGTACTCCTGCTCGACGTTCATGCTCTATCTGGCCCTGGACAAGGCCTACCCGACGGTGCCGCACCACAACATCATCGTGGCCGAGGATTACCGCGCCAACGTGGCCGAGATCGTCGGCAGCAAGACGCTGCCCGCGAGCCCGTCGATCTACGTGCAGAACGCCTGCGTCACCGACCCCGGCCTGGCGCCCGCGGGCGGCTCCACGCTCTACGTGCTGGTGCCCGCGCCCAACCTCAGCGGCTCGGTCGACTGGTCACGTGAGGCGCCCGCCTTCCGCGATCTGGTGCTGCGCACCATCGCCGAGCGGACCGAGATGAAGGACATCGAGCAGCATATCGTGGCCGAACGGGTCTACACACCAGCCGACTGGGAGGGCCGCGAGAACGTCTATCGCGGCGCTGTGTTCAACCTGTCGCACCGCATCCGGCAGATGTTGTTGTGGCGGCCGCACAACCGCTTCGAGGAGTTCGCGAACGCCTACATTGTGGGTGGGGGCACGCATCCAGGCAGCGGATTGCCCACCATCTACGAGTCAGGCCGCATCGCCGCCAACCTGATCACGGCCGCCGAGCGCGGTGTGCCCTTCTCTCAGGTAGCCAAACACGGCCCTGGTGTGGCATCCTACTCCGTCGAGTAACACCCGCACCCAACAGAGAGGCAGTTCGTTGCGCACCCTTCGCCGTGCTCTGGCCTTCACCGCGCCGTACTGGCGGGTGCATGTGCTCGCCTTCTGCCTGGCGCTCGGCGGCACGCTGCTCGACCTGGTGCAGCCGTGGCTGCAGAAGGTGCTGCTCGACGACGTCTTCGTCTCGCGCAACTATGCCGCCCTGCGCTTTGTATGCCTGGGCTGGCTGGCGGCGATGATCGCCACGGCGTTCGTCAACATGGCGCGGTCCTATGTGTTCACCTGGCTGGGCGAACGCACGCTGGTCGACCTGCGGGACCGCGTGCTGGGCCATCTGCAGACACTGCCGCTGGCGCATTTCGCCGACCAGCAGAGCGGCCGGCTGCTGTCCATCTTCACCAACGACGTGGGCGCCATGCAGGCGCTCTACACCTCCACGCTGGCCGATACCGTGACCAACGCGCTGCGCTTCGTGGTCTGCTTCGTGGCCATGTTCAAAATGAACGCCGCGCTGGCTTGGCGGGCCATGCCGGTCATGCCGCTGTTCGGCCTGGCGGTCTACCTGTTCGCCGAGCCGCTGCGCCGCGTCGGCCGCGCTGTGCAGGAGCAGGCCGCCGAGGTCTCGGGGCAGGTGCAGGAGGCCATCTCCGGCGTGCGGGAGACCAAGTCGTTCACTCAGGAGCCCAGGCAGGCGCAGCGCTTCGCGCAAGTCTTCCGCGCCGTGCTGGACAGGCGCATGCGCCAGACACTGCTCGGCGGCTGGTCGGGCATGATGACGCATTTCGCGGCCTGGGGGGGCATGTTGTGGGTCATCTGGTCGGGCGGCTGCATGGTGCTGGCCGGCGGGCTCACGCCCGGCCTGCTCATCGCGTTCATCTTCCTGCTCGGCAGCCTGTTCGGGCCGACCGCCTTCTTCGTCAGCCTCAATGTCAGCCTGCAAGGCGCGCTGGCCGGAGCCGAGCGAGTGCTCGACTTCCTGGCCATCGAGCCGGCCGTAGCCGACGCGCCGGACGCCGTGGTACTCGACCGCGTCGAAGGCCGGGTGCGGGTGGAGGACGTCAGCTTCGCCTACAACGAGGGCGAGCTGGTGCTGCGCGACCTGACGCTCGAAGCCGCGCCGGGCGAAGTGATCGCCCTGGTCGGCCCCAGCGGCGCGGGCAAGAGCACGTTGGTGCATCTGCTCGCACGCTTCAGCGACCCGACCAGCGGGCGCATCACGCTCGACGGCCACGACCTGCGCGCGGTGACCCAGGCCTCGCTGCGGGCGCAGGTGGGCATCGTCTTCCAGGACACCTTCCTGTTCGACGGCAGCATCGAGGACAACCTGCGCTTCGGCCGGCCGGAGGCGACGCATGACGAGGTGGTCGCCGCCGCGCGCGCGGCCAACGCGCACGACTTCATCGAGGCGCTGCCCGAAGGCTACCAGACACGCGTCGGCGAGCGCGGCGTGAAGCTCTCGGGCGGCCAGCGCCAACGGCTGTCCATCGGCCGCGCCGTGCTGCGCGACCCACGCGTGCTCATCCTCGACGAGGCCACTTCCGCGCTCGACACCGAGTCCGAGGCGCTCATCCAGGAGGCGTTGGCCCGGCTCGAAGCCGGTCGCACCACCTTCGTCATCGCCCACCGCCTGTCGACCATCCAGACCGCCGACCGCATCGTCGTGCTGGAAGGCGGGCGCATCGCCGAGTTGGGCGGCCATGCCGAACTGCTGGCCAGCGAGGGCGTCTACCGCCGGCTGCACGAGGCGCAGGCGCTCACGGGCTGACGACGCCCAGGCTGGTCAACGAGCACCGCCCTGTGGCATCGTAGGGCGCGGAGACGCACGATGCACAGACGGCTGGCGATGGCCCTGGCCTTGAGCCTGGCCCTGATGGCGAAAGGTGGAGCGCAAGTGACCGACACCTTCTCTGATTTTCAGATGCGCGGTGACCTGCTGCGCAGCTATGCGCGCTTCGAGGCCGGCGGGCCGGTGCGCGTGGCCTTCATGGGCGGCTCGGTGACCACGCAGTCGTGGCGCGAGCCGGTGATGGCGGCGCTGAAGGCGCGCTTCCCCAAAGCGCAGTTCGACTTCATCATGGCTGGCGTGGGCGGCACCGATGCCAACCTGGGCGCGTTCCGGCTGCCGCGCGACGTGTTCTCGCGGGGCAAGGTTGACCTGTTCTTCCTCGAGTTCGCCGTCAACGGCGGCGGCGTGCGCGCCATGGAGGGCATCGTCCGCCAGGCCAAGCGGCTGAACCCCGACATCGACATCCTGCTGACCTACTTCGCCAGCACGCCGCATGTGGCCGACGCGGACCAGGGCACAATCCCCGGCATCGTGCGCGACCACGAGCAGGTGGCCGAGCACTATGCCCTGCCCTCGCTCTTCTTCTACCGCGAGGTGGCGCGCTACATCAAGGAGGGCCGGCTCAAGTGGACCGAGTTCTCGGGCGATGTCGTCCATCCCACCCAGCGCGGCTGCGACCTCTATGCGCAGTGGTACCGCAGCTTCCTCGACCAGGCCTGGTCCAAACCGGGGCCGACCAAGGTGACGGCGGCCCTGCCGGCGCCGCTCGACCCGCTGTGCTATGACCACGGCCAGTTGGTGGCGCCGAGCGCAGCCACCGTGGTCCGGGGCTTCGCCATGCATACCGGCTGGGCGCCGGAGAAGACCTGCAACTTCGCTCCGCCGGTGGACGTGCTGGAGGCGACCGAGCCGGAGGCCGAGCTGACCTACGGCTTCGGGGGCACCGCCATCGGTCTGTACCTGATCGCCGGGTTCGACGCAGGCACCATCACCTACAGCATCGACGGCGCGGCGCCCAAGACGGTGGACCTCTACGATGAGCCGTGGTGCGGCATGTTCCACCGGCCCGTGCATCGCCTGCTGGCCGAGGATCTGGCAGCCGGCGCACACCGGGTGACCATCAAGATGACCGCGACACACCATGCCAAGAGCACCGGCACGGCCATGCGCATCCTGTCGTTGATGGTCAACGGCGGGTAAGGCGAACCGCGATGCCCATGGCGCACAGCCGGCCCCCGTTCTGTCCGAAAACCCGCCAAGAGAACCCCTGGTCGCCCAAGGACTGCCGGCGAGGGCGGCGAATCACTTGGCAGGAGCCAAGCGATGATGGGTCGGCGACCGGCGCGGCAAGGGGAGCTGTTCTGCTATCTGCC